>LJHT01000099.1 GCA_001295905.1 beta proteobacterium AAP51 | reverse complement strand
TCGCCTTCCAGACCAACATCCTGGCGCTGAACGCCGCGGTGGAAGCGGCGCGCGCCGGTGAGCAGGGCCGCGGCTTCGCCGTGGTGGCCGGCGAGGTGCGCAGCCTGGCGCAGCGCAGCGCCGAGGCCGCGCGCGAGATCAAGAGCCTGATCCAGGCCAGCGTGGAAAAGGTGGAAGCCGGCACGCGCCTGGTGCAGGACGCCGGCGCTGCCATGACCGACATCGTCGGCGGCGTGCAGCGCGTGACCGATGTCATCGGCGAGATCAGCGCCGCCACGGGCGAGCAAAGCACGGGCCTGCGCCAGGTGAACGAGGCCGTGGCGGGGCTGGAGCAGATGACGCAGCAGAACGCGGCGCTGGTGGAGCAGAGCGCCGCCGCGGCCGAGAGCCTGAACGACCAGGTGTCGCGCCTGGGCGGGCTGGTGGGCGCTTTCCGCCTGCAGGCGGCCTGAAGAGGCTGCCGGCCCCTCAAGCCGCTTAGGACGCTTAGGACGCTTAGGCCGCTCAAGCCGCTCAAGACGGCGCCCGGAAAGACGACAACCACAGTGATATCTCACTGTGGTGCCCAGCGCGATTGGCGCTGAAGCCCACGCCAACCACGGGCACATCATGCTTCAAAGTCTTTCCATCGCACGCCGCACCACGCTGGTTCTCGGCTTGATGATGCTGGCCATGCTGGCCGTGGCCGGCCTCTCGCTGGCCAAGTTCAACCTCGTCTCGCAGCAGATCAGGGAGATCGCCGACGCACAGGTCGAGCGCATCGCGCTGTCGCAGCGCTGGGACGCCAACATCCGCGAAGCCGTGGCACGCTGGAGCTCGGTGTCGCTGGCCCCCGACGCCGCGCTGTTCAACGCCACCAAGGAGAAGGTGCTCGCCATCTCCACCGACACCACGCGCGTGCAAAAGCGCTTCGCCGAGATCGAAGCCAGCCCGAAGGGCCTGGAACTGGGCAAGGAACTGGGCGCCGCGCGCGCGCTGTGGCTGGCCGAACGCGACAAGGTGCGGGCCGCCATCGAGGCCGGCGACCAGGCCAGCGCCGTGGCCCTGGGCAACGGCAGCTTCGCCAAGATCTCGGACAGCTACTTGGCCGTGTCCGCACGCCATGCCGAGTACCAGATCGAGCGCGCCCGGGCCTATGCCACCGACGCTATTGCCGAAGCCCGCACACAGCTGAACTGGCTGATCGGCCTGACGGTGCTGTGCCTGCTGGGCGCGGTGGCGTTGGGTGTGGCCTTCGCACGCTCGCTGACGCGCCCGCTGGCCTACGCCGCGCAGGTGGCCGACCGCGTGGCCGCCGGCGACCTGACCGAGCGCATCCAGATCACCGGCCGCGACGAAGCCGCGCGCATGTTGACGGCGCTGCAGGGCATGCAGGGGCGCCTGCGCCAGGTGGTGGGCCAGATCAGCGAAACCAGCGGCAGCATCGGCACCGCCAGCGCCGAGATCGCCACCGGCAACCAGGACCTCTCGGGCCGCACGGAACAGACCGCCAGCAGCCTGCAGCAGGCCGCCAGCAGCCTGGAACAGCTGACCGGCACCGTGGGCCAGACGGCCGACAGCGCACGCACCGCCAACCAGCTGGCCGCCTCGGCCAGCATGGCAGCCGAACGCGGCGGCACGGTGGTGGCCCAGGTGGTGACCACGATGGAAGACATCAACACCAGCAGCAAGAAGATCGCCGACATCATCGGCACCATC
>LJHT01000098.1 GCA_001295905.1 beta proteobacterium AAP51 | reverse complement strand
GGGCTTACAACACCTGCCTCCGCGGCCCGGGTGAACTCGAACGTTAGGCCGCACACATTCATGTCCCAGCGTGCGCGGCACCACCCGTCTTCACTACGTCCCGCGCACCCCTTTGTTCCTCGCGCACAGAGGATCCAGGTCAGCGCACCAGAGCAGAAGACCAGGTCAGCGTCAGTCCTGCCGTCAACCGCGCCACCTCAACAACGACTTGAACCTCGTTCCCGGCCAAGTGCTTCCCAAAGAGTAGCTCGCATACGAACACGCCTTAAGAATGCCAGTTTGTTGTTCCGCCGCCGAGCCGAGAAGCGAGGGTTTGGTCAGCATTGTCAGCGGCGGCGAGAGAAGACAGCGAACGTCATCACCACGCATCGTCCTGGCCCAGCCACATCAGCCGCTTCATCCCCAACGCCAGGCTTCGCAGTGCGGCCTAACTACATCGTTCAACCCGGACCCGCTACGGCAGGCGTCGCAAGCCCGGGCCGCGCCTGTCGTAGCATCGTCGCAGACCGGGCTTGCAACGCCTGCCTACGCGGGCCGGGTTAACTCTAACGTTAGGCCTCACACGAACTACCGTCATGCATGTCACGCTCCGTGAAATCACCAGCGACACGGTACGAGCCGTCACAAAGCTCAACGTCGCAGCCGCTCAGCAGCACTTCGTCGCTTCGAACGCAATCTCCCTCTCTGAAGCGCTTTTCAGCAACGAGGCTTGGTATCGTGGAATCTATGCCGATGATGAACTTGTCGGCTTCGTTATGCTCGCAGACGAGTCGCTCAGGGACGAGCCACCGCTTGAACCAAATATTGGTCTGTGGCGCTTCATGATCGCCGCAAAGCACCAACGTCGAGGCATCGGACGAGAGGCGATGAAACTTGTCGGCGAGTACGTTCGAACCCGTCCGGGGATTCGCCATTTCTACACCTCGTATGTCGACGAACCAGGAGGTCCTGGGCCCTTCTACCTTGGTCTCGGCTTCGAGCCGAATGGTGAAGTCGAAGACGGTGAAGTCGTGGTTCTTTATCCGCTGCACACCAGTGAGGCCTAACCCCTCGCTTAAGCGGGACTGCCAACGGCGTGCCACCAGGCCCGCGCAGCCGCTTGTGCAAT
>LJHT01000097.1 GCA_001295905.1 beta proteobacterium AAP51 | reverse complement strand
CGCCGCGCCGGCAGCACCTGCGGCCGTGCAGCCGCCGCCGGCTGCGGCCGCCGCGCCCGGCAAGGCCGACCGCGGCCCCATACCGCGCAACCCGCGCTACGTAAAGCTGGGCCCGCCGCGCGCGCCGCGGTCTGAAGCCGAACTGCGGCTGCAGATGGCGCAGCGGCTGATCGAAGCCCATCCCGACAGCACCTACACCAGCCGCGCGCCCGACCGCCTGCTGGCCATACCCGTGCTGGAGGTCGACCTCAACGCCGATGGCAGCGTGCGCGCCATCAAGGTGCTGCGCAAGCCCACCACGGGCCCGCGTGCCACGGAACTGGCCATCGAGGCCGTGCGCCGCGCCGCGCCCTATGGCGATGTCTCGCGCCTGCCCCGGCCCTGGCGCGTGGTGGAGACCTTCCTCTTCGACGACCACCTCCGCTTCAAGCCGCGCACCCTGGACAACGACTGAGGGAACGCAGGCCGGCCAAGCGTCACAATGCGCGGGATGTTCTTCACCATTCCCACGCTGCTGACCTGGGCGCGCATCGCCGCCATTCCGCTGATCATCGGCGTGTACTACCTCGGCTGGACCGAGCCGACGAAGAACCTCGTAGCCACGGCCATGTTCGTGCTGTTCGCGCTGACCGACTGGCTCGACGGTTGGCTCGCGCGCAAGCTCAACCAGACCTCGGCCTTCGGTGCCTTCCTCGACCCCGTGGCCGACAAGTTCCTCGTCTGCGCCTGCCTGCTGGTGCTGCTGGAGCAGGGCCGGGTGGATGCCATCGTGGCGCTGGTGATCGTGGGCCGCGAGATCGCCATCTCGGCGCTGCGCGAATGGATGGCGCAGATCGGTGCTTCGCGCAGCGTGGCCGTGCACATGCTGGGCAAGCTGAAGACCACCTCGCAGATGGTGGCCATTCCCTTCCTGCTGTACGACGGCGTGCTGTTCGGCGTGGTCGATACGCGCTGGTGGGGCACGGTGCTGGTGTGGGTGTCGGCCGTGCTGACGATCTGGTCGATGGTGTACTACCTGCGCAAGGCCATCCCCGAGATTCGCGCCAAGGCGCGCTGACCACGCTACCGCCCCGTCATGGCGCTGATGAGTCCAGCCGCGCTCCAGCGCGCGGTGCCGGCGGTCTTCGTACTCATCTGGAGCACGGGCTTCGTGGTCGCGCGCTTCGGCATGCCGCATGCCGGGCCGATGGACTTCCTGGCCCTGCGTTTCTTCTTCTCGGCGCTGATCTTCATCGCCTGGGTGGCCTGGTCGGGCGCGCGCTGGCCGCAGGGCCGCCTGCAATGGGCGCACCTGGCTGTCACGGGCCTCTTGATGCACGCGGGCTACCTGGGCGGGGTGTGGGCGGCGGTGAAGGCCGGGCTCGGTGCGGGCATGGCTTCCTTGATCGTGGGCCTGCAGCCGGTGCTGACGGCGCTGTGGCTCAGCGCCATGGTGGGCGGCACTGGCGCTTCACGCGTTCGCCCCGTGCAGTGGCTGGGGCTGGCGCTGGGCTTGGCCGGCCTGGTGCTGGTGGTCTGGCACAAGCTGCACCTGGGCATGGCCCAGCCGGGCAACGTGGCGCTGGCGGTGGTGGCGCTGGCCAGCATCACGGCCGGCACGCTGTACCAGAAGCGGTGGGTAGCGCCCTGCGACGTCCGCAGCGCCAATGCCGTGCAGCTGCTGGCCGCGCTGGTGCTCACGGTGCCACTGGCCCTGGTGGAGACCTACCCCCTGGACTGGCACCCCGAGATGCTGGGTGCGCTGGCGTGGTCGGTGCTGGTGCTCACGCTGGGCGGCAGTTCGCTGCTGTATGTGTTGATCCAGCGCGGCGCGGCCACTGCCGTCACCAGCCTGATGTACCTGGTGCCGCCCTGCACGGCCTTGCTGGCCTGGTGGCTGTTCGACGAGCAGTTCACGCCGCTCAGCCTGCTGGGCCTGGTGGCCACGGTCATCGGTGTGGCTCTGGTCGTGCGCGAGGTGCCGGCGCGCCGAGCCTGAGGCACCTTTGAGCGTTCACGCAGGCACTTGTCAATCGTGCAAGCACGTGTTTTCACGGTGCTTCAGCGCGGCCCCGCCGCGTTGCGAAGGCCTAGAATCCGTGCCTCGCTTGACACGCTGGAATCGAGCGGGATGTAATGAACCGAGCCTTCAGGGGGGCGCGTGCAGCAGGGTCTGAACCTGCCGGGCCTGAAACGCAACATCAGCGCATCATCACCGCCATACCACCGCCCTACCACTGCAGCAGCGCCGTACCAGCGTGGCCCTCACAGCCCAGCACACGGCCGGCGCCATCGACATGCCAAGACACCTGACGAGGGGAACCGCGACGTGAACAAGAGTGAATTGATCGAGCACATCGCCAAGCAGGCCGACATCTCCAAGGCCGCGGCGGGCCGCTCGCTTGAAGCGCTGATCGGCGCCGTCAAGACCACGCTGAAGAAGGGTGGCAGTGTCACCGTCACGGGTTTCGGAACCTTCACCGCGCCCAAGCGCGCTGCCCGCACCGGCCGCAACCCGCGCACCGGCGCGGCCATCAAGATCAAGGCTGCCAAGGTGCCGAAGTTTCGCCCCGGCAAGGCCCTGAAAGACGGCCTGAACGGCGGCAAGTAGTCTTCATGCCGGGTGCTTAGCTCAGCCGGTAGAGCGGCGCCCTTACAAGGCGTAGGTCGGCGGTTCGAACCCGTCAGCACCCACCACACCCTCCGCTAGAATTCGCCGCCCTGCGCGCCAGGGTGGCCTCATCGCTTTGCGGTTTCCACCCGGCCCGAACCGGGCTGAACCGGGCTGAAGCAGGCCTGGCCCGCTTCACCTTCTGCGCTTCACCAGGACCCTTTCGATGTTTGAATTCATCCGCGCCCACACCCGGCTGGGGTTGGGTCTGCTGCTGCTGCTGATCATCCCTTCGTTCATCTTCTTCGGGGTTGAAGGCTATGCGCGCTTCAACGACGCCGCCAGCGAAGCCGTGGCCAAGGTCGATGGCCAGAAGGTGTCGCGCGCCGAATGGGACGAAGCGCACCGCCGCTTCATCGAGAACCAGCGCCGCCAGGAACCCACCGCCGACACCACCTCGCTCGACACCCCCGAGCGCCGCCGCGAAACCCTCGACGGCATCGTGCGCGAACGTGTGCTGATGACCGCGGCCACGAAGATGAACCTCTTCCCCAGCGATGCGCGCATGAAGCGCCTGTTCGACAGCGACCCCCAGTACGCCGGCCTGCGCGGGCCCGACGGCCTCATCAGCCGCGAAGCACTGGTGGGCATGGGCCTGACGCCCGCGCTGTTCGACCAGCGCCTGCGCCAGGAACTGGGCCTGCGCCAGGTGGTGGCCGGCGTGCTGCAGACGGCCCCCGCCAGCGCCGTGCCGGCCACGGCCGCGCTCGACGCCTTCATGCAGAGCCGCTCCGTGCAGCTGCAGCGCTTCGACCCCGCCGCCTACCGCGAGCAGGTGCAGGTGAGCGATGCCGACATCGAGGCCTACTACAAGGCCAACACCGTGAAGTTCCAGGCGCCCGAGCAGGCGCGCATCGAGTACGTGCTGCTCGACATCGCGCAGCTGGGCCAGGACCAGACCTTCACCGAAGAAGAACTGCGCAAGGCCTACAGCGACGGCATCTCTCGCTATTCCACGCCTGAGGAGCGCCGCGCCAGCCACATCCTGGTGAAGGCCGAGGCCAACCTCACTGCCGAAGAGCGCGCCAAGGCGCGCGCCAAGGCCGAAGGCCTGCTGGCGGAAGTGCGCAAGAACCCGGCGGCCTTCGCCGAACTGGCGCGCAAGAATTCCGACGACACGGGCTCGGCCGAACAGGGCGGCGACCTCGACTTCTTCGGCCGCGGCCAGATGGTGAAGCCCTTCGAGGACAGCGCCTTCGCACTGAAGCAGGGCGAGGTGAGCGGCATCGTCGAAAGCGACTTCGGCTTCCACATCATCACCGTCACGGGCGTGCGAGGCGGCCAGACGCGTCCCTTCGAGGCGGTGCGCGCCGAGGTCGAAGCCGAACTGCGCAAGGGCGCGGCGCAGAAGCGCTGGGCCGAAGCCGCCGTCACCTTCACCGACACCGCCTACGAGCAGAGCGACAGCCTCAAGCCCGTGGCCGACAAGCTGAAGCTCACCGTGCAGACCGCCACCGTCACGCGCACGCCGGCGCCGGGCGCCGCAGGCCCGCTGGCCTCGCCCAAGCTGCTGGCGGCGGTGTTCAGCACCGACACGCTGACCAACAAGCGCAACACCGATGCGGTGGAGGTGGGTTCCAACCAGCTCGTCTCGGCACGCGTGGTGGAGCACATGCCCGCACGCGCGCAGCCGCTGGCCGAGGTGAAGGACAGCGTGCGCCTGCGCGTGGTGGAAGAGCGCAGCGCCGCGCTGGCCCGCCAGGCCGGCGAGGCCCGGGTGGCGGCGCTGCAGGCGGCTGGCGCGGCCGAGGCCTTACCGATTGCACTGACGGTGTCGCGCATGACGGCCCAGGGCATGCCCCCCGCGCTGATGAATGCAGCGCTGCGGGCCGATGCCAGCAAGCTGCCGCAGGTGGTGGGCGTGGACCTGGGTGCCCAGGGCTACTTCGTGATGCGCGTGCTGCAGGTGCTGCCGCGCGAAGTGCCTCCTGGCGGTGAAGCCCCGCTGCGCGCGCAGTACGCACAGGCCTGGGCCGCTGCCGAAGCCGATGCCTACCTGGCTGCGCTGAAGAAGCGCTACAAGGCCACTGTCACCCCGGCTGCGGCGGCAGCGGCTTCGGCCGCGGCGCCCTGAGCCGGGCCCGCTATAATCTTCGCTTCTCTGCGGTGGCTGTAGCTCAGTTGGTAGAGTCCCAGATTGTGATTCTGGTCGTCGTGGGTTCGAGTCCCATCAGCCACCCCACCCCCTCCCCATCCACGCACCCTGCCGAAGCCCGCCCCGGGCCACGCTACCAGCGCCGCGACGGCTCGGTTGGCCTGAGTCAGCGGCGTGCGGTGTCTGAAAGGCAGTGACGGCGCAAGGCTTGCGCGACTGCCTTCAGCCCGTCCTCTCGCCCCGCAGCGGCCCCATGGAAACGATCGACGCCTTGGTCATCGGCGCAGGTGTCGTGGGCCTGGCCGTGGCGCGCGCGTTGGCGGAGCAAGGACTTCAAACCGTCGTCGCCGAGGCCGGTTCCGGCGTCGGGCAGGGCGTCAGTTCCCGCAGCAGCGAGGTCGTGCACGCCGGGCTCTACTACACGCCCGGTTCGCTGAAAGCGCGCCTCTGCGTGCGCGGCAAGCACTTGCTCTATGCCTATTGCGATGCACGCGGCGTGCCCTGCAGGCGCATCGGCAAGCTGGTGGTGGCCACCGGGCCCGAACAGCATGCCGCGTTGCTGGCGCTGGCCGAGCGCGCGGCCGCCAACGGCGTGCCGGCCGAATGGCTGAGCGCCGATGAAGCCCGCGCGCGCGAACCCGCGCTGGCCTGCTCGGCGGCGCTGTGGTCGGCCAGCACCGGCATCGTCGACAGCCATGGGCTGATGCTGGCGCTGCAGGCCGACCTGGAAGCGGCGGGTGGCGTCGTGGTGCTGCGCTCGCGGGTGACCGGCGCCGCGTTCAAGGCCGGGCAACCCGCGCGTGTGCGCCTGCAAACCGGCGAGGGTGAGGCGTTTGAAGTGGCCGCGCGGCATGTGGTCAACGCGGCCGGCCTGCAGGCCTGTGCGCTGGCGCGGCGCTTCGAGGGTCTGGAGCCCACGTACGTGCCGCAGGCGCGCTTTGCCAAGGGCCACTACTTCACGCTGGCAGGCCGAAGCCCCTTCCGGCACCTGATCTACCCGGCCCCGGTGGATGCTTGGCTGGGCATCCACCTCACCCTCGACCTGGCCGGCCAGGCGCGCTTCGGGCCCGACCTGCAGTGGCTGGACACCGAAGACCCAGAGGCCATTGATTACAGCGTCGACGCGCAACGCGCGCCGGCTTTCGAGGCCGCCATCCGCCGCTACTGGCCCGGCCTGACTGCAGGGGCTCTGCAACCGGCCTACAGCGGCGTGCGGCCGAAGATCCACGGCCCGAGCGAGCCGGCACCCGACTTCCGCATCGACGGGCCTTCCGGGCACGGCGTAGCCGGCCTGGTGAGCCTGTTCGGTATCGAATCGCCCGGGCTCACCTCGGCGCTGGCCATCGGGGAGATGGTGGCCGAGATGATCGGCCGCCCATGAAAAAACGGCCCCGAGGGGCCGTTTTGCTGGGATGGAGGAAGCCGCTCAGGCTTTCTTGGCCCAGGCGCTGCACCAGCCGGGGCCGGCCACCTGCTTGGCGCCGAACAAGGGGCAGCCGCCCCAGGCGTCGGCGGCCTTGCCTTGGAACAAAGCGCAGTTGCTGCACTTCTGGTCGTTGGTGTGCTTCGGGTACTTCTTCTTGTCGGCTTTTTTCGTGTCGTGCACGTAGCCCAGGCCAACAGCCTGTGGGTCTTTTTCGTCCAGCTTGACCTGGGCGTGCGCCTGGGTGGCTGCCAGCGCAGTGCCGGCAGCGGCGACTTGCATCAGGAAGGTGCGACGGTTGCTTTGCGACATGGAACAAGGTCTCCGTGGTTGGGAAGGGGAAGCTCTACAACGCTTCAGGGTGCCGAAACGGTGACACCCAGACAAGTATTGCACCGACCCAGACCACGCAGCCGGGGGTCGGGTTTACCGTCGCCCGTCTTGAAGTTGGCGTGGCAGCGAATACACACGTACATCTTCGAACTGGACATCATCGGGCGCACGCCGGGTTCAGCGTTGGGCCGTGCGGCCGTGTATTCGGCCTGGGTCTGGCGGAGCTTGGGCCCGCTGGGGGTTTCGGGAACGGGGGGCGTGCGGCGAGTGGTCATAGCAGATGTAGGCCGGGGTGGACGCCCCGATCGTCGCGAAGTGCGTATTGTCCCTCGAAACTGCACCGTTCTGCACGCGGCCACCTGCGTTCACGAGCCTGCGGCCGCCCCTCCGTTCCGGGTGGGTGGGCCTCGCAAGCAGCGGAGGCTTCAGGAAGCGACGGCGAAGTCAGGCACGTGCACCGTGCAGACGATGCCGCGCGGCCGGTTTTCGGCCCAGGCCACTTCGCCGCCCATGAGCTTCACGCGCTTGCGCACCCCGCCCATGCCCAGGCCGTGGGCCCAGGTCTCGGGGGCGAGGCCTTGTCCGTCGTCGGCCACACGCAGGTGCAGCGCAGGGCCCTCCAGCCGCAGTTGCACTTCCACGTGGCTGGCGTGGCCGTGGAAGAGCGCATTGCTCACCAGTTCGCGCAGCACGCGCGTGAGGCCCGACCACTGCACCACGGTGAGCGGGCGGTCTTCGTCGCAGTGCAGCTGCCAGTCCAGCGTGGCGCGCGCCGCGCTCAGGCGCTGCGTGAGGTCGGCCTTCCATTCGGCCGCCGCATGTGAGAGGCGGTGCTCGGCCGCCGCCAGGCCGCGCGTGAGCGTCTTCAGGTCCTGCAGCGTGTGGCGGATGTAGTCCTCCATCTCGCGCGTCTGGGCCTGGTACATCAGCGTCAGCAAGCGGGCGCCGATGTCGTCGTGCAGGTCTTGTGCGATGCGCTGGCGCTCCTCGAAGCGGCCGCGTTCGACCGCGGCGTCGTAGGCCACTGCGCGGCGCAGCTGGTCGACCACGCGGTCGGCGAGCCGGGCGTCCTCCACCGTGAAGAGGCGCTGGCCCCGCCCGGCATGCCGCAGCACCAGCGCGCGGCTGCTGCCCAGCGCCTGGCCGGCGGCGGCCGTGCTGGCGTCTTCGGGCCCGTGGCGCAGGGGCACCACCAGCGCGGCCCCGCCGCCGAGCAGACGCGCGCGCACCGGCACGCGGTCGACCGCCAGCACTTCCAGCGGCTCGAAGAGCTCGCGCATCAAACGCGCCAGCAGCTGGGGGTAGCGCCGCGGGTGGGCCTGCAGTTCGCGGGCGGCGCGGTAGAGATGGTCGAAGGTGCGCTCGGTGCTCAGCACGCTGGTGCCGATGAGATGCTGCAGCACCCATTGCCGCGCAGCGGCGTACAGGCCCAGACCGATGAACACGGCCATGGCCAGCGAGGTGAACGCGCTCAGCGAGAAGAGGGCCGCGAACAGCAGGTCGAGCGAGGTGACGACCGTGCTCACGCCGGCCAGCAGCGCGAACTCGCGCAGCCATTGGCGCCGGCGCACGAGGAAGGGCGTCAGCAGCAGCAGCGAGGCCAGGAACAGGTACCAGGTGATGGAAGCGGCGGCGGCCACCGCCGGGGCGGCATCGCCAGAGTTCGCGGCCAGGGCCACGGCCAGGGTCACCAGCGCCAGCGTCACCATCGCTGCCGTGCCCAGGCGGCACAGGGCCAGCGTGCGGGCATCGGGCTGTTGCCGTTGGCGGCGGTGCGCCATGGCCAGGGCCGCCGCACCCAGGGCCAGGCACGCGCCCTGGGCCAGCCACCACAGCGGCAGGCCGGCACCCCATTGCACCGCCCCGGCCCAGGCCGGCAGCAACAGCCAGCCCAGCCAGGCCGGCGCGCCGCCAGCCAGGCCACGGGCCCGGCCGCCCGGACGCCACGCGAAGGCATGGGCTGCGGCCGCCGCCGTGGCCAGGTCGAGTGCGCCGCGCACGGGCAGGTCGCTCAACAGCGGGCCGGCGGGCAGGCCCAGCCCCGGCGCGCTTTCCAGGGCGATGAACACCAGATTGCCGGCCTGGCACAGCGCCATCACGACGAACAAGACGTTGCGCGGCTGCGGCCGCGACAGCACCAGCACGGCTGCGAACAGGTACAGCAGCAGGGCCAGAGCGGCAAAGGGCCAGAACATCCAGCCCAGCCCGCGGTAGCCCCTGGGCGCACTGGCCACTTCCAGGGGCGTGCCCTCGACCGTGTGCAGCACCAGCGTGCCGGGCCCGGCCGCCAGCATCTGGGCCAGGGCGGCATGCTGCTGCAGCTGGCGCTGGCGCAGGCCGTCATCCACCTGCCAGCGCGGCCAGCGGTGCAGCAGCAGGGCGTCCACGGCCAGCGGCGCTTGCTGGGGCAGGCCGATGGCCACGACCGTCATCGCGGGGCCCGCGGGCTGCTGCAGCACGAGCGTGCCGCCCGGGCCGGCCGCCCAGTGGCCGCCCAGCTGGGGTGTGCCGGCCAGCCAGCGCGCGAGCCCGAAGACCGCCAGGCAGCCCAGCACCGCCAGCACCACCAACGCCTGCCGGCGCCAGCGAAAGGCGGGCCCGGCGTCGAGCTCGCCCAGTTCGGGAGCCGCGCTTGCCGGGGCCGTGCCGCGCCGGCCGGTTTCAGCGCGGTCGGCCACGGCCTGTGGCCACTGCTGGGCCGTCATGGCGGGCCCGGCGCTGCGGCTTCAGCGGCCCGCAGCGGGCCGGCTCATACCAGCCCCTGCTTGCTGGCCAGCACCGCGGCTTCAGCGCGGCTGCTGACGTTGAGCTTCTTGTAGATGGACTTGATGTGGTCGTTGACGGTGAACCACTTGATGCCCATCAGGCTGGCGATCTCTTTGATGGTGAAGCCCTTGCTCAGGTAGGTGAGCACCTCGCTTTCGCGGGGGGTCAGGCGCTCGTGGTCGGGCGTCTTCTCGATGGGCACCGGCTTGCTGGTGGTGAAGGGCGTGGGCATGAAGCCGGAATCGGGCGCCGAGCTGTCGGCCCCGCCGGGGCGGAAGTGCGTGAGCAGGCGCCGCGCAATGGCTGGCGAAAGCGGCGGCTGGCCTCGCACGATCTTCTGCAGTTCTTCCACCAGCACCTCGAAGCGGTCTTCCTTCAGCAGGTAGCCGTCGGCGCCGCATTGCAGCGCGGGGAAGAGGTGGTCGTCGTCGCTGTACAGCGTGGTGACGATCTTGGTGGCCGGGTAGTGCCCCAGCTCGGCCAGCAGTTCCATGCCATTGCCGTCGGGCAGTTCGAGGTCGACCATGATGAGCTTGAAGGGGTCGACCCCATGCAGCCCCTGGTCGCCGCCCGTCAGGCTGATGTGGCGGCGCGCGGTTTCCAGGTCACCGGCTTCGGTGATGGTGATGGCATCGCTGAAGCTCTCGCGCACCACACGGCAGAGGAAGCTGCGCGCCACCGGGTTGTCTTCGAGGATCAACACCTTGACGGCCATCTTGTTTTCTCCTGCGTGGCAAGCCCGTCATGCTAGCGCCTAAAGCGCGCTGATCTGCGCAGAAATGATCCCCCTTAAGGGTAGAGCCTGAGCCCCTGAGGGTCCGCTGCTCAGAGGTTGACGAGCACCAGCTTGCCCAGCACCTGGCGCGAACCCATGCGGGCGTAGGCGGTCTTCAGCTCGCTCATCGGCAGGGTCTGGTCGATCACGGGCTTCAGCTTGCCCTCGGCGTACCAGCCGGCCAGCTGCTGCAGGGCCTGCTGGCTGGCGCGCGGTTCGCGGCGCACGAAATCGCCCCAGAACACGCCCACCACCGAAGCGCCCTTCAGCAGTGCCAGGTTCCACGGCAGGGCCGGAATCTGGCCGCCCGCGAAGCCCACCACGAGGTAGCGGCCGCGCCAGGCGATGCTGCGGAAGGCGGGCTCGGCCAGCTCACCACCCACGGGGTCGTAGATGACGTCGGGGCCCTTGCCACCGGTCAGCGCCTTGAGCTGGTCGCGCAGCGCGGCCAGGCCCTCGCCGCCATAGTTCACCGTGGCGTCGGCACCCAGCTCGGCCAGGCGCGCGCACTTGTCGGCGCTGCTGGCTGCGGCGATGACCTTCGCGCCGGCGGCCTTGGCAATCTGCAAGGCCGCCGTGCCCACGCCGCCGCCCGCGCCCAGCACGAGCACGGTTTCGCCGGGCTGCAGCTGCGCGCGGTCGATGAGCGCATGGTGCGAGGTGCCGTAGGTGAAGGCGAATGCAGCACCATCAGTAAGCGCGAAGCCCGGGGGCAGCGGGATCACGCTGCCGGCCGCCACCACCGCATGCGTGGCAAAGCCGCCGTGACTGCCGATGGCCGCCACCGGCATGCCGGGCTTGAGGTGCGCCACGCCCTCGCCCACGGCTTCCACGGTGCCGGCGAATTCCGAGCCCGGGGCGAAGGGCAGGGGCGGCTTGACCTGGTACTTGCCTTGAACCGTGAGCAGGTCGGGGAAGTTCAGGCTGGCGGCGCGGATGGCGATGCGCACCTCGCCGGCCTGGGGCTCGGGCGTGGGCAGCGCCTGCCAGGTGAGCGATTCAACGCCGTCCAGGGTGGTGCAAAGCCAGGCGTGCATGGGCGGTTCTCCAAAGGGGGTGGGCGGGGGCTAGAAGCCCTGGCGTTCCAGCGGTGCTGCCAGGGCCTGGCGCAGCGTGTCGATGCTGTCGGCGAGGTGGATGCCGGTGTCGCTGTCGGCACGCACGCCGCGCGCCTGCGCGGCTTCCAGCCGTGCCAGCAGGCGGCGTGCATGCACGCGGGTGAGGCCGCGCGCATCGGCGCGCGCCAGCGGCGAGGTGCGCAGCAGCGCCACGGCCAGGCGGTTGACGTGGCTGCGCTGCAGCTCGCGCCTTTCGGGGCGGATGAAGGTGCCCTGGGGCCCGCTGCGGCCGAGCTCGCTCCACACGTCGTCCATCAGGCGCTGGTACATCTCGACCAGCTGGAAGGCTTCGCTGGGCTTGTCCACCTTGGTGGCGCTGTCCAGCACGCGCGCGGCCAGGCCGTCGCTCATCAGGAAGTTCAGCACCGCCTGCTGCAGGCCCAGCAGGCGCTGGGGCAGGGCGAAGTCGGTGGGGTCGCCCAGGAATTCGGCGCGGTCCAGGTAGTCGGGCGCCAGCCGGCGCTGCAGGGCCGGGCTGAGCTGCAGGCCGTCGGCCGAGAACACCGCGCGCGACATCAGGTCGAGCGACTGGCGCTGCACCGCCGCACTCACCGGCAGCAGCGGTTCACGGCCGCTGCCGGGGAAGTCGCGCAGCGTGCGCACGCCGCCGATCTGCCGCGCCAGCACACCCATCGCGCGCGCCACGTCGCCGATGGCAAAACCCAGCGAGCGGCGCAGCACGGCGTAATCGCTGTCGGAAGGCAGGGTGCGGGTTTCCTGGCGCTTGAACAGGTCGCGCGCGATTTCCAGGCGCTTGGTGGCGAAGGCCAGCGGGTCGGCCCCGAGGTCGCCCTGGATGATTTCCGGGTCCAGCGCGAAGAGGATGTCTTCGTCGGTGCCGAAGGCGAGCTGGGGCTCCTTGCCGCGCTCGGCGATCTTCAGCAGTTCCGCCTTCACCTCTTCGGGCTTGGCGTCGGCCGGCATGGGCTTGTAGGCGTACTCGATGGCCCAGTAGTCATAGGGCCCCAGCGTGGTCTGGAAAGGCAGGCCGCCGGTCTGCCCCGGGCGCGGCAGGTTCACCGCGTTGTATTCCATCACCGAGCCGGTGGTGCCGAAGGCGCGCGTGAACTCGGGGTCGGCCAGCTGCGCTTCGGTGTAGGCCCGCGAGGCGCGGAAGTTGTGGCGCAGGCCGAGGGCGTGGCCCACCTCGTGCATCAGCGCTTCCTTCACATAGTCTTGAACGAACTGCTGCGCCAGCGGGCTGTCGGGTTCGAGTTCGCCGCGTGCTTCCAGCACGGCCAGGGCATAACCCACCTGCTCGGCCATGAATGCGCCGTGCGTGCAGCGCGCCAGCGCCTGCTGCAGGCCGTGGCGCGGGCCGCCGGCCAGGGCTTCATCGGCCAGCCCTGCCAGTTCAGCGGGCGGCTGGAAGATGTGCGCGAACGACTGCGCCGGCGTCTGCGGCACACCGGCCTCAGCACCCGCGCCGGCCGAGACCCGCGGCGCCCCCAGCACCTGCGCGCGCAGGCCGCGCATGCTGCGCGTGGTGATGCCTTCGAAGGCGATGTCGGCATCAAGAATTTCGCCCGTGCGCGGGTCGATGTGCGAAGGGCCGATGGCGCCGAAGCTGGGCTCGGCGTTCATCATCCAGCGCACCGAGGCGTAGCCGTAGTCCAGCGTGTCGAAGCGCGCGTCGTCGGGCTGCTGTTCCACCTTCAGCGCACCGCGGATGCCGATCTTCTCGAAGGCCTTGTTCCATTCGAGGATGGCCGCGCGCACCGTCTCGCGGTAGGCCAGCGGCACGTTGCGGTCGATCCAGAAGGTGATGGGCTTGACGGGGTCCGACAGCGCCGCCGTCGGGTCCTTCTTCTCGAGGCGCCAGCGCGTCACGTAGCGCTGGCGCGGCGTGCGCGAAAGCTCGTCGCTGAAGTCGAGCACGGTGGTGGTGAACAGGCCCACGCGCGGGTCGGCACGGCGCGGTGTCATCGGCACCTCGGGCAGGGGTGCGAGCGAATAGCTCAGGCCCACCAGCATGCTGCGCGCATCCGGCAGGAAACGCGGAATGCTGGGCATGGGGGCGCCGGGTGGGGCGCCCAGGCCGGGCAGCGCCACGCCGCCGGTGTAGAAGTGGCTCTGGGTTTCCAGCGTGGTGGCCACCGGCGAGCCGCGCACGGCGGTGATGACGGAATTGCTGCGGTCCAGGCCGTAACCCTGTCGCAGCCCGCGCTGCAGCATCATGCCGATGCCCAGCATGTCGCCCAGGAAGATGCCGTTGGCCTCCACCAGCACGCTCTTGCGGTCGGGGTGAGGCTGGCTCACCACCGGCACCGAGGCCAGCAGGCTGTTCGAATAACTGTCGGCCACCGCGCGCGCCTCGGGCGAACCCGCGGCCGCCAGCACCTCGGTGTTGCGCGCCTGCAGGCGCATCTGGTTGTTGACGCGCACGAACTCCACCACCTGCGCGCCGCCGGCCCCGTTGATCGGCAGGGCCATCAGGCCGCCCAGCACCCAGGCTTCGCTGATGCCGCTCTTGATCTTCGGCGACAGCAGGAAAGGCTGGCCCAGTTGCGCGGGCAGCAGCTCGATCCAGACCTTGTCTTCCTTCTGCCACATCACCAGCGGGCCGTCGATGCGGCGCGCGTCCTTGATGACGGTGGCAAAGGGCGGTGGCCCGCCGGGCGGGCCGCTGGCGGGGGCGGGGCCGGGCGCGCTGCCCGCGGGGCGGGCCGCCGGTTGCACCGTCAGCAGCGACGCGCCC
>LJHT01000096.1 GCA_001295905.1 beta proteobacterium AAP51 | reverse complement strand
AAGAGGCGGGCGGGCCCGGTTTCCGGCACCTGCCACAGCCGGCCCGCCCCGTCGCGCGCCCACCAGCCGGCGTCTTCGGCGGCGTCGATGCGGCGGATGTCGCGCAAGGGCAGTTCGCGCAGGCGGCCCACGGCGGTGGCGCTGGCGCGTGAACCCTGTGTGGCGCTGGCGCGCCAAGGCCCCAGCCCCAGTGTGGCGGCCAGCGCCGATGCCCACCGCAGCAGAACGCGCCGTGTGCCCATGCGGCGGCTCACCAGCGCAGCACGCGCGGCCCCAGCAGCGCGCCCAAACCAGCGGTGAAGACGATGCCCAACGTGTACCACACGGCCACGAAGGCGGGCGATGCCTCGGGGCATGAGAGCGCATAGCCGAAAGCACCGGCGGAGCCGGCCAGCAAGCCCGCGGCAAAGCCCGCGGCCCGCGGCCGCGTGGGGGCGAGGCCGCGCACGGCCCACAGCGCCGCCGCCAAGGCCGGCAGCGACAGCGCCAGCACGCTGAAAGGGCAGCTGGACCACGACTTGCCCAGCAAGCCGTCCAGGCGCTCCCCGGCGGGGGTGAAGACCAGCGAGGCCAGGCCCAGGGCCGTCATGGCCAGCAGCACCAGCACCGTGGCCCGCCGGGGCCCGGCCGTGGGAGCTGCCGGGCGCGACAGCCGCGCCGTCAACCAGCCTGCGGCCAGCGCCAGGGCGCCGGCATAGGCCATCTTCGTCCAGGGCACGGCGGTGGCGAACATGGCCGCGGGCAGGGCGCCGAACCCGGCCACGGCCACCAAGGCGCTGGCCAGCAGGCCCACCAGGGCGGCGGGCGAGAGCCGGCGCAGCACCAGCGCGCGCGGTGCGGGGCCCGCGCCGCGGGCCAGCAGTTCGATGAGGGCGTCGGTCTTCATCGCCGGCCTTCCTGCACGGGGGCGCTCAAGGCCGCCTCCGAGGGGTCTGCTTCTTCGCGCTCTTTATGCGCAGCGCCGGGCCCTTCACCCCGGACCAGCGCCGCCAGCCGCTTCAGCCCGCGGTGTACCTGCACCTTGATGGCCGATTCGGAAGCGCCGGTGCGCGCGGCCGCCTCGGCCACCGACAGGCCTTCCAGCTTGGTCAGCACGATGGCCTGCTTCTGGGCTGGCGGCAGGGCCTCGAACAGCGTTTCCAGGTCGCGCCGGGCACCGCCGTCGTCGGGTTCGGCGGCGAGCAGTTGCTCGTCGACGTCGTCGATGGCGTCGTGCAGGCTGTCGCGCCGGCCGCGCCGCCGCCACAGGTCGACCAGCTTGTGGCGCGCGATAGCCACCGCCCATGCGCTGACGGTCAGCGATGGGTCGTAGGTGCCACGTTGCAGATGCAAGGCCAACAGGGTCTCCTGAACCAGGTCTTCCACCTCGTCGGGCAAGCCCGAGAGGCGGCGCTTCAAGTACGCGCGCAGCCGCGCGGCGAGCAGCCCCAGGCAATGCCGGTAGGCTGCGTCGTCGCCCGCCTGGGCGCGCAGCCACAGCGGCTTGAGGGCTGACTCGAAGTCGCCGGGGCTGTCGTCAACAGGCATTTCGCTGCACAGGGGCCTGGGGTTACATCGGCCTGCGGGGGGAGGAGGAAGGCGGGGGCGCGCCGCATTGTGCAGCTCACCGCAGCGGGCTCAGCCCGGGGCCTGTAACCCTTCGGCCGGCCCGAACGACTAGCTGGCGTCGCACCTTTTCCCCCGAAGCCACGATGCACGCCACGCTGCCCCTGCTTGCCGCCACCGACTTCCCGCCCATCCGGCGGCGTTCGCTCGACACCCTTCAGGTCAACCTCGGCTACAAGTGCAACCAGAGCTGCCTGCACTGCCACGTGGCGGCCAGCCCGCAGCGCACCGAGATGATGGACGCCGAGACCATCGCGCTGGTGCTGCGGGTGCTGCGCGAGCGCCGCATCGCCACCCTCGACCTCACCGGCGGCGCCCCCGAACTGAACCTGCATTTCCGCAGCCTGGTGCGCCAGGCCCGCGCTTCAGGCGTGCGCGTCATCGACCGCTGCAACCTCACCATCCTGTCCGAACCGGGCCAGGAAGACCTGGCGGCCTTCCTCGCCGAGCACGGGGTGGAGATCACCGCCTCGCTGCCTTGTTACTCGCCGGCCAACGTCGACCGTCAGCGCGGCGACGGCGTCTTCGAACGCAGCATCGCAGGCCTGCGCCAGCTCAATGCGCTGGGCTATGCCAGCGCCGGCAGCGGCCTGGTGCTGAACCTCGTCTACAACCCGCAGGGTCCCGTGCTGCCGCCGCCCCAGGGCCCCCTGGAAGCCGACTACAAGCGCGAACTGCTGCTGCACTTCGGCATCCGCTTCGACCACCTCTTCGCGCTGACGAACATGCCGGTGCAGCGCTTCGGTAGCACGCTGGTCAGCAAGGGCAGCTTCGGGGCCTACATGCAGCTGCTGCGCAGCAGCTACCGCGCCGAGAACCTGGACACCGTGATGTGCCGCAGCCTGCTCAGCGTCGACTGGCAGGGGCATCTCTACGACTGCGATTTCAACCAGATGCTGGGCCTGCCCGCCAGCCTGGCCGGGCAGGCCCGGCCCCACCTGCGCGACCTGCTGGGCCAAGACCCGGCGGGTACGGACATCCGCATCGCCGACCACTGCTATGGCTGCACCGCCGGGCAGGGCAGCAGCTGTGGCGGCGCGCTGGAAGCCGAGGTGCCCGCGGCCGCCGTGCCGCAGCAGCCGGTGCAGGGGGTGCAGCGCCAGCCCGCCCAGGAGCAGGCATGAAGGCCTTGAACCGGCGCCAGGGCCTGGGCTGGGGGCTCGCGGCCGCGTGGTCGCTGTCCGCGCTGCACCGGCCATCACGGGCCCAGACTGCCGGCTTCGACCACAGCCACGCGGCCTGGACGGCCCTGCTGCGCAAGCACGTGCGGCTGCTGCGCGGCGGGCAGGCCACGCAGGTGGCCTACGCCGCCTTCAAGACCGACCGCCCGGCCCTGAAGGCCTACCTCGACAGCCTGACCGCCGTCGCACCCGCCACCTTCGGCGGCTGGACCCGCGCCGAGCGCCAGGCCTTCCTCATCAACGCCTACAACGCCAGCACGGTGGAGCTGATCCTCACGCGCTACCCGAACTTGAAGTCGATCAAGGAACTCGGCAGCCTGCTGAGCAGCCCCTGGAAGCCGAAGTGGATTTCGCTGCTGGGCACCCAGGTTTCGCTGGACGACATCGAGCACGAAATGCTGCGCAAGCGCGGCGACTACGACGACCCGCGCGTGCACTTCGCCGTGAACTGCGCCAGCATCGGCTGCCCGGCGCTGCGTGAGGAAGCCTTCGTCGCCGCAAAGCTGGACGCCCAGATGGACGAGCAGACGTTGCGCTTCATGAGCGACCGCACGCGCAACCGCTACAACCCGCAGCGCGGGCGGCTGGAGCTCTCGAAGATCTTCGACTGGTACGGCGAAGACTTCCGCCTCGGCCACCGTGGCGTAGTCTCGCTGCCGGCTTTCGCCGCGCGCTACGCCGACGTGCTGGCCGATGCCCCGGCCGACCGCGAACGCCTGCGTGCCGGCAACGTGAGCATCGCCTACACCGACTACGACTGGGCCTTGAACGATGCCTGAGCCGGGCCTGCATGCGGGGCTATACCGGCCAGCGCAAGGCACACGGCACACTTTCGCCACCCCCGGCCGCGTGGCGGCCTCTGACGCCGGAGATTCCTGATGAAACACGATCGACGCCAAGCCAGCCTGCTTGCGCTGGGCAGCCTGCTCACGCTGGCCGGCAATGCCTGGGCGCAAGCTACGCCGACCACCGGCCCCTTGAAGTTCGGCGTGGGCATGTTCCAGCCCGACCGCGAAAAGAACGACGCCACCTACCGCCCGCTGGCGGCGCACCTCGCGCAGCGCCTGGGCCGGCCGGTGGAACTGCGCACCGTCGACAGCTGGGAAGGCCTGGCCAAGAGCCTGGCCAACGGCGAGACCGACCTCGCGCTGATGGGCCCCTGGGGCTATGTGCTGGCGCACCACTTCAGCGGCGCGCAGGTGGTCTCGACCATCCTCTACCAGGGCAAGCCGGAGTACTTCGCGCTGATCGTCACGCACCCCGATTCGGGGCTGAACAGCATCGACGACCTGCTCGGCCCCAAGGGCCAGGGCCGCAGCTTCGCCTTCGGCGACAAGGGCTCCACCTCGGGCTACCTGATCCCGGTGCATGAATTCCAGAAGCGCGGCATCGACCCCGAGAAACACTTCGACCGCGTGCTGTACACCAAGCACCAGGCCATCCAGACGCAGGTGACGGCCGGCCAGCTGGACGCCGGGGCCGACTTCAACCGCAACCGCGACGTGATGATCTCGCAGGGCCTCATCAGTGCCGCGCGCAGCAAGGTCATCTGGCAATCGGCCCCGCTGCCCAACGATGCCTTCGCCGTGAGCGCGGCCCTGGCCCGCGACACCGCCTTCGTGCAGCGGCTGCAGGCCGCGCTGGCCGAGGTGGGCCCGCTGCTGGCCCGCCAGCCCCAGCTGCTGCCGGCGAACTACACCGGCTTCGTGGCCCGCGACAACAGCTTCTACAAGCCCATCCGCGACGCCGGCCTGGCCACCGGCAAGCTGGGCGCCCGGTGACGGGCGAGGTGCAGCGCGCAGGGCAGCAGCCCTGGCGCGCGCCGTGGCCCGCAGGCCGCGCAGGCTTTGCCCTGCTGGTGCTGCTGTATGGGGGGCTGGTGGGGCTGTGCCTGGGCACCCTGGTAGCGGCAGGCGACCTCAGCTTCGGCCGCAACCCCTGGGAGAACCTGCTGAAGACCGTGGGCGACTTCGCCCGGCCCAGCTTCCTGGACGCCTGGTTCGGCCCCGAAAGGCTGGAGTACCGCAGCGACGACGGCACCCTGCTGCGCGTGGAGAACCGGCGCGAGGTCGAAGCCAGCTTCCTGGCCGCGGTGGCGCGCGCCACCTGGGTGACCTTCCAGATCGCCACGCTGGGCTCGCTGCTGGCGGCGCTGATGGCGCTGCCGCTGGCGCTGCTGGTGGCGCGCAACCTGCGCGCGCCGCGCCCGCTGGCCTGGGCCGCCAAGGGCGTGCTGGATGTCTCGCGCGCGGTGCACACGCTGGTGTTCGGGCTCATCCTCGTGGGCATCGTGGGCCTGGGGCCCACCGCCGGCGTGCTGGCCATTGCGCTGCATTCCATGGGCACCTACGGCAAGCTCTTCGCCGAAAGCATCGAATCCCTGGACATGGCCGCGGTGGACGCCGTGCGCGCCACCGGTGCGGGCGAAGCGCAGGTCTTCTTCCACGGCGTGTGGCCTTCGGTGCTGCCGCAGTTCGTCAGCCACCATCTCTATGTGTGGGAATTCAACATCCGCGATTCCACCATCCTCGGGCTGATAGGCGCCGGCGGGCTGGGGCTGCTCATCAGCGAGGCCGTGAGCCTGTTCCAGTGGAGCCGGCTGGCCACGCTGCTCATCGTGGTGGTGGCGCTGGTGATGGTGTTCGACGCGCTCTCGCGCCGCATCCGACAGGCCTTGCTGTGAGGCCGTTGCCGTGAACGAAGCCGTGCGTCTGGAGGGCGTGCAGGTGGCGGTGGACGGCCGCGTGCTGCTGGACGTGCCGCGCCTGGCCATCGCGCCCGGCGAGCGGGTGGCCATCGTGGGCCCCAACGGCGCCGGCAAGAGCACGCTGCTGAAGGTGATCGGCGCTCTCACCGAGGCACGGCAGGGCCAGGTGCAGGTGCTGGGGCGTTGCACGGGCCCGGGCCTGGCGGGCGAGGGCGGGTACGCGTCGCGCATGCTGACCCGGCAAGAGCGCCGCGCCTGGCGCCGCGACACCGGCCTGCTGATGCAGGGCCTGCACCTCGTGCCGCGCCTGAGCGCGCGCGAGAACGTGCTGATCGGCGCGCTGGCGCGGCTGCAGGGCGCGCAGGCGCTGCGCAGCTGGTGCCGCTGGTACCCGCCTGCGCTGGTGGCCGAAGCCGATGCGGCCCTGGCCGAGCTGGGCCTGGCCGAGCGCCGCCACATTCGGGCCGACCGCCTGTCGGGCGGCGAGCGGCAGAAGGTGGCGCTGGCCCGCGTGCAGCTGCAGCGCCCCCGCCTCCTGCTGGCCGACGAGCCCACCTCGGCGCTGGACCCCGCCGCCACGCGCGAGGTGTGCGTGGCCTTGCGCGCCATCGCCGCCGAACCCGGCCGCACCTTGCTGACCGTGGTGCACGACCTCGAACTGCTGCCGCTGCTGGCCACGCGCGTCATCGGCATGGCCGAAGGCCGCGTGCGCTGGGACCGCCCGCTGGCCGAGGTGACGCCGCCGCTGCTGCAGGCGCTGTATGAGAGGCCTTGATAGACCGTGAGAGGCCTCGAAGGGCCCGCCGGCGCGAACGTCTAGCGCCGCCGCATCAGCTTGCGCACCTCACCGAAACACAGCACGCCGCTGGCCATCGCCACGCACACGCCCCACTGCGCCGCCGAGAGGGGCACCGTGCCGAAGGCCAGGTTCAGGAAGGGCGCATGCACCACCGCCACCTGCAGCCCGGCCGACAGCGCCACCGCGGCCCAGAGCCAGGGGTTCGTGAAGGCGCCGCGCAAGGCCGAGGCCGTGGCCGAGCGTGCATTGAAGGCGTTGAACAGCTGCGTCAGCACCAGCACGGTGAAGGCGGCGGTGCGCGCGCGCTCCAGGCTGGGCGGGCCGCTGGCCAGCCAGGCAGGCACGGTGGCTATCAGCCCGCCGGGCAGGAAGAGGTCCAGCGTCAGCAGCGTCAGCAAGGCCATCACCACGCCGCCTTCCAGCACCGCCAGCCCCATGCGGCTGTCCACCAGGGGCTGATCGCGCGGGCGCGGCTGGCGCTGCATCACGTCGTCGGCGATGGGGTCCACGCCCAGGGCCAGCGCCGGCCCGGTATCGGTGACGAGGTTGATCCACAAGATCTGCGTGGCCAGCAGCGGCAGCACCAGCGCACCGCCATCGCCCGTGCCGGTCGCCTGCAGGCCGATGACGCCGGCCCCCACCACGCCCAGGAAGACGGTCAGCACCTCGGCGAGGTTCGAGCTGAGCACGTAGCGCAGGAACTTGCGGATGTTGTCGAGCACGCCGCGCCCTTCGCGCACCGCCAGCACCAGTGTGGCGAAGTGGTCGTCGGCCAGGATCATGCGTGCCGCCTGCTTGCTGACCTCGGTGCCTGCCAGGCCCATGGCCACGCCAATGTCGGCGGCCTTCAGGGCCGGCGCGTCGTTGACGCCGTCGCCCGTCATCGCCACCACCTGCCCGCTGGCCTGCAGGGCACGCACGATGCGCAGCTTGTGCTGCGGTGCCACGCGTGCGAACACCGAGGTCTGCAACGCGGCGGCGCTGAAGGCGGCCTCGTCCATGCCGTCGAGCTCATGCCCGGTGAGCACGCGGGCGCCGGCTTCGGTGATGCCCAGGTCGGCCGCGATGCGCCCGGCCGTGCGCGGGTGGTCGCCGGTGATCATCAGCACGCGGATGCCGGCGCCATGCGCCTGCGCGATGGCGGCAGCGGCTTCTTTGCGCGGCGGGTCGATGAGGCCGGCGCAGCCCAGGTATTCCAGCCCGTGTTCCAGCGCCGGGCCTGCGGCCTCGGCCAGGGCGGCATGGCCGGCCGGTGGCGCCGCCGTGCCGGCGTGCAGCACGCGGCGGGCCACGGCCAGCGTGCGCAGCGCGTCGCCGGCCATGGCGGCCACCTCGGCCGTCAGGCGTTGGCGCAGGGCTTCGTCCAGCAGCTCGGTGCCCGTGCCCCGGCGAGCGTGCGTGCAGCGGGCCAGCAGCACGTCGGGCGCGCCCTTGGCAAAGAGCACGCGGGCGCCGCCGTCGGCGGGGGCGTCGTTGGGTGCGCGCACCAGCACCGACATCATCTTGCGCTGCGACGTGAAGGGGTTCTCACTCAGGCGTTGCCAGTGCCCATCGGCACCAGGGTGGCCGTGCAGCTTGGCCGCCGCCACCAGGAAGGCGGCTTCGGTGGGGTCGCCCTGTATGCCCCAGCTGCCGTCGGCCGCCTGCTGCAAGTGCGCGTTGCCCGCCAGGCTGCCGGCCTGCAGCACCGCAGCCAGCTCGCTGCGCAGCGGGCCTTCGGGCAAGGGCGCGCCCTCGCTTTCGGCGCGGCCCTCGGGGGCATAGCCCACGCCGGTGAGGTCGCTGCGGCCCGAGAGCGTCATCACCCGCTGCACCGTCATCTCGCCGCGGGTGAGCGTGCCGGTCTTGTCGGTGGCGATGACCGAGGCCGAGCCCAGTGTTTCCACCGAAGCCAGCTGCTTGACGATGGCGTGGTGCCGCGACATGCGCCGCACGCCCAGCGCCAACACCACCGACAAGATGGCCGGCAGGCCTTCGGGCACGGCGGCCACGGCCAGTGAAACGCCCAGCAGCAGCACGGTGACGACATCGGCCACGCCGCGGATGTTCGACAGCAGCAGCACCGCGCCCACCACCACCGCGGCCGTCACCAGCGCGGCGATGCCCAGCACGCGGCCCAGCTGCGCCATGTCGCGCTGCAGCGGCGTGGGCGCGTCGGGCGTGGTGTCCAGCAGCGTGGCGATGCTGCCCAGCTCGGTGTGCATGCCGGTGGCGGTGACGATGGCATGCCCGTGGCCCTGGGCCACGGCCGTGCCCTTGAACACCATGTTCAGGCGGTCGGCCAGCGCGGCCGGCGCGTGCAGCCGTGCCGCGTCTTTCAGCACCGCCACGCTCTCGCCCGTGAGCGGTGCTTCCAGCAGCATCAGCGTGGCGGCCTGGGTCAGGCGCGCGTCGGCGCCCACGGCGTCGCCTTCGGCCAGCACGAGCACGTCGCCCAGCACCAGCTCGGCGCTGGGCACGCGTGCCAGCACGCCGGCGCGCAGCACGGCCGAGGTGGCGGTGCTCATGCGCGCCAGCGCCGCCACCGCCTGCGCGGCCTTGGCTTCCTGCAGCCAGCCCAGCACGGCATTGAGCAGCACCACCACGGCGATGACGAGGGCGTCCAGCGGCCAGCCCGCCACGCCGGGCCGCCCGCGGCCCTCGAACCACCACGCGGCCAGCGCCACGGCCGCAGCCCCCGCCAGCAGGTAGACCAGCGGGTCTTGCAGCTGCGCCAGCGCGCGGCGCCAGGCCGGCACGGCAGGCAGCGCGCGCAGCTCGTTGGGGCCTTCGGCCTGCAGGCGGCGCGCCGCTTCTGCCGCGCTCAGGCCGCGGTGCAGGTCGGTCTGCAGCTGCTGGGCCAGGGCCTCGGCCTCGGCCATGGCGGCATCGGCGCTGGAAATTGGGGGCATGGGCGGCAGGCCATGGCGGCCCATGGGAATGGCGGTGGACGGTGGAAAGAGGGCGGGCAGGGCAGCGCGGCAACCCTGCATGACGCAGGTGTGCGCATCGGCCGTGCCGGGCTCGACCATGCGGGGCCGAATCGGTGGCGTCCGTACGGCCGCGAACAGACGCTCCGTGGCGCTCGCTGCGAGCCTCGGGCCATGAGCACCGCCGCCGCGCCCGCCCCTGCCGCCCCCGCCGCCCCCGCCAAGCGCCTGAGCCTGGGCCTGCTGGTGGCGCTGGTGGTGGGCTCCATCGTCGGCAGCGGCATCTTCGGCCTGCCGCAGAACATGGCCGCCCATGCCGGCGCGGGGGCCATCCTCATCGGCTGGACCATCACCGGCATCGGCATGCTGCTGCTGGTGCGCGTGTTCCAGATGCTCTCGCTGCGCAAGCCGGCACTCGACAACGGCGTCTTCGCCTATGCCCGCGCCCTCTCGGGCGAGTACGTGGGCTTCAACGCCGCCTGGGGCTACTGGGTCAGCGCCTGGGTGGGCAACGTGGGCTACCTGGTGGCGGCCTTCGGCGCGCTGGGCTACTTCTTCCCCGTTTTCGGCGAAGGCAACACACCGGCCGCCATTGCCGGGGCTTCGGTGGTGCTGTGGGTGGTGCACTTCCTGGTGCTGCGCGGCATTCAGGGCGCGGTGGTGCTGAACGCCGTGGTCACCGCGGCCAAGCTGGTGCCGCTGCTGCTGTTCATCGCGCTGGTGGCCATGGCCTTCAAGGTGGAAACCTTCCAGCTCGGCTTCTGGGGCGCGCCAGCCCTGGGCTCGCTGCTCGACCAGGTGAAGAGCACCATGCTCGTGACGGTGTG
Organism: beta proteobacterium AAP51; assembly: GCA_001295905.1. Lineage (GTDB taxonomy): Bacteria > Pseudomonadota > Gammaproteobacteria > Burkholderiales > Burkholderiaceae_C > Rubrivivax. The sequence goes on along the minus strand of LJHT01000096.1, from coordinate 55,248 downwards.
GGTGTTCATCGGCGTGGAAGGCGCCAGCGTCTATTCGGCGCGCGCCCAGCGGCGCGAAGACGTGGGCCGCGCCACCTTCATCGGCTTCCTGGTGTGCTTGCTGCTGCTGATGGCGGTGTCGCTGCTGTCGCTGGGCATCTTCAGCCAGCCCGAGCTGGCGGCGCTGAAGAACCCTTCGATGGCCGGCGTGCTGGAAAGCGCCGTGGGCACCTGGGGCGCGGTGCTCATCTACCTGGGCCTCATCGTCTCGGTGGGCGGAGGCTTCCTGGCCTGGATGCTGCTGGCCGCCGAATCGCTGTTCACGCCGGCCGGCGGCGGCGTGATGCCGGCTTGGCTGGCGCAGAGCAATGCGCGCGGCGTGCCGGCCCACGCGCTGTGGGTCACCAACGGCATGGTGCAGCTCTTCCTGCTGCTGACGCTGTGGTCCGAGGCCTCCTACCTGGCCTTGATCTCGCTGTCCACAGCGATGATCCTGCTGCCCTACCTCTTCAGCGCCGCCTATGGCTTGCTGCTGGCCGCCCGGGGCGAAGGCGCCTTGCCGGGCCAGCACCGCGGCGACCTGCCCGTGGCCGCGCTGGCCACGGTGTATTGCGTGTGGCTGCTGTTCGCCGCCGGCATCAAGTACCTGCTGCTCAGCGCCTTGCTGTACGCGCCGGGCGTGCTGCTCTACGCCTGGGCGAAACGCCAGCGGCAGCAGCGCGTGTTCACGCGCTGGGAATGGGCCGTGCTGGCCTTGCTGGTGGGCCTGGCGGCCGTGGCCGCCACGCTGCTGGCCACGGGCCGGCTGGGCCTCTAGGCACGACTCTTGCGCAGGCCCGGCGCGCTTCATCCGTCCCCATCCGTCCCCATCAGCCCCCACTCTTCACCAACCCCGAAAGCAGCGCCCATGGCCCCAGGCTTGAACTCTGAAGTCGGCCGCTTGCGCCGCGTGCTGGTGTGCCGGCCCGGGCTGGCGCAGCGCCGCCTCACGCCGGCCAACTGCCACGAGCTCTTGTTCGACGACGTGTTGTGGGTCAGCCAGGCGCGCAACGACCACGACGCCTTCACCAACGCCATGGTGGCGCGCGGCGTGGAGGTGCTGGAACTGCACGAGCTGCTGGCCACCATCCTGGCCGACCCCGCCTCCCGCAGCTGGCTGCTGGACCGCAAGCTGGGCCCGGGCACGGTGGATGCCGAACTCGCGCGCCAGTTGCGCCCCTGGCTGGAAGCCCTGCCACCCATGCGCTTGGCCGAACACCTGATCGGCGGCCTGGCCCGCGCCGAGCTGGGCTTCGAGCCCGAAGGCCTGCTGGCCTGCTTCACGGCGCCCACCGACTTCCTGCTGCCGCCCCTGCCCAACACGCTGTTCAGCCGCGACAGCAGCTGCTGGGTGGGCGCGGGCGTGGTGCTGTGCCCGATGTACTGGCCGGCGCGCCGGCAGGAAACGCTGCTCACGGCGGCGGTCTACCGCTTCCACCCGCTGTTCGCGGGCCAGGTGCGCACCTGGTGGGGCGACCCCGACCAGGACCACGGCGGCGCCACGCTCGAAGGCGGCGACCTCATGCCCCTGGGGCAGGGCGTGGTGCTCGTGGGCATGGGCGAGCGCACGTCGCCGCAGGCCGTCAGCCAGCTGGCGCGGGCGCTGTTCGCGCAGGGCGCGGCCACGCGCGTGCTGGCTGCGCAGATACCCAAGTCACGCGGGGCCATGCACCTGGACACCGTGTTCACCTTCTGCGGTGTGGACCTGGTGACCACCTTCCCCGAGATGGTGGACGCCATCCGCGTGCACAGCCTGCGCCCGGGCGAGAAGGAAGGCAGCCTCGACGTGCGCACCGAAGACCAGCCCTTGCTGCCCGTGGTGGCCGCTGCGCTGGGCCTGCCCCGGCTGCGCGTGGTGGCCACCGGCGGCGACGCCTGGCAGGCCGAGCGCGAGCAATGGGACGACGGCAACAACCTGCTCGCCCTGGCGCCGGGCGTGGTGATGGGCTACGCACGCAACACCCACACCAACACGCTGTTGCGCAAGGCCGGGGTGGAGGTCATCACCGTGCCGGGCTCCGAGCTGGGGCGCGGGCGCGGCGGCAGCCACTGCATGTCCTGCCCCATCGAGCGCGACCCGCTGTGAAGGCCTGGCTCCGGCGCCATCGTCAGCCCTTGCTGGCCTGGGGCAGCTGGCGCGGCCGGCCAGGCCGGGCTGGTGCCGCATGAATCGCATCCGGCTCGCCTTCGGCCTGGTGCTGGCGCTGCTGCTGGCCTTGTGGCTGGCCACGCTGCCCTTTGCCGGCTTGCTGCCGCAGGTGTTTGCACTGCGCGGGCCTTTCCTGCAGGGCACGGGCGTGCTGGCCATCGGGCTGATGAGCGTGGCCATGGTGCTGGCCACGCGGCCGGTGTTCTTCGAGCCGGCGCTGGGCGGGCTGGACAAGATGTACCGCCTGCACAAGTGGCTGGGCGTGGCCGCGCTGGCCCTGGTGGTGGCGCACTGGCTGTGGGTGGAAGTGCCGAAGTGGCTGGTGGGCCTGGGCGTGCTGGCACGGCCTGTGCGCCTGCCGATGGACGTGCCGGCCCAGCCGCTGCTGCGCGAGCTGCTGGCGCTGCGTGGCACGGCCGAAGGCGTGGGCGAGGCCGCCTTCTATGCCCTGGTGCTGCTGCTGGTGCTGGCCCTGCTGCCGCGGCTGCCTTACCGCTGGTTCTTCCGCACGCACCGGCTGCTGCCGCTGGTGTACCTGGCGCTGGTTTTCCATTCGGTGGTGCTGCTGCAGCCCGACGCCTGGCTGCAGCCGCTGGGCGCGGTGATGGCCGTGCTGATGCTGGCCGGCACCGTGGCGGCCGTGGGGGTACTGCTGGGCGCCGTGGGCCGAAGGCGGCAGACCATGGCGGTGGTGGAACGCAGCACCTTCCACCGCGAACTGGCGGTGCTGGAGGTGGCCGCGCAGCTGAAAGGCCGCTGGCCCGGGCATGCGGCGGGGCAGTTCGCCTTCGTGCGCTTCGGCACCCGCGAGAACGCGCACCCCTACACCATCACCTCGCCGTGGGTGGGCGATGGGCGCCTGGTCTTCCTCATCAAGGGCCTGGGCCGGCACACGCGGCAGCTGCCCCGGCTGCTGAAGCCCGGCAGCCTGCTGCGCGTGGAAGGGCCCTACGGCCAGTTCAATTTCGCCGGGCCGCGGCAGCGCCAGGTGTGGGTGGGCGGCGGCATCGGCATCACGCCTTTCCTGGCGCGGCTGCAGCAGCTGGCGCTGCGGCCCGACGGCAAGACCGTGGACCTGTTCCACACCACCGCCGAAGTGGACGAAGCCGCCTTCGCCTACCTGCGCGCCAGCGCCCGTGCGGCCGGCGTGAAGCTGCACCTGATGGTGGACGCGCTGGACGGGCGGCTGAACGCCGAGCGGCTGTGCGCCGCCGTGCCGGCCTGGCGTGAAGCCGATGTCTGGTTCTGCGGCCCGGCGGCTTTCGGGCAGGCCCTGAAGCGCGATCTGCGCGCCCGCGGTCTGCCCGCCACCGAGTTCCACCAAGAGCTCTTCAGCCTGCGCTAGGCCGTGCGCCCAGCCCTGCCGCGCCCTCAGTCACCAGCCCCCAGCCACCAGCCCACCGCACCCCTCTGCCAAGGAACCCCATGAGCTTCAACCTGCGCAACCGCAGCCTGCTGGCGCTGAAAGACTTCGCGCCCGATGCCATACGTTTTCTGCTGGACATGGCCGCCGAGCTCAAGCGCAGCAAGGCCGTGGGCAACGAGCTGCCGCGGCTGAAGGGCAAGAACATCGCGCTCATCTTCGAGAAGCCTTCCACCCGCACGCGCTGCGCCTTCGAGGTGGCCGTGCACGACCAGGGCGGCCATGTCACCTACCTGGATGCCGGCAGTTCGCAGCTGGGGCACAAGGAATCGCTGAAGGACACCGCGCGTGTGCTGGGCCGCTACTACGACGGCATCGAGTACCGCGGCTTCCACCAGAGCGTGGTGGAAGAGCTGGCCCGCCATGCCAAGGTGCCGGTGTGGAACGGGCTCACCGACGAAGCCCACCCCACGCAGATACTGGCCGACCTGCTGACGATGCAGGAATTCGGCGAACGCCCTCTGCACGAGCTGAGCTTCTGCTACCTGGGCGATGCCAGCTTCAACATGGGCAGCTCGCTGCTGGTGGGCGGCACGCAGATGGGCATGGACGTGCGCCTGTGCGCCCCCACCGCGCTGATGCCACCGGCCCCGCTGGTGGCGCAGATGCGCGAGCTGGCGCGAAGCACCGGCGCGCGCATCACGCTGGAAACCGACCCGCTCAAGGCCGTGGCCGGGGCTGATTTCCTCTACACCGACGTGTGGGTGTCCATGGGCCAGGACGATGCCGTGTGGCAGCAGCGCATCGAGCAGCTGCTGCCCTACCAGGTGAACAGCGCGCTGATGCGGGCCACCGGCAAGCCGCGCACGAAGTTCATGCACTGCCTGCCCGCCTTCCACGGGCTGGACACCGAGGTGGGCCGGCAGGTGCACGAGAAGTACGGGCTGAGCGAGATCGAGGTCAGCAACGAGGTCTTCGAGTCCGACGCTTCCATCGTCTTCACGCAGGCCGAGAACCGGCTGCACACCATCAAGGCCGTGCTCGTGGCCACGCTGGGATGAAGGCCGCCCGCCGCCCTGGGGCCTGCGCATGAAGCTGGTGGTGGCGCTGGGCGGCAACGCGCTGCTGCGCCGCGACCAGCCGCCCACCGCCGAGAACCAGCTGGCCAACATCCGCCGCGCCGCGCAGCAGCTGGCGCGCGTGGCGGCGCAGCACACAGTGGTGCTGACGCACGGCAACGGCCCGCAGGTGGGCCTGCTGGCCTTGCAGGCCGAGGCCTACACGGGGGTGGAGGCCTACCCGCTGGACGTGCTGGGCGCGCAGACCGACGGCATGATCGGCTACCTGCTCGAACAGGAACTGGCCAATCTGCTGCCTGCCGCGCGCGTGGTGGCCACGCTCATCACGCGCGTGGAGGTGCACGCGCAAGACCCGGCCTTCCAGTACCCCACCAAGCCCATCGGGCCCGTGTACACGCAGGCTGAAGCCGAGCGGCTGGCGGCCGCCAAGGGCTGGGCCATCGCGCCCGAGCGCACGGGCTGGCGCCGCGTGGTGGCCTCGCCGCTGCCGCAACGCGTGCTGGGCCTGCAGGCCATTGCCTGGCTGCTGGAGCGCAATGCGGTGGTCATAGCCGCCGGCGGTGGCGGCATTCCGGTGGTGCGGGGCGCGCCCGCCGCCGTCGGGTCCGGGTCCGGGGCCGAGGCCGCAGACGCGCTGCAAGGCGTGGCCGCCGTCATCGACAAAGACCTCTGCACCAGCCTGCTGGCCCGCGAACTGCAGGCCGATGTGCTGGTGATCGCCACCGACGTGCCGGCCGTCTACCTGGACTGGGGCCTGCCCACGCAGCGCGCGCTGGGCCGCGTGAAGCCGGCCGAACTGGCCGGACAGGCCTTCGCGGCCGGCTCGATGGCGCCGAAGGTGGCGGCCGCGCTGGCCTTCGTGCGTGCCACGGGCCGGCGCGCCGTGATCGGCTCGCTGGACCACATCGAAGACCTGCTGGCCGGGCAGGCCGGCACCCAGGTGGTCGCCGACGCGGCCGACTGAGTGGTGGGCCTTGCGGCTCTGAATGCCGCTTGAAGTGCGGCCTTCAATGCGGCTTTGAATGCCGCATCGATTACGGCGTTGAGCGCGACGCCGAATAAGGCGTGCCGTAGAACTTGTGCACGCCGATGGCCCAGGTTTCGTCGGACATCGAAGGCCAGTGGTCCTTGTCGAAGCCCGGGGCGTCCTTCAGGGTCTCTTTCAGCACGTTCAGCTTGAAGCGCTTGTTGACGGTGTCCAGCGTCAGTGCGGCCCAGGGCACGGCGAAGAGCTTGTTGCCCATGCCCATCAGCCCGCCGAAGGACAGCACGGCATAGGCCACGCGGCCGGTGGCCATGTCGATCATGAACTCCTTGATGTCGCCCAGGTCTTCGTTGTCCTGGTTGTAGACGTCGTTGCCCAGCAGGGTGTGGGCGCCCATCAGGGCAGGGCCGGGGCCGTCGGTGCCGTCTGCATAGCGGCCGAAGGTGTCGCGGGTGGCTTCGTTGGTGTCCATGGAAGTTCCTTGGTGGGTGTGAGCGGTGGGGGGAGCGGCTGGCACAGCCTGGCAGGCCGAGCCGGCACGCTTTGCACCTTAGGTGGCAGCGCCGCGGCCGTCGGTGCGCGGCCGAACCGATGGCGGCCGTTTCACTCGTGGCGCAGCGCCACGATGGGGTCCATCTGCGCCGCGCGGCGCGCGGGAAAGTAGCCGAACACCACGCCGATGGCGGCCGAGAACACCAGCGCCACGCCGTTGATGAAGGGGTCGAAGACATAGGGCACGTCCATCAACCGCGCCCCGGCCCAGGAGGCCCCGGTGGCCAGCATCACGCCCACCAGCCCGCCCAGGGCCGAAAGCACCACGGCCTCAATGAGGAACTGCAGCAGCACCTCGCGCTCCACCGCGCCCACGGCCAGGCGCAGGCCGATCTCGCGCGTGCGCTCGGTCACGCTCACCAGCATGATGTTCATGATGCCGATGCCGCCCACCAGCAGGCTGACGGCGGCCACCGCGCCCAGCAGGTCGGTCAGCACGCCCATGGTGCTGCTGAGGGTGTCGGCCAGTTGCTGGGTGTCGAAGATGTTGAAGTTGTCGTCGTCGCCTTCGGCCAGCTTGCGCCGTTCGCGCAGCAGCTGCCGCAGGCTGGCCTTCAGCGGCGTGCTGTCGGCGCCTTCGGCCATCGAGACCATCAGGAAGTTCACGCGGCTGCTGCCCGTCACGCGGCGCTGCAGCGTGTGCAGCGGCACGATGACGGCGTCGTCCTGGTCGCCCATGCCGCCCTGGCCCTTGGGCGCCAGCACGCCCACCACCTGGCAGGAGAACTGGCGCATGCGCAGCTGTTCGCCCAGGCCCGTGGTGCCGGCGCTGCCGCCCCACAGCTCGCGCCGCACCGTCTCGCCGACGATGCACACGGCCGCACCCGCGCCCTGTTCTTCGGGCGTGAAGAGGCGGCCGCTGGCCAGGGCCCAGTTGCCGGTGCTGAACCAGGCGTTGGTGCTGCCGCTGACGCTGGTGGCCCAGTTGCGGCCGTTGGCCACCACGGTGGCGCTGGCGCGGCTTTGCGGCGCCACCTCGGCCACGCCGCCGATCTGCGCCGCCACGGCCTCGGCGTCGGCCTCGGTGAACTGCGGCACGCCGCCGCCACCGCCGCCGCCGATGCGCTGGCCCGGGCTCACCATCAGCAGGTTGGTGCCCAGGCTGCTGATCTTCTCTTCGATGGCCGCCGTGGCGCCGTTGCCCAGCGTCACCATGGTGATGACGGCACTGACGCCGATGACGATGCCCAGGATGGTGAGGAAAGACCGCAGCAGGTTGCGCCGCACCGAGCGCAGCGCGAGCATGAAGACGCTGAAGAGCATGGCGGTCTTCGAACGCCGGTTCAGGCCAGCTCGGCCAGCTCGGCCAGCCCGGCCGGCGCCGCCAGCGTGGGGTTCGCGTTGGCCTCGTCGCGCGCCATGCGGCCGTCGATGAAGTGCAGCATGCGGCGCGCGTAGGCCGCCATGTCGGGTTCGTGCGTCACCATCAGCACGGTGATGCCCTGGTCGCGGTTCAGGCCCAGCAACAGGCCCATGATCTCGTGGCTGCGCTGGGTGTCGAGGTTGCCGGTGGGTTCGTCGGCCAGCACCACGGCCGGCGCGGTGACGATGGCCCGCGCAATCGCCACGCGCTGCTGCTGGCCGCCGGAAAGCTCGGCCGGCGTGTGGCGCTCCCAGCCGCCCAGGCCCACGTCGCGCAGCGCTTTCGTGGCAGCGCTGCGGCGGCTGGCGGCGCTGTCGCCGCGGTAGAGCAGCGGCAGCTCCACGTTCTCTTGCGCCGAGGTGCGCGCCAGCAGGTTGAAGCCCTGGAACACGAAGCCCAGGTAGCGGCGGCGCAGCCGTGCCCGCTGGTCGCGCGACAGCGCCTCGACCCGCGTGCCCTTGAACAGGTACTGGCCGGCGGTGGGCGTATCCAGCAGGCCCAGGATGTTCATCGCGGTGCTCTTGCCCGAACCGCTGGGCCCCATGATGGCCACGAACTCGCCGGCCGTGATGGCCAGCGAGATGCCCTTCAGCGCCAGCAGCTCGCTGGCGCCGCTGCCGTAGCGCTTGGTCACGCCTTGCAGCTGGATGAGCGGCGTGCTCAAGGGGCCGGGCCCGTGGCCTGCGCGGTGACCACGCGCATGCCTTCGCGCAGCGCACCGGCGGTGATCTCGGTGAAACGGCCGTCGCTGATGCCGGGCGTGACGGCCACGGCCACGGGCACGGCGCTGGCCTCGGGCTGGCCGTCGGCCCCGACGGGCAGCACCCACACCTGGCGCGCGTTGGCGGTGCTGGCGTTGTCGGCCGCGCCCTGGCGCTGGCGTTCGGACTTCGGCGGCCCCAGCGCCACACCGCCGGCGATGCCCTGCCGTGCATCGGCCACGGCGGCGGTGGGCGTGTAGCGCAGCGCGGCATTGGGCACGCGCAGCACGCCCTTGCGCTCGGTGGCCACGATGGTGGCGGTGGCCGTCATGCCCGGGCGCAGGCTGAGGTCGGTGTTGTCCACGTCCAGCCAGGTGAGGTAGGTGACCACGTTGTCGGTGATGGTCGAGCCCAGCCCCACGCGCGTGATGCGCGCCGGAAAGCTGCGCGTTGGGTAGGCGCTGACGGTGAAGCTGGCGGCCTGCCCGGGCTGCACCACGCCCACGTCGGCTTCGTCCACGTACACCCACAGGCGCAGGCGGGCCAGGTCTTCGGCCACGGTGAACAGCGTCACCGCCTGCAGCGAAGCGGCCACGGCGTTGCCGGGGTCGACCGTGCGCGTGAGCACCACGCCATCGGAAGGCGCCGTGATGGAGGCCTTGGAGAGGTTGATCTGGTCGGTGGACAAAGCCGCCAGCGCGTCGTTCACGCCGGCCTGCGCGCTGCCTTCACCGGCCCGCGCGCGGGCCAGCGCGGCGCGTGCGCCGTCCAGCTCGGCCAAAGAGGGCACCTGGCCGCCCGAGAGCTGCGCCACCATTTCCAGCCGCGCCTGCGTGGCGCGGGCCTCGGCCACCGTGGCCACGGCCTGCAGCAGCTGGCTGCGCGCGCCGGCCAGGCCGGCCTGCGAACGCAGGATCTGGTCGCGCAGCTTGGCGGTGTCCAGCACCAGCAGCACCTGGCCCTTCTTGATGCGGTCGTTGACGTCGACGTTCACGCGCAGCACCGTGCCTGAAAGTTCACTGCCGATGTTCACCGAGCGCGTGGGCTGCACCGTGCCGTTGGCGGTGACGCTGAGCGTGAGGTCGCCCCGCGTCACCGGCTGCGTGGTGTAGCGCGTGGCGGCCTGGGCGGCACGCTGCGTCCACCACCAGGCCGCGCCGGCCGCCAGCAGCAGCACGGCGCCCAGCGCCCCCCACCACAGCGGGCGGCGGTACCAGGGCGGGGTGGTGTCGGCGCCCAGCAGGGCCGTGAGGTCTTCGGGCGCTTTGTCGCTGGGCTTTTCGGGCAGGCCGGCGCTCATCGCACGCCCGCCTGGGCCGTGAGTGCAGGTGCTTCGCGCCAGCCGCCGCCCAGCGCGCGGTACAGCTGTACGTGGCGGCGGGCTTCGTCGGCGCGGGTGTTGAGCACGGCCTCTTGCGCGCTGAAGGTGGTGCGCTGGGTTTCCAGCACGGTCTGGAAGTCGGCCAGGCCGCTGCGGTAGCGCTGGCCGGCCAGCGCCGCGGCCTGGGCTGCCGCGGCTGCGGCGCTGCGCAGTGCCACCAGGCGCACACGCTCGCCCTGCAGCGCCACCAGCACGTCTTCCACCTCTTTCAGTGCGCCCAGTACGGTGCTGCGGTACTGGGCCTGCGCCTGCTGCAGCGCGGCCTGCTGCACCTGCACCCCGGCGCGGCGCGCGCCGCCATCGAACAGCGGCAGGCTCACGCTGGCCAGCAGGGTGCTGAGCGCCGAGGCGCCGTCGCCCAGCGCGCCTAGCGTCAAGGCACTCAGGCCGATGGAGCCGGCCAGTGCGAAGCTGGGCCAGCGCTGCGCCTGGGCCTCGCCCACGCGGGCCAGGGCCGCGGCCACCTCGTGTTCGGCGGCGCGCACATCGGCGCGCTGGCGCAAGGCCTGCGCGGGGATGTGCAGCACCAGGTCTTCTGCCGCAGTAGGCAGGGTAGGCAGGGTGGGTGGGCCGCGCTCGTCTTCGGCATCGCTGCCGGCGGCCGGCGGCAGCCCGGCCAGCAGGGCCAGCGTGTGCCGGCTCTGCGCGATGGCGGCTTGCAGCGCCGGCAGCAGGGCCTGGTTCTGCGCCACGGCGGCGCGCGCCTGCGCCAGCTCCAGGCTGCTCACCAGCCCGGCCTGCTGCCGCCAGCCGGTGATCTGCAGCGTTTGCTGCTGGCTGGCCAGCGTGTCTTGCGCCAGCACCAGGCGCAGCTGCTGCGCACGCAGGTCGATGTAGGCCAGCGCCGCCTCGCCGGCCAGCTGGACCTGCACGTCGCCCCAGCGCGCCAGGCTGGCCTGCTGCTGGGCCTGGGCAGCCGCCAGCGCACTGCCGGCGGCGCCGAAGACATCGGGCACCCAGCGGGCTTCCAGCGCGGTCTGCAGGCGTTCCTCGGTGCCGTCGCCTTGCAGGCCGCGGGTGTTGCGCGTGGCCGAGGCACTGAAGCCCAGCGTGGGCGCCAGCCCCGCCGCCGCGGCCTGGCTCTGCGCCACCGCCTGGCGCCAGGCGGCCTCGGCCGCCAGCGCACGCGGGCTGCCTTGCTGCGCACGCTGCGCCCAGCGGCTGAGTGCGGCGTCGTCGAAGCGCGCCCACCAGGCGGCCAGGTCGGTGGGGGTGGCCGCGCCGGCGCCGGCCGCCTGCGCTGCCTGCCATGATGCAGGCGCCGGCCCGCCCAGGGCGCGCAAGTCTTCAGGGGCCGCTTCGCCCAGGCCGGTGCAGGCCCCCAAGGGCAGCAGCAAGGCCAGGCTCAACAGCCTGGTCAGGGCAGGGCGGCGGGCAGCAGGGCGCGGTGTGGGCAAGGCGGCTTTCGTGCAGCCGGCGGCACGAAAGCAGACGGCAGGCATCCAGCATGGGTGGCCGGCCAGGGCTGGTCTGTGCGCCAGGCGACGCCAGCCGGCGGCCGGTGGCCTGTGCCGCCCCGGCGCGGCTGCCGATGTGTGCCGCGCAGACGGCTAGAAAACGATGCGGCCGTCGTCCGCCACCACGCCCAGCTCCACGAAGCGCGAGCCTTCGCGCGTTTCGCGGCTGTAGCGCACGCGGTAGCCGCCGAAGTCGATCTCGCCCAGTCCCGCCAGGGCGCGCAGCAGGTCGCTGCGGGTCTGGTCGGGGCCGGCGCGCCGCATGCCTTCCAGCAGCACGCGGCCTGCCACATAACCTTCCAGCACCGTGTAGTTCGGGCGCACGCCCTTGGCATGTGCGCCGAGGTCGGCATGGAAGGCACGGTGGAAGCGCAGGTAGTCCTTTTGCGGCCGCGGCAGCACCTGGATGAGGATGAGCCCGGCTGCATCGCGCCCCAGGTCGGGCACCACGCGTGAACCCGCGAACGAACTGGTGGCGAACTGCCCCTTGTAGCCGTTGCTGCGCATGGCCTTCACGATGCCCACCACCGGCTTGGCGTTGCTGATGAACACCACCAGCTGCGGGTTGCCACGCTGCAGCGCGCGGCTGGGTTCGGTGAAATCGGTGGCGTTGCGGTCCAGGCCCACCACGGCCACCGGCTCCAGCTGGTGCCGGCCCAGGGCCTGCGTCATGGCGCGCAGGTTGGCCGGGCCCACATCACCCAGGTAGGCCAGCGCGATGCGCCGGTAACCCAGCAGCGCTGCGTAGTTGATGATGGCCTGCATCTCGCGGTCGTAACCGGCGCGGGTGTGGAAGAGGTGCGGGCTGGCGGCTTCGCGGATGCCCATGTTGCCCGTGGCCGGGCCCAGCACCGGCACGCGCGCGCTGTCGATGAAGGACAGGCTGGCCTCGACCCCGGCGCCGCTGGTGTGCCCCACCATCGCCAGCACCTGGTCTTGCTCGACGAGCTTGCGCGTGTTGGCCACCACGGCGTCGCGGCGGCCGGCGTCATCGGCCGTCAGCAGCACCACGGGCCGGCCGCCTATGCCCCCTGCGGCATTGGCCGCGCCCAGGGCCGCCTTCAGGCCGGCGTTCACATCGGCCGAGTACTCGGCCTGCCCGCCCGTGAAGCCGGCGCTCTGGCCCACGCGCAGCGGTGCATTGCCCTGGGCGCCAGCGCGCAGGCCGGCCAGCGCCAGGGGCAGGGCTGCCAGCTGGCGCCGGTTCAGCAAGCCGGCCGCAGCGGTGCTGCCCACCATGGGATTGCCGGCGGCCTTCATGGCCGGGCGCCCGCAACCTGTGCCGCGGGAAAGACGGGAGGCGCGTAGTGCGCCGGTATCGGGCCCGTGAGCGCGCTCAGAAAGGCCACGATGTCGGCCACATCGGCCTCGGGCAGCTGGCGGCCCAGCTGCACCTCGGCCATCACGCGCACCGCCTGGGGCAGCGTGGTCACGCTGCCATCGTGGAAATAGGGCGCCGTCTTCTCCACGTTGCGCAGCATGGGCACGCGGAAGACGTAGCGGTCTTCTTCCTTCTTGGTGGCGTTGAATCGGCCCAGGTCGGGCGGGTTCGAGCCAGTGGCCAGCCAGTAGTCTTTGGTGAGGCCGAACTTCTGCAGCGACTGCCCGCCCAGCAACGGGCCGCCATGGCAGGCCGTGCAGCCGGTGGCGACGAACTTCTGCAGGCCCGAGCGCTGCTGCGCCGAGAGCGCGCGGTCGTCGCCCTGCAGGAAGGCGTCGATGGGTGCCGGGTTGCGCAGCGTGCGCTGGTAGTCCTGCAGGGCCAGCGCGTAGTTGCGGGCGGTGACGGGGTCGCCGCCGGCGCTGCCGAAGGCCTGCGCGAAAGCCGCTTCGTACCCCATGCGGCGCAGCAGCGGCACCATCTCGGCGGCCGAGCCCAGGCCCATCGAGCCGGTGATGGAACGTTCGGCCTGGTGAGCGCCGTCGGTGCGGTCGCCATACCAGCGCAGCGCCACCTGGTCCATGGACATGAACACCGGCTGCGACTGCATGGTGGTGGGCAGCCCGCGCGCGTTGATGGAGAAGCGGCGCGAGTCCGAGCTGTGGTCGCTGGCGGCGTGGCAGCTGGCGCAGGCGGTCTTGCCGTCGAGCGAAAGGCGGGTGTCCCAGAACAGCGCGCGGCCCAGCACGGCGCGTGGGGCGGCCACCTCGGCGGCGGTCACGGGCTGCACCACGCCCAGCAGCGGCGCCACGCGGGCGCGCAAGGCTGCGGGGTCGGGGGCGGCCGAAGTTGTGGCCGAAGTTGTGGCTTCAGGCGCCTGCACGGCGCACCCCGCCAGCAACAGCAGCGCAGTCACCGCGATGCCCAAGGGTCGCGCAGCCACGGTGCGCAACGGGAAAGAACTCCGCTCCTGGTTCATGTTTGCTCCCTGTGAGGCCCCTCGTACGGCCCTGCTTTCTGTTTTGGAAAGCATGGTGCGCGGAAACAGGGCGAAGCGTCGCCGCGCAGCCGCAACAGTTCGTACAGAGTGCAAGCGGCGCTGCGAAATACAGGGCGACCGAAAAAAACTGTGCCGCCTTGGCGAGGTGCTGGCCGACGCACCAGCGCGGGGCGGTCGGCGCACCCGGCTTCGGCCTTCAGCCGCTAGCGCGGCCGGTCTTCAGAGCTCGATGCCGAACACCTGGGCGATGTCGAAGCGCGCCCGCAGCCGCGCGCACAGCATGAAGCTGCCGGCGAACTTGCGTTGCAGGAACAGCAGGTCGGGCGGCGGCGTGCGCGCGTAACCGGCGCCGAAGAACTGCGCCCGGCCTTCATCGAAGCTGCGCGCGAACAGCGTGGAGGCGCCGAAGTCGTAGGGGCCCTGGTGGCGCAGCGGCTCGCCGGCCAGGCGCATCAGGCCGATGACGCCGGCGGTCTGCGCCGGCGGGTCTTCGGCGGCCGTGAAGCCCGCCGCCTGGGCAGCGGCTTCCAACCGCGGCACGTCGTCGGCGCGCAGCGCGCGGCCCAGCTCGCGCAGCTGTTCCACGCGCTCGGGGCGCACGGGCTCGGTGGCGCCGAAGTCCACCAGCGCGATGCGGCCGCTGGCGGGGTCGTAGAGGTAGTTGCCGAAGTTGGGGTCGGTTTGCACCAGGCGCATGCGGAAGAACTCGTGCACCGCCAGGCGGCTGAGCGCGGCGGCCACGTGGTCGCGCTGGGCCTGCGGCGTGCCGTCGCGGGCGAGGCGGTCGACCGGGATGCCGGGCGCAAATTCGGTGGCGATGATGTGGTCGGTGCAGTGCTCGGCCACCACGCCGGGCACGTACAGCACGGGGTCTGCCCCCAGGCGTTCGCGGTAGGTCTGCGCGGCCAGGGCCTCGGCGCGGTAGTCGGTTTCGTGCTCCAGCTGCGCCTGCACCCGCGCCAGCAGGGCCGGCACGGCGCCGGGGTCCAGGCCGGCGGGCACCAGGCCCGGCGTGCGCGCCAGCAGGGCCAGGTTGGCCATGTCGCTGGCGATGCTGCGGCGCACGCCGGGGTACTGGATCTTCAGCGCCAGCACGCGGCCGTCGTGCGTCTCGGCGCGGTGCACCTGGCCGATGGAGGCGGCGGCCACGGGCTCGAAGCTCAGGCGCCTGAAGCGGCGGTGCCAGTCGCTGCCGTACTCACGCTCCAGCACCTCGGCCAGCTGGGTGGCGGGCATCACGTGCGCCTGGTCGCGCAGGCCGCCCAGCAGTTCGGCGAAGTGCGGCGGCAGCACGCCCTGGCCGTCCATCGACAGCAGCTGGCCCACCTTCATCACGGCGCCGCGCATCTCTGACAAGCGCCCTGCCAGCCGGCGCGCGTTGTCGGGCGCCAGCAGCAGCTGGTCCAGGCCCGGTCGTTCGCCGCGGGCCAGGCGGGCCACGCCTTCGGCGGCCGCCCCGGCGACCATCTCGCCCATGGCGCGGCCGAAGTGCAGCAGGCGGCGCGTGCGGCCTTCGGGCACGGCGGCGCTGCGGGCGGGCGGGGCCGGCGAGGGCGTGCGGCTCATGCGGCTCAATCAAGGGGGCACGGCATGGGCCGCATTGAACCACCGCCCGTGCAAGAGCGCTGGCGCCCCGCCGCGCCCCGCGCGCAGGCGGCGGTTCAGCGGGGCGGGTTGGGCGTTACCTGAAGCGGCCAGGCGCTGGCCGTGGTGCCGGCTGCAACCGAAGGCGCCAGCCCCGCACGCTGCAAGGCCGCCAGCAAGGCCGGCAGCTGGCGCCGTGCGCTGCTTTCGCCGGTGCTGCGCGCGTAGCGGAAGTAGCTGGGCAACGGCGAAGCCCCGAAGGCCAGTTCGGCATGAAGCAGGAAGTCGGCCTGCGCAGCTTCGGGTGCGATGCGCGCGGCGCGCCGCGCCACGCGCTCACGCTGTGCGGCGGCGGTGCCGGGCGGCGCGGTCTCGGGCCGGGGTGTCACGTCCACCGCGATGACGAAGCGCGCGCCGGCCTGCCGCGCCGCGCGCACCGCCAGCGGCAGCGACTCATCGCCGTCTTCATACTCGGTGCCCGCAATGCCCACCGGCGACAGGATGCCCGGCACGGCGCTGGAAGCACGCACGGCGACGCCGGCGTTGCCCTCGGTGAAGAACACCGGCGCCTTGTCGCTGCGGCGCGTGGCGCCCACCACCACGCGGCGTGGCAGTTCTTCCAGCGCGCGGTTCGCCAGCCGGGTGTTCACGTAGTCCTGCAGGCGCTGGCCGTGGATCCAGCCGCGGTCGGCGAAGGGATTCAGGTCGAAGAGTGTCAGGGGCCCGCCGGTCTGCGAGAGCGCGTCGATCTCGGCCGCCGAGCGCCCGTCGGCCCAGAACACGCCCAGCAGCGAACCGACGCTGCTGCCCACGACGAGGTCGACCTCGATGCCGGCCTCTTCCAGCACCCGCATCACGCCGATGTGCGCATAACCCCGCGGCCCGCCGCTGCTGAGCACCAGTGCGATGCGCGGCGCGGGCTCGAAGGGCGCCAGCATGGTCTGCGCTTGCGGGCTGTCGGGTGCCGTGTAGTTGAAGGGCGCGCAGCCGGCCAGGGCGGCTGCGAGGACAGCCAGCACGAGCGGCCGGCGTGCACGAAGCGGCAAGGGGGTGTTCATCAGTTCGGGCTTGATCTCATCGGACGGGCTGTTGCGCTGGTCGGAAGCCGCGCCCGTGAAGGCCACCTTCGGCCCCAGCGAGATGGGGGCAAGGGCAGGCGCGCGGGTTCTCGGCTCGTTCCGCAGCGGGCCGCCAGAGCCGGCCGCGGGTGGCGGCGTGCAGTGCTTCGTGCGGCCCGGCGGGCGGCGTCGGCAGCTTCAAGGTGAAGACCTGTGCCGTAGTTGACGGTGTCTACCATTTTGCAGACGCTCGTTGACACTGTCAACCCACCTCCGAGGCGGTCCCTTCGCAGCGGCTCTGGCCGAGGGGCTCCGTCCGCGACGCTGTGTTAGCTTCAGGTGCACCCCACGCACCTGCCCGCCTGCCCCGCCCCACCCGCATGCCCGCAACGAAGACGGCCGACACCCCCGCGCTGGAACTGCGCGATGCCTGCATCGTGGCCGCGCAGGAAATCATTGCCGAGCGCGGCCTGGAGAACCTGAGCCTGCGCGAGGTGTCGCGCAGGCTGGGCGTGTCGCACCAGGCGCCCTACAAGCACTACCCCAGCCGCGACCACCTGCTGGCCGAGGTGATGCGCCGCTGCTTCCAGCGCTTCGCCGCCCACCTGGACGCACGCGTGCACCACGAAGACGCGGCCGCGGACCTGGAAGCGCTGGGCCAGCAGTACCTGGCCTACGCCGCGCAGCATCCGCTGGAGTACCGGTTGATGTTCAGCACCACCTGGCCCGCATCGGCCGAGCAGGAAGACCTGGTGGTCGACGCCACGCACGCCTTCGACGTGCTGCGCGGGGTGCTGCGGCGCCTGCATGGTGATGGCGCGGCGCAGCGTGAGCTGGTGGAACTGGATGCGCTCTACATCTGGTCGACCGTGCACGGCCTGGCCGGGGTGATGAACGGCCCCTGCATCGGCCACCTGGACCTCAAGGCCAAGGTGCTGAGGCAGGCCGTGCGCCACACGATGGAGCGCATGGGGGCGGGGCTGGCCTCTCCGCGCTGACGGGCGCCGAGTGGCGCTGAGCGGCGCTGAGCGGCCCCGGGCGTTGCGGCGGGCTGCCCGCCCTGGGGGGACGGTCAGCCGCCCGAGGGGGCGGCGTCGAGCACGAGCTTGCCGTCGCGCACGGGAATGGTCTTGCCCGGGTCGCGGTCCATGCGCACGACGTCCTGCTTGCCGTTCAGGCGGTAGGTGACGTCGTAGCCCACGAGCTTCTCGGTCTTCACGTTCACCGTCTTGCAGCGCGTTTCGGTGCTGGTGGTGACATCGTTCTTCTGCATGTTCTTCTGCACCTGGTTGCCGGCATAGGCGCCGGCCGCGGCCCCCGCCACCGTGGCCACCTGCTTGCCCGAGCCGCCGCCCACCTGGTTGCCCAGCAGGCCGCCCGCCACGCCGCCCAGCAGGGTGCCGGCGATGCGCCGCTCGTCCTGCACCGGGGCCTGGCGCTGCACCACCACCTGCTCGCACTTCTCTTGCGGCGTGCTCACGGTCTGGCGCGCCTCCTTGACGGCCAGCACTTCGGCCTGCGCCGGCTGCGACAGCGTGCGGTAGCCGGTGACACCACCGGCGGCCAGCACCACCATGGCGATGCCACCCACCGCGATGCCCTTGATCATTGACTTGTCCATGCTTCGATTCCTTTGCCACGGGCCGCAAGACTGCGTTGCCCTTGCGGCCAGTGTGCGGGCGGGCGCCTGCGCCGGGCGTGGGACACGCGCGCAAGCCTTTGTAGGACAGGCGGCAATGCCGGCGCGCCGGGCAGGTCCACCCCAAGCGGGCCAACCTTGTCCACTCAGCGGGCAAGGCTGTCGGTGGTACAACTTTTGCAACCTTCCGCGGCCGCCCCAGGCCCCTGCCGCACCCCTCCAGGAGAACCCTTGAAGCGCCTCGCCATGCTGCTGCTGGCATGGGGGCAGGCCGTTGGCCTGCCCTCGCACGCCGATGAAAGCCCGCCCCGCCCGGTGACGCTGGAAACCGTGCAGCGTGCCCCGCTCGTGCAAGAGGTGGAGGTGCGCGGCAGCGTCACCGCGCCGCGCACGGCGCGCCTGTCGGCGGCGGTGCCCGGCCTGCTGCAGCGCGTGGCTGTGGAAGAGGGCGACCGCGTGCGCGCCGGCCAGGTGCTGGCGCAGCTGGATGGGTCTATCGGCCAGCTCGATCTCGACGTGGCTGCCGCCGCCACGGCCGAAGCCGCCGCTGCACTGGCCGAGGCCGAGCGGCGCCTGGCCGCCGCGCGCGACATCGGCGAAGGTTTTTTCCCGGCCGATGAGCTGCGCAGCCGCCAGAGCGCGGTGCAGACGGCGCAGTCCCTGCTGGCGCGCCGCCAGGCCGAGCAGGCGCGCCAGCGCGAGCTGCTGGCGAGGCACGAGATCCGCGCGCCCTTTGCCGGTGTGGTGGGCGTGCGGCTGGTGCAGGTGGGCGAATGGGTGGCGCCCGGCACGCCGCTGGTGGAGCTGGTCGATTTGGCCAGCCTGCGCCTGGCCTTTGCCCTGCCTCAGGCGCTCTATGGTCGCGTGGGCCCGCGCACCGAACTGCAGGTGGAACTGGACAGCGAGCCCGGCCGCCGCCACCCCGCGCGCGTGGTGGCCGTGGTGCCGGTGAGCGACCCCGCCGCGCGCACCTTCACGCTGCGCGCCGCGCTGGAGCGCGCGCTGCCGCTGACGCCGGGCATGTCGGCCCGCGCCACGCTGCGGCTGGCCGATGGCAGCGAAGGCGTCACCGTCTCGCGCGACGCCATCAACCGCCGCGCCGATGGCCGCCACACCGTGTGGGTACTGGAAGGCGCGGCCGGCCAGGGCGTGGCGCGCGAGCAGCCGGTGGCGCTGGGTGCGGCCCAAGGTGAACGCATCGTCATCACCGAGGGCCTGCGCGGTGGCGAGCAGGTGGTGGTGCGCGGCAACGAAGGCCTGCGCGCCGGCCAGCGCGTGGCGGCGCAGCGCTAGTCGGGGCCGGGCATGGCCACCGATCGTTTCCACGCGGCGGGCACGGGCCTGTACGCCGCCATCGTTCGCCACGGCACGCTGGTGGCCGTGGTCTCGTTGCTGCTGGCCGTGCTGGGCGTGCTGGCGGTGATGCGCATACCGGTGCAGATGATTCCCGACCTGGAAGTGCGCACCATCACCGTGCAGACCAGCTGGGCCGGGGCCACGCCGCAGGACATGGAGAAAGACATCCTGCTTGCCCAGGAAGAAGTGCTGCGCGCCTTGCCGGGCCTGCGCCGCATGAGCGCCACCGCTGGCACCGGCAGCGCCAGCATCGCGCTGGAGTTCCCCTTCGATGTCGACCTGACCGAGACGCTGATCCGCGTGAACAACGCGCTCTCGCGCGTGAGCAGCTACCCCGAGAACGTGAGCCAGCCGCGCATCGTGGCCGCCTCGTTCTCTTCCAACGCCTTCATGTTCTTCAGCGTGCAGCCGCTGCCGGGCAACTCGCGCCAGCTGGAGCTGACGCTGATGCGCGACTTCATCGAGGACAACGTGCGCCCGCGCATGGAGTCGGTGCCGGGCGTGTCGGAGGTGACGGTGGGCGGCGGTGCCGAACGCCAGGTGCAGCTGTGGCTGGACCCCGAGCGCCTGGCCGCCGTGGGCCTGACCGTGGCCGATGTGCGCAGCGCGCTGCGCGCCCGCAACCGCGATGTCTCGGGCGGCGTGCTGGAGGAAGGCAAGCGCCGCTACCTGCTGCGCACGGTGGGCCGCTTCGACAGCGCCGAGGAACTGCAGCAGCTCATCCTGGCGCGCCGGGGCGACAGCGTGGTGCGCCTGGGCGATGTGGCACGCGTGGTGTCGCACCACTACCCGGTGCAGCAGCTGAACCGCGTCAACGGCCAGGCCGTGCTGGGCCTTCAGGTGCGGCGCGAAAGCGGCTCGAACGTCATCGCCATCAAGCAGGCGCTGACGGCCGAGGTGGAGCGCCTGAACGTCGACCTGCTGCAGCCCGCCGGGCTGACGATGACGCTGAATTCGGACGACGTGCGTTATGTCGAGGCCTCGGTGCGCAACGTCTGGACGAGCCTGGCCCTGGGTGCCGTGCTGGCGGCGCTGGTGCTGGCGGCCTTTCTGCGCTCGGGCCGGGCCACGCTCACCGGCGTGGTGGGCATACCGCTGTGCACGCTGGCGGCCTTCATCGGCCTGCTGCTGGCCGGGCGCACGCTGAACGTCATCTCGCTGGCCGGCGTGGCCTTTGCCATCGGCATGACGGTGGACAACAGCATCGTCGTGCTGGAGAACATCGAACGCGCGCGCCGCCGCGGTCTGGAACGCGTGGCCGCCGCGGTGGCCGGCGTGCGCGAAGTGGCGCCGGCGGTGCTGGCTTCCACGCTGACCACGGTGCTGGTGTTCCTGCCCGTGCTTTTCATCGAGCAGGAAGCCGGGCAGCTGTATTCGGATATCGCGGTGGCCATCTCGGCGGCCATCGTGGTGTCGATGGCGGTGTCGCTCACCATCGTGCCGGCGCTGGCCGCGCGGCTGGACTTCCGCACCCGCGTGGACGACGAAGCCGTGCCCGGCCCGGCCGGGGAAGTGCCGCAAGGCCGCACCACGCGCGCCACGATGGCCGCCGTGGGCTGGTTGCTGGCCAGCCGCTGGCGCCGCCTGGGGGCCCTGGGCGGCAGCCTGCTCGCTGGGCTGGCGGTGGCGGTCTTGCTCACGCCGCCGGCCGAATACCTGCCCGAGGGCGAAGAGCCCAAGACCTTCGCCAGCATGTCGGCCCCCCCGGGCTACAACCTCAGCGAGATGGACGCGCTGGCGCGCCAGGTGGAGCAGGCCTTCCTGCCCCACGTGGGCGCCGACCGCACCGCCTTCGCCGAGGGCCGCACCCCGGTGCCGCCCATCGCCTACATCAACCTGGCGGTGCAGCCCGAACGTGTGCGCATCATTGCCGAGGCGACCGACCCGCGCGACATCGAGCCGCTGATGGACGCGCTGACCGAGCACTACCAAACCTACCCCGGCATGCGTGCCTTCGCGGCACGCGGCTCCATCATCAGCAGCAACGACGGCGGCACGCGCAGCATCAACGTCGACATCGCCGGGGCCGACCTGCAGGCGCTGTACCAGGTGGCCACGGCCGTGGACCGCCGCGCGCGCGAGGTCTTCGACAAGCCGCGCATCCAGAGCCAGCCGTCTTCGCTGACGCTGGCGCAGCCGCTGGTGGAGGTGCGGCCCGACTGGGACCGCGCAGCCGAACTGGGGCTGGATGCGGGCACGCTGGGCTTCACCGTGGCCGCGCTGACCGACGGCGCCTACATCGACGAGCTGATCCTCGATGACCGCAAGGTGGACGTGTTCGCCTACGGCCCGGGCGGGCCCGGGGCGCGGCTGGCGACGCTGGCGGCCACGCCCATACGCACGCCGCAGGGCAGCACGCTGCCGCTGGCCAGCGTGGCCACCATCGAAGAGCGGGTGGACGTGAGCCAGGTGCGCCGCGTGGACGGCCGGCGTACCGTCACGGTGAGCATCATTCCGCCGCGCAGCGTGCCGCTGGAAGCCGGGGTGGACACCGTGCGGCGCGAGGTGGTACGGGCGCTGCAGGCCCAGGGCGCGGTGCCTGCGGGCGTGAGCCTGGCCATCTCGGGTGCGGCCGACCAGCTCGACGCCACCCGCGAGGCGCTGGCCGGCAACTTCATCGTGGCCGTGCTCATCATCTACCTGGTGCTGGTGGCCATCTTCACGCACTGGGGCTACCCGCTGCTGGTGCTGGCCACCATCCCGCTGGGGCTGGTGGGCGGCATCGCGGGCCTGGCGCTGCTGAACCTGGTGGGCGGCTGGTTGCCCGCGCTAGGGGCGGCGGCCATCGTGCAGCCGCTGGACATGATCTCGATGCTGGGCTTCCTCATTCTGCTGGGCACGGTGGTGAACAACCCCATCCTGGTGGTGGACCGGGCACGCGCGCTGCGCGCGGAGCAGCCCACGCTGCCGGTGGTGCAGGCGGTGCAGCAGGCCGTGGCCTCGCGCCTGCGGCCCATCGCGATGACCACGCTGACCACCATCTTCGGCCTGTTGCCGCTGGTGCTGCTGCCGGGAGAAGGCAGCGAGCTCTACCGCGGCGTGGGCGTCATCGTGCTGGCGGGCCTGGTGGGCGCGGCGCTGGTGACGCTGGTGTTCCTGCCCGCGCTGCTGGCCACCACGCTGGCGCTGGGCGATAGGCTGGCGGCGCGGCGGGGCCTGCAAGCGGCCTAGCCTGCGCCAGCGGGGCACCGCTCACGGGCTCGCCGGCGCTGAATTGCTGGCGGCAGGGCGCACGGGCCCGTGGTTCGCCACGGTGTGAGGTCCTGTCACAGGCGCGTCATCTTCGAGCGCTATGGTTTGATAATCATCGAAACATCGCACGGTTCGCGAAGCAGGGAGCAGCAAGGATGCGCGTAGGAATCAACGGCATGGGCCGCATCGGCCGCCTGGCGCTGCGCGCCGCGATGGGTGCAGCCGAGCGCCCGCACGACGACCCCCGGGCCGGCAACCGCCTGGAGGTGGTGCACCTCAATGAGCTGAAGGGCGGCGCCGCGGCCACCGCGCACCTGCTGCAGTTCGACACCGTGCAGGGCCGCTGGCGCGCCGACATCCGTGCCGAAGGCGAAAGCCAGGTGCACATCAACGGCCGGGCCCTGGGCTTCAGCGCCCAAGCCAGCCCGGCCGAGATACCCTGGGGTGAACTGGGCGTGGATGTGGTGCTGGAGTGCACCGGCAAGTTCCTCACCCCCGAAACCCTGCAAGGCCACCTGGACCGTGGTGCCGAGCGCGTCATCGTGGCCGCGCCGGTGAAGACCGGCGACGTGCTGAACATCGTGGTCGGCATCAACCACCACCTGTACGAGCCGGCGCGCCACCGCATCGTCACCGCCGCTTCCTGCACCACCAACTGCCTGGCCCCGGTGGTGAAGGTGGTGCACGAGGCCATCGGCATCCGCCACGGGCAGATCACCACCATCCACGACCCCACCAACACCAACCTGGTGGTGGATGCGCCGCACAAGGACCTGCGCCGCGCACGCAGCGCGATGGTGAACCTGGCGCCCACCACCACGGGCAGCGCCACGGCCATCGCGCTGATCTACCCCGAACTGAAGGGCAAGCTCAACGGCCACGCTGTGCGCGCGCCGGTGCTCAACGCCTCGCTGACCGATTGCGTGTTCGAGCTGAAGCGCGAGACCAGCGCCGAAGAGGTGAACCAGCTCTTCGCGCAGGCGGCACGCGGGCCGCTGGCCGGCATCCTGGGTTTTGAAGAGCGCCCGCTGGTGAGCGCCGATTACGCGCGCGACACGCGCAGCAGCATCGTCGATGCGCTGTCTACGCTGGTGACCGACGGCACGATGCTGAAGGTCTACGCCTGGTACGACAACGAGATGGGTTATGCCTGCCGCATGGTCGACCTGGCCTGCCATCTTCAAGCCCAAGGCCTGTAAACCCGGGCCCGTGCGATGAACACCGGCACGCGCAACTACGCCATCGTCACAGCGGCCTACTGGGGCTTCACGCTCAGTGATGGCGCGCTGCGCATGCTGGTGCTGCTGCACTTCTACCAGCTGGGTTATTCACCTTTCACGCTGGCTTTCCTGTTCCTGCTGTACGAGGCCATGGGCGTGGTGGCCAACCTCATCGGCGGCTGGCTGGCCACGCGTTACGGCATCCAGCGCATGCTGGTGGTGGGGCTGGCCACGCAGATCAGCGGCTTCCTGCTGCTCTCGGCGCTGTCGCCCAGTTGGACGGCGGTGATGTCGGTGGCGTGGGTGGTGCTGGCCCAGGGCGTGTGCGGCGTGGCCAAGGACCTGACCAAGACCGCCAGCAAGTCGGCCATCAAGCTGACGGCCGGTTCTGCCTCTGGCCAGCTCTTCAAGTGGGTGGCGTTCTTCACCGGCAGCAAGAACGCGATGAAGGGCGTGGGTTTCTTCCTCGGCGGGCTGCTGCTGCAGGTGCTGGGCTTCCAGCACAGCCTGTGGGCGATGGCGGGCCTGCTGGCGGTGGTGCTGCTGGGCGTGGTGGTCTTCGTGCCTGCCCTGATGGGCAAGAGCAAGGCCTCGAAGTCGGCCAAGGAACTGTTCGCCAAGAACCGCGGCATCAACCTGCTGGCGGCCGCGCGTGTGGTGCTGTTCGGCGCTCGTGACGTGTGGTTCGTGGTCGGCGTGCCGGTGTTCCTGTACTCGGTGGGCTGGACCTTCACGATGGTGGGCGCCTTCCTGGCGCTGTGGACCATCGCCTACGGCGTGGTGCAGGGCCTGGCGCCGAACCTGGTGCGCCGCAGCGAAGACGGGCTCAGCGCCGAGGTGCCGGCCGCGCGGCTGTGGTCGGCCCTGCTGGCCCTGGTGCCCATGGCGCTGGCGGGCCTGGTGCTGGCCGAGGTGCCGCACCTGGAATGGGTGGTGGTGGGCGGCCTGGCCGTCTTCGGCTTTGCCTTCGCCATCAATTCCTCGGTGCATTCCTACCTCATCCTGGCCTACGCCGGCAGCGAGAAGGCGGCCGAAGACGTGGGCTTCTACTACGCCGCCAATGCACTGGGCCGCTTCTTCGGCACGCTGATGTCGGGCCTGCTGTACCAGCAGTTCGGGCTGGTGGGCGTGCTGGCAGGCTCGGCGCTGATGCTGGCCGTCTGCTGGCTGGTGACCTTGAGCCTGCCGGTGCAGCGCAGCCTGCCGGCCGCGGCCGCCACACCTTGAAGCCAGAAGAAGCCTGCGCATGGACGAAACAGCCGCCGTCACCGCCCTGGCTGCTCTGGCCCAGGGCATGCGCCTGCGCGTGTTTCGCGCCCTCGTGGGTGCCGGTCCCCAGGGGCTGACGCCCGGCGTGCTGGCCGCCACGCTGGGCGTCAGTGCCTCCACGCTCAGCTTCCATCTGAAGGAACTCACCCACGCGGGCCTGGTGACGCAAGAGCGCCAGGGCCGCCACCTCATCTACCGGCCTGAACTGGCGCTGATGAACGAGCTGCTGGCCTACCTGGCCGCGCACTGCTGCGCTGGCCAACCCTGCGAAGTGCAGGTGGCCCCGGCCTGCACCGACTGTTGAGCGCCCGCGAACGCCGGCCACCCCCTTTGCATGCCCGAGCCTCTTCAACCCCGCAGGACCTGCCCATGACCGACAAGATCTACCGCGTGCTCTTCATCTGCACCCACAACTCGGCCCGTTCCATCATGGCCGAGGGCCTGCTGAACCACGCCGGCCATCGTGGATTCGTGGCCTATTCGGCAGGCAGCCAGCCCAGTGGCGAAGTGCATGCGCTGGCCCTGGCCACGCTGAAGAAGATGCACGTGCCCGCCGAGGGCTTCCGCAGCAAGAGCTGGGGCGAGTTCGCGCAAGCCGATGCGCCGCAGATGGACTTCGTGTTCACCGTCTGCGACAAGGCCGCCGGCGAGGCCTGCCCGGTGTGGCCGGGCCAGCCGATGTCGGCGCACTGGGGCGTGCCCGACCCGGCCGCCGTGGCCGGCAGCGATGAAGAACGCGCCTTGGCGTTCTGGGACGCCGCCACCACGCTGAAGCGCCGCATCGACCTGATGCTGGCCTTGCCGCTGGCCTCGCTGGACCGCCTGGCGCTGCAGCGCGAGGTGCGCGCCATCGGCACGCGCTGAGCACGCCCGGCCAGCCAGCGCGCATGGGGCTGTTCGAGCGTTACCTCTCCGTCTGGGTGGGCCTGGGCATGGCCGCCGGAGTGGCCCTGGGCCTGGCCGTGCCGGGCGTCTTCCAGGCCGTGGCTGCCGTGGAATGGGCCCACGTCAACCTGGTCGTGGCGGTGTTCATCTGGGTGATGATCTACCCGATGATGATCCAGATCGACTTCGCGTCGATCAAGCAGGTGGGTCAGCGGCCGCGCGGCCTGGTGCTCACGCTGGTGATCAACTGGCTGGTCAAGCCCTTCACGATGGCGGCGCTGGCGGTGCTGTTCTTCGAGCACGTGTTCGCGCCCTGGGTCGACCCCGCCTCGGCCAGCGAGTACATCGCCGGCATGATCCTGCTGGGCGTGGCGCCCTGCACCGCCATGGTCTTCGTCTGGAGCCAGCTGGTGAAAGGCGACGCCGCCTACACGCTGGTCCAGGTGTCGGTGAACGACCTCATCATGGTCTTCGCCTTCGCCCCCATCGCCGCCTTCCTGCTGGGCGTGACCGATGTCACCGTGCCCTGGCAGACGCTGGCGCTCAGCACGGTGCTGTACGTGGTGCTGCCGCTGCTGGCCGGTGCGGCCACGCGCCAGCTCTGGCTGAAGTCGGGCGGCCCCGAGCGCCTGGCGCGCGGCGTGGCGGCGCTCAAGCCCTTCAGCGTGCTCGGGCTCATCGCCACCGTGGTGCTGCTGTTTGGCTTCCAGGCGCGCACGTTGATTGAGCAGCCGCTGGTCATTCTGATGATTGCCGTGCCGCTGGTGCTGCAGAGCTACGGCATCTTCGCCATCGCCTATGCCGCGGCCTGGAAGATGCGCCTGCCGCACCGCGTGGCGGCACCGGCCTGCATGATCGGCACCTCGAATTTCTTCGAACTCGCCGTGGCCGTGGCCATCTCGCTCTTCGGCCTGAATTCGGGTGCGGCGCTGGCCACGGTGGTGGGCGTGCTGGTGGAGGTGCCGGTGATGCTGTCGCTGGTGGCGCTGGCCAACCGCACGCGGCACTGGTTTCCTGCCTGAAACTCCGAGGCCCGCTCCTTCCGCCTGAGGTGTTCGTGTCCCTGCCTGACCCCAGTTTGCTCGATGCCGGCCCGGCCGACGACAGCCTGCCCCACATCGACCCCGCGCTGTTTCAGGTGCCCACCGCCGCGCAGTTCGCGCCCGTGGGCACGGCCCGGCATGCACCGCGTTTTCTGCTGCTCTACGGCTCGCTGCGCGAACGTTCCTACAGCAAGCTCCTGACGCTGGAAGCCGCGCGCCTGCTGCGCGCCATGGGCGGTGAGGTGCGTGTCTTCGACCCCGCCGGGCTGCCGCTGCCCGACAGCGTGCCCGAGAGCCACCCGAAGGTGCAGGCCCTGCGCGAGGCTGCCACCTGGGCCGAGGGCATGGTGTGGACCTCGCCCGAGCGCCACGGCGCCATGACCGGCATCCTGAAGGCGCAGATCGACTGGATACCGCTGAACGTCGGCGCCGTGCGGCCCACGCAGGGCAAGACGCTGGCGGTGATGCAGGTCTCGGGCGGCTCGCAGTCCTTCAATGCCGTCAACCAGATGCGCGTGCTGGGGCGCTGGATGCGCATGCTGACCATTCCCAACCAGTCGTCGGTGGCCAAGGCCTACCTCGAGTTCGACGAGGCCGGGCGCATGAAGCCTTCGGCCTACTACGAGCGCGTGGTCGACGTGATGGAAGAGCTGATGAAGTTCACGCTGCTCACGCGCGAAGTGGCCCCCTACCTGGTGGACCGCTACAGCGAAAGGCGCGAGAGCGCGGCCGAGCTGGCGCAGCGCGTGAACCAGCGCAGCCTCTAGCGCTGACCCCGTGGCCCGCGCACTGGCGCGGGCACTGTGCACCGGCACGCCCGAGAATGCCGCTGCGGGCTGCGGCATCGGCAGCCCCCGTCGAAGGAGCCCTGCTTGAAAACTCGCCTGCCGTTGCTGTTCATCACCCCCTGGCTGCTCGCCGTGGCCACGCCCACCAGCCACGCCCAGGGCTCGCGCATCGAGCGGGTGACGGTCTACCCGGGCCTGGCCGCCGTGGAGCGCAGCGCGCGCGTGGCCGCAGGCGCGCGCGAACTGGTGCTGAACTGCCTGAGCCCGAACTTCGACATGGCCAGCCTGCGCGTGGAGGCCGAGGCCAGCATCCGCCTGGGCCCGGTGAGCGCCATCAACCGGCCGCGCGTGGAAGTGCCCGAGTGCAGTGCCAGCCCGCTGGACAGCCGCATCCGCGCGCTGGAAGACCGCATCGAGGCCTTGCGCGCCGAAAGCGGGGGCCACGACATCGCGCTGGGCTACCTGCGGGCCCTGGCGCCGCCCTCCGCGGGGGCCTCGGCGCCGCGTGCCGCCACGGCACCGGGCCCGCTGGCGCAGCTGCCGGCCACGCTGGCGGCGCTGCAGCGCGCCGGCCAGGGTGCGCTGGCCGAGCAGAACCGCCTGGGGCGCGAGATCAACGCGCTGGAACGCGAGCTGCGGCCGCTGCAGACCGAGCGCGACCGCCTCGTGCGCCAGGACGGCGACGTGCGGGAACTGCGCATCGCCCTGAATGCCAGCCGCGAGGGCACCGTGCGCCTGCACTACCAGGTGGCCGGCCCCACCTGGGCGCCCGCCTACCGCGCCACGCTGGACCACGAAGCCGGGCAGGTCGACCTCGAGCGCCTGGCGCAGGTCAGCCAGCGCAGCGGTGAAGACTGGACGGGCGTGGCCTTGCGCCTGTCCACCGGTTCACCGCGCAGCAGCACCAGCGGGCCGCAACCCCGCCGCTGGACGGTGCTGCCCCAGCCGCCGGCCCCGCCCGCAGCGCCTGCACCGGCCCTGGCGCGCTCTTTCGCCCCCGCGATGGCCGATGCGGCCAAGCAGCGCGCGGCCGGCGAAGGGCCGCTCGAGTTCGCCGTGCAGGTGAGCCAGGGCGAATTCGCCACCGAGTTCGAGGTGCCGGGTGCGGTGGACGTGGGCAGCGGCGCGCAGCGCGTGAACCTGTCGCTGGGCAGCGCCCGCCTGCCCGTCACGCTGAAGGTGCAGACCACGCCGCAGGCCGATGCCAGCGCCTGGCTGGTGGCCGAGATGCCCACGCCGGCGGGCGTGTGGCCCGACGGTCCGCTGCAACTGCTGCGCGGCACGCAGGTGGTGGGCCAGAGCGTGTGGCGCACCGGCTCGCTGGAACGCCTGAGCTTGCCTTTCGGCCGCGACGAACTGGTGCGTGTGCAGGTGGTGCCCAGCCAGCAGACGCGCGGCAGCACGGGCTTCATCGGCACGCGCAGCGAGCGGCGCATCAGCCATGCCTATGTGGTGGAAAACCGCCGCCGCAGCGCCATCGCGCTGGAAGTGCTGGAAGCCAGCCCCGTCAGCAGCGACGAGCAGATCACCGTCACGCGCCAGTTCGAGCCGGCGGTGCGGCCCGGCTTCTGGCAAGAGCAGCCCGGCATCGTGGTGTGGGCGATGACTCTGGCGCCCGGCCAGACGGCCCGCTTCAGTGCCGACTACCTCATCAGCCACCCGAAAGACCTGCCGGTGAGCGACCGGCGCTGACGCCGAGGCGCGGGCCGCGCTGGCCGTTCAGGCCGCGCGGTCGGTGGACACC
This sequence comes from beta proteobacterium AAP51, assembly GCA_001295905.1. Lineage (GTDB taxonomy): Bacteria > Pseudomonadota > Gammaproteobacteria > Burkholderiales > Burkholderiaceae_C > Rubrivivax. The sequence goes on along the minus strand of LJHT01000096.1, from coordinate 26,041 downwards.
AGAACGTCGGTGCTGCCCTCGGACAGCACGTGCCGACTCACGCTGCCCAGCAGCAGGTCTTCGGTCATCGACTGGCCGTGTTTGCCCATCACGACGAGGTCGCAGTCTTGCTCCTGCTCCTGTTCCAGGATGCACTGCGCAGCTTCGCCTTCGACGATGCAGGCTTCCCAGGCCTGCGCCTGCAGGCCGCTGGCAGCGGCCAGCGCATGCACGCGCTGGGTGGTCTGCACGCGCATCTGTTCCCGATAGTGGCGGATGGCGGTTTCGTTCACGCCAGCGAACTGCAGCTTGCCTTCGAAAGGCACCTGGTAGGCGCTGAACAACACCAGCCTGGCCTGCGGCGCCACCCGCCGGGCCAGTGCCAGGGCCTGCGCCGACCAGGGTGAAAAGTCCAGCGCCACCAGCACCCGGCGGTAGCTTTCGTGGGGGGTCTGCCGCACCACCAGCACCGGCCGCGTGGTACGGCGCAGCAGGCGTTCCGCCGTGCCGCCCAGCATCAGCCGGCGCAAGTAGCTGGCGCCGCGTGCACCCACCACGACCAGCGCGGCGTCCAGCTGGTCGGCCTGTTGCTGGATGTCCTGCAGCACGGGGCCGCAGCTGTCGAGGGTTCGGATGTGGATGGGGAACTGTGCCTGCAGCCGCGCCGCCAGGGCCTGCAGCTGCTGGCGGTTTTCATCGCGCAGCTGTTGCTCGGTGCCCGAGCTGGCCCCGAGCCACTCGCGCAGCTGTTGCACCGGGGCCGCGGGCATCACATGCAGCAGCGCCAGCGCGGCACCGCTGTCCTGCGCCACGCGGGCGGCACGCTCGGCGGCGTGTCGCGCCGGGGCGGAGAGGTCCGAAGCCGCCAACACCAGGTGATCAGACTTCATCAAAGGTTCTCCTTGAAGGGCGGCGCGGTGATGTGAAGCCGGCCCGGCTGCAGGGGCAGAGCCCGGGGTGGTCATGGCAGATGGCCGAGCCTGCGCAGCACGGCCTTCTCGACTTCGAGGATGCACACCACACCCAGGCCGCAAGCCAGGATGCCCACGCCCCAGGCGGGCGACAGTGACTCGGTCTGGAACAGCGTGTGCATCAGCGGCATGTAGGTGAACAGGGCCTGCAGCACCACCACCGCGGCCACCGCCACCAGCACCAGCGGCGTGCCGCGCACGCCTTGCCAGGTGAAGGAGGGCGCCTTCAGGTAGCGCACGCTGAAGAGGTAGAACACCTCCATGCACACCAGCGTGTTCACGGCCACGGTGCGCGCGGTGTCCAGGCTGGCGCCCTGGCGCAGCGCCCACTCGAACATGCCGAAGATGCCGGCCAGGAACAGCGTGGACACGAAGCTCACGCGCCAGACCAGGAAGCCCGAGAGCAGCGGCTCGCCGGCGGGGCGCGGCGGGCGGCGCATCACACCGGCTTCGGGTGGCTCGAAGGCCAGCACCATGGCCAAGGCCACCGAGCTGACCATGTTCACCCACAGCACCTGCGCCGGCAGGATGGGCAGCGCCACGCCCAGCAGCACCGCCAGCAGCAGCGTGAGCGATTCGCCGCCATTGATGGGCAGCAGGAAGGTGATGGTCTTCTTCAGGTTGTCGTAGACGGTGCGGCCTTCTTCCACCGCGTGGGCGATGGAGGCGAAGTTGTCGTCGGCCAGCACCACGGCACCGGCCTGCTTGGCGGCCTCGGTGCCCTTCATGCCCATGGCCACGCCCACGTCGGCCTGTTTCAGCGCCGGTGCGTCGTTCACGCCGTCGCCCGTCATCGCGACGATCTCGCCGTTGGCCTGCAGCGCGCGCACCAGGCGCAGCTTGTGTTCGGGGCTGGCGCGCGCGAAGACGCGGACTTCGCGGACCGTCTCGCGCAGCGCCTCGTCGTCCAGCGCCTCGATCTGCGGGCCGGTGATGGCGGCGCTGCCGCCGCCCAGGCCCAGTTGTACGGCGATGGCACTGGCCGTCACGCCGTGGTCGCCGGTGATCATCACCACGCGGATGCCGGCCTGCTGGCAGCGCGCCACGGCTTGCATGGCTTCGGCCCGCGGCGGGTCGATGATGCCCACGATGCCCAGCAAGGTGAGCCCCTGTTCGACATCCGCTGGCCTCAGGCGCTGCTGGCCGGCCGGCAGCACGCGCCGCGCCAGCGCCAGCACGCGCCGCCCGGCGCTGGCCTGCGCCTGCACGGCGGCGTGCCAGAACGCGGGGTTCAGCGGTTCGGGCAGGCCTTCGGGCCCGGCTTGGTGGCTGCACATCCCCAGCACGCGTTCGGGCGCGCCTTTCACCAGCATCACGGACCTGCCCGTGCCGTCCGCGTCGTCTTCGCCCTCTGCACTGGCGTGCAGCGTGGCCATGAAGCGGTGCTCGGACTCGAAAGGAATCACGTCGCGCCTTGCCCGCTGCTGGCGAAGCGTTGCGGGCTGCAGGCCGGCCTTGAGTGCCAGCGTGAGCAGGGCGCCCTCGGTGGGGTCGCCGGCCAGGCGCCAGCCGCTGGCGTCTTGCTGCAGGCTGGCGTCGTTGCACAAGGCCGCCACTTCGGCCAGTTGCTGCAGGCACTTCGTGCCCGGCGGCGGTGCTGGGGCCGGGTTGAGCGGCTGGCCGTCTTGCAGGATGGCGCCGTCCGGCGCATAGCCTGCGCCTTCCACTTCGTAGCGGGCGTGGGCAACCACGACGGCCTGCACCGTCATCTCGTTGCGCGTGAGCGTGCCGGTCTTGTCGGAGCAGATGACCGTCACCGAGCCCAGTGTTTCCACGGCCGGCAGGCGCCGGATGACGGCGTGCCGACGGGCCATGCGTTGCACGCCGATGGCCAATGTGATGGTCAGGATGGCCGGCAAGCCTTCGGGAATGGCCGCCACGGCCAGGCCCACGGCGGCCATGAAGGTGTCGGCCACCGACAGGCCGCGCACCAGCGTGCCGAAGGCGAACAGCGCTGCAGCCACCGCCAAGATCACCAGCGTGAGACGGTGCCCGAAGGCGTTCATCTTGCGCAGCAGCGGCGTGGTGCCGCTCTCCACCGCGGCCAGCAGGCCGCCGATGCGCCCGATTTCCGTGTTGGCGCCCGTGGCCACCACCACCGCGCGCGCCTGGCCCTGCGTGACCAGGGTGCCGGCGTAACCCATGCACAGGCGGTCGCCGATGGCGGCCTCGGCGGGCACGGCTTCGGTGTGTTTGTCGACCGGCACCGATTCGCCGGTCAGTGCCGATTCATCCACGCGCAGGTTGCGGGCCTGCAGCAGGCGCACGTCGGCCGGCAGGCTGTCGCCGGAGGCCAGCAGCACGACGTCGCCCGGCACCAGTTCGGCGGCATCAAGTTCCTGAGGCTGACCATCGCGCAGCGCCACCGCCCGCGGTGCCAGCAGGTGGCGGATGGCCTGCAGCGCACGCTCGGCCTTGCCTTCCTGCACGTAGCCCACCAGCGCGTTGAGCACCACCACGGCGGCGATCACGCCGCTGTCGATCCAGTGGCCCATGGCCGCGGTGATGGCCGCTGCCGCCATCAGCACCATCAAGAGCAGGTTGTTGAACTGTCGCGCCAGGCGAAGCCACGGGCCCGGCGGCCGGGCTTCGGCCAGGCGGTTGGGGCCGTGGGTTTGCTGGCGTTGCCGGGCCTCGGCGGTGCTAAGGCCTTCAGGGCCGGTGGCCAGCGCCTCCAGGGCCTGCGGTGCGGTTTCGGCATGCCAAGGCGGCGGCTTGTCGTGCACGTGCGGCTTCATGCCGTGCGCGGGCGGTGGCGCGCGCATGCGCGCGGGCGGGGGGCAGGGCAGGGACGCATGCGAAGCATGCTGCCGGGCGCTGCCGGGTAGGGCTTTGCGCTGGGTCAAGCCCGGCGCCCAGCTCGAACGCCCCTGCGCCGCCCGCTGGGGACGGCGGAAGAAAGTTCAGGGCCTCAGGCTTCAGCCGGCGCCCGCAGTGGCGGCCTGCTCCTCGGGCGTGAGCACGGGGCGTATGTCCTGCGCCAGGTCGCCCTTGGGGCCCTGCACCAGCTCGTAACTCACGCGGCCGCCCTGCTTGAGCGTGCGGAAACCGTCCATCTGGATGGCGGAAAAATGGGCGAACACATCAGCGCCGCCGCCTTCCGGTTCGATGAAGCCAAAGCCCTTGGCATCGTTGAACCACTTGACCGTACCGAAGGCCATGGACATCTCCCTGTCGGGTTTGCAGCGTGAAATTTTCCCCCTCTGTGCAACAGGGTGTCAAGGTTGCGACGCAGGTGAAAGCTGTCAAGCCTTGGACAGGGTTTGATCTTCGTCAGCTTCAGCCCACCGAATGACGGGCGAAATGGCGGCCTGCTCGGGCCTTGAAAGCCAGGGGCTTCGGGCAATATGGCAAACCTCAGCCCGCGCTTGGCCCATGGCCGTGCGCTGGGAAAGCATCTCGATAGAATGAACCATGCCTGATGAAACCCCGCCTTCACCGCCCCCGAAGCCGCCGGCCCCCGCGCGCCGCGACGGCGGGCAGGGCGCGGTGGTGGCCGAGCGCAAGGCGGCGCGGACCAAGCCGCCGCAGCTGTACCAGGTGGTGATGTTGAACGACGACTACACGCCGATGGAGTTCGTCGTCATGGTGCTGCAACAGTACTTTCAGCGTGATCCGGATTCGGCCACGTTGATCATGCTGAAGATTCACCACGAAGGTCGCGGTGTCTGTGGCGTCTACACGAAGGACGTCGCCGCAACCAAAGTAGAACTGGTGCTGACCGCGGCCCGCCGCGAAGGGCACCCGCTGCAATGCATTATGGAGGCCGCATGATTGCGCAAGAACTGGAAGTCAGCCTGCACATGGCGTTTGTCGAGGCGCGCCAGCAGCGGCACGAATTCATCACGGTGGAACACCTGCTGATGGCGCTGCTGGACAACCCGAGCGCCGCCGAGGTGCTGCGCGCCTGCGCGGCCAACATCGACGACCTGCGCAAGAGCCTGGCCACCTTCATCAAGGAAAACACGCCCACCGTGGGCGGCAGCGATGAAGTGGACACGCAGCCCACGCTGGGTTTCCAGCGCGTCATCCAGCGCGCCATCATGCACGTGCAAAGCACGGGCAGCGGCAAGAAGGAAGTCACTGGCGCGAATGTGCTGGTGGCCATCTTCGGCGAGAAGGACAGCCACGCCGTCTACTACCTGCACCAGCAGGGCGTCACGCGCCTGGATGTGGTGAACTTCATCGCCCACGGCATCAAGAAGAGCGACCCGCCGGAACCCGCCAAGGGCAACGAAAGCCCGCAGGGCAACGAAGCCGAGAAGGAGGAAGGCGGCGGTGACGGCAAGGGTTCGCCGCTGGAGCAGTTCACGCAGAACCTGAACCAGCAAGCGCTGCAGGGCAAGATCGACCCGCTGATCGGCCGCGAGCACGAGGTCGAGCGTGTCATCCAGGTGCTGTGCCGCCGCCGCAAGAACAACCCGCTGCTGGTGGGCGAAGCCGGCGTGGGCAAGACCGCCATCGCCGAAGGCCTGGCCTGGCGCATCACCGAAAAAGACGTGCCGGAAGTGCTGGCCGACGCCACCGTCTACAGCCTGGACATGGGTGCGCTGCTGGCCGGCACCAAGTACCGCGGCGACTTCGAGCAACGCCTGAAGGGCGTGCTGAAGCAGCTGAAGGACCAGCCCAACGCGATTCTCTTCATCGACGAGATCCACACCCTCATCGGCGCCGGCGCGGCCAGTGGCGGCACGCTGGATGCCAGCAACCTGCTCAAGCCCGCGCTCAGCAGCGGCGCGATGAAGTGCATCGGCGCCACCACCTTCACCGAGTACCGCGGCATCTTCGAGAAAGACGCGGCGCTGTCGCGGCGCTTCCAGAAGGTGGACGTGGTCGAGCCCAGCGTCGAGCAGACCATCGAAATCCTCAAAGGCTTGAAGTCGCGTTTTGAAGAGCACCACAGCGTGAAGTACGCCGTGGGTGCGCTGCAGGCTGCGGCCGAGCTCTCGGCCAAGTTCATCAACGACCGCCACCTGCCCGACAAGGCCATCGACGTCATCGACGAAGCCGGCGCCGCGCAGCGCATCCTGCCCGCCAGCAAGCGCAAGAAGACCATCACGCGCAACGAGGTCGAAGAGATCGTCGCGAAGATCGCGCGCATCCCGCCGCAAAGCGTGAGCAGCGACGACCGCGGCAAGCTCAAGACGCTGGACCGCGACCTGAAGAGCGTGGTCTTCGGCCAAGACCCGGCCATCGACGCACTGGCCGCCAGCATCAAGATGGCGCGCAGCGGCCTGGGCAAATCAGACAAGCCCATCGGCAGCTTCCTGTTCAGCGGCCCCACGGGCGTGGGCAAGACGGAAGTCGCCAAACAGTTGGCCTACGTGTTGGGCATCGACCTCATCCGCTTCGACATGAGCGAGTACATGGAGCGCCACGCCGTCAGCCGCCTGATCGGCGCGCCCCCCGGCTATGTGGGCTTCGACCAGGGCGGCCTGCTGACCGAGGCCGTGACCAAGAAGCCACACTCGGTGCTGCTGCTGGACGAGATCGAGAAGGCGCACCCCGATGTCTTCAACGTGCTGCTGCAGGTGATGGACCACGGCACGCTGACCGACAACAACGGCCGCAAGTCCGACTTCCGCAACGTCATGATCATCATGACTACCAATGCGGGCGCCGAGACCATGAACAAGGCGACCATCGGCTTCACCAACAAGCGCGAGCAGGGCGACGAGATGGGCGACATCAAGCGCCTGTTCACGCCCGAGTTCCGCAACCGGCTGGACGCCATCGTCAACTTCCGGGCGCTGGACGAAGACATCATCCTGCGCGTGGTCGACAAGTTCCTGCTGCAGCTGGAAAGCCAGCTCGCCGAGAAGAAGGTGGAAGTGACCTTCAGCGACGCGCTGCGCAAGTTCCTGGCCAAGAAGGGCTTCGACCCGCTGATGGGCGCGCGCCCGATGCAGCGCCTGATCCAGGACACCATCCGTCGTGCCTTGGCCGATGAACTGCTGTTCGGCCGCCTGGTCGACGGCGGTCGCCTCAGCGTGGACCTGGACGACAAGGACGAAGTGCTGCTCGACATCCAGCCGCCCAAGAAGAGCGACAAGCCCAAGGCCGAGACGGCGCCGGCCTAACCCGTGCGGCGTGACGGTGGCCGCTCGGCCACCGGGTCCTGCCGGTAGTAACGCGAGAGCACCCCGTACAGCGCGGGGTGCTCTTTTTTCATGGCCTCGGGGTTGACGAAGAAGGCCTCGCTGGCCACCGCGAAGAACTCTTCCTCGGCCTGCGCGCCGTAGGGGTCGAGCACGGTGTCGGCGCCGGCTTCCACCTGCTGCAGGAAAGCCTGGTACTCGGCCTGCAGCGTCTGCGCCCATTCCTGCGCGGGCAGGTCGGGTGGCAGCAGCGGCACGCCGTTGGCAGCGCCGTCGGCCATGTCAAGGACATGCGCGAATTCGTGGATCACCACGTTGTAGGCGGCGCTGGCCAACTGCCCGGCGCTGCGCACATCGCGCCACGACAGCATCACCGGGCCGCCTTCCATGGCTTCGCCAGCCAAAGGCTCGTCGTAGGCGTGCACGATGCCGTCTTCGTCGGCCACTTCGCGCCGCGCCACCACCTGGTCGGGGTGCACGACGATGCCGACGAAGCCGTCGTAACAGCCCAGGCCCAGGCGCAGCACAGGCAGCACGGCCTGGGCGGCGATGGACACCACGATGGCATCGGTGAGCTTCAGGCCGCCGGCCGCGTGGAACTCTTTGCGGTCGAGGAACAGGCTGGTCAGGCGGCGCAGTTCGGCGGCATCGGCCGGGTTGCGGCGCTGCAGGAAGGGGTAGCGCACCAGCGTGCGCTTCCACAGGTCGTCAGGGATGGCGCGCCGCTGCAGGGCGGCCTGCTCGCGCTGGCGCTGCCAGCTTCGCCACAGCCTGCCCAGCACGGCTCAAAGCCCCGCGGGCGGCAGCCGTTCGAAGCCGCGGCGGCTCAGGCGCAGCACTTCGGCGCGCTGGGCGGTGTCGAGGTCCCAGTCGCTCAGCACATGGCGCTTGAAGCCCGGTGCCAGCACCTGGCTGCCCGGGCGGTGGGTGTGACCGTGCACCATTTCGGCAGCGCCCATGGCGTGCATCCAGCGCACGGCTTCGGCGGCATCGACGTCGGCGGCGGCGCTGCTGTCCATCTGCCAGCGCGCGGCGCTGGCCTGGCGCATCTGCGCCGCGATGGCCAGGCGCTCGGCCAAGGGCCGGGCCAGGAAGGCTTGCTGCCAGGCGGCCGAACGCACCTCGGTGCGGAAGGCCTGGTAGGGCGCGTCGTCCAGGCACAACGCGTCGCCATGGGTGAGCAGCAGGTTCTGGCCCCAGGCGCAGAAGCGCGTGGGGTCGGGCAGGCCCATCAGGCCGGCTTCCAGCAGCAGGCTGCGGCCGACCAGGAAATCGCGGTTGCCCACCATGAAGGCCAGCTGGCGGTGGCTTGCGGCCTGCGCCAGCGCATCGACGCAGCGGCGTTCGAAGGGGCGGTGGCGCGCGTCGTCACCCACCCACACCTCGAACAGATCGCCCAGGATGAACACCGCATCGGCCGGTGTTTCGCGCAGGTGCCGTTCCCAGGCCGCGAAGGTGGCGGGCATGCCTTCGCACAGGTGCAGGTCGGAGATGAAGTCGACCGCGCGCCAGTGGGCCGGCGCGTTGAACTCGAAGAAGGCAGGGAGCGCGAGGCTCCGCGCCGCCTCAGGCATCAGCCGAGCTCGGTGACGCGGGTGATGAGCACGTCTTCCAGCGGCACGTCGTCGTGGAAGCCCTTGCGGCCGGTCTTGGCCTTTTCGATGCTGTCGACCACCTCCATGCCTTCCACCACGCGGCCGAAGACGGCGTAGCCCCAGCCTTGCGCGTTCTCGGCGCGGAAGTCGAGGAAGTCGTTGTCGACGGTGTTGATGAAGAACTGTGCCGTCGCCGAATGGGGGTCGCTGGTGCGCGCCATGGCCAGGGTGTACTTCTTGTTCTTCAGGCCGTTGTTGGCCTCGTTCGGAATGGCCGCCAGCGTGGGCTTCTGCTTCATGCCGGGCTCGAAACCGCCGCCTTGCAGCATGAAGCCCTTGATGACGCGGTGGAACACCGTGCCGTCGTAGTGGCCGCTCTTCACGTAGGCCAGGAAGTTGGCGGTGGACTGCGGCGCCTTGACGTCGTCGAGCTCGATGCGCACGGTGCCGGCACTGGTTTCCATCTGAACGGTCTTGGTCATCTCATTTCTCCACGGTGGCTTTGCGTATGGTCACGGTCGTGACCGGCAGGTTCTGGTGCATGCCCGCGGCGCGCGTGGGCATTTCCTTGATCTTGTCGACGACGTCCATGCCTTCGACCACCTGGCCGAACACGGCATAGCCGTCGCGGCCTTCGGCCTTGTCGAGGCGCACGTTGTCGGCGACGTTGATGAAGAACTGGGCGGTGGCCGAGTTGGGGTCGCTGGTGCGTGCCATGGCGATGGTGCCGCGCACATTGGACAGGCCGTTGCCCGCCTCCAGCACGATGGGCTTGCGCGTGGGCTTCTCGCTCATGTCGGCCTTGTAGCCACCGCCCTGCACCATGAAGCCGTTGATGACGCGGTGGAAGATGAGGCCGTTGTAGTGCCCGTCGCGCACGTACTGCAGGAAGTTGGCGGTGGTCTTCGGGGCCTTCTCGGCATCGAGCGCCAGCACGATGTCGCCTTCGCTCGTGGCCAGGCGCACCTTTTGCGCCCAGGCGGCAGTGCCTGCGGCCAGCAGCACGGCGGCCAGGGTAGGAACGAGCAGTTTCTGCAGCAGCTTCAAGGCAGTTCTCCGGCAAGTGGGGCGCGAGTCTAGCGGGCGGCTCAACGCCCGACAGCGGGTGGTGCGGCCGGCCCGGTCAGCAGCAGGGCGCGCACCACTTCCAGCCGGCGCAGCAGCGCGGCGTCCAGCGGTCCCACGGCGGCAGCCAGTTCCCAGGCCTGCACCGCCAGCATCAGGTGCACCTGGCCCAGGTTCAGGCGCGCCGCGCGATGACTGGGGTCGTTGCGCAGCGCGGTTTCCAGGGCCTGCCGCGCGGCCTCCAGCCGCCCGGCACGGGCCTGCAGCAGCGCGATGTTGTTGTAGGGGTCGGGCAGCTCGGGGTAGTCCTGCGCCATGCTGCTGAAGTGCGCGAGCGCGGCTTCGTCGCGCTGCAAGTCCATCAGGGCCACGCCGAGCAGGAAGCGCAGTTGCGCATCGCGCGGGGCCGCTGCAGCCGCCTTCTCCAGGCGGGGCAGGGCGGTGGCCGCCTCGCCGCGTGCGAGCAGAACACGCAGTTCGGTGAATTCATCGGCGCGCGCGGGCGAGGCCAGCAGCGACAGGCCCAGCACCAAGCCCGGCAGCACAGCCCAGGCCCGCCACAGGGGGCTGGGCGGTCCTGGCAACCAGGGGTGAGGGCGGGCGTCTGGCAGGGCTTGGTGGGCGGGCATGAAGCAGGTGCTGCGGGCCGGTGACACCGGACATGACCGCTATACTGAAATCGATTCTATCGAGCCGCTCGCGGTGCCTGCGTGCCCCGGGCCTGTCTTTCCCGAGTGCCACGTTCCGGGCCTTCCGCCCGCGTGGGGGCACAGGCGGCCGGGGCCAGCGCGAAAGTGCGTCTTGCCCGTGTCCACGTCCGCTGCAGGCAGCCGCCGCTGCTGTGCCCTTCTCGTGCCCCATCGGCCCGCCCTTGCCCATGAGCCTACGCATCCACAACACCCTGACCCGCCGCCTGGAAGACTTCGCCCCCTTCGAGGCGGGCCACGTGCGCATGTACGTCTGCGGCATCACGGTGTACGACCTCTGCCACCTGGGGCACGCGCGCATGATGCTGGCCTTCGATACCGTCTACCGCTGGCTGCTGGCCCGCGGCTGGCGCGTGACCTACGTGCGCAACATCACCGACATCGAGGACAAGATCATCCGCCGCGCCGTCGAGCGCGGGCAGAGCATCCGTGCGCTCACCGACGAGATGATCGCCGCCATGCACCGCGACCTGGCCGCCCTGGGCACCTTGCCGCCCACACACGAGCCGCGCGCCACCGAGTATGTGCCGCAGATGCTCTCGCTCATCGGCCGCCTGCAAGAGCGCGGCCTGGCCTATGCCGCCGAAGGCGGTGACGTGAACTTCGCGGTGCGCCGTTTCCCCGGCTACGGCAAGCTCAGCGGCAAGAGCCTGGATGAGCTGCGCGCCGGCGAGCGCGTGGCCGTGCTCGGCGACAAGGAAGACCCGCTCGACTTCGTGCTGTGGAAACACGCCAAGCCCGAAGAGCCGGCCGATGCGCAATGGCCCAGCCCCTGGGGCCCCGGCCGCCCGGGCTGGCACATCGAGTGCTCGGCGATGAGCTGCGCCCTGCTCGGCGAGCCCTTCGACATCCACGGCGGCGGCCTCGACCTGCAGTTCCCGCACCACGAGAACGAACTCGCGCAGAGCGAGGGCGCGCAGGGCCCCGAGGGCCCGGGCTTCGTGCGCACCTGGATGCACAACGGCTTTCTCAATGTCGACGACACGAAGATGTCGAAGTCGCTGGGCAACTTCTTCACCATCGCCGATGTGCTGAAGCGCTTCGATGGCGAGACGCTGCGCTTCTTCATGCTGCGCACGCACTACCGCAGCCCCTTCAACTTCAGCGACCAGGTGCTGGAAGAAACGCGCACCGCGCTCAAGCGCCTGTACACGGCCCTGGCCGCTGCAGGCCGCGAACTGGCCCCAGCGCCCATCGACTGGCAGCAACCCGAAGCCGCCGCCTTCAAGGCCGCGATGGACGACGACTTCAACACCCCCGGTGCCGTGGCCGTGCTCTTCGACCTGGCCTCCGAGGTGAACCGCGGCCGTGCCGATGCCGCGCCGCTGCTGAAGGCGCTGGGCAGCGTGCTGGGCCTGCTGCAGCAGGTGCCGCAGGCCTTCCTGCAAGGGGGCGGCGCGCTCGACGAAGCCGCCATCCGCGCCCGCATCGAAGCCCGCGCCGCTGCCAAGCAGGCCCGTGATTTCGCGCTCGCCGACCGGCTGCGCGCCGAGCTGCTGGCCGAGGGCATCGAGCTCAAGGACGGGCCGCAGGGCACGACCTGGGTCAAGGCCTGACGATGCCCCCGCGTGGCGCGCCGCAGGCGCTGGCACCGACCCTGACGCCGGGTTACTGGGACGATGCCCGCAAGCACCTGGCCAAGCGCGACCGCGTGATGAAAAAGCTGATGCCGCGCTTCGGCGAGGCCTGTCTGCAAAGCCGGGGTGACGCCTTCACCACGCTGGCGCGCAGCATCGTGGGCCAGCAGATCAGCGTGAAGGCCGCGCAAGCGGTCTGGGAGCGCTTCGCTGCCACGGTGGGCGGCCCGCCCGAGCGCCTGCTGCCGCAGGCGGTGCAGGGCATGGAGGTGCTGCGCCTGCGCGAGGCCGGCCTCTCGGCGCGCAAGTGCGAATACCTGCTCGACCTGGCGCGCCACTTCAGCGAAGAGCGCGTGCACCCGGTGCAGTGGCAGGCCATGGACGACGAGGCCATCATCAGCGAACTGGTGGCCATACGCGGCATCGGGCGCTGGACGGCGGAGATGTTCCTCATCTTCCACCTCCTGCGCCCCAACGTGCTGCCCCTGGACGACCTGGGCTTGCTCAAGGGCATCAGCTTGAACTACTTCAGCGGCGAGCCCGTCTCGCGTGCCGAGGCACGCGAAGTGGGTGAAGCCTGGGCGCCCTTCCGTTCGGTCGCCACTTGGTACATTTGGCGCAGCCTGGACCCCCTCCCCGTGGAGTATTGAACATGCCCCTGAGCTCACTTCGTTCGCGACCCCCCGAGGGGGCGCAGTCCTCCCTTCGGGCGGCCCGGCGGGAGGCCTGAATGACCAAGAGGCACTTCCTGGAGTTCGAGCAGCCCATCGCCGACCTCGAATCGAAGATCGACGAACTGCGCTACGTGCACAACGAATCGGCCGTCGACATCAGCGACGAGATCGAAAGGCTGGAAGCGAAGAGCCAGCAGCTCACGCGCGACATCTACAGCCAGCTCTCGCCCTGGCAGGTGACGCAGATCGCGCGTCACCCGCAGCGTCCTTACACGCTGGACTACGTCAACGAGATCTTCACCGACTTCCAGGAACTGCACGGCGACCGCCATTACGCCGACGACCTCTCCATCGTGGGCGGCCTGGCGCGCTTCAACGGCCAGCCCTGCATGGTGCTGGGCCACCAGAAGGGCCGCGACACCAAGGAGCGCACGCTGCGCAACTTCGGCATGAGCCGACCCGAGGGCTACCGCAAGGCGCTGCGCCTGATGAAGCTGGCCGAGAAGTTCGGCCTTCCGGTGTTCACCTTCGTCGACACGCCCGGCGCCTACCCCGGCATCGGCGCCGAAGAGCGCGGGCAAAGCGAGGCCATCGGCCGCAACATCTTCGAGATGGCGCAGCTGGAAGTGCCCATCGTCAGCACCATCATCGGTGAAGGGGGCAGTGGCGGTGCCTTGGCCATCAGCGTGGCCGACCAGGTGCTGATGCTGCAGTACAGCGTGTACTCGGTCATCTCGCCCGAGGGCTGCGCGTCCATCCTGTGGAAGACCTCCGAGCGCGCCTCCGAGGCCGCCGAGGCACTGGGCATCACCGCGCACCGGTTGAAGGCGTTGGGCGTCATCGACAAGATCGTCAGCGAACCCGTGGGCGGCGCCCACCGCGACATCCCCTGGATGGCTGCGCAGCTCAAGCGCGCCCTGGGCGAGGCCTTGCGCCAGACCGCGGGCCTGAAGCCCGCCGCCTTGCTGCAGCAGCGCTACGAGCGCCTGCGCTCCTATGGCCGCTACGCCGACACCAAAGAACGGTGATGCAGGTGTGCAGGCGGCCGTGGCCCAGCCCCCGGGGGGCGGCCGCAGCCACGGCACGGCACAGCGCGCGCTGAAGCGCGGCGGCGAGCGGGTCGCCGTGGCCGTCAGTGCCGGCCGCGACTCCACGGCGCTGCTGCACGCCACGCTGCAGGCCGCCCAGCCGCTGGGCGTGCAGGTGTGGGCGCTGCACGTCAACCACGGCCTGCTGCCCGAAGCGCCCGCCTGGGCCGAGCAGGTGCGCCAGCAGGCGCGGCGCTGGGGCGCCAGCTTCCTGATGCGCGAACTGCAGGGCAAGCCCGCCAGCGGCGACAGCGTGGAGGCCTGGGCCCGGCGCGAGCGCTACCGTGCGCTGGCCGACATGGCCCAGGAAGCGCAGTGCCCGCTGGTGCTGCTGGGCCACCACCGGCGCGACCAGGCCGAGACCTTCCTGCTGCAGGCCCTCCGCGGCGGCGGCCCGCCGGGCCTGGCGGCCATGCCGGCGGCGGCGCGGCGGCAGGGCCTGGTGTGGGCCCGGCCCTGGCTGCACCAGCCGCGCGAAGCCGTGGAAGCCTATGTGAAGCGCTATCGCCTGCGCCACGCCGAGGACCCCAGCAACGCCGACCCGCGCTATGCCCGCAACCGCCTGCGCCTGCAGGTGTGGCCGGCGCTGAACCAGGCCTTTGCGGACACCGAGCAGGCCCTGGTGCAGGCCGCCAGCCAGGCCGCACAGGCCGCGGCGCTGGCCGAAGAAGTGGCACGCCACGACCTGCCGCCCTTGCTGGAAGACGGCGCGCTGCGCCTGGCGCTGTGGGCAGCATTGCCACCGGCACGCCGGCGCAACGCCTTGCAGGCCTGGCTGGGCGGTGTGCTGCCGGGCCCCTTGCCCCTGCGCCTGCTGCAGCGCCTGCTAGACGAACTGCCGGGGCGACGCAGCGGCCAGTGGCTGGTGCCCGGCGCGGTGCTGCAGCTCTACCGCGGCCGCCTGGCCTGCACGCTGCAGCCCGCGGCACCGGTGCTGCCTGGGGCAGACACGCCCGTGCTGGCGCCGGAGATCGCCGCGCTCGACCTTTCCCGCCCCGGCTTCGTGGCCTTGCCGGGCTGGGAAGGCTCGTTCGAGGTGACCGACGCCACCCACGACGGCGTCTCGCCCGCCTTGCTGCAGGCGGTGCGCGTGGCCCCGCGCGAAGGCGGTGAGCGTTTCCACCTTGCGCCCCGGGGCCTGGCGCGCTCGCTGAAGAAGCAGTACCAGACCGCCGGCGTGCCGGCCTGGGCGCGCCAGGGCCCGCTGCTCTGGCTGGCCGATGGGCGGCTGCTGTTCGCGCCGGGCCTGGGTGTGGACGCCACGCTGCTGGCCGCGCACGGCCAGCCGCAACGTGCCTTGCGCTGGTGCCCGGACGCGCCAGGGCAACGTCAGGCAGCCCGCTAAAATGTCGGGCTTTGCCGTGCATTGAGGGCTACCCGGGGCCCCTGCAGCCGGCTTACCGTCTCGACACTCCAGCCGCACCTTTGCGGCGTTCAGCGATGGCTTTGATCGTTCACAAATACGGCGGCACCTCCATGGGGTCGACCGAACGCATCCGCAGCGTGGCCCAGCGTGTGGCCAAGTGGGTGCGGGCCGGCCACCAGCTGGTGGTGGTGCCCTCGGCGATGTCGGGCGAAACCAACCGCCTGCTTGGCCTGGCCAAGGAATTGATGCCCGATGCCGCGGCCGGCACGCCCGAGGCGTTGCGCGAGCTCGACGCGCTGGCCGCCACGGGCGAACAGGTCAGCGTGGGGCTGCTGGCACTGGCGCTGCAGGCGCAAGGCCTGCAGGCCGTCAGCTACGGCGGCTGGCAGGTGCCGATCAAGACCGATTCGGCCTACACCAAGGCGCGCATCGAAAGCATCGACGACACCCGCGTGCGCGCCGACCTGGCCGCCGGCAAGGTGGTCATCATCACCGGCTTCCAGGGCGTGGACGCGCACGGCCACGTCACCACGCTGGGCCGCGGCGGCAGCGACACCTCGGCCGTGGCCGTGGCCGCCGCGCTGAAGGCCGACGAATGCCTGATCTACACCGACGTCGACGGCGTCTACACCACCGACCCGCGCATCGTGCCCGAGGCGCGGCGCCTGTCCAGCATCAGCTTCGAAGAGATGCTGGAGATGGCCAGCATGGGCAGCAAGGTGCTGCAGATACGCAGCGTGGAATTCGCCGGCAAGTACCGCGTGCCCACGCGGGTGCTGAGCAGCTTCACGCCCTGGGACATTGCGCTCGAAGAAGAGATGCGTTCGGGCACCCTGATCACCTTTGAGGAAGACGAGAAGATGGAACAAGCCGTCGTGGCCGGCATCGCGTTCAACCGCGACGAGGCGAAGATCAGCGTCATCGGCGTGCCCGACAAGCCGGGCATCGCCTACATGATCCTGGGCCCGGTGGCCGAGGCCAACATCGACATCGACGTCATCATCCAGAACGTCAGCCACGATGGCCGCACCGACTTCAGCTTCACGGTGCACCGCAACGACTACGCCCGCACGATGGCCGTGCTGCAGAGCGTGGTGATGCCGGCCACGGGCGCGGCGCGCCTGGCCGGCGACGCGAAGATCTGCAAGGTGAGCATCGTGGGCATCGGCATGCGCAGCCACGTGGGCGTGGCCAGCACGATGTTCCGCACGCTCAGTGAAGAGGGCATCAACATCCAGATGATCACCACCAGCGAGATCAAGACCAGCGTCGTCATCGACGAGAAGTACATGGAACTCGCGGTGCGCGCGCTGCACAAGGCCTTCGACCTGGAGCAGCCCTCGGCCTGAGGCTGCCGCGCGGGTGCGCCGGCGGCCGGGCCGGTGCGAAGTTCAGGCTAGAATGGCAATCCTTCGCTGGAGTCGTGACCGAGTGGCCGAAGGTGCTCCCCTGCTAAGGGAGTATGTGGGCAAAACCTGCATCGAGGGTTCGAATCCCTCCGACTCCGCCAAGCCCCAAAAAGCCGACGGGCCCTGAGTTTCCTCAGGGCCCGTTTTGCTTGGCGGCGGCTCTTGGCTTGAAGGCTGCAGCAGCGTTGCCCAGGCTTGCTGCAGCCCGGGTCAGGCCCCGGGCAGCACCTGCTTGATGACTTTCACCAGGTCGGCGCCGCCCACGGGCTTCACCAGCCAGCCGGTGGCGCCGTTCTTCTTGGCCTCGTCGCGCTTGGCCTGCTGGCTTTCGGTGGTCAGGGCCAGGATGGGCGTGAAGCGCAGCAGCTTGCGCGCCTCCTTGATGAGCCCGATGCCATCGAGCCGCGGCATGTTGATGTCGGTGATGATCAGGTCGGGCCGCAGCCCGGCCTTCAGCTTGGCCAGCGCGGCTTCGCCATCGCCCGCCGTGTCGACCTGGAAGCCGCTGATCTCCAGCGTGCCCTTCAGGCTCATCAACATGGTGGCCGAATCGTCGACCAGGAATACGCTCTTCATTGCGGGGTCTCCGTGTCCGTCTCATGCATCTCGGCCGTGCCGACCGGAACTTGAGCGATTTGTGGCGGCGGCCTGCCGGCGGCGCCCCCTTGCGCCTAAAACAGCTCGATGCGCGGTGCCGATGGGCCCGCAGCCGTGGCCGGCGGGCCGGCTCCCAGCACCGCCTGGTGGATCTCGCGCTGACTCTCCATCACGTACTGCTGGCTCAGCGTCTCCAGGCGCTCGCGCAGCGGCGTGGTGGGCTGGCCAGCCGACCACTCGTCCAGGTGCTGCCTCAGGTCGGCCAAGGCCTGCTGCACGCCCTCGATGCGCTGGCGCGTGACATCCTGCATCTGCAGCTGGCCCATGGCGTCGGCCAGGCCGTGCGCGATGTGCTCGTGGCCCTGGCGCACCTGTTCCATCAGCTGCGACAGCTGCAGCTGGTCCACCGACGCGGCGAAGCGCTGCTGCATCTCGGCGATGTCGCCCAGCACCCGGCGCATGTTGCCGGTGACGCTCTCGCGGCCGCCTGCCTCTTGCGCGTTGCGCAGTTCCTCGTCGATGCCCTGCGTGGCTTCGGCGATCTTGCGCGAGATGTCCACCGCCACGCCCGAGGTGCGGGTGGACAGCTGCCGGATCTCTGCCGCCACCACGGCAAAGCCACGCCCGGCCTCGCCGGCGCGCGCCGCCTCCACCGCGGCGTTGATGGCCAGGAAATTGGTCTGCCGAGCCACCTGCGCGATCACGTCCACCAGCGGCGCCAGCTCTTTCACGCCCTTCAGGCGTTGCACGCGTTCCAGGTTGGCGGCGATATCGGATTCCTGCTTCTCGACGAACATTTCCAGGATCCTGGCCAGCTGGGTGTCGGCCATGACCTTGTCCTTGACCACCTGGGTCAGCTTCTGGCCCTTCTCCTCGGTGTGGCGGATGGCCTCGAACTGGCTGGCCGAGACCTCGTGCACGCGGCGCATGGCGGCGATCACGTCTTGGGTGGCGCTGGCGGCCTCGTTCACGGTGCCGTCGAGCTGCCGGTCCACCAGCGTGAGGCAGTCTCGCGCCTCGCCCAGCGCCGCCGGTGGCGGGGCTGCACCACCACCGCCCAGCAGGCGCTGCCACCAGCGGCGCGGTGCAGGGGCCTGGTTCATCGCGCCACCTCGGCGGGCTCGTTCAGCAACTTGGCGGTCAGCTCCAGCAGTTCCCAGGGGCTGAAGGGCTTCACGAGATAGGCGCGCACGCCCGTGGCCAGGCCGGCCTGCACGTCGACCGACTGCCCCAATGCGGAAAGCATGATGATCGGCACGCGGCTCAGGCGCGGGTCGTCGGCCAACTCGCGGGCGACCGTCAGTCCGTTGATGCCAGGCATCATCACGTCCAGCAGGATCAGGTCGGGCGGCGCGGCCCCCCGTGCCAGGCGCAGGCCCTCCTCGCCGTTGTTGGCCTCGCTGACGCGGTAGTGCTTGAACTCCAGCGTCATGCGGATCAACCGGCGGATGTCGGGCTGGTCCTCGATGGTCAGGATGTGATGGTGCATGGCGGGTTTTCGGCAACGCTGGCCGGAGACTGAAGTTCGAGGACGTTCTGGCGCGCGTGACGCATTGCGCGCAGGCTGGTGCGAGGCCGTGGCGGGCCGGCTGCAGCGGGCAGGGCCGCGGGGGGCGGCCATTGCAGCTCGATGACCGTGCCGGCGCCTGCGGCCGGAGCCCGCGCCACGATGAAGCCCCCGTGTGCCCGCATGATGCGGCGGCTGATGGTCAGGCCCAGCCCGGTGCCGCCAGAACCATCGCGTGTGCGGCTGGATTGCAGGAAGGGCTCGAAGACGCGCTCGAGCTCGTCTTCGGGAATGCCCGGGCCATGGTCGCGCAGCTGCAGGCGCGGCCCTTCGCCAGGAGCGGCCTGGGCCTCGATCTCGAGCCAGCTGCCTTCGGGGCTGAAGCGCACGGCGTTGGCCAGCACGTTACGCAGCACCTGCTGCACGCGGAAGGCGTCCACGTCGGCCCACAGCACAGGCAGCGGCTCGGGCAACTGCACCCGCAGGCCGCGCGGGGCCATCAGCGGCTCCAGCTCGTGCAGCACGGCCTTCAGCAGCGGGCCCAGGTCGCCGGGCTGGAGGTCCAGCGAACCCTGGGTGCCGTCGATCTTGGAGATGTCGAGCAGCCCGTTCACCAGCTGCAGCATGCGGCTGCCGCCGGTGTGAATGTCCTCGAACATGGGCTGGAACTGCGGGTGCCCGGCGGCGAAGTGGCGACCCAGGTCCGAGAAGCCCAGCACCGACTGCAGCGGCGTGCGCAGCTCGTGGCTGATGGTGGCGATGAACTCCGACTTGGCGCGGTCGGCGGCCTCGGCGGCGTCCGTGGCCTTGACGAGCTCGGTGATGTCGACGCGGAACCCGACGCGGTGGCCGTCGGGCATGCAACGCTCGACGATGCGCACCACGCGGCCGTCGTCCAGGCGCTGCACGCCCGAGTTGTTGGCATCGTGGTGGGCCTGCAGGCGCTGGGTGATCCACTCCTCCTCGCGCCCCACGGCGGCGGGGTACTGGCCGCGCGCCACGCCGCCGCGGACGATGTCTTCGAAGCGCGCGCCCGGCACCAGCAAGTCGCGGGAGGTGGCGTAGAGCTGGAGGTACTTTTCGTTGCAGAAGACGAGCCGGTCCTCGGGGTCGTAGAGCACGAAGGCCTCGTCGATGGCGTCGATGGCGCCGCGCAGCAGTTCTTCGCTGCGCTGGATCTCGGCGCGCATGGCGCGCACGGCGGTCACGTCCTGCAGCGTACCCACCAGGCGCAGGCGGCCGAGCGCATCGCGCTCGGTCTCGGCGCGCACGCGCACCCAGATCCTGCGCCCCTGGGTGTCGAGCAGCGGCACCTGCACGTTCCACTGCGTGTCGGGAGCCAGTGGCTGGGCCAGGGCCCGCTCGAGCGGGCCGCGCGAGCCGGCTTCCAGGTGCGCCATGAAGCCGCTGAGCGTGGGTTGGTGGCCGGGTTCGTAGCCCAGCAGGCGGCAGGTCTCGTCGGTCCACTGCAGGCGACGGCTCCAGGGGTCCCAGCTCCAGCCCCCGGTGCCCGAAATGCGCGCCGTGCGGTCCAGCACGGTGCGGCTTTCGCGCAGCGCGGCCTCGGCCTCCTTGCGCTCGGTGATGTCGGACTCGATGGCGATGAAGCCGTCGAGCCGGCCCGCGCGGTCGTGCATGGGCTGCAGGTTGATCTCGGCCCAGTACAGCCGGCCGTTGCGGCCGCGGTTGATGATCTCGCAGCAGATGGGCTCGGCGCGGTCCAGCGCCTCGCGCAGGCGCGCCACGGTGGCGGGGTCGGTGTCGGGGCACTGCAGCAGCTTTCCGGGCGACTGGCCGATGACCTCGGCCGCTGTGTAGCCCGTGATGCGCTCGAAACCGGCGTTGACCCAGGTGATGCGCCGCGCCACGTCGGTCACGACGACGGCGTTGGAGGTCTGGCGGGCCAGCAGCGACAGGCGCTCGTGGTCGGGGGCCATGAGCTTGGCCTGCTGCTCCGCGCGTCGCAGCCGCAGCAGCGTGCGCCAGAGCACCGCCGCTGCGCCCAGGCTGCCCAGCGTGCCGGCCGTGCCCACCAGCCACGGCGTGCGGCTGGTGGCCGTGGCGATGGCGCACAGGCCCAGGCCCACCAGCAACACCAGGAGGGGCAGCAGGTGGGGCGGGGCTCGGCGCAGCAGGCGACGCATGGCGGTGGCAGGGGCTGCCTGGGCCGTGGGGGTGGTGGGAGGGCCGCGCCGCGAGCCGCCGAAGCCGGGCTCAGGCCTCGGCCAGCACCGCGGCCAATGTCGCGTCGGGTGGCGGCGCCACCATGCGCGGCTTCAGCGCCAGCAGCACCTGCAGCACGGCCGCGTGCACGTGCTCGCACTTGCCCAGGTGGACGACCGGCGTCGGCTGCGCGGTGATCCACCGTGCCAGCGCCTCGGCGTCGTCCACGCGCACGTGGCCTTCCAGTGCGGCGTGTTTCTTGAGGTAGCGGATGCCCATCACGCAAGCTCCTTGGGGTTGAGGATCATCAGCACGCTGCCGTCGCCCATCAGCGCGGTGCCCGCAAAGCCCACCAGGCCCGAGAGCACGCCTTCCAGGGGCTTGAGGATGATGTCGCTGGTGCCATGGAAGTCGTCCACCAGCAGGCCCAGCGTCTCGCCGCCCAGGCGCACCACCAGCACGGCGTGCTCGCCGTCGGCGTTGCGGCGCGGCGGCTCGCCCAGTTCCAGCAGTTCCGCCAGCGCGCGCAGCGGCACCACGCGGCCGCGCAGCACCACGGTCTGCGCACGCTTGAAATGGTGGATGTCCTCGGCCGGCACGCGCACGGTCTCGACGATCAGGTCCATCGGCACGCCGAAGCGGCGGCCGGCACACTCGATCATCATCACGTTGGTGACGGCCATCGACAGCGGCAGCGCCAGCCGGATGCGCGTGCCCTGGCCGCGCGTGCTGCTGAGTTCCACGCTGCCGTTGATGCGTTCCACCGCCGAGCGCACCACATCCATGCCGACGCCGCGGCCCGAGAGGTCGCTGATGGTGTCGGCGGTGCTGAAGCCGGGCAGGAAGACGAGCTGGGCCGCTTCGTGTTCGCTCAGCGTGGCCGCGCGGTCGGCCGGAATCAGGCCGCGTTCCACGGCCTTGGCGCGCACGCGCTCGGTGTCGATGCCGGCGCCGTCGTCGCTGATGTCGAGGATGACGCGGTCGCCTTCCTGGCAGGCCGCCACGCGCAGCGTGCCCGCCGCGGGCTTGCCGGCGGCCACGCGCACGGCCGGTGTCTCGATGCCGTGGTCGAGGCTGTTGCGCAGGATGTGGATCAGCGGGTCGGCCAGGCTCTCGATGACGTTCTTGTCGGCCTCGGTGTCTTCGCCTTCGATGACGAGGTTGACTTCCTTGCCGAGCTTCTTGCTGATGTCGCGCACCAGCCGCGCGAAGCGCTGGAACACCGTGCCCACCGGCAGCATGCGCACCTGCATGATGGCGTGCTGCATGTCTTCGGCGATGCGGTTGATCACCGAGTACTGGGTCTTGATCTCGCGCGCCAGCTCGCGTTGCTGGAACACCTCTTCGGCGCGCTGGGCCAGGTAGGGCAGGGCGTTCTTGGCCACCACCATCTCGCCGATGAGCTCCATCAGCCGGTCGATCTTGTCCTGCGAGACCTTCAGTACGCGCTGACCGGCGGTCTCTTCGCTGCCGCCGCTGCGGCGCCCTTCGAAGGGGGCCAGGCCCGTGGGGGCGGCGCTGGCCGCGCTGGCGTTCGCGCTGGCCGATGCGGCCGGGGCCCGCAGGCCTTCGGCCCAGGCCAGCAAGGCAGGGGCGCCGGGCGGCAGCCCGGTCAGGGCCTGCAGCGCGCTGGTCTCGGGCGCGGGCTGCATCACGCGGGCCAGGCGCTGCAGGGTCTCGCGCACCGCAGCCACGGTGCCGGCGGCCACGCCGGGGCGGGCCAGCTGCGTGCATTGGTCTTGCCACAGGCGTTGCAGGCGTTGCTGCACCAGCGCGGCTGCCGCGATGCTCGGGGACGCGGGGGCGGTGGGGCCGGCGGCCGTGGCGGCTGCGGTGCCTGCCGGGGCAGTGGTGAAGACATGCAGCGCCGTCTGCTCGGGCACGTAGCGGAAGTGCTCTTCCACGCAGGCGAGCGGCGCCTCGCTCACCAGCAGCAACTCCAGGTTGCAGACATAGCAATCGAAGGCCTCGCCCGCCGGCCAGGGGGCCACCGGGCGCACGGCCAGGTGCTGCAGGCCGGGCGTGGCGCGGGCCAGGTGCCAGGGGTCTTCGCCCTTGAAGAAACACTCGGGCTCGGGCCGGTACACCAGGGCCACGCAGCCCGTGCGCTGCAGTTCGGCCGGCACGGCGGCGCACCAGGCCGGCACGGGTGGCGGCTCGGCGGCGTGTGCATCGGTGCCCGGGGCCGCGCCGAGCGACGTGTTCGCGGGGGCATTCAGATGCACGCGCAGCCCGTCGGCCAGTTCACCGGCGCGGTGGTCGGCGCTGGCCGGCAGCTGGCCTTCTTCGGCGATGGCGTCCACCAGTTCGGCGGTGTAGTCCATGGCCGCCAGCAGCGCATCGGCAATGCCGGGGCTGTAGTGCAGGGTGCCGTTGCGCACGCGGTCGAGCACGTCTTCGCCGGCATGCACCACGCGTTCCAGCGCCTTGAACTCGAACAGACCGCAGTTGCCCTTGAGCGTGTGCACCTGGCGGAAAAGGTCGTTCAGCAGTTCGGTGTTGCCCGGCGCGCGTTCCACGTCCAGCAGGCGGCGGCCGATCTGTTCCAGGCACTCGCGTGCCTCGACGATGAACTGGTCCAGCAGTTCCGAGGTGTTCATGCACGGCTCCCGGTGTGCAGGGTGTGGGCGGCCCGCTCGGCGGCAGCGCCATCGCCCAGCAGCAGCGCGGCGGTGAGCACCAGCTCGGCCGGCTTGGCGGGCTTGACGAGGTAGGCGTTGGCGCCGGCGTCCTGCGCGGCGGTGGCGTCGTGCGCCTGCGCCTCGGTGCTGACCATCAGCACCGGCACCTGCGGCACGGCGCTGGCGCGGCGCAGCTCGCGCACGAAGCTGTAGCCGTCCATCTTGGGCATGTTGATGTCGACGACGAAAAGGTCGTAGGCCTCGCCCGTGGGCTGGCTCAGCACCTTCTCCAGCGCCTCGATGCCGTTGGCGGCTTCGTCGGTGTGCCAGCCGGCATCGCCCAGGATCTTGCGGTGGTACATGCGCACGGTGGCGGCGTCGTCGACGACGAGGATGCGGGCGGCGTTCATGGCTGGGCTCCCTGCAGGGGCTTCTGGTACACCAGCGCGTCAGGAAAGCGGCGCGGCGTGAAGAGCGAGGTGATGCGGCTCATCGATTCCGAATGTCCCAGGCAGACGAAACCGCCGGGGGCCAGCGCGTCGTACATGGCCTCGGCCGCGACGCGGCGCGAGAGGT
Source organism: beta proteobacterium AAP51 (assembly GCA_001295905.1). Taxonomy (GTDB): domain Bacteria; phylum Pseudomonadota; class Gammaproteobacteria; order Burkholderiales; family Burkholderiaceae_C; genus Rubrivivax. The sequence goes on along the minus strand of LJHT01000096.1, from coordinate 2,048 downwards.
CGTCAAAGTAGATGAGCAGGTTGCGACAGAAGATGAGGTCGATGTCGCGGAAGCGGCGCGTGTCGGCGGCGTCGCTCAGGTTGACGCGGCTGAACTCCACGGCCGAGACGAGGTCGCGCGAGATCTCGAATTCGCCATCGGCGCGGGCGCGGAAGTAGCGCTCGAGGTAGGCCTTGGGCAGCTGGCTCACGCTGCGCGGCGAATAGACGCCACGCTGCGCGCTTGCCAGCACGCCGGTGTCGATGTCGCTCGAGAGGATCTCGACCTCGTAGTCGTCGATGAGCGGCCAGCGCTCCAGCAGGTAGATGGCGATGGAGTAGGGCTCTTCGCCGGTGGACGAAGGAATGCTCCAGATGCGGATACGGCCGCCCTTGCGCTTGCGCTGGGCCACTTCGGCCAGCAGGTCGTTGACCATGCAGTCGAACTGGTAGGCCTCGCGGAAAAAGTAGGTCTCGTTGACCGTCATCGCATTGACCAGCTCCTGCAGCTCTCCGCCCTTGGCCTCGAAGCGCAGGGCGATGAAGTAGCTGCGGAAGTCTTCGGCGCCCGTGGCCTCGATGCGGTCGACCAGGCGCTTGTCGACGAAGTAGCGCTTGCTGTCGTCGAAGTGGATGCCGGTCTTGCGATAGAAGAACTCCCGGAACTTCAGGAAGTCGGCGTCGGTGATGGTGATGTGGCGCGTGGCGGCAGCGGTGCGCATGTTCACCCCGCGCGCACGCGCTCGGCGGCCATCTCGGCAGCGAAGCCGATGAAGGCGTCGCCGCCGAAGCGCTTCTGCACCGCCGTCAAGGCGGGCAGGTCTTCGGGCTGGCCCACTTCGGCCAGCACCTCGATGGCCGCGGCCACCACGTTCACTTCGGCGTCTTGCTGCAGCGCCGCCAGCAGCCACTGGCGCACCTGCGGATGGCGCAGCTCGCCCAGCAGGTTGACGGTGAAGATGCGCACGTCGGGGTCGGCGTCCCTCAGCAGTGCGCCGACGCGCGGGGCCACCGCCTCCGGCAGCGAAGCCAGCACTTCGATGGCGCCGTTGCGCAGTTCGGCGTCTTCGCTGCGCAGCAGCGGCAGCAGGGCCTCCACGGCGCCGCTGCCACCGTGGGCGGCCAGGCTGGTGAAGAGCGACTGGCGCACGCTGCTGTCCGCTTCCTTCAGCAGCTGGCGGCCCAGTGCCGCGCTGGCTTCCGGGTGGGGGGCCAGGTCGCGGGCGGCCCAGCGGCGTTGTTCGGCATCACCGCTGCCCAGCTGGGCCAGCAGGCCGGCCAGGTCGCGGGGGTGTTCACGTTCCACCACTTCGCGCAAGGCGTCGGGGGTGTGGGTCTTGCGCAATCCCATGGCTCTGGCCTTCCGGAATGTTCAATGCAGTCGGAGCGATGGGGCGATCCAGCGGCACAGCTGCTGGGCCACGTCCTGGCAGGGCAGCACCGTGCTGGCGCCACCCCGCTCGATCAGTTCGGCGGGCATGCCGAAGACCACCGCGGTGTCTTTCGACTCGGCGATGGTGCGGCCGCCCTGGCGGTGCAGCCGCGCCATGGCTTCGGCGCCGTCGTAGCCCATGCCGGTGAGCTGCACGCCCACCAGCTGCGTGGCGGGCAGGTGCTTGAGGGCGCTGTCCACCATCAGCTCCACCGAGGGGTGCCACAGGTGTTCGGCGGCCTCGGGCCGCGGCTGTACCACCAGGCGGCCCAGGCGTTCGGCCACCACCATGTCGGCGCCGCCCTGGCCCACGTAGACGGTGCCGGCTTCCAGCGGCAGCGTGGTGTCGCATTCGCGCACCTGCAGCTGGCACAGGCTGTCCATGCGCCGCGCGAAGGCGTTGGTGAAGTTGCGCGGCATGTGCTGCGCCAGCAGGATGGGCCACGGAAAGCTCGCCGGCAGCAGCGGCAGGATGTCTTCCAGCGTGCGCGGGCCACCCGTGCTCACGCCGATGAGCACCAGGCCCGCCGGCTTGCCCACCTCGCCGCTGCGCACGGGTTCGGGTTTGGGCTTGCCCGACCGCTGCAGCAGCGTGCGCGGCGCTGCGCCGGTGGCGCCGCGCGCTGGCGCCGCGCCCG
>LJHT01000095.1 GCA_001295905.1 beta proteobacterium AAP51 | reverse complement strand
GGGGGGGGGGGGGGGGGGGGGGGGGGGGGGGCCCCCCGCCAGTGCCGTGGGTCGGGCCCACGTGAAGGGGAAGCGGCGGGCGGCGCCGCTTCCTACAGTGCCGCGCACGCCCACCCCACCGAGCTTGCCGCCATGCACCACCCTGCCCGCACCAGCCCCCGGCTTCACACCCAGCGCGGCCTTTCGCTGCTGGAATCCTTGATGGTGCTGGCCATTGCCGCCATCGCCACCGGGGCCACCTGGCCCGCCTTCCAGCAGACGCTGGAACAACGCCGCCTGGAAGGTGCAGCCGCCCAGCTGCACACCGACCTGCAACTGGCCCGCAGCGAAGCGGTGGCGCGCAACCACACCCTGCGCATCAGCTACCGCCAGCAGGCCGGCGGCAGCTGCTACCTGGTGCACACCGGCAGCGCCAATGCCTGCACCTGCGATGCCGGCGGGGACCCGGTCTGCACGGCCGGCGCCGAGGCCCTGCGCACCGAGTTCTTCGCTGCCAGCCGCGGCGTGCAGCTGCAGAGCAACGTGGCCTCGATGGTGCTCGACCCCACCAAGGGCACGGTATCCCCCACCGGCACGCTGCGCCTGCAGGGTGCCGAGGGGCGCGCGGTGCACCTGGTCGTGAACATCATGGGCCGGGCCCGCAAGTGCAGCCCGGGCGGCACGATGCCGGGCTATGCGGTGTGCTGAACGCACCCCCCAGGTTCGCAGGTGGGTCGACAAGCGGCAGCCCGCGCCAGACGAGCGGCAGGGCCGCGAGGTGGCGGCCCCCTCAAACTCGCGGCATGGCGCTCATGCTCCACAACCCCTCGAACCGTGCGCGCGGCTTCACCCTCATCGAACTGATGGTTGCGGTGGCCATCGTGGCCATCATCGCGGCCATCGCGCTGCCGGCTTACCAGAGCTCGGTCATCAAGAGCCGGCGTGCCGATGCGATGGCGGCCATCTCCAGCGTGCAACAAGCCCAGGAACGCTGGCGGGGCAACAACGCGGCCTACAGCACCGACATGGGCGCGACGGGTCTGAATATCACCTCGCCCCCGCTGTACACCCTGAGCCTGGCGGCGCCCAACGCAACCGCCAACAGCATCGCCCGCGGCTACATCGTCACCGCCGTGGCCCAGGGGCGGCAGGCCAGCGACGCCCAGTGCGCCCGCATGGCCGTGCGGCTGTTCGAAGGGAACCTGCGCTACGCCGGCTGCGGCACCTGCAACAGCTTTGCCGACGCCGATTACCGCGAAAACCACCCATGCTTCAACCGTTGAACCCCTGCCGGCGTGCTGCCCGTTCGCTGGGGCTGACGCTGATCGAGCTGATGATCGTGGTGGCCGTGCTCGCCACGCTGGTGGTGCTGACGGCACCCTCGTTCAAGCGCATGATCGACACGCAAAGGCTGCGCAGCGTCAATGCGGCCCTGATCACCGACATCCAGTACGCGCGGGCCGAAGCCGCGAGCCGGAACGAGCGGGTCTGGATGCGCTTCAACGGCACCGGTACCGCGTTTACCTGCTACGTCATCCTCATCGGCGACGCGACCGCCTGCGATTGCCAGAACACGACCACCGACATCTGCCCGGCAGGCTCTGCAACCGAGATTCGTACCGTCCGCGTTCCCCAGTCGCTGGGCGTCACCGTGGCGATCCCTTCCACGCAGACGCGCACGATCATGGGCTTCGACCCGGCCACCGGACGGCTGTGGGGGGTGCCCGTCGACATCCCCGAACCCGCCACGGCTCCCTTCCAGATCCAGGTACGCAACCCGTCCATCGGGGGCTTTCTGGATGAGGTCGAGTTGACAGGCCGCCCGACGGTGTGTTCCCCCAGCGGCCAAGTGACCGGAGTGCCCGCATGCAGCTGACGCGAAGCTACCAGCGCCGGGCGTCGATGCGCGGCCTGTCCCTGGTGGAGCTGATGGTCGGCATTGCCGTCAGCCTGTTCATCGTGGCGGCGGCTGCGCTGCTCACCAGCACGCAGCTCACCGAAAACCGTCGACTGCTGCTGGAAACCCAGCTGCAGCAAGACCTGCGGGCCACGGCCGACATCGTCACCCGCGAACTGCGGCGCAGCAGCTTCTGGAACAACGCGCCCGCCGGTGTTCCCGCGCCCTCGGGCGGCGCCGTCGTGCCCAATGCTTTCGCGGCCGTGTCGCTCACCACCTCCGGAAGCTCGGAGGTCATCTACCGGTATTGGCGCAGTTCGGGCGCCGAGGTCTTTGGCTTCAGGCTCAACAACGCCGGCGTCGTCCAGTCGTGCCAGACCGACGGTTCCGAGGCCTTGGGCCCTTGCACCACGGTGCCTTGGCAGGACCTGACCGACGGTCGGACCATGGAGGTCACCGACTTCCAGATCGACGACGAAAGGGCCGGGCTCACTGCCAACGACGACCCCGTCACCTTGCCCTGCCCCACCCCTTGTTCGGACGGCACGGCCTCGTGCTGGCCGAAGGTGGGCGTGCGGGAATTCACCGTCCAGATCACCGCCCGCTCCCGGGCCTTCCCCGAAGTGCGGCGCACGCTCACTTCCAGCGTGCGTGTCCGCAACGACCGCGTGGTGTTCTCCACCGAAGCCGCTGCCAACAGCGCCTGCCCGGCCAGTTGAGGAGGGGTCCAGCCATGTTCCTTCGACGCCACACCCCCGGCCAGCGCCGGCACCAGCACGGCGCAGCGGCCCTGATCGTCGTGATGCTGCTGTTCTTCGTCATCTCGCTGGTGGCGGCTTACACCAGCCGCAACCTCATCTTCGAGCAGCGCACCGCCGGCAACCAATACCGCGCCACCCAGGCCATGGAAGCCGCGGAAGCGGGGGTGGAGTGGGCCATCGCCCAGCTCAATGCCGGGCTCATCACTGACACCTGCGGCGCCAGTACCTCGACCAGCAACGAGAGCTTCCGCCAGCGTTATCTCGTCATCAACAGCCCAACCAACCCCGTCCCTGGAAGTGTCATATGGCGCCAGCACAGCGGAGCCGGCACCACCGCCTCCGTCACGCCGATGTGCGTCTTTGATGGCAGCGGCGGCGGCTCCTGGAGTTGCCGCTGTCCGCAGCCGACTGCAGCGCCCGCGGCGCTGGCCACCCCCAGTGGCGCCGGCACCGAGGTGGCACCGGCTTTCGTGGTTCGGTTCAGACCTGTCGCGGCGTCGCCTGCCCGGCCCGATCTGATCCAGCTCGAATCGAACAGCTGCACCAGGTTCAACCCCCTGGAGTGCCTGAACTTCAACACCACCGGTCGCGGCGGCACTGGCGATGGCGTGGCTTCCGTTCGTGTCGCCCTGGCCCTGCGGGGCGCGATCAACCGCTTGCCCGTGGCGCCGCTCACGGTGCTGGGAACCTTGGCCCCACCGCCCAGCGGCGTCACGCTGTCGCTGAGCAACCCCGAGGGCGCTGTCAATGGCATCACCCTGCACACGGCAGGCGCCGCACCGGGCACGGGCTTGAACCTGTCCAGCGCGCCCGGCTCGGCGGCAGCCTCGTCGGTGATCAGCAACGACGCCACGCTGCAACCGGCCGCACAGACAGCGGCGGGCTTCAGCGCCAACGACCTGCGCTTCGCCAGCTTCTTCGGCATGAGCCCCCAGACCTACCGCAACCAGCCCGGCCTGCCCACTCTGGACTGCAGTTCTGGCTGCGATGGCGACGACATCGAGGACCTGGTGGAACGCAACCCGGGCCGGTCCATCTGGCTCACGGGCAGCAGCGGCACCGTCACGCTGGATGAAAACCTGGGCAGCGATACCAACCCGGTGATGCTGATCGTCGAAGGCGATCTCGTCATCGACAGTGGCATCGAGGTGCGCGGGGTCATCTACCACCGCGCCAAGCCCGCGGGGGGCGACACCACCTGGGACGTGGACGGCACCGCCACCATCCGGGGCGCGGTCATCGTGGAGGGCGGGCTGACCCTGGATGGTTCCTCCGCCACGCCGACCCTCGTGTACAGCCCGGTGGTGCTGAGGAACGTGAAGGTTGGCATGGGCAGCTTCGTTCGCGTACCCGGCAGTTGGAAGGACTTCTGATGATGCACCGCTCTCGCAGACGCCAGCGGGGCGTCTCCCTCATCGAAGCGCTGGTCGCCTTCGGCGTCATGGCCTTCGGCATGATGGCCGTCGTGGGCATGCAGTCGACGCTGCGCGCCAACAGCGACCTGGCGCGCCAGCGGGCCGAGGCCGTGCGCATCGCCCAGGACACCATCGAAGCCAGCCGCGGGTTCAGCACGCTGACCACCGCAACCGGCCGCACGGCTTACGAAGAGCTGGTGGACAGCTACGACACACCGGTTCCAGGCACCAACACCAGCTACGAAGTCGATATCGACGTCACCGAAGAGCCTGCAGTTTCGGGCACCGTGGCCGCCGAGCGGCGCACGCTGATGGTGACGGTGAACTGGCAAGACCGGGCCGGTCGGGCGCAGTGGGTTCGCCTGGCCAGCGCCGTGGCGGGCATCGAGCCCGCCCTGGCCGCTTCGCTGGTGAGCGGCGCCAACGCCGACCCGGTGTTGGCGCCGCGGGGCCGCCACCGCGGCATTCCCACCGGCGCCGCGCCCGTGGGCCTGGGCATCAGCGGCTATGTGCCGCCAGGGCAGTCGGCGGGTGCCGCCTCACGGGTGGCCTGGGTCTTCAACAACGCCACGGGCGTGATCACGCTGTGCACGACCACCGCCCTCGACACGGCCGGCCTAGCAGGCACCGGGGGCACGATCAACGCCACCTGCGGGTCGAACGAGGCCTTGTTGTTGACCGGGGTGGTGCGTTTTGCCACGGGTGGCAACCCGGCCGACTCGATCACCAGCATGGCCGACCCGGCCGGGCCCGAGACACCGTTCGGGGTTCAGGTGAACCAGGTCCTGACGGGCGGAACCAGCAACGCCGTGGCCTGTTTCTCCGAGGCGCAACCGAACAACGAGGTTCGGTACTACTGTGCGGTTCCCATCCCCGCCGCAGCCAACGGGTCGCGCCAGAGTTGGTCGGGCGCCATTGCCTTCGTGTCACCCCTGGCCCTGGCTTCGTCGGTCACCAGCGTGAGCGCCACCGAGTTCCGCGTGTGCCGCTACCACAGCGCCGCCAGCTATGCCAACGTGACGGCCCCGCTCCTGGGCCAGAACTTTGCGCTCATCAAGGCGGGCAATGGCACCGTCGCCTACACCTGCCCCACCGACAGCAGCTTCCAGCCCCGCACCTGGCTGCACCAGCCCGTCTGATTCAGCACCCGGGTCAGGCTTGCCGATTTCAGAATTCGACCGCCAGCAACTGCGCCGGGCGCTGGAACTGGCCCGGGGCAGCTTCGGCCTGACCGAGCCCAACCCCCGCGTGGGGTGTGTGCTCGGTTTTTCTGACGGCCGCATCTGCGGCGAGGGCGCCACCCAGGCTGCCGGCTCGCACCACGCCGAAGTCATGGCCTTGAAGCAGGCCCGGGCCACAGGCCTGGGCCTGACAGGCGCCACCGCCTGGGTGAGCCTGGAACCCTGCGCCCACTTCGGCCGCACGCCCCCCTGCTGCGATGCGCTGGTGGAAGCCGGCCTGGCCCGCTGCGTGGTGGCTCTGGCAGACCCCAACCCGCTGGTGGCCGGCCAGGGCCTGCGCCGCCTGCGCGAAGCCGGCATCGCCGTCGATGTGCTGGCCCCTGATGACGAACTGGCGCTGGCGGCGCGCGAAGTCAACCTCGGCTTCCTGTCCCGCGTGGAACGTGGCCGGCCCTGGGTGCGGGCCAAGGTGGCGGCCTCGGCCGATGGCCGGACGGCGCTGCCCGACGGCCAGTCCCAGTGGATCACCGGTGAAGCTGCGCGCGCCGACGGGCATGCCTGGCGCCGCAGAGCCTCGGCGGTGCTCACCGGCATCGGCACCGTGCTGGCCGACAACCCGCGGCTGGACGTGCGCGCGGTGCCCACCGCCCACCAGCCCCTGCGCATCATCCTCGACCCCCGCTTGCGTCTGCCCCTGGACGCCGCCATCCTGGCCGCACCGGGCTCGGTGCTCGTGGTGGCGGGCCCTGGCTCGGAAGCTCGCGCCGACACCCTGCGCCGCCAGGGCGTGGAGGTCTGGGACGATGGGCCCGAGGCCGGCCGAGCGGACCTTGGCAAGCTGCTCCAGCGCCTGGCGCAGCGCGGTCTCAACGAAATCCACCTCGAAGCCGGTGCCACCCTCACGGGCGCCTTCCACGCCGCCGGTCTGGTCGACGAGTGGCTGGTCTACCTGGCGCCAGTGATGCTCGGCCCGGGCCGGCCCATCGTGGAGGGCGCCGCATTGCCAGGGCTGGAACTCGCGCGGCGCGGTCGCTGGGCCGAAGTGCAGCAGCTCGGTGACGACCTGCGCCTGCGGCTCTGGGCGTGAACCCGTGGCCGCTTTCGCCGGGAACAGCCCCGCGTTCCAACGACCGCCCGTTACGTTTTGCATGTCGACGGTCTTTACATACCACCACCCCCCCGCAGGTAAAGGGCTAGTCGCAAGTACCTGTCGTTGAAAGAATATTTGTAGTTGGCCTGTCGCTTGCTCCTCGACGTTTGTCGGTTCCCTGGAGTCTGGTTCATGATCTTGTACAAACACAAATTCGTTGGTTCCCTGCTGTTGGTCGGCGCCACCTGGGTGCAGGCCACGCCCTCCCAGCTGTTCGGCGCCGAGGCGCTCGTGCCTTTCTCCATCACGGCGCCCCTGATCGCAGAACGGCAGCGTTTCCTGCAGCTGTTCGACAACACGGTGCAGTCCTATGGCTTCGAGCCCAAGGACGCCGGGCTCACGCCCCCGTTCGAAGCCATCTTCAATGGCTCGGCGGGCAGCACCATCAAGGCCACACTGGCGGGCAGCGCCGACCAGCAGGTGATGGAAGCGCCTGAAGCCGGTCGCTTCAACACCACGCCCAACATTCCTGCCGGCCAGTTGGGCAAGTATTGGCGGGTCAATGCCTCGGGCCAGGGCCAGTTCAGCATCTCCTTCGACCGCGCCATCTCGGCCTTCGCGTTCTACGGCACCGACATTGGCGACTTCGGCGGCGTCCTCAGCCTCGTGCTCACGCCTTCGGACGCCAACCTCGCCGCGGAAACCGTCATCGTCAGGCCGCAGACCACCCAGGCGGCCGGCAACGGCTTGGCGCTCTTCTACGGCTTCGCCGACCGCGAGCGCGCCTACAGCAAGATCACCTTCGTGACCTCGGGCAACCTGCTCGACGGCTCGATGACCGACTACTTCGGCTTCGACGACTTCATCGTCGCCGACTCGGGCCAGTTCATCACCACGCAGCCGCCCACCGGCATGCCCGAGCCCGGCTCGCTGGCACTGGCGGGTCTGGCCCTGCTGGCCGCTGGCGCCTGCCGCAAGGGCCGCAAGCAGGGCTGAGCACCCCGGCGCCGCCTTCCGGCGAGCGCCCGCTCGCGAACAGCCGGCCCGAGGGCCGGCTTTTTCATGGTTGCCGCCAAGGTGGCCCGGCCGCGCCTCGGCGGGCCCGCCACCTACAATGCGGCGATGCTGATTTCACCCATCCCCGAGCTCGTCACCGAGCTGGCAGCGGGCCGCATGGTCATCCTCGTGGACGAGGAAGACCGCGAGAACGAAGGCGATCTCGTGCTGGCGGCCGAGCACGTCACGCCCGAGGCCATCAACTTCATGGCCCGCTACGCCCGCGGCCTGATCTGCCTGACGCTGACGCGCGATCGTTGCGAACACCTGCAGCTGCCGCCCATGGCCAGCCGCAACGGCACGAAGCACGGCACGGCCTTCACGGTCTCCATCGAAGCCGCAACAGGCGTCACCACCGGTATCTCGGCCGCCGACCGCGCCCGCACCGTGCAGGTGGCCGTGGCGCGCGGCAGCACGGCGGCCGATCTCGTGCAGCCCGGCCACATCTTCCCGCTGCAGGCGCAAGACGGTGGCGTGCTGATGCGCGCCGGGCACACCGAAGCCGGCTGCGACCTCGCCGGCATGGCCGGCCTGACGCCCGCGGCCGTGATCTGCGAGATCATGAAGGACGACGGCACGATGGCGCGCCTGCCCGACCTGCAGCTGTTCGCGCAGGAACACGGGCTGAAGATCGGCACCATCGCCGACCTCATCGGCTACCGCAGCCGCAACGAAACGCTGGTCGAGCGCATCGGCTCGCGCACGCTGCACACGCCGCAGGGCGAGTTCCAGTGCACGGCCTTTCAGGACAAGGGCGGCGGCCTGCACCTGGCGCTGGTGCACGGGCGCTGGCAGGCGGGCGACGAGGTGCCCGTGCGTGTGCACGAGCCCTTCACCGCGCTGGACCTGCTGGACACCCAGGGCGGCCACCATTCCTGGCCGCTGCCCGGCGCCCTGGCGGCCTTGAAGGCCGGCCCCAGCGGCGTGGCCGTGCTGCTGAACTGCACCAACGACGCCCGCACCCTGCTGCCGCAGGTGCTGCCCGAGCGCCGCGGCTCGGCCCCGGCCCGCGCCCCCTGGGACCAGCGCACCTACGGCGTGGGCGCGCAAATCCTGCGCCAGCTGGGCGTGCAGCGCATGCGCCTCTTGGGCAACCCGCGCCGCATGCCCAGCATGACGGGGTATGGCCTCGAAATCACCGGTTTCACGGCCGCCCCCGGCTGAAGGACAAGACCATGAAAAACGCCGACCAAGGCGATGCCGGTGAACTCATCGGCGAGGGCCTGCGCATCGGCATCGTGCAGGCCCGTTTCAACGACGCGCTGACACGCAAGCTCGCCCAGGCCTGTCTGGCCGAACTGGAAAGGCTGGAGGTCGAGCCCACCGACATCCGTCATGTCACCGTGCCGGGCGCGTTGGAAATTCCGGTGGCGCTGAAGGCCATGGCCGACAGCGGCGACTTCGACGCGCTGGTGGCCCTGGGCTGCATCATCCGCGGCGAGACCTACCACTTCGAGCTGGTGGCCAACGAAAGCGGCGCCGGCGTCACGCGCGTCAGCCTCGACCACCAGATTCCCATCGCGAATGCCATCCTCACGGTGGAAAACGAGGCCCAGGCCTGGGCACGCGCCGAAGAGAAAGGCCGCGACGCCGCCCGCGTGGCCGTGGAGATGGCCAACCTGCTGGAAGATCTGTCATGAGCGAGCCCCAGGCCCCGGAAGCCGGGGCAGTGGCTGCCGGCCAGACCAAGGCGCCCGCTGCGGCCAAGCGGGCCGCGCCCAAGTCGGCCCGCCGCCGCTCGCGTGAACTGGCGCTGCAAGGCCTGTACCGCTGGCTCATCGCCGGCGGCGACGGTGCCGCTGCCGAAGCGGATGTGCGTGAACTCGAAGGCTTCGAGAAGATGGACCGCGCCCATTTCGATGCGCTGCTTTACGGCGGCATCGAACAGGCCGCGGCATTGGACGAGGTGCTCACACGCCACGTCGACCGCAAGACCACGCTGCTCAGCCCCATCGAGCACGGCGTGCTGATGATCGGCGTCTACGAGCTGATGCACTGCCTGGACATCCCCTACCGCGTGGCCATCAACGAAGCGGTGGAGCTGGCCAAGAGCTTCGGCGGCACCGACGGCCACAAGTACGTGAACGGCGTGCTCGACAAATGCGCCGCCGACCTGCGCCCGAACGAGGCGCGCGCGCCGCGCCGATGATCCGCACCGCCAGCCGGCTGGCGCAGATCGAGCCCTTCTGGGTGATGGAGTGCGCCAAGGCCGCCGATGCCATCGCGCGCAGCCCGGCCTGCGACCCCGCCCAGGGCGGCGAGCGCATGCTCTACCTGAACATCGGCGAACCTGATTTCACCGCCGTGCCCGGCGTGCAGCGCGCGGCCCAGGCCGCCATCGAAGCCGGGCGCACGCAGTACACCCATGCCACCGGCCTGCTGGCGCTGCGCGAGCGCATTGCGGCCTGGTACGGCAGCCACTTCGGGGTGCCGGTCGACCCCGGCTGCATCGTCGTGACGGCCGGTGCTTCGGCGGCCCTGCAGCTGGCCACGCTGGCGCTCTTCGAGCCTGGCGACGAAGTGCTGATGCCCGACCCCAGCTACCCCTGCAACCGGCACTTCGTCACCGCGGCCGGCGCGCAGGCGGTGCTGCTGCCCACCACGGCGGCGGCGCGTTTCCAGCTGGATGCCGCCCAGGTGGCCGCGCACTGGGGCCCGGCCACGCGCGGCGTGCTGCTGGCTTCGCCCAGCAACCCCACGGGCACCAGCATCGCCGCCACCGAGATGGCCGCCATCGCGCACACGGTGCGTGAGCGCGGCGGCGTGAGCATCGTCGACGAGATCTACCTCGGCCTCAGCTACGACAGCGCCTACGGCCACAGCGCGCTGGCCCTGCCTGATGGCCTGGGCGCGCAGCTCATCAGCATCAACAGCTTCAGCAAGTACTTCGGCATGACGGGCTGGCGCCTGGGCTGGATGGTGCTGCCGCCCGAGCTGGTGGCGCCCGTGGAGAAGCTGGCCCAGAACCTCTACATCTGCCCCAGCACCGTGGCCCAGCAGGCCGCGCTGGCCTGCTTCGAGCCCGAGGCGCTGCAGGCCTACGAACAGCGCCGCGCCGAGTTCAAGCGCCGGCGCGATTTCATCGTGCCCGCCTTGCAGGCCCTGGGCCTGGACGTGCCGGTGCAGCCCGATGGCGCCTTCTACGTCTGGTTCGACTGCAGCCGCTACAGCGCCAGCAGCTGGGATTTCTGTTTCCAGATGATGGAACGTGCCCACGTGGCCCTGACCCCGGGGCGCGACTTCGGCCCGGCGCAGGCCGAGCGTTTCGTGCGCCTGTCCTTCGCCAGCGCCTTGCCGGTGCTGGAAGCCTCGGTCAGCCGCCTCGCGCGTGAACTGCAGGGCCGCCCGCAGTTGTGACGGCGCTGTAACGTGCCCGAAAACGGGGCCTTTTCCCAGCAGAAGCGGGCCTGAAGCCGCATAAGCTGCACTCCCGTGGCCTACAACCTCTTTCATCGGCGCACCAAAAGCGAGCCGGTGGCCTCAGAGTTCGCCGCGACCGTGCAAACGGGCCCGCCTGAGCCCGCGCCGGCCGCGGTGCGTTGGCCTGCCGGTTCTGCTTTGCCAGCCACCGCAAGCGCGCCGGGCGCCGGGCACGCCGAGGTCGACTCACAGCCCAGCGGCCCCGACAGCGCACGCGGCCAGGACCCGGGGCCCGTGCCCAGCGACCTGGGCGCCGACAGCCAGCCCCCGTTCGCCGATGCCCAGTTCGAACAGCGCCCGACGCTGGCCCACATCGGCCGCTATGCGCTGAAAGGCCTGCTGGGCCACGGCGGCCTGGGCCAGGTGCACGAGGCCTGGGACCCGCTGCTCTCGCGCACGGTGGCCGTGAAGACACTGCAGCTCAAGCTGGCCGACCCCGAGCGCGTGGCGCTGGACGGGCTGTTCCTCAACGAGGCCCGCGCCGCGGCGGGGCTCTCGCACCCCAACATCGTCACCGTGCACGACGCCGGCCTGTCCGAGCAGGGCGTCTACATCGCCATGGAGCGCCTGCACGGCTGCGACCTGCGCCAGCGCCTGGCCGGCGGCTGGGTGCCCACGCCGGGTGAAGCGGCCCAGCTCGTGCGCCGCGTGGCCGACGCGCTGGCGTACGCGCACGCGCGCGGCGTGGTGCATTGCGACATCAAGCCGGCCAACATCTTCCTGAACAAGCGCGACAAACCCAAGGTGCTGGATTTCGGCATCGCCCGCGTGGCCCACGGCGCCGCGCCCACGGCGCTGGAAGGCGCGGTGGCGGGCTCGCCGCACTACCTGGCGCCGGAACAGCTCAGCGGCGGCACGGTGGACGCACGCACCGACGTGCACGCGCTGGGCGTGGTGTTCTACGAACTGCTCACGCTGCGCAAGGCCTACACGGGCGACAGCGTCGAGCAGATCACCACCGCCGTGCTCACCAACCACCCCGCGCCGGCGCACGAGGTGCGCAGCGGCGTGCCGCGCACCTTGTCGAACATCGCCGCCAAGGCCATGGCGCGCAACCCCGAGCAGCGCTACGCCAGCGTGGCGGAGATGGCGCAAGAGCTGCGCCGCTGGATCGAACGCCACAGCAGCCACGACGTGGTGCCCACGGCACCGCCTCTGCCCGACCCCGGCCACACACGGCCGCGCCGCACGCGCCAGAGCCGCGCGCCGCACGCCGGGCTGGTGCTCTTGCTGCTGGCCGTGATGGTGGGCACGGCAGCACTGACGCTGGCACTCAGCCGGGGCGGCAACGAAGCGGGCGACAAGCCGCCCGCCGGCGTGACCACCGCCCTCCCGGCGCCGGCCGCCGCGCTGCCTGCCGCACCGC
>LJHT01000094.1 GCA_001295905.1 beta proteobacterium AAP51 | reverse complement strand
GCCCGCGCCGACCGCGCGCCGCTGTGGCAGCCGGCGCAGCGCTGGCTGCTGGGCTCGGCGCCCGGCGGCGGGGCCGGCGAACAGGCCTGCGGCCTGGTGCCGCCGCTCGAGCGCTGGGCTCACGAGGTGCAGTTGCCCGACTTCGAGATCGACGCCCTGCCCGTGACCTGGGCGCGTTACGTCGAGTTTGCCGAAGACGGCGGCTACGACGAGCGCGGCTGGTGGTCAGAGGCCGGCTGGGCCTGGGTGCAGGCCCAGGGCCGGCGCGCGCCCGGGCGCGTGGAGCAGCTGCACGGCGGCGTGCTGGTGGCGCGCGGTGCCGGGCCTTCTTCGGGCCTGCAGCGCGCCAGCCCGGCGCAGCCGGCCATGCACGTGAGCCGGCACGAAGCCGAGGCCTGGTGCCGCTGGGCCGGCCGCCGCCTGCCCACCGAACCCGAATGGGAAATCGCCGCCTGCCAGGGCGGCAGCCGCGGTTTTGCCTGGGGCGATGTCTTCGAGTGGGTGGCCGGCAGCGCGCGCTCCTGGCCCGGCGCACCGGCCGCGGCACCGGGCAGCGTGGACGCCCCCCCGCAGCCCGGCCACGGGGTGCTGCGCGGCGCCAGCTTCGCCACCCGGGCACGCTGGCGCCACCCCAAGGCGCGGCGCTTCGCCGCGCCCGAGCGCGACGACTTCTTCTGCGGCTTCCGCAGCTGCGCGCTGTAGCGCCGCCTTTGGCCCGGAGCCCCGAGCTTGCCTGCACCCACCGCCACCCGCATGCGCGAAGAAGCCCTGGCGGCGCCGCCCTGCGTGGCCCGCCTGCTGGAGCAGGACGCCGGCGTGTATGCCGCACTGGCCCTGCACCTGCGCCAGCGCCCTGCCGATGCGCTGCTGACGCTGGCGCGTGGCAGCTCCGACCACGCGGCGCAGCACCTGGCCTACCTGGTGATGGCACGGCTGGGGCGCCTGGTCACTTCCTTGCCGATGTCGCTCTTCACGCTGTACGGGGCCCGGCTGGCCACGCCCGCGCTGCAGGGGTTCGCGTTCTCGCAGTCGGGGCAAAGCCCCGACCTGGTGGAGCCCTTGCAGGCCCTGCGGGCCGTGGGTGCGGGCACCGTGGCCGTGGTGAACGACACCAGCTCGCCGCTGGCGCAGGCCGCGCAGTTCGTGCTGCCGCTGCACGCCGGGCCCGAACGCAGCGTGGCGGCCACCAAGAGCTACATCGCGCAGCTGGTGGCCGGTGCGCGCCTGGTGGCGGCCTGGCAGCAGGACGCCGTGCTCGCCGCGGCGGTGGCGGCGTTGCCCGAAGCACTGTCCCAGGCGGCGCTGCTGGACTGGGCCGAGGCCGTGCCGCGCCTGCAGGCCGTGCAGCAGCTGTTTGTCATCGGTCGCGGCCCGGGGCTGGCGGTGGCGCAGGAAGCGGCGCTGAAGTTCAAGGAAACCTGCGGCGTGCAGGCCGAGGCCTACTCGGGGGCCGAGGTGCAGCACGGCCCCATGGCCCTGGTGGGGCCGGGCTGGCCGGTGCTGGTGCTGGCGCCGCGCGGCCCTGCGCAGGCCGGGCTGCTGGCGCTGGCCGAGCAGCTGCATGCCCGCGGTGCGGCCGTGATGCTGGCGCTGCCTGACGTGCAGCGTGCGGCCGTGCCAAAGGGCCTGCTCACACTGCCGCTGGCCACGGCCGGCCACGAAGACCTGGACGCCATCACCACCGTGCAAAGCTTCTACCTGATGGTGGAAGCCCTGTCGCGGGCGCGCGGCCGCGACCCCGACGCTCCGCCCTACCTGGCCAAGGTGACGCGCACGCACTGAAGCCGCGCCCTGGCCGCCCTTTTCATCTGAACGAAGCCCACACAGCCTGCTCTCCATGAACCTCCCCACCACCACCGTCAACGGCCGCGCCATCGAGATGGCCGCACCGCCCCACACCCTGCTCGTGCACTGGCTGCGCGAGAGCCTGGGCCTCACCGGCACCCACGTGGGCTGCGACACCGCGCAGTGCGGCGCCTGCACCGTGCTGCTGGACGGCCAGGCCATCAAGAGCTGCAGCCTGCTGGCCGTGCAGGCGCGCGGCCGGCAGGTCACCACCGTGGAAGGGCTGGCGCGGCCCGGGGGCGCGCTGCACCCGGTGCAGGAGGCCTTCATCGCCTGCCACGGCCTGCAATGCGGCTTCTGCACGCCGGGCATGCTGATGAGCACCACCGCGCTGCTGGCGCAGAACCCACAGCCCGGCGAGGCCGAGATCGTGCAGGCCCTGGAAGGCAACCTGTGCCGCTGCACCGGTTACGTGAACATCGTGGCGGCGGTGAAGCAGGCCGCCACGCTGCTGCAGCAGGAGGCGGCATGAGCGCGCCGGGCCGCTCGCAAGCGCTCATCCCGCAGCACGCAGTGCGGAGGGTGGTCCAATGAACGCGCCTGATTCACTGGCGCTGGCCGCCCGCTTCGGCAGCGGCCACAGCGTGCGCCGCATCGAAGACCCGGCGCTGGTGCAGGGCCAGGGCCGCTACACCGACGACGTGCAGCCCGCCGGCCAGCTGTGCCTGCGTTTCGTGCGCAGCAGCTTTGCGCACGGCCGCATCGTGGGCATCGACACCACGGCCGCACTTGCGGTGCCCGGCGTGGTGGCGGTGTACACCGGCGCCGAGCTGCGGGCCGCGGGTGTCAAGCCGTTGGCGCCCGCCAGCGGCTTCAAGCAGCCCGGCGGTCAGCCGATGAGCCCGCCGCCCAAGCACGCGCTGGCGGTGGACGTGGTGCGCTACGTGGGCGAGTGCGTGGCCGCCGTGGTGGCCACGGACCGGCACGCCGCGCAGGCCGGGGCCGACGCGGTAGCCGTGGACATCGAAGCCCTGCCCGCGGTGGCCGACACCACGGCCGCGCTGGCCGCCGGCGCGCCGCAGGTGTGGCCGGGCGCGCCCGGCAACGTGCTGGCCGAGATGCAGCATGGCGACGCGGCCGCCACCAACGCCGCCTTCGCCGCGGCGGCGCACCGCATCAGCCTGCCCATCGTCAACCAGCGCCTGGCGCCCAGCCCGCTGGAGCCGCGCTCGGTGCTGGCCCAGGTGGAGGGCGGGCGCCTGACGGTGCAGCTGTCCAGCCAGATGCCCACCGCCGTGCGCGGCGGGCTGGCCCACTGCCTGGCCGACGTGGCCGGCGGCTGCACGGTGGAGAAGGTGCGCGTGCGCGTGGGCGACGTGGGCGGCGGCTTCGGCATGAAGACCGGCCTCTACCCCGAAGACGTGGTCACGGCCTTCGCGGCGCTGCAGCTGCAGCGCCCGGTGAAGTGGCAGGCCGAGCGCGTGGAGGAATTCCTGAGCGCCGTGCACGGCCGCGACCTGCTCAGCCGCGCCGAGATGGCGCTGGACGCGCAGGGCCGCGTGCTCGCGCTGCGCATCCGCTCCTGGGCCAACGTGGGCGCCTTGCCCACGGGCGGCGGGGTGGCCATCCAGCTGCTCATCGGGCCCTGGGTCACCACCAGCGTCTACGACATTCCCACCGTGCACGTGCACGTCAGTGCCGTGCTCACGCACACGGCGGCCACCGGCGCCTACCGCGGGGCCGGGCGGCCCGAGGCCATCTACACGCAGGAGCGCCTGTTCGACGCCGCCGCGCGCGAGCTGCAGCTCTGCCCGGCCGAGCTGCGCCGCCGCAACCTCATCCGGCCGGACCAGCTGCCCTACAAGAACCCGATGGGGCAGACCTACGACAGCGGCCATTTCGAGAGCCTGCTGAACCAGGGCCTGGCCCTGGCCGACTGGGCAGGTTTTGCCGCGCGCCGCGCCGACAGCGCGGCGCGTGGCCTGCTGCGCGGGCGCGGCATCGCCACCTTCCTGGAATGGACGGGCGGCAATGCGCTGGAAGAACAGGTGCAGGTGCGCGTGGTGGGGGACATGAACGCCGGCGGTCACATCGAGCTGACCAGCGCCACCATGGCCATGGGCCAGGGCATCGCCACCAGCTATGCGCAGCTGGCGGTGGACGTGTTCGGCGTGCCCATCGAGCGCATCCGCATCCTGCAAGGCGACACCGACCGCGCCAACGGCTTCGGCAGCGCCGGCAGCCGCAGCCTGTTCACCGGCGGTGCGGCAGCTTTCGTGGCCGCGCAGCACGCCGTGGAGCTGGGCAAGCCTCTGGCGGCAGAAGCGCTGGAAGCCGGCGTGGGCGACATCGAATACGCCGCCGGCCGCTACACCGTGGCCGGCACCGATCTCGGCATCGGCCTGTTCGAGCTGGCGGCGCGCCAGAGCGGCGGCAGCTTCGTCGCCGAGGGCGGCGCGAAGGCCAGCGCGCCCAGCTGGCCCAACGGCTGCCACGTGTGCGAGGTGGAGGTCGACCCTGCCACCGGCACCACGCGCGTGGTGGCCTACGCCAGCGTGAACGACATCGGCCGCATCGTCAGCCCGGCCATCGTGCGCGGGCAGATCGAGGGCGGCGCGGTGCAGGGCATCGGCCAGGCCCTGTGCGAGAAGCTGGTGTACGACCCGCAAGGCCAGCTGCTCAGCGCCAGCTTCATGGACTACGCGCTGCCCAACGTCGATGGCTTTCTGGGCTTCAAGACCGCCTTCGACGAGAACATGCCCTGCCTCACCAACCGCCTGGGGGCCAAGGGCGTGGGCGAGCTGGGCACCATCGGCGCCACACCGGCGGTGGTGAACGCGGTGGTGGATGCCGTGGCCCAGCGCTTCAAGCCCGCCGCCGGCCACCGGCCGGCCGCTGCCGAAGCCCTGCAGATGCCGCTGACGGCCGAGCGCGTGTGGCGGGCTTTGCGCGGGGAAGTGGCGGTGGCGGTGCTGCCGCCGGGCTGAAGACGGGACGCATAAATGCCCCGTTCGTTGCTCCGTTCAGCGCCTCGTTAGCGCCTCTTTCAGCTGCCGTCGGTGGGCAGCTTCTGCGGCACGGTGCCCACCCAGCTGCGTTCGCTGGCGGCGTACTCCTCGGGCGTGGCTTCCGACACTTCCACCTGGCTGTCGGGCAATGGCGCCGGCGCGCGCGGTGCCGGGGCAGGCCGCGCGCTGCGCTCTTCACGCAGTTCGGCGGCCACCTGCATCACCCGCAGGCGGTGCAGCAGGTCGTCCAGGGCGTCGGAGCGCTGTTCGTCCTGCAGCATCTGGGCCTGCAGCAGCGCCTTGCCCAGCGTGCGCGAGGGCAGGGCCTCCACGCCCGGCCAGCCGTCTTGCGTGAGCGTGTCGTGCACGCGCACGAGGTGCCGCAGCGCGTGGCCGGCGGCTTCGTGGGTCTGGCTCAGCAGCCGTTCACGCAGCTCTTCGCACAGCGCCTGCGTTTCCAGCGACAGCTGTGCGGCGGGGCGGCGGCGGTCCACCAGCACCAGGTGCCAGCGGCCGTTGCGCCTTTGCAGCGCCAGCGGCCGGCGCAGCAAGCCTTTCATCCAGCGCAGCAAGCCGCCCTTGCCCTTGGGGGCGCGCCTTTCCTGGGCCGGGCGGCGGCGCTGTGACTGGGCGGACAGGCGGGGTTTCGGCATACAACATCTCCGGGCCCCTCTATTGTCGGCCGCGGGTCATGGCGGCTGTAGCGGCCTTTTCGCGTCAGGGACGCAATTCGCGCAACTGTCGCGATTGGCGCCTTTGCAGCCCTTCGTACAGCCCCATGCCGGCCAGCATGGCGACCACGAAGACGACCGCCTGCCCCTGCCCCATGCCCAGCGCCACCAGCGCCGGGCCCGGGCAGAAGCCGGCCACGCCCCAGCCCACGCCGAAGAGCAGGCTGCCGCCCACCAGGCGGCGGTCGATGTCGCGCGCGGTGGGCAGCCGCATCTCGGCGCCCAGCAGCGAGCGCGTGCGGCCCTTGGCGAAGGTGAAGGCGCCCAGGCCCACCGCGATGGCGCCGGCCATCACCAGCGCGAGCGAGGGGTCCCAGGCGCCGGCCAGGTCCAGAAAACCCAGCACCTTGGCCGGGTTGGCCATGCCCGAGAGGATGAGGCCCAGGCCGAAAACCAGGCCGGCAGCAAAAGAAGCGATGTTGAGCATGGAGGTCTCCTTCAGGCGCCCAGCAGGTGGCGCGCCACGAACACGGTGCCGAAGCCCGCGGCCATGAATACCAGGGTGGCCACCAGCGAACGCGGCGACAGGCGCGACAGCCCGCACACCCCGTGCCCGCTGGTGCAGCCCGCGCCATAGCGCGTGCCCACGCCCACCAGCAGGCCGGCGGCCACCAGCGCGCCGTAAGAGGCGTCGATCTGCACCGCGGGCCAGGCCGCGAACAGCAGGTAGACCAGCGGCGCAGCGACGATGCCGGCGATGAAGGCCACGCGCCAGGCGATGTCGCCGCGCGTGGGGTTCAGCAAGCCGCCCAGCACGCCGCTGATGCCGGCGATGCGCCCGTTCAGCAGCACGAACAGCGCTGCCGCCAGGCCGATGAGCACCCCGCCGCCCAGGCTGGCCCAGGGGGTGAATGAATTCCAGTCGATGTGCATGTCTTACTCCTTGGGACAGTAAAGGCGGAACAGCAGGGCCAGGATGTCGAGCAACTCGGTCCGTGCAATGCGGTAGTGGATGTTCTTGCCCTCGCGCCGCGTGGCCACCACGCCTTCGTTGCGCAGCACGGCCAGCTGCTGAGACAAGGTGGGCTGGCGGATGTCGAGTTCGGCTTCCAGTTCGCTGACGCAGCGCTCGCCCTGCGACAGCTGGCACAGCAGCAGCAGCCGGTCTTCGTTGGCCAGCAGCTTGAGGTGGCCCACCGCCACGGCGGCGGCTCCGCGCAGGCGTTGGGGGTCGAGGGTGGGCGATGCAGGCATGGCGGGGTGGTGAGGTGGCAGCGAGGTGCATTCGTTGATCACTTGACAATAATATATAGAAAGATATATTGTCTGTCAATAGAATGTTTGACCATCCCGAGCCACCATCCGGAGCGCCGCCATGACCACGACCTCGCCGACCACCGCACGCAGCACCGTTCAAGCCTTTTTCGACCCCCGCACCTGGACCGTGTCCTACGTGCTGTGGTGCCGCGCCACCCGCCGCGCCGCGCTGATCGACCCCGTGCTCGACTTCGACATGAAGTCGGGCCGCACCAGCACCGCCTCGGCCGACGCGATGGAGGCCTATGTGCGCGAGCACGGCCTGCAGGTGGAATGGATCCTGGAGACCCACGCGCATGCCGACCACCTCTCGGCCGCCTACCACCTGCGTGAACGCCTGGGCGGGCGCATCGCCATCGGCGCGAAGATCCGCCAGGTGCAGGCCGTGTTCAAGAAGATCTACAACCTGGAGCGCGGCTTCCTGCCCGATGGCAGCCAGTTCGACCACCTCTTCGAAGACGGCGAGGTGTTCAAGATCGGCGAGCTGGAAGTCACCGCGCTCTGGGTGCCCGGCCACACGCCGGCCGACATGGCCTACCTGGTGGACGGCGCGGTGTTCGTGGGCGACACGCTCTTCATGCCCGACGTGGGCACGGCCCGCGCCGACTTCCCGGGCGGCGATGCGCAGCAGCTCTACCAGTCGGTGCGGCGCCTGCTGGCCCTGCCGCCCGAGACCACCGTCTACGTCTGCCACGACTACCCGCCCGCGGGCCGCGCCCCGCAGTGGCAGACCACGGTGGCCGCACAGCGCCAGGAGAACATCCACGTGCACGACGGCATCGACGAAGCCACCTTCGTGGCGCGCCGCCAGGCGCGCGATGCCACGCTGGACGTGCCCACCCTCATCCTGCCTTCGCTGCAGGTGAACGTGCGCGCCGGGCAGCTGCCGCCGGCGGAAGACGACGGCGTGCGCTACCTCAAGCTGCCGCTGAACGTGCTGGGCCGGGCGGCCTGAGCCGCCGTGGTGCGGGCGGCGCCGCCTTCAGCGCCGGCCGGCCAGCACCGCCGCCAGTTCCTGCAGGCTGTTCAGGTTGTGCGCCGGCAGGAAGCGGCTGACGTGCGGCAGCATCGCGCGGATGCCGGCCGCGCGCGGCTGGAACTGCTCGAAGCGCAAGAGCGGGTTCAGCCAGATGAGCCGGCGGCAGCTCTTGCGCAGGCGCTCCATCTCGAAGCGCAGCGTGTCGCACTGCGGGTCGTCGGGTGTGCCGTGCTCCAGGCCGTCGCTGATGAGCAGCACGGTGGCGCGGCCACTGAGCACGCGGCGCGCCCAGTGCTGGCTGAACTGGTGCAGGCAGGCGCTGATGCGCGTGCCGCCCGACCAATCCTGAACCGCCTGCACCACGCGCGAGACGGCGAGATCGGGGTCGCGCTGGCGCAGCGCACGCGTGGTGCGCGTCAGCCGCGTGCCGAAGACGAAGCTTTCCACGCGCGCATCGGCACGGCCCAGCGCGTGCGTGAAGTGCAGCAGCATGCGCGAGTAGCGGCTCATGCTGCCGGAGATGTCGGCCAGCACCACCAGCGGCGCGGGCTGCACGCGCGGGCGGCGCCAGCGCAGCTGCATCAGCTCGCCGCCCGTGCGCGCCAGCGCCTGCAGCGTGGCGCGGCCATCCACGCGCGCGCCGCCGCCGGGGCCGCTGGCGCGTTCGGTGCGGCGCGAGGTCACGGGTTCGAACAGGGGCGCCATCTGCCGCAGCAGGCGCTGCGCGGCGCGCCACTCGTCGGCCGTCATGGTCTCGAAATCGGCCTTCTGCAGCAGCTCGCGTTCGTTCCACGTCAGCGTGGCATCGACCTCGATCTTCTCGGGCGGCGGTGGCGGATTCGGTTGGTTCGGCTGGTGCGGGAACAGCGCTTCACCCAGGCGCCGGTTCTCGGGCACCGAGGGCTGCTCGGTCTTGGTCTGCACACGCGGCAGCAGCATGGCCATCAGGCGGCCGGTGATGTCGGGGTCGCGCCAGAAGAGCGTGAAGGCCTGGTCGAAGAGCTCGCGGTGTTCGATGCGGTCCAGCAGGCAGGCCTGCAGCGTGGCGTGGAAATCGGTGCGGCTCTCCAGCCCGCCCACCTGCAGCGCGTTCAGAGCGAGCTGGATGCGGTCGGTCGGCACCGGCATGCCGGCCGTGCGCAGCACGCGGCCGAAGTGCATGACGTTTTCGGCCAGCCGGCCCGGCAGGGCGTTGGCAGGGGGCGCAGGGAGCATGTGGGCATTCTCGCGCGGGTTCACGGCCTGCAACAGTGTTCGCGGAAGGCCTGATTGACCCGATCAGAAATGCCGCCCTAGGATGGGCTTGCCCCTGGCGAAGAGCGTTTCTCTGCCGGGGGCCATGAAACCAACCATCAGGAGACTCTCATGCAAAGGCTTTGGTTTGCAGCATTGCCCATCGCGCTGGCCGCCTGCGGCACCCCGCCGGGTGCGCCGACACCGCCCGCTGCCGGCGCCACCGCAGGCGCTGCGCAGGCAGCGCCCACCCTGACCCACACCGCCGTGCTCACGAAGCTGGAAAGCCCGTGGGACATGGCCTTCCTGCCCAACGGCACCATGTTCTTCACCGAGAAATGCCACGGCCTCTCGGTGCGCCAACCCAGCGGCGCCGTCACCAAGCTGCTCGGCATGAAAGACGCCAAGGGCTATGCCTCCAACGCCAACGACCTGTTCTGTGAAGGCCAGGCCGGCATGGCCGGCGTGGCGGTCGACCCCAATTTCGCCAGCAACCGCTTCATCTACGTCTACTCGTCTTCCAGCCTCACCGCGCCCGGCAGCAACCGCGTGATGCGCCTGAAGGTCAACGACGGCTTCACCGGCGTGACCGACCGCACCGACATCGTGGCCGACATTCCCTACAAGCCACGCGCCAGCGACCACCCCTTCGGCGGCCCCGGCGCACACAACGGCGGGCGTCTGCGCTTCAGCCCGGGCGATGGTTTCCTCTACGTCACCACCGGCGACACCCACAACGGCGCGGTGCCGCAGAGCCCCACGATGATCGGCGGCAAGGTGCTGCGCATCGACCGTGACGGCAAGGCCGCGCCGAACAACGGCGCGCCGGCCGGCTTCGACCCGCGCGTGTTCACCTACGGCCACCGCAACCCGCAGGGCATCACCTTCCGCCCCGGCACGAACCAGCCTTTCACCGCCGAGAACGGCCCCTGGCACAGCGACGAAGTCACGGCCCTGGTGCCGGGCGGCAACGCCGGCTGGGACCCGCGCCCCAACGTCGGCGGGCGCGGCGCCTGCCCCGACAACTACTGCGGCTACAGCCCCAACCAGATGGGCGCGATGGACCCGAAGGAGCGCGCCGCCTTCATGCCCATGACCGACCTGAAGACCTACCCGAACGCCATGAAGCCGGCGTGGAACAACGACGGCCTCTCGCAAGGCATGTTCGGCGGCACCTTCCTCAGCGGCCCGCAGTGGAAGGCCTGGAACGGCCGCATGGCGGTGGGCCTGGCCGGCATCGGCATCCACGGCACGCCGGTGGGCAACCGCATCGACGTGCTGGACATCGCGGCCAATGGCCTCTCGGCCACGCGCACCACGGTGAACCTGCCGATGCCTGCGGCGCGTTTCCGCTCGCTGGTGCAAGGCCCGGACGGCAGCCTGTACGTGGCCACCGATGAGGGTGCCATCTCGCGCTTGACGCCCAATTGAGACTGCATTGACGTCGAACTGAACCCGCGGGGGCCTGTGGCCCCCGCCTTTGCTTGAAAGACCACCGCAGATGAAGTGCTTGCTTCTGATTTCGGCGCTGGCGCTGGGCTTGCCCAGCGCCAGCGCCTGGGCCAACGCCGATGACGACGAGTTCTACAAGACCAAGAACTGCTTCGCCTGCCACCGCATCGACCGGAACACGCTCGGCCCCTCGTTCAAGAGCATCGCGGCCAAGTACACCGGCGACGCCACGGCCGAGGCCCGGCTGGCGAAGAAGATCCGCGAAGGCGGCGTGGGCGCCTGGGGACAGGTGCCGATGCCGGCGCAGCCGCAGGTGTCTGAAGAAGAGGCCGTGCGCCTGGCGCGCTGGATCATGACGCTGAAGTAGGCGCAGCAGCCTGGAGGCTGGTTTCAGCCGATGCGCTGCCCATCCGCGCCGAAGGCCAGCACCCAGGCGGCGTCGGCGCGCAGGCCCACGGCCACGCCCGCCGCCAGGTGGCCGTGGCCGGCGCCGAGCTTGGCGTGCAGCGGCTCGGCCAGGCCTTCCACCTGCAGGTGCAGCACCGAGGTGTCGCCCAGGTGCTCGGCCATCAGCAGGCGCGCCGGCACGCCTTGGCCGGCCGGCAGCAGGTGCAGGTGCTCGGCGCGCAGCCCGATGCGCTGAACGGCAGGCTGTGCCGAGACAGGCGTGCCCAGCGCGTCCCACAGCGCGCGGTGCGGCGCGCTGGCACCCTCGGCCGGGCGCGGCACGAGGTTGATGCGCGGCGCGCCGAGGAAGCCGGCCACGAACTCGTTGGCCGGCTGCTCGTACAGCGACAGCGGCGCACCCAGCTGCTCGATGCGACCGCCGTTGAACACGGCGATGCGCGTGCCCATGGTCATGGCCTCGACCTGGTCGTGCGTGACGTAGATCATCGTCGTGCCCAGCTCGGCGTGCAGGCGCATGAGCTCGATGCGCATGTTCACGCGCAGTGCCGCGTCCAGGTTGGACAGCGGCTCGTCGAAGAGAAAGACCTTGGGCTTGCGCACGATGGCGCGGCCGATGGCCACGCGCTGGCGCTGGCCGCCCGACAGCTCTTTCGGCGTGCGGCCCAGCAGTTCCGAGATGCGCAGCACCTCGGCCGCGCGCTGCACCTGCTGCTCGCGCTGCGCACGGGGCACGCCGGCCATCTTCAGCGCGAAGCCCATGTTCTCGGCCACGGTCATGTGCGGGTAGAGCGCGTAGCTCTGGAACACCATGGCTGTGCCGCGGTCGGCCGGGCGCACCTCGTTGGCACGCTGGCCGTCGATGAAGAGGTCGCCTTCGCTGAAGTCTTCCAGCCCTGCGATCAGCCGCAGCAGCGTCGACTTGCCGCAGCCCGAGGGGCCCACGAAGACGAGGAACTCGCCATCGTTCACTTCCAGGTCGATGCCGCGGATGACGGGCAGCGCGCCGAAGCGCTTGTGCACCCCCCGCAGGCTGAGCGCGCCCATGGCCTCAGGCCCCCGCCACGGCCGCGGCGCGGCTGCGCAGCGCGTGGCACTGCGCCACGAAGCCGCGGTACCAGTGCGCGCTGTCCTTGGGCGCGCGCTGCTGCGTGGCGTAGTCCACGTGCACGATGCCGAAGCGCTTGGCGTAGCCGCTGGCCCACTCGAAGTTGTCCATCAGGCTCCACACCATGTAGCCGGCAACAGGCACGCCCTGCGCCAGCGCCGCCGCGGTGGCGGCGATGTGCGTGCGCAGGTAGTCGGTGCGGTCGGCGTCGTGCACCTGGCCGTTCACCGCCGCGTCGGGGAAGGCGCCGCCGTTTTCGGTGATGTAGACCGGCGGCAGGCGGTAATCGCGGTGCAGCGTGAGCAGCACCTCGGTGAGGCCGCGCGGGTAGATCTCCCAGCCCATCTCGGTGAGCTTCAGGCCGCTCTTCGTCACGTCGAAGGGCCCGGCCGCGCTGGCGACGTTGCGCGAGTAGTAGTTGATGCCCAGGTAGTCCAGCGGCGTGGCGATGTGGGCCATGTCGCCGGGCTGCACCACAGGCGCGTCGGGGCCCAGGTCGTCCAGCACCTCCTGCGGGTAGTGGCCGATGAAGAGCGGGTCGGCGTACCAGCGGCGGCCGCGGGCGTCTTCCAGGCGCGCCAGGGCGGCGTCTTCGGGGCTGCTGGTGGCGGGCTCGTGGTGGCCCAGGTTCAGCACGATGCCGAGCTGGGTGCTGCAGCCGTCGGCCCGCAGCGCCTGCAGCGCCAGGCCGTGGCTCAGCAGCAGGTGGTGGGCCACCTGGTAGGCCGTCTGGCGGTTCTGCACACCGGGCGCGAAGTGGCCTTTCTCGTGGCCGAGGATGGCCATCACCCAGGGCTCGTTGTGCGTGGTGAGGGTGGCCAGGCGGCTGCCCAGGCGGCGGTGGATGCCGCGCGCGTACTCGACGAAGTGGTGCACCGTGCTGCGCGCGGCCCAGCCGCCCTGGTCTTGCAGCGCCTGCGGCAGGTCCCAGTGGTTGAGCGTGAGGTGGGGCTGCACGCCGCGCCGCAGCAGGCCGTCCACCAGGCGTTCGTAGAAGGCCAGGCCGGCTTCGTTCCAGGCGCCGTGCCCCAGCGGCTGCACGCGCGGCCACGAGATGGAGAAGCGGTAGGCGTCCACGCCCAGCGAGGCGATGAGGTCGAGGTCGCTCTCCAGCCGGTGGTAGTGGTCGCAGGCGGTGTCGCCGTTGCTGGCATCGGCAATGGTGCCGGGCTGGCTGCAGAAGCGGTCCCAGATCGATTCGCCCTTGCCGTCTTCATGGGCGGCGCCCTCGATCTGGAAGGCGCTGGTGGCCACGCCCCACACGAAGTGGGGCGGGAACTGGCCGGGCAGGTCGGCGTCTGGGTTCATGGTGTCGTGGCGATGGAGAAGGGAACAGGCGCGAGGCTCACTTCACGGCGCCGCTGGTGAGGCCGGCGATCAGCTGGCGCGAGCACAGCAAGAACAGCACCAGCAGCGGCAGCGTGGCGATGGCCGAGCCCGTCATCAGCGCGCCCCATTCGGTGTTCACGGGGCTTTGCAGGCTGCGCAGGGCCAGCGGCAGGGTGTAGTTGTCGGCGTTGCGCATCACCACCAGCGGGCCGATGAAGTTGTTCCAGCTCGCGATGAAGCTCACCAGGCCCAGCGTGCCCAGCGCCGGCTTCATCAGCGGCAGCACGATGCGCCAGTAGATGCCGAACTCGCCGCAGCCATCCAGCCGCGCGGCCTCGATGAGGTCTTTGGGCACCGAGGCCGCCGCGAACTGCCGCATCAGGAAGATGCCGAAGGCGCTGGCCGCGCCGGGGATGTAGAGCGCGCGGTGCTGGTCGATCCAGCCCAGGGCGTCCATGATCAGGAAGGTGGGGATCATGTTCATGAACGAGGGCAGCAGCATGGTGGCCATCACCAGCGTGAACAGCGCGTTCTTGAAGCGGAATTCCATCAGCGCGAAGGCGTAGCCGGCCATCGAGCAGAACAGCAGCGTGAGCGCCGTCGACGCGAGCGCGACGTACACGCTCCAGCCCAGGTTGCGCCAGAAGGGCAGGCGCTCGGTGAGGATCTGCAGGTTCAGCAGCAGGTCGTCGCCGAACCACAGCGGCGGCGGCAGGCTGTAGATCTCGCTGCGCGACTGCGTGGCGAAGACGAACATGAAATAGAAGGGCGCCAGCATCACCAGCGCGCCCGCGCCGACGGTGGCGTAGGCCGCCCAGGTGCTGGCCGTTTTGGGCGCGTTCATGCCGTGCCCCCGCGCGGCTTGAAGGCGCGGTTGGTCAGCCAGGTCAGCAGCGCCACCACGATGAACAGCAGCCACGACATGGCGCTGGCGCCGCCGAAATCATTGAAATCGAAGGCCATGCGGTAGAGGTACACGGCCGAGGTCATGGCGCTCTGGTCGGCGCCGCCCTTGCCGCCCGTGAGGATGAAGGGCTCCTCGAAGAGCTGCAGCCCGCCGATGACGCTGAGCGTGACGCCGAAGAAGATCATCGGCCGCAGCTGCGGCAGCGTGATGCACCAGAACTGCTGCCAGCGGCTGGCGCCGTCCATGGTGGCGGCCTCGTACAGGTCTTTCGGGATGGTCTGCAGCGCAGCCAGGTACAGCACCACGTTGAAGCCCACGTAGCGCCAGAACACGATCAGCGCGATGGCCGGCTTGATGTGCTCGGGCCGGTTCAGCCAGTCGATCTTCTCCATGCCGAAGAGGCTGTGCAGGCCCGCGTTGACGAGCCCGAAATCGGTGGAGAAGAGCGAGCTGAACATGATGGCCACCGCCACCGTGGAGGTGATGTAGGGCAGGAAGTAGGCCCCCACCGCCGCATCACGGAAACGGATGAAGCGCGTGTGGATGAACACCGCCAGCGGGATGGCCACCAGGTGCTGCGGCGCCCCGGCGGCCACCGCCAGCCACAGCGTGTTCTTCAGCGATTTCCAGAACCACTCGTCGCCCAAAGCGAAGGTGAAGTTGGCCAGGCCCACCCACTCCATCGCGCCCAGGCCGCTGGTGGGCTCCCACGACTGGAAGGCGAGGTAGAGCGAGAAGCCCAGCGGGAAAACGCCGAACACCGCGAACAGCACCAGGAAGGGGCTGATGAGCACATAGGGTGCCCACTTCGGCGACAGGCGGAGCGAGGTGGGCCAGCGCATCGTGTTCACCGGAACGCGCGGCGTTCGAGCAGCCGCGTCGCATCGGCCAGTGCCGCGGCGATGGGCTTGCCGCGGTCGAGCACGTTGTCGAGCTCGGTGCCCACCACCTCGTCGGCGAAGTTGGCCTGCTTGTGCACCTGCGTGGCGGTGATGCGCCGGGCGGCATCGCGCCACAGCGTGCGCGCGCGCTGGCCGCCCAGGAAGGGCAGGGGCTGCTCGAAGAAGGGGTCGTCGAAGGTCTCCAGCAGCGCCGGGAAGGCGTCCTGCGACTTGAAGGCCGCGAACTGCAGCTCGCGGTTCAGCGTGAGCAGCTGCACCAGCTCCCAGGCCAGCGCGCGGTTCTCGGGCTTGGCCTGGCGCGGCAGCGCGTAGTAGCTGCCGCCGTAGCTGACGAAGGTGTTCTCGGGCAGCTGCGCCACGCGCCAGCGCCCGCTGGTGCCGGGCGCCACCCAGTTGGCCATCTGCCCCACCATCCAGGCGCCCGTCAGGTCGGTGGCCAGCGTGCCGCGGCGGAAGGCCTCGGCCCAGTCGTTCGACCAGGCGGCCACGCGCGCGTCCAGCTTGTGCTGGCGCACCTTGCGCGCCAGCTCGAAGGCGCGCACGAAACGCGGCGAGTTCACGAGCACGCGCGATTCACGGTCGAAGTAGAGGCCTTCGCCCGGCTTCAGGCCGCTGCGGATGACGATGTCCTTGACGGTCTGCGCGTTGCTGATGAGGTAGGCGCCGGTGGCGGCCTTCAGGCGCAGGCCGGCCTCGACATAGGCCTCCCAGCTGGGCGTGAGATCGGCCTCGCCCAAGCCGGCCTTGGCGAAGAGGTCGGCGCGGTACATCAGGGTGCCGGGGCCGATGTCGGTGGGCAGGGCCAGCAGTTCGTTGCGGCGGTTGATCGCCTGCTCGAAGGCAAAAGGCACGAAACGCGGCCGCAGGCGCAGGCCCTCGAAGGGCGGCTGCGACAGATCGGCCAGGCCGCGGCCCTGGGCGTAGCGGCCCACGTAGCTGGCCTCCAAGGTCATCACGTCGGGCAGGTAGACCGAGGTCGACAGCGCCGTGGTCATGGCCGTGTGGTGGTCGGCATAGGGCCGACTGACCACCTGCACTGCGACATCGGGGTGGCGCTGCTGCCACGCCGGCAGCGCGGCCTTCACGATGGCGTCCACCAGCGGGAAGGCGGCCACCGTCAGCGTGGTGCGGGCCCGGGCGCGTGTGCGCCAGGGCAGCGCTGCCGCCGCGCCTGCGATCAGCAGCTTGCGCCGCTTCAGCGAGCTGGGGGGCTTCACGCTCTGCAGTGCTGCGCGATGAACTCGGCCTGCGTCGGCATGGCCTTCACGCACTTGTCGATCACCAGCGCGATGTGCTGCACGTAGGCCGCCACCTCGTCTTCGCTGCGCAGGTCGGCAAAGGGGTGGTGGGCCTTGGGCATCAGGCGCTGCCCCACCATCACCTGCAGCCAGCTCGATTCGGCGAAGAGCTCCAGCCCGTCGCGCTGCACGCGCCCGTTGCTGCGGAAGAGGTCCATCTTGCGCTGCAGCGTCTCGGGCACGGGCATCGTGCGGCAGTAGTTCCAGAACTCGGAATCGTCGCGCTCGGTGCACTTGTAGTGCAGCACCAGAAAGTCGCGGATGCGCTCGTACTCCCAGTGCGTCTGCGCGTTGTATTCGGCGATGTCGGCCGCGTCGAAACCGGCGTGCGGGAAGAAGCCGATGATGCGCGTGATGGCGGTGTGGATGAGGTGGATGCTGGTCGACTCCAGCGGCTCCAGGAAGCCGCTGGACAGGCCCACCGCCACGCAGTTGCGGTTCCAGAACTGGCGGCGCCGGCCGGTGGTGAACTTCAACGGGCGCGGGTCGGCCAGCGGCTCGCCATCCAGGTGCTGCAGCAGGATGTCGGTGGCTTCGTCCTGCCCCATGAAGCTGCTGCAGTAGATGTGGCCGTTGCCGGTGCGGTGCTGCAGCGGGATGCGCCACTGCCAGCCGGCGCGGTGCGCGGTGGCGCGCGTCATGGGCAGCAGCGGCCCGGCCGAAGCGCAGGGCACGGCCAGCGCGCGGTCCACCGGCAGCCAGTGCGACCAGTCGTCGAAGCCCGACTTCAGCGTCTGTTCGATGAGCAGGCCGCGCATGCCCGAGCAGTCGATGAAAAAATCGCCCTCGATGCGCTCGCCGCTTTCCATCACCACGGCGTCGATGAAGCCGTCGGGTTCACGTTGCGAGACGCGGGCGATCTTGCCTTCGGTGCGCCGCACACCACGCCCTTCGGCCAGACCGCGAAGGAAACGCGCGTAGAGCCCGGCGTCGAAGTGGAAAGCGTGCGAGATGTCGGCCACCGGCGAGCCGGGCATGTCCTTGCGCGCGCGCATGAACTTGCCCGCTCGCGGCGCGGCGGTGTTGATCGAGTAGGCGTCCAGCGGCTGTGCACGCCCCAGCTGGGCCATGCGCAGCCAGAAGTGGTGGAAGGGCAGGGCCTGCGTGGCCTGGCCGACGAAGCCGAAGCCGTGCACGTAGCGGTCGCCGATGGCGCCCCAGTTCACGAACTCGATGCCGAGCTTGAAGGTGCCCTGCGTGGCGCGCAGGAACTCGTCTTCGTCGATGCCCAAGGCGGTGTTGAACTCGATGATGCGCGGGATCGTCGCTTCGCCGACGCCGATGATCCCGATCTCATCCGATTCCACGAGGCGCATCGCGTAGCGGCCTTCCAGCACCTCGGAAAGCATCGCGGCCGTCATCCAGCCGGCGGTGC
The DNA here is from genome assembly GCA_001295905.1 of beta proteobacterium AAP51. Lineage (GTDB taxonomy): Bacteria > Pseudomonadota > Gammaproteobacteria > Burkholderiales > Burkholderiaceae_C > Rubrivivax. The sequence goes on along the minus strand of LJHT01000094.1, from coordinate 11,497 downwards.
CGCCGCCGACGATGACGATGTTGCGCACGGGTTCAAGGGTCATGGCGTGGACGCACGGGTTTCGGTTTCGCGCCGGTGATGCCCCCAGGGCCGGGGCATCACCGCGCCAGGCTCAGAACTTGTAGTTCACGCCCAGCAGCGTCTGGCGCCCGAACTGGTAGCTGAAGTTCGGCACCAGCTGTGTCGGGTCGGGCACCTGCCCGCTGGGCGACTTGAAGTTGGTCGTGCCGGTGTCGGTGAGGTTGTTCACCTGCAGCAGCACGGACAAGCCCTTGTACGGCCCCGCGTCGTCGAAGGCGTAGCCCAGCTGCATGTCCACCACCTTGTCGGCGCCCTGCGAGCGTGTCGTCGGGCGGAAGAAGATGTCGCGCGTGGTGGCCGTGAAGGCCGAGCGGTAACGCTGGCTGATGCGGGCCGAGAAGCCGTGCGCCTCGTAGTACACCGTCACGCTGTTCGAACGCCCCGAAAGGCCGTTGATCGGTGTGCTGGAGTTCACCACGACGTTGTTGCTGTTCTGGTCGACCTGCTGGTCGCGGATGGAGCTGTTGAGCTTGGACATGCTCAGCACGATGCCGAAGCCATCCAGCATGGGCGTCAGCATCGCACCCTCCAGCGATGCCGCGAACTCGAAGCCCTCGACCCGGCCACCGCTGCCGTTGCGCGGCTTGATCTCGCCACCCAGGGGTTGCACCACGACACCGGGCGAAGGCACGTAGCCCGCCGGCAGCGGGGTCTGCCGGCGATCGACCGGCTGCTCGGTCGATGTCACGTAGCTCAGCAGGTTCTTGCGGAAGGCCGCGAACGAGACATAGCTGCGCTTGCCGAAATACTTCTCCATCGAGAAGTCGATGGCGCTCGCCTTCCAGGGCTTCAGGTCCGGGTTGCCCGCGTAGGTGACCTGCCAGGTGCCTTCGTCGGGCCCGGGGTTGGTGTTCAGCCGCGGCGTGCTGCCGCCCGCGCGCAGGCTGTTGATCTCGGGCCGGGCGGTCTGCATGCCCAGGCCGAAGCGGGCGATCAGGTCCGGCTTCAATTCCGCTGCCAGGTTCAGCGTGGGCAGCACGTCGCTGTACTCGGTGCCGCCCTGGCGACGCACGAGCAGGCTCAGGTCGGGGTTGTCGTTGTCCAGGCCGAGGAACTGGAAGCCCTCGGAGCGCTGGTCGCTCTTCGAGGCCTGCAAGCCCAGGTTGCCGCGCACGGGCACGGCGAACACCTCGGTGTCGATGTCGAGCTGCACGAAGGCCGTGGTGATCTTCTCGTTGACGAAGGCGTCGTTGCCCTTCAGCTGCACCTCGGCCACCTTCGTGCCGAGCGCGCCGGAACTGACCAGGCGCGGAATGTCCAGCCGAAGCAGCGACGAAGTGCCGGCCCACGACATGTCGATGGGCGCCAGCACCGCGCTGGCCGGGATGGTGCGGATGGGCTGGCCGTTGGTGTCCAGCGGCATGACCAGGCGCGTCTCGTTCTTCTCGATGCTCTTTTCGCGCTGCGTGTAGTTCAGGCCCGCGGTGAAGTTGCTGAACGGGCCCCACTGCTCGAGCGGGCGCTTGGCCGAGAAGCGGATCGACTTGATCTCGTCCTCGGAATCCGGGTCGCGGATGGCGCCGGTCCAGCGCGGTTCGCCGCGCACGAACAGGAAGCCCGAGTGGTCGCCGAAGCGCATCGCCGAAGGGTTGGACAGGAAGCCCGGCACCGCCGGCGTCAAGGACTGGGCGCTGCCGTCGACGGGAATGTTCCAGCGGAACGCGCCATAGGCCCAGCGGTTGTTGGCGTTGTCCCAGGGGCCGGCGAAGACTTCCTGGTAGGTCTCGTCGCGCTTGTTGTGCGAGTAGCTGAGGTCGCTGGTGGCCGTCCAGTCGCTGCCGAGCTTCATCTCGGTGTTCCAGCCGATCGCCGAGACGACGTCGCGGCGCTTCGTGTTCGAGTTGGTCGTGGTGACGGGCAGGGCGCTGGAAGTGGCCTGCGTGGCGTAGGTGTTCTGCCCGACCTGGGTGGTGACCACGTTGGACAGCGTGTTGTTCGAGCCGGTGATGCCGGCCTGGCCCCAGCTCTCGAACAGGAAGCTGGTGAGCAGGCCACCGACTTCCTTGGTGTCGAACTTCGAGTAGTACAGGTCCAGCTGGGTGCGCAGGTCCTTGTTCGGCCGGTACTCCAGCACGGCCATCAGGCCGTCGCGGATGTTCTCCTTGGTGGCCTGGGACGACCGCCACACCATCGGCAGCATTGCACTGCCGGTGGCCACGCCGCCGCAGCACGTTTGCGGCGGATTCAGGGGCACCTGCGAAGGCGGTATGCCGTTGACGGGAAAGTTGAAGGGCGTGAAGTCGCCGTACTGGTCGAGCTCGGTGCTGCGCGACTGCGTCGTCGACTTCAGGCGTGCGAAGCCCAGGGCCACGCCGATGGTGTTGTCGGCAAACTGGTTGACGTAGGAGGCGCTCAGTCGGTAGCCGTTGGGGCTGGTCACGCCGGGCACCTGCGTGCCCAGCGAGTTGGTCTCGCCGCGCACGTTGAAGGCCACCTCGCGGCCACGCGTGTCGAGCGGGCGGCGCGACATCAGGTTCACCGTGCCCGACAGCCCCTGGCCCACCAGCGAGGCATTGGGCGTCTTGTAGACCGTGGCCGAGCCGATGAGCTCGGAAGGGAACTGGTCGTATTCGACCGCGCGGCCGTCGTTGGAACTGACGATCTCACGGCCATTCAGCAGCACGCCCGAAAACGCCGGTGACAGGCCGCGGATCGAGATGACGTTCACCCGGCCGTCGGTGGCCCGCTGGCCAGTCAGGCCGGGCAGGCGCGCCAGCGATTCGGCGATGCTGGCGTCGGGCAGCTTGCCGATGTCTTCGGCGGAGATCGCCTCGACGATGGAGTCGGAACTGCGCTTGGTGGCGATGGACGATTCGATGGCGCGGCGCAGGCCGGTGATGACGATGGTTTCCCGCGGTGCTGCGGCCGAGGCCGCCGCGGCCGGCGGTGCTGCCTGCTGCGCCTGCACGCCCCCGGCGGCGGCCGCCAGGGCACAGGCCGCAGCCACGGGGCGCAGGCCCCAGGAAGGGCGCACGGCGCCCGGGCGGTGCGAAGAATTCTGCTGGTGCATCACTGCCTCCGGTGTTGTTTTGATTCGCGCACGCGCCGCGCGCCGCGACCGCTTGAAAGCGGTTTCAAGATTCTGCAAACGGAGGCCTGTTTTGGGTTTGCTCGTAAACCCGCAGCGGAAATGAGGGAAAGGCCGCCGGCCGGCGCGGGGTGCCCTGGCGGGGCTCTCAGGTGCGGGTGGTCGACTCGCTGCGCACCTGCGCCAGCAGCCGCGCGGCTTCGCTGCCCTGCACCTTGCCGATGTCGTCCTGGTACTTCAGCAGCACGCCCAGGGTGTGGTTGATGGTCTCGGGGTCGAGGGCCAGCGCGTCGAGTTCCATCAGCGCGCGCGTCCACTCGATGGTCTCGGCGATGCCGGGCAGCTTGTAGAGCTCCAGCGTGCGCAGCTTCTGAACGAAGGCCACGATCTCGGCCGAGAGTTTCTGCGGCGCGCCGGGCACTCGCCGCGCCAGGATCTGGGCCTCGCGCTGCGCATCCGGGAAGCCCACCCAGTGGTACAGGCAGCGGCGCTTCACCGCGTCGTGGATCTCGCGCGTGCGGTTGCTCGTGAGCACGACGATGGGGGGCTGCACGGCCTTCACGGTGCCGTATTCGGGGATGGTGATCTGGAAGTCGCTCAGCACTTCCAGCAGGAAGGCTTCGAAGGGCTCGTCGGCACGGTCGAGTTCGTCGATGAGCAAGACGGGCGGTACTGGCTGCGCCGGGTCGATGGCTTGCAGCAACGCGCGGCGGATGAGGAAGCGGTCGCTGAAGAGTTGCTGCGCGAGGGCATCGCGGAGCACCGCAGCCCCCTCGGGGGGCGAGCCGCCATCGGCGGACCGGGGGCCGGCTTCCGCCAGCCGAATCTCCAGCATCTGCCGCGCGTAGTTCCACTCGTAGGCGGCACCGGCCAGGTCCAGGCCTTCGTGGCACTGCAGGCGGATCAGCGGCCGGCCCAGCATCGCCGCCAGCGTCTTGGCGATCTCGGTCTTGCCCGTGCCAGGCTCACCCTCCAGGAACAGCGGGCGCTGCAGCCTCAGCGACAGGAACACCGTGGTGGCCAGTGCGCGTTCGGGCACGTAGTTCAGCGCCAGCAGGCGCGCCGCGGTGTCGTCGATGCTGATGGGCAGTGCGGTGATGCTCAAGGGGCGCTTCCAGGCCAGGGTTCAGAAACAGGAACGCCGCACGCGGTGGTGCGGCGCTCGGCGGCGGGCCTGGCTTCAGGCGATGGCGCGCGCGGCCAGCACGGGTATCAGCGCTGCGCGGTACTCGGCGCTGCCGTGCAGGTCGCTGTTCAGCTCGTCGGCGGGCACGGCGGCGCCGGCCAGCGCGGCGGCGCTGAAGTTGCCGGCCAGCAGCGCCTCCAGCCCGCTGGCGCGGAACACGCCGTTGGCGCCGGCGCCCGTCACGGCCACACGCACGCCGGCGGGGCCCTTGCTGACGAACACGCCCACCAGGCTGAAGCGGCTGGCCGGCTGCTTGAACTTCTGCCAGCCCGCTTTTTCAGGGATGGGGAAGCTCACCGCGGTGATGACCTCGCCTTCGTTCAGTGCCGTGGTGTACACGCCGACGAAGAAGTCTTCCGCCGCGATCTTGCGCTGGTTGGTGTGCACGGTGGCGCCCAGGCCCAGCACGGCGGCGGGGTAGCAGGCGGCGGGGTCGTTGTTGGCCAGGCTGCCGCCCAGCGTGCCGCGGTTGCGCACCTGGCGGTCGCCGATGTGGCCGGCCAGTTCGGCCAGCGCCGGTATGGCCTGCTGCACTTCGGCCGAGGCCGCCACCTCGGCATGCGTGGTGCCGGCGCCGATGACGATGGCGTTGCCATCGCGGCAGATGCCCTTGAGGTCGGCGATGGTGCTGAGGTCGATGACGGCCGAGGGCGCGATCAGCCCCAGCTTCATCGACTGCAGCAGCGTCTGGCCGCCGGCCATGTACTTGCTGTCTTCCTGCGCGGCGGCCTTCACGGCTTCGGCCACGTTGGCGGGGGTGCTGTAGGCAAAGGCTTGCATGGTCTTGTTCTCCTTCTTCAGCGGGCGGCCTGGAGGGCCTTCCACACATTGTGCGGGCTGGCCGGCATGGGCACGTCTTTCACGCCGATGGCGTGGCAGATGGCGTTGATCAGCGCCGGCGGGCTGCCGATGGCACCGGCCTCGCCGCAGCCCTTCACGCCCAGCGGGTTGTGCGTGCAGGGCGTGCCTTTCACCGTTTCCACCGTGAACTGGCAGAAGTCGTCGGCACGCGGCATGGCGTAGTCCATGTAGCTGCCGGTGAGCAGCTGGCCGCTTTCGGGGTCGTAGACGCAGTCTTCGCGCAGCGCCTGGCCCAGGCCCTGCGCCAGGCCGCCGTGCACCTGGCCCTCGACGATCATCGGGTTGATGACGTTGCCGAAGTCGTCACACGCGGTGAAGCGGTCCACGCGCACCACGCCCGTGGCGGGGTCGACCTCCACCTCGCAGATGTAGGTGCCGGCGGGGTAGGTGAAGTTGCTGGGGTCGTAGAAGGCGTTTTCGTTGAGGCCGGGCTCCAGCTTGTCGTGCGGGAAGTTGTGCGGCACGTAGGCCGTGAGGCTGACGCTGGCGAACGGCACGCTCTTGTCGGTGCCTTCCACCTTGAACACGCCGTTCTCGAAAACCACGTCGGTGTCGGCCGCTTCCATCAGGTGGGCGGCTATCTTCTTGCCCTTGGCGATGACCTTGTCCAGCGCCTTCACGATGGCGGTGCCGCCCACGGCCAGCGAACGGCTGCCGTAGGTGCCCATGCCGAAGAGCACCTTGCCGGTGTCGCCGTGTTCGATGGTGATGTCTTCCAGCGGGATGCCCAGCTTGTCGGCCACCACCTGCGCAAACGTCGTTTCGTGGCCCTGGCCGTGGCTGTGGCTGCCGGTGAACACCGTCACCTTGCCAGTGGGGTGCACCCGCACTTCACCCGCTTCGAACAGCCCCGCGCGGGCGCCCAGGGCACCCGCCACCGAAGAAGGCGCAATGCCGCAGGCCTCGATGTAGGCGCTGTAGCCAAGGCCGCGCTTGAGGCCCTTGGCCTCGCTCGCCGCCTTGCGGGCGGCGAAGCCCTTCACGTCGGCCAGCTCTTCGGCGCGGTTCATCGTGGCGTCGTAGTCGCCGATGTCGTAGGTCAGGCCCACGGGCGTGGCGTAGGGGAAGCTGCGGATGAAGTTCTTGCGGCGCAGCTCGCCGGGGTCGATGCCCAGTTCACGCGCGGCGGTCTCGACGATGCGCTCCACCGTGTAGGTGGCCTCGGGCCGGCCGGCACCACGGTAGGCGTCCACCGGGGCGGTGTTGGTGAACATCGCCGTCACGGTGCAGCTGATCTTGGGCGTGGCGTACTGCCCGGCCAGCAGCGTGGCGTAGAGGATGGTGGGTACCGCGCTGGCGAAGGTCGACAGGTAGGCCCCCAGGTTGGCCGTGGTGTCGACCTTGAAGCCGATGAACTTGTAGTCCTTGTCGAGCGCCAGCTTGGCGGTGGTGAGGTGGTCGCGGCCGTGGGCGTCGGACAGGAAGGCCTCGGAACGGCTGGCCGTCCACTTGATGGGGCGCTTGATCTGCTTGCTGGCCCACACCAGCGCCGTCTCTTCGCCGTAGAGGAAGATCTTGCTGCCGAAGCCGCCGCCGACATCAGGGGCCACCACGCGCATCTTGTGCTCGGGGATGCCCAGCACGAAGGCGCACATCAGCAGCCGTTCGACGTGCGGGTTCTGGTTGCTGACGTAGAGCGTGTACTCGTCGCTGCTCGGGTTGTAGACGGCGTTGGCGGCGCGTGGCTCGATGGCGTTGGGCACCAGGCGGTTGTTGCGGAAGCTCAAGCTGATGACGTGCGCCGCGCTCTTCATCGCCTCGTCCACGCCGGCGGCGTCGCCGATGTGCCACTGGTAGCAGCGGTTGTCGGGCGCTTCGGCATGCAGGGCCGCGGCCGCGGCGGCGGGCTGGGCCATGTCGATGTAGGCCGGCAGCACGTCGTAGTCGACCTCGATGAGGGCCATCGCCGCTTCGGCCTGGGCCTGCGTCTCGGCCACGATGAGGGCCACGCGGTCGCCCACGTAGCGCACCTTGCCGTCGGCCAGCACCGGGTGCTTGGGCTCCTTCATCGGCGTGCCGTCGATGTTGTTGATGAGCCAGCCGCAGGGCAGGCCGCCCACGGCCTTGAAGTGCTCGCCGGTGAAGATGCCCAGCACCCCGGGGGCCTTGGCGGCCACGCTGGTGTCGAGCTTCCTGATGACGGCATGCGCGTGCGGGCTGCGCAGGAAGACGCCGTGCGTCTGGCCCTGCAGCGTGATGTCGTCGGTGTACTGGCCGCGGCCGGTGAGGAAGCGGTGGTCTTCGCGACGCACCACGCTCTGGCCGATGAAACCTTGTCTTGCGTTCATGGGTGCTTGCTCCTGGCTCAGGCCGTGGCCTTCATGGCGGCAGCACCTTGCTGCACGGCCTTGACGATGTTCTGGTAACCCGTGCAGCGGCAGAAGTTGCCTTCCAGCCCTTCGCGGATCTGCGCTTCGCTGCCATGCGGGTGGTGCTGCACCAGGTCGATGGCGCTCATCACCATGCCCGGGGTGCAGAAGCCGCACTGCAGGCCGTGGCACTGGTTGAAGGCGGTCTGCATCGGGTGCAGGGCGCCGTCGGCCGCGCACACGCCTTCGATGGTGGTGACGCTGCGGCCGTGGGCGTGCGCGGCCAGCATCGAGCACGACTTCACGGCGCGGCCGTCCACGTGCACGGTGCAGGCGCCGCACTGGCCGGTGTCGCAGCCCTGGTGGGTGCCGGTCAGGCGCAGCTCTTCGCGCAGGAAATGCACCAGCAGGGTGGCGGGGGGCACATCACGGTGTACGGCCTGGCCGTTGACGGTCAACGTCAAGGTGGTCATGGAAAGATCCTCCGGGGGTGGCTACACGGTGCACCGGCCGGGCATGGGTGACGCCCGCCCCGGTGCAGGGCAGCAGGCATGCTAGGTAGCCGCCCCGGGCTTGGCTCCCTGCGGCAAACCCTGATCGGACAAGCCCGCCTGTGCGGGCGGCCCTTCGCGTTTTCGCATAGAACTCAGGGCCCCGTGTCCACGCCCTGCCCATGTTCCCGACCCTGCCCGCCCTGGCCACGTTGGCTGCGTTCACCCCCTTGCTCACGCCGCTTGGCGCCCTGGCCGCCCCGAACGCACCGCCGGCCCCTGCGCAGACCATCGTCATCACGGGCGGCCTGCGCGAGGCGGCGCTGCTGGAAGCGCCTTACGCCATCACCAGCATCGAAGCGGCCGAGCTGCGCAGCGCCGGGCCGATGGTGAACCTCTCGGAAGCGCTGGCCCGCGTGCCCGGCCTGGTGGCGGCCAACCGCAACAACTACGCGCAAGACCTGCAGATCAGCGCACGCGGCTTCGGCGCGCGGGCCGGCTTCGGGGTGCGCGGCGTTCGGCTCTATGCCGATGGCATACCGGCCACCATGCCCGATGGCCAGGGCCAGGTGGCGCACTTCGACCTGGCCGGCGCGCAGCGCGTGGAGGTGCTGCGCGGGCCGTTCTCGGCGCTGTATGGCAACAGCTCGGGCGGCGTCATCGCGCTCTTCACCGCCCCGGCCACCGAAGGCCTTGCCGAGGCGGGGCTGGACATCGGCAGCTTCGGCTTGACGCAGGCGCGGGTGGCGGTGGCCACGCCGCTGGGCGCGGCGCACGAAGCGGGGCCAGGTGGGCCGGCCTTCGACCTCAAGGCTTCCGCCAGTCAGCTGCAGCTGGATGGCTTCCGCCCGCAAAGCGAGGCCCGCCGCACGCTGGGCCAGCTGCGCCTGGGCTACACCGGGGCTCGCGACCGCGTCACGCTGCTGCTGTCGCACCACGAGCAGAACGCACAAGACCCGCTGGGCCTGAGCCGTGCGCAGTTCAACGAAAACCCGCGCCAGACCACGCCGCAGGCGCTGCAGTTCAACACGCGCAAGACGGTTCAGCAGACGCAGGGCGGCCTGCGCTGGCGCCGTGCTTTCGACGAAGGCGCCTTGCGCGAAGCCACGCTGGCCGTCTACAGCGGCCAGCGCGCCGTGGTGCAGTGGCTGGCCATCGCACCCGGCACCCAGGCCGGCGCGCGCCACGGTGGCGGCGTCATCGATTTCCAGCGCGACTACGGCGGCGCCGACCTGCGCGCGCTGTGGCGCCTGCCGGGCCTGCCGGGCCTGGCGGCAGCAGCCGAAGGCGGCACCGACATCGCCGCCGGCGTGGTGCAGGAGATGCAGACCGACGAGCGCCAGGGCTTCGAGAACTTCACCGGCACCGGCGCCGCCCAGCAGCTGGGCGTGACCGGCCGGCTGCGCCGCGACGAGACCAACCGCGCCCGTACGCAAGAGCTCTATGCGCAGCTGAGCACGCCGCTGGCCACCCGCCTGCAGCTGAGCGCCGGGCTGCGCAGCGGCCGCGTGACGATGTCGGTGCGCGACCGTTTCCTGGCCAATGGCGACGACAGTGGCGACCTCGGCTACCGCTACAGCAACCCCGTGCTGGGCCTGCGCTGGACCTTGGCGCCCAGCTGGATGCTGCACGCCAGCCTGGCGCGCGGCTTCGAGTCGCCCACTTTGGGCGAGCTGGCCTACCGCCCCGACGGCAGCGCCGGCTTCAACAGCGGCCTGCGCGGCCAGAAGAGCCGGCAGTTCGAGCTGGGCAGCAAGTGGCGCGGCCAGCCCGCGGCCTTCGGCGGGCTGGCGCTGGAGCTTGATGCCACGGTCTTCGGCATCCGCACGCAAGACGAGATCGGCGTGCAGACCAACGCCGGCGGCCGCAGCAGCTTCCAGAACGTGGGCCGCACCGAGCGCCAGGGCCTGGAGCTGGCGGCCGCGGCGACGCTGCCGGGCGGCTGGCGCAGCGCGCTGTCGCTCACGGTGCTGCAGGCCCGCTATGCCGACGGCTTCCTGGCCTGCGCCGGCATTCCCTGCACCGCGCCCACGGTGCCGGTGCCGGCGGGCAACCGCATTGCCGGCACGCAGCGCGGCAGCCTGTGGGCCGAGGTGCAGTCACCCCTCCAGGCCTGGGGCCGCGTGGCTCTCGAATGGCGCGCCACCAGCCGCACGGCGGCCAACGACACCAACACCGAGTGGGCCCCCGGCCAGGGCACGCTGAACCTGCGCTGGACGCAGCGCTTCCCGCTGGGCGACGGCCTGGCGCTGGAAGCGCTGGCGCGGGTGGACAACCTCACCGACAAGACCTACGCCGGCAGCGTGATCGTCAATGACGCCAACGGCCGCTTCTTCGAGCCCGCCGCCCCGCGCAACACCTTGCTGGCCCTGCGCCTTCAGCAAACGTTCTGAGGCGAGTTTTCGGCCGCTCTCCCGCTCCACTTCGTGGCTTGCGAACCGCAGTTCGTCACCCGGGGCCCCCGCAGCCCCCGGTGCTGGCCCTAGCATGCCTGCATGGCTGCCGCCACCCTGCCCCCCCAAGCTTCGGACACGACCGACAGCGTGCCGCCGTTCCCGCACGGCGCGCGCCCGCCCACGCCCTTGCCGGGCCGGGCCGCGGGTGACGGCCGCCTGTGGCTGGCCTACGCCGGCCTGTGCGCGCTGAGCTGGGCGCTCTACGCCATGGCCGGCACCGACTGGCAGCGCGATGGCTGGGGCGTGGTGGAAGGCGCCTACGAGGCCACCTGGAACCTGGGCCCGCCCATGCTGCTGGGGGCCCTGGGCCTGCCCTGGGCGCGCTGGCTGGCCCGCCGCAACCCGCGGCTGCTGCCGCGCCTGGCCTGGCACGTGGCCGCGGCGCTGGTGTTCGTGGGCGCCTGGCAGGCGCTGGACGTGGGCAGCGCCTGGTGGTTCTTCGGCCCCGACCATGCACAGGCCACCTTCGAGCAGCGCGTGCTGTGGCGTGCGATGTGGGGCGTGTTCGTCTACGTGGCGCTGGTGCTGGGTTTCGGTGGGGCGCTGGCCGCGCGCAGCGCCCACCGGGCCGCTCTGGCCGCGGCCCGCGCGGAGGCCGCGCTGGTGCGCGCCGAACTGGCGGCCATCAGCGGCAAGCTGAACCCGCACTTCCTCTTCAACACCCTGAACTCGCTGCTGATGCTGACGCGGCGCGACCCCGGCGCGGCCGAAGCCACGCTGCTGCGCTTCAGCCGCATGATGCGCTACGTGCTCGACACCAGCCGCGGCGCCGCCGACCGCGTGACGCTGCAGGAAGAGCTCGACTTCGTGCGTGATTACCTCGAGCTCGAGGCGCTGCGCCTGGGCGAGCGGCTGCGTGTGGAATGGCGCATCGATGTCGCCGCCGTGGGCCTGCCCATACCGCCGCTGACGCTGCAGCCGCTGGTGGAAAACAGCATCGTGCACGGCATTGCGCCGCAGCTGGCCGGCGGCACGGTGTGCATCGAGGCCCGGCAGCTGATGAAGGCCGGCCGGCCCGAGGCGCTGGCGCTGCGCGTGGCCGACGACGGCGCCGGCTGCGCGTGGCCGCCGGCCGCCCGCCCGGC
>LJHT01000093.1 GCA_001295905.1 beta proteobacterium AAP51 | reverse complement strand
CTCGGGTGGGTGGGCGGGCAGCCGCGGATTATCGGCGACGCGGGCCAGGGGCCTGCACCGGTTGCGCCGCGAGCCAAGCCGGCATGGCCTGCATGGCCCGCGAATCCGGCGCAGCCCGGCAGCCCCGTACCCCTCGGTTGCGGGTTTTTCATCCGCCCCTGCATTTTTTGCCGCTGCCACCCCTCTGTAGGCCGCCACCACTTTCGCGCCGCCGCCATGCCCGCCTGCTTCTGCCTGCCTGACACCCCGTGCCGCAACCCGGCTGCCCTGGGAGCCATGCCTTGAGCCCGGCCCAGTTCCTGGCCGTCGTGCGCGGCCGCTGGCGCCTGGTGGCGTCGATCTACGGCGTGGTGGTGCTGGCGGTGCTGGCCGCGGCCCTGCTGCGGCCGGCCGAGTACACGGCCACGGCCACGCTGGTGATCGACCCCCGTCCCGACCCCGTGGCCGCCCCGGTGGCCGGCGCTGCCGGCGTGGTCGGCGCGTCGGCCTTCCTGGCCACGCAGGTGGACATCCTGCGCCACGAGCGTGTGGCCCGCCGCGCGCTGGAAGGTCTGTCTGCGCCCACGCAGGAACTGCTGCGCGCGCGCTGGCAGGCCCAGACCGAAGGCCGGGTGGCCTTCGAACCCTGGGCGGTGGAGCAACTGCAGCGCCAGGGCGGCGCGCGCCTGGCCCGCGAGGGCGGTGTGGTGGAAGTCAGCGCCAAAGCGCCCGAGCCCCGCCTGGCCGCCGAACTGGCCAATGCCTGGGTGCGGGCCTACATCGACACCACGCTCGAACTGCGCGTGCAGCCGGCCCGCCAGTTCACGCGCTTCTTCGAGGAACGGGCGCAGGTGGCCCGCGCCACGCTGGAAGCGGCGCAGGGCCGGCTGTCGGCCTTCCAGCGCGAACAGGGCCTGGTGGCCACCGAAGAGCGCCTGGACATCGAAACCGCCCGCATGGCCGCGCTGAGCTCGCAGCTCACGGCGCTGCAGGCCAGCTCCAGCGATTCGGCCAGCCGCCAGGCCCAGGCCACCGGCGCGCAGGCCGACCGCCTGCAGGAAGTGCTGGGCGACGACACCATCCGCCTGCTGAAGGCCGAGATCGGCCGCACCGAAGCCCAGCTGCAGCAGCTGGGCACGCGCCTGGGTGACCGCCACCCGCAGGTGCAGGAGCAACGCGCCGAACTCGCCAGCCTGCGCCAGCGCCTGGAGGCCGAAACCCAGCGCGTGGCCAGCGGCGTGGGTGTGGTCGACCGCATCAACCGCCAGCGCCTGGCCGAAACGCGCGCCGCCTTCGAGGCCCAGCGCGCGCAGGTGCTGCGCATGAAGGCCGCGCGTGACGAAGCCGGCCTGCTGCAGCGCGAAGTAGAGCAGGCCCAGCGCAGCTTCGACGCCGTGCTGCAGCGCCTGGCGCAGACCCGCCTGGAAGGTGAAGCCACCGGCGGCCCCGCCAGCGTGCTGGGCTGGGCCGAGGCGCCCATCTCGCCCTCGTCGCCCCACCCGCTGCTGGCCGTGCTGCTGGCCGCCCTGCTGGGCGCGCTGCTGGCCGGCGGTGTGGCGTTGGGGCTGGAATGGCGACAGCGCCGCGTGCGCTGCGCCGAAGACGTGGCCACGCTGCTGCAACTGCCGCTGCTGCTGAGCCTGCCCCGCGTGGCCACGCCAGCCCGCTGAGCCCCCATTTCCTGGAACGCCCCCCATGAACCACACCTTGAGCCAGCCCTGGACCCTGCAGCCCGCAGGCTCCTCCGACGCTGACTGGCCACTGCCGGCCCCCGTCGGCAGCAGCTTCACCCAGGGCACCCATGGCGCCAGCGGCCCCCACGCAGCCAGCCCCGCCACCCACACCGCAGCAGGCCACCCGCCGGCGGGCCCGTCTTCGCTGGTGCCGGCGCTCGTCACCGTGCACCAGCCCGACAGCCCCGCCGCCGAGGGCTTCCGCACCTTGCGCAGCCAGCTGAGCCTGCGCACCGCGGCCACGGGCCACAGCGGCGGGGCGCTGGCGGTCCTCAGCCCCAGCCGGGGCGACGGCCGAAGCTGGTGCGCGGCCAACCTGGCGGTGTCGATGGCGCAGCGCGGCAGGCCCGTGCTGCTGGTGGATGCCAACCTGCGCCAGCCCAGCCTGCACGCCTGGCTGGGCCTGCCGGGCGACCGCGGCCTGGCTTCGGTGCTCGGCGGGCCGGCCGCGGCGCCCCGCCCACTGCCGGTGCTCCCGGTGTTGCCGGTGGCGCAGGTGCCGGGGCTCTTCCTGCTGCCGGCCGGCGCGGCCGAGGGTCACCCGCTGGCGTGGCTGGAAAGCCCGGCCTTCGCCGAACTGCTGCAGCAGCTGGCGGGCCGCTACGCGCACGTCGTCGTCGACACGCCCGCGGCCGAGCTCGGTGCCGACGCCGCCGTCATCGCCGCGCATTGCCAGGCCGCGTTGCTGGTGGTGCGCCAGCACCACAACCGCGTGCAGGCGGTGCAAGACCTCTGTGCGGCCTTCGCACCGCGCGGCACGCCCGTGGCGGGTGTGTTCCTGAACGGGCACTGAAGGCATGCACCCCAGCGCTGCCGCCCCGGCCTGGCACGCCCCGGCCGCCTCAGCCGTCCCTGCCGCTCAAGCCGGCCGGCCCACGCCGCCCTGGCTGGCGCTGGGCTGGCTGGCCGCCGCGGCGCTGGTGGCGGTGTTGATGCTGGTGGCCAGCCCGCAGGCCACCACGGCGCGCGGCCCGGTGTGGCTGGCGCTGGTGCTGATGCCCGCCTTCGCGCTGTGGTGGGTGCAGCGGGCCGGCCGCAGCGGCCCTGCCGGGGCCGGCGCGCTGGCGCTGCTGGCGGCGGCCATCGTGCTGGTGTCCGATGCTTCCTTGCGTGACGCCCCCGGCGCCGGGCCCGACCTGCAGAGCATCGCCAAGTTCGGCCTCTGGGTGCTGGGTCTGCTGCTGTGGCTGTGGCGGCGCGAAGAACTCTGCCGCGCCTTCGGCCACGCACCCACGGCGGCGCTGGCGGCCTTCGGCCTGTGGTGCCTGCTGAGCAGCGCCTGGTCGGTGACACCGGCCTACACCGCGGGGGCCGCACTGGCCTGGCTGGGCCTGTGGACGGTGGCGGTGGCGCTGGCCCAGGCCGTCACGCCGCGCCAGGGCGCGCTGGCGCTGGCCGGCGCGCTGGCGCTGGCCATGCTGGTGTCGCTGCTGCTGTACGTGCTGGCGCCCGCCCAGGCGCTGACACCCATGGACAACGGCCGCGTGCTGCGCCTGAGCGGCCTCTTCGCCAGCCCCAACAACCTGGGCCGCGCCGCGGCGCTGCTGCTTTTGCTGGCGGCGCTGGCGGCCCCGGGGCTGCGGCGCGGGCCGGCGCTGGCCGTGCTGCTGGGCGCTGGTGTGTTGGGAGGTGCCTGCCTGGAGCTTTCAGACAACCGGGGCTCGATGGCCGCGCTGGCCTTGGCCGGTGCCGTGGGCTTGCTGGCACGCCGGCCGTGGGCGCTGCTGGCGCTGGTACTGGCCGCCGTGTGCGGCGCCTTGACGCTGGCTGTGGCGCCTGGCCTGGCCGAGGCCCTGGGCGCGGGCCTGGCCCGCAGCGGCCGGCTGGAAGAGGTGACCACGCTCACCGGCCGCACCGAGATCTGGGCCGCCACCTGGCGGCTCATAGAACAGGCGCCCTGGCTGGGCCATGGTTTCGCCACCAGCCGCGAACTGCTGCCGGCGGCCTGGGATGACGGCCACGGCTGGACCACCACCTCGGCCCACAACCTCTGGCTGCAGGCCGGGCTGGGCACCGGCGCGGTGGGCCTGGCCCTGGTGCTGTGGGCGCAGGCCGCGTGGCTGAAGCACGCGCTGCAATCGGCGCTGCCGCTGCGCGAGGCCGTGGTGGCCTTCGTGCTGCTGGTGGGCCTGACGGAAGCCGGGGCGCTGGGCCCCTCGGTCAACCTGATGAGCCTGGTGTGGATGTGGGCCATGGCCCTGGGCCTGCGGGCGCGGCATGGTTGAGCCCGCTTCCGTTTTGGCGACGGTGCCGAGGCGCCGCCACGTGCTGGGCGCGGCCGCCGCGCTGGCTGGCGCGGCGCTGGCCGCGCCCTGGCCC
>LJHT01000092.1 GCA_001295905.1 beta proteobacterium AAP51 | reverse complement strand
CGCGTTCGGGCCTTCGACAGCCGCGCAAGGCCTTCCGGCCTTGCACGTGCGGGCTCAGTTCAACTGCGTCACGAACTTGGTGTTGAGATACCCGTCGAAGGTCTCCAGCCCGCCTTCGCTGCCGTAGCCGCTGTCCTTGATGCCGCCGAACGGCGTTTCGGCCAGCGCCAGGCCCACGTGGTTGATGCTGACCATGCCGGCCTCCAGGCCCTCGCTCAGCATGCGCGCGTTTTTCGTGCCGCCCGTGAAGGCGTAGCTCGCCAGGCCGA
The DNA here is from genome assembly GCA_001295905.1 of beta proteobacterium AAP51. Taxonomy (GTDB): domain Bacteria; phylum Pseudomonadota; class Gammaproteobacteria; order Burkholderiales; family Burkholderiaceae_C; genus Rubrivivax. The sequence continues at coordinate 60,612 of LJHT01000092.1, read as the reverse complement.
AGGGCAGGCTGTTGGCGCGCTGCAGCACCTCTTCCACGGTCTTGAAGCGCACGATGCCGGCAATGGGCCCGAAGGGCTCTTCGGTCATGAGGCGGCTGTCTTCGGGCAGGTCGGCCAGCACGGTGGGCGCAAAGAAGTTGCCCACCCCCGGCAGTGCGTTGCCGCCGGCCAGCACGGTGGCGCCGCGCTGGTGCGCGTCGTCGATGAAGCCGGCCATGGCCGCCACGCGGCGCTGCTGTGCCAGCGGGCCCATGCGCGTCTCCTTCAGCAGGCCGTCGCCCACCTTCACCTTCTCCAGCTTGGCCAGAAAGCGCGCCACGAAACGGTCGTAGGCACCTTCCTGCACATAGAAGCGCGTGGGGCTGATGCACACCTGCCCGGCGTTGCGGAACTTGAAGGGCACCAGCGTGTCGGCCGCGGCGTCGATGTCGGCGTCGTCGCACACGATCACCGGCGCGTGGCCGCCCAGTTCCATCGTGCAGCGCTTCATCAGGCTGCCGGCCAGGCCGCCCAGCAGCTTGCCCACGGGCACGCTGCCGGTGAAGCTGATCTTGCGCACGATGGGGCTCTTGATGAGGAAATCGCTCACCTCGTGCGGCACGCCCCACACCACGTTCAGACAGCCCGGCGGCAGGCCGGCGTCATGGAAGAGCTGCGCGATGGCCACCACGGCGCTTGGCGCGTCTTCCGGGCCCTTGATGACGATGGTGCAGCCCGCGCCCAGGGCCGCGGTGATCTTGCGGATGGCTTGGTTGAAGGGGAAGTTCCAGGGGCTGAAGGCGGCGCACACGCCGATGGGTTCACGCAGCACCGTCTGGCGCACGCCGTCTTGCCGCGCCGGGATCACGCGGCCGTAGATGCGGCGGCACTCTTCGGCGTGCCACTCGGCGTGTTCGGCGCAAAACACCACCTCGCCCACGGCTTCGGCCAGCGGCTTGCCCTGGTCCAGCGTGATGTTGCGGCCGATGTCCTGCGCGCGCTCACGGGCGAGGTCGGCCACCTTGCGCAAGACCTTGCTGCGCTCCATCGGGCTGGTCTTCTTCCAGCTTTCGAAGGCCCGCTGCGCGGCATTCACGGCGCGTTGCAGGTCTTCGGTGTTGGCGTGCGGCAGCTGGCCCAGCACCTGGTGGGTGGCGGGGTTCAGCACGTCTTGTGTCTTGCGGCCTTCGGCGCCGATGAACTGGCCGTCGATGTACAGGCTGAGGGCAGGGTAGCTGGGGGTGGTCATGGCTTGCTTTCAAGTAGGAGGTTCAAACGCCCAGGGAGGCGGCAAGTTGGGGGTCGTCGCGCAGCGCGGCGGCGCTGCCCTGCAGCACCACCTGGCCTTTCTGCAGCACCAGCGCGCGGTCGGCCTGGGCCAGCACCTTGCGGTAGTTGCGGTCGACGATGAGGGTGGCGATACCGCTGCTGCGGATGTCGCCGATGACACGCCAGATCTCGGCCACGATCATGGGCGCCAGGCCCTCGGTGGCTTCGTCCAGGATGATGAGCGTGGGGTGGGTCATCAGCGCACGGCCGATGGACAGCATCTGCTGTTCACCGCCCGAGAGCTGCGAGCCCAGGTTGGAGAGGCGTTCTTCCAGGCGCGGGAAGGTTTGCAGCACACGCTGCAGGCTCCACCCGTTCTGGCCGTTCGGGCCTGGGCGCGCGGCCATCACCAGGTTCTCGCGCACGCTCAGGTTGGGGAAGACGCCGCGGCCTTCGGGCACATAGGCCACGCCGGCCTGCGCCACCTCGTGCGGGCGCGCCCGGCTCAGGTCTTGGCCGTTGACGGTGATGCGCCCTTCACGCTGCGGCACGTGACCCAGCAGCGTGCGGATGAGCGTGCTCTTGCCCATGCCATTGCGGCCCAGCAGCCCCACCGTTTCGCCGCGCTGGATGTGGAGGTCGATGCCGTGCAGCACGTGGCTGCTGCCGTACCAGGCGTGCACCCCGCGGGCTTCAAGGAACAGCTGGTCGCTCATCGCTCACCCACCGCATCATGAAGTTTCCCGCCGCGGAACCGGCTCTGCCGGGCCGCTGGCGGACGGCCCCCTCGGGGGGTAGCGAGCGCTAGCGAGCTTGGGGGCACCATTCAATGCCCCTCGCCGAGGTAAGCCGCCTGCACCGCCGGGCTGGCGCGCACAGCCTCGGGCGTGTCGGTGGCGAGCACGCTGCCGTTGACCATCACCGTGATGCGGTCGGCCACGCGGAAGACGGCGTCCATGTCGTGCTCCACCAGCAGGATGGCGTGGCCCTGGCGCAGTTCGGCCAGCAGCGCCAGCATGCGTTCGGTTTCTTCGGCGCCCATGCCGGCCAGCGGTTCGTCCAGCAACAACACCTGGGGGTCGGTAGCCAGGCACATGGCGATTTCCAGCTGGCGCTTCTGCCCGTGCGAAAGCTTGTCGGCGCGCCGCTCCAGGCAATCGCTCAGGCCCGCGCGGGCCGCGGCGGCGCGCGCCGCGGCATTGCTGGTTTCGCAACGCTGCGCCGCGCTGAACAGGGCCCAGGGCTTCTGCACGCGCGCCTGTGCCGTGAGCCGGCAGTTTTCCAGCACCGTGAAGCTGGGGAAGATGGTGTTGCGCTGGTAGCTGCGGCCCAGCCCGGCGCGTGCGCGCTGCGGCTGGCTCCAGGCGGTGACGTCCTGGCCCAGCAGTTCCACCGTACCGCCGCTGGGTGGCAGTTCGCCCGACAGCATGTTGATGAGCGTGCTCTTGCCCGCGCCGTTGGTGCCGATGACGGCATGCACCTCGCCGCGCTGCAGTTCCAGCGAGACGCGGTCCACCGCCACCAGCCCGCCCCAGCGGCGCGTGAGTTCGTGGCACTTCAGCAGCACGGTGTTCATGCGGTCTCGCTCATGGCTGCAGTTCCTGCGCGGCGCGCACCCGCCGGGCCTGGCGCTCGCGCCAGATCGCGGGCAGCCGGGCCAGGCTCATCAGCCCGTTGGGCAGCAGCGCCACCGAGACGATGATGGTCAGCCCCAGCCCCAGGTGCCAGTGTTTGGCGAAGTCACCGAAGACGGCCTCGCTCTTGAAGAACTCCTGCAGCAGGGCAAACGCGAAGGCGCCCAGCAAGGCGCCGCGCAGGTGGCCCAGGCCGCCGAGGATGATCATGATGAGCACCGCCCCGCTGAAGTGCCAGCTGAGCAGCGCGGGGTTCACGAAGCCGTCCTTGATGGCGAAGAGGCTGCCCGCCGCGCCCGCGATGCCGCCGCTGATGGTGAAGGCCGCCAGCTTGTACGGGTAGGTGGAGAAGCCCGCCGCGCGCAGCCGCTGCTCGTTCACCTTGATGCCCAGCAGCGCACGCCCGAAGCGGCTGCGCAGCAGCAGGGCCAGCTTCACGAAGGTGGCCAGCAGGCACAGCCAGATGAAGAAGTACAGCACCAGCGGGTCGCGCAATTCCAGAGCGGGGATCAGGCTCGGCTTGTCGTCGAGGTAGATGCCGTCGGTGCCGCCGCCCAAGGGCGTGTCGTGCACCACGTAGTAGGCCATCTGCGCGAAGGCCAGCGTCACCATAATGAAGTACACACCCTGCGTGCGCAGCGACAGAGCGCCCACCGCCAGCGCATACAGCGCCGCCAGGCCGATGCAGGCCGGCAGCAGCCACCACAGCGAGGCCGGCGCGCCAGCGGGCGTGAGCAGCACGGTGGCATAGGCGCCGATGCCGAAGAACGCTGCCTGCCCGAAACACACCAGCCCCGTGCTGCCCACCAGCAGTTCAAGGCTGAGCGCGAAGATGGCGTAGATCATGATCTTGGTGACCAGGTCGACGGTGTAGCCGCTGCCGATGAAGGGCACGGCGGCCAAGGCGGCGAAGGCAGCGGCCACGAAGAGCAGCTTGCCGCGGGCTTCCTGCAGGTCGAACATCGTCATCCCGCCTTGAACAATCCGTGCGGGCGCCACAGCAAGATCAACGCCATCAGCACGTACACCAGCACGCCCGCGGCCTGCGGCAGCAGCACCTTGCCGAAGGTGTCCACCACGCCGATGAGCAGCGCCGCGGCCAGCGCGCCCTTGATGCTGCCGATGCCGCCGATGACCACCACCACGAAGCACACGATGAGCACGCTGTTTCCCATGCCCGGGTAAACGCTGCTCACCGGCGCGGCCACCATGCCGGCCAGCACGGCAATGGCTACACCGGCAGCGAACACCACGCGGTAGAGGAACTGGATGTTGATGCCCAGGCTTTGCACCATCTCGCGCTGGAAGTTGCCGGTGCTGCCGGCGCGGATCATCATGCCCAGCCGCGTGCGCGTGAACACGAGGTACATGCCCAGCGCCAGCAAGAGGCACACGCCGCTGATGAACAGGCGGTAGACGGGGTAGCTCATGGTGTCGCCCAAGGCGATGCTGGCGTTCAGCAGCGGGGGCACGGGGACGCCATGCACGTCGTCGCCCACGAGCAGGCTGCGCACCTCTTCGAACACGAGGATGAGGCCGTAGGTCATCAGCACCTGCTGCAAGTGCTCTCGTTCATAGAGGTAGCTGAAGAACACCCACTCCAGCACATAGCCCAGCACGACGGCCAGCACCAGGCCGATGAGCAGCACGCTGAAGAAGCCGCCGCCGAAGGCCGCCGCCACGGGCGCCGCCAGCGCATAGGCCATGTAGGCGCCGATCATGTAGAAGCTGCCGTGCGCCAGGTTGATGACGCCCATGATGCCGAAGATGAGCGTCAGCCCGCTGGCCACCAGGAAGAGCAGCAGCCCGTACTGCAGCGCGTTCAGGCACTGGATGAGGAAGACGGCGGTGGTCATGGGCGGCGATGTTGCCGCACGAAGGCGGCCACGGCGTCCATCAGCGCCTGCGGTGCGTCGCGGTGCGGCGAATGGCCGCAGGCGGGCAGTTCCAGCAGCCGGGTGTGCGGCAGTTGCGCGGCGATGCGGTGTAGCTGCGCCAGCGTGCCGTATTCGTCGTCCACGCCCTGCACGGCCAGCAGCGGCGCGGTGATGCCCGCGATGTCGGATTCGATGTTCCAGCGGCGGAACGCCGGGCTCAGCCACACCTCGTTCCAGCCGTAGAAGGCCGAGTCGGGGTCGTCGTGGTACCTGGCCAGCCCGGCTTTCAGCGCGCCTTCGGTGTAGGCCTGGCGGGCCCGGGCGATGCTGGCCACCGACACCTCTTCCACAAAGACGTGCGGCGCCACCACCACCACACCGGCCACCGGGTGGCGCGCGGCATGCAGCAGCGCGATGCTGCCGCCGTCGCTGTGGCCCAGCAGCCAGGGCGGTGCGTGGGGGTCGTCCAGCTTCAGCGCATGCAGCAGCGCGGGCAGCACTTCGTGCGCCTGCTGGTGCATGAAGTCAGGCGCCCAGTGTTCACCCGCCGGGCGCGGCGTGCTGCGGCCATAACCGGGGCGTGAATACACCAGGCCGCGCAGGCTTGCCGCGGCACACAGGCGCGCCGGAAAGTCTTTCCACATCGCCAGCGAGCCCAGGCCTTCGTGCAGGAACACCATCAAGGGCGCCTGCGGGTCGTCAGCGCCGATGAAGGCGTGTTCGATGCTCACGCTGCGCCCGCGCCAGGGCAGGCTGAGCCAGGCCACCGTCATGCAGCGCCCGGGCCGCGCTGATGCTGCTGTTCGCGCAGCTTGAAACGCTGGATCTTGCCAGTGGCGGTTTTCGGCAGCTCGGGCACAAACTCGATCAGGCGCGGGTACTTGTAGGGCGCCAGGCGGTCCTTCACGAAGGCCTTCAGATCGGCCTCGGTGGCCTGCTGGCCGGGCTTCAGCACGACGAAGGCCATGGTCTTGGTCAGGCCCTCGGCATCGGGCACGCCGATGACGGCCGCTTCCAGCACGGCGGCGTGCTGCACCAGCGTAGCTTCCACCTCGAAGGGGCTGACGTAGATGCCGCTGACCTTGAGCATGTCGTCGCTGCGACCGCCGTAGGTGTAGCTGCCATCGGCGTTGCGGATGTACTTGTCGCCGCTCTTGGTCCACGCGCCCTGGAAGGTCTCTGCCGTCTTCGTGCGCTGGCCCCAGTACATCAGCGCGGCGCTGGGGCCGCTGATGTAGAGGTCGCCAGGCTCGCCATCGGGCACGGGGCCGCCATCGTCGCCGCGCAGCTGGATCTCGTAGCCCGCCACCGGCCAGCCGGTGCTGCCGTAGCGCACGCGCTCGGGGCGGTTGCTGAGGAAGATGTGCAGCATCTCGGTGCTGCCGATGCCGTCGACGATGGGCACGTCATAGTGGCGCTGGAACTTCTCGCCCAGTTCGGCCGGCAGCGCCTCGCCGGCCGACGAACACAGGCGCAGCGCGACCTGCTCGCGCGCCGGCAGTGCGGGGTGGGCCAGCATGCCGGCAAAGCCCGTCGGCGCGCCATAGAAGACCGTGGGCTTCAGGCCCGGTGCGCCCGCGCCTTCGCCCCGCCAGCGCTTGAACACCGCATCGGGCGTGGGGCGCTCGGCCATCAGCAGCGTGGTGGCGCCCACGCTCAACGGAAAGCTCAGCGCATTGCCCAGGCCATAGGCGAAGAACAGCTTGGCGGCCGAGAAGCAGACATCGCTTTCGCGCAGCCCGAGCACGGCCTGGCCGTACAGCCGGCAGGTGTGCCAGGGGTTGGCCTGGCTGTGCAGCGTGCCCTTGGGGCGCCCGGTGCTGCCGGATGAATAGAGCCAGAAGCCGGGGTCGTCGGGCCCGGTGTCGGCCGCCTGGGCGGCGGGTTCGGCGCTGGCGATGAAGTCTTCGAAGGCCTGCTGCCCGGCGGCCAGTGGTGCACTGGCATGCGAGACCGCGTGCGAGACCACGAGCCGCTGCACTTCATGCCCGCCCTGCGCCAGGGCCGCGCCCAGCACCGGCAGCAGCGCGCCGGAAGCGAAGACCGCCTGCGCGCGTGAATGGGCGAGCATGTAGGCGTAGTCGTCGGCCGTCAGCAGCGTGTTCACGGCCACGGGCACCACGCCCGCATGCAGCGCGCCCAGAAAGGCCACCGGCCAGTGGCAGCTGTCGTGCATCAGCAGCAGCACACGTTCTTCGCGGCGCACGCCAGCGGCGCGCAGGGCGGCGGCACAGCGGCGCACCTGCTCGTCCAGCGCGCCATAGCTCAGGCTGCCGTGGTCATCGACAAAAGCCGCCTTGGCGGCGCGGCCGGCGTTGGCCTGCAGCAGATGGGCAGCGAAATTGAAGCGCGCGCCGGGGGCCGGGGCGGCACCTGGGGCTGGCGCTGGGACTGAGGGGTTCATGGGCTTGTCTCCGGCCGTGGCGCCTGGGTTTCTTGCGGAACCCGTCTTGCAGCGCCTCAAAAGATGAACTATTGTGCGTGCATGCACCTTAGAACCGCCCGCGCCTGATGTCAAGCACTATATTGCATGGCTCGGGTTTGACCGAAGAAGACGCGCAGGCCGCCGAGGCACACAGCCCGGCCCTGGCCGAGGCCGCCGCCGAAGAAAAGAACCCCTTCCTCGTGGCCTTGGGCGAACGCGTGCGCGCGCTGCGCAGCCGCCGCGGCATGACGCGCAAGGCCGTGGCCCTGGCCGCCGAAGTGAGCGAGCGCCACCTCGCCAACCTGGAGTACGGCGTGGGCAACGCCAGCATCCTGGTGCTGCTGCAGGTGGCGCAGGCGCTGCAGTGCACGCTGGCCGAACTGACGGGCGATGTCACCACGGCCAGCCCGGAGTGGCTGCTGCTGCGCGAACTGCTGGAAGGCCGCGACGAAGCCACGCTGCACCGCGTGCGCGTGGCCGTGGGTGAGTTGCTGGGCACGGGCGGCGCCGCGGCCAAACCCAGCGGCCGCAGCCCGCGCATCGCCCTGGTGGGCCTGCGCGGCGCGGGCAAGAGCACCCTGGGCCAGATGCTGGCCGACGACCTGGGCGTGGCCTTCGTCGAACTCAGCCGCGAGATCGAGAAGTTCGCCGGCTGCAGCATCAACGAGATCCAGTCGCTGTACGGCCAGAACGCCTACCGCCGCTACGAGCGCCGCGCGCTGGAAGAAGCCATCCAGATCCATGCCGAGGCCGTGATCGCCACGCCCGGCGGCATTGTCAGCGACCCCGCCACCTTCAACCTGCTGCTGGCGCACTGCACCACCGTGTGGTTGCAGGCCGAGCCCGAAGACCATATGAAGCGAGTCGTCGCCCAGGGCGACCTGCGCCCCATGGCTGCCAGCAAAGAAGCCATGGAAGACCTGAAGGGCATCCTGGCCGGGCGCGCTGCCTTCTATTCCAAGGCTGATTTCAAGATCGACACCAGCGCCCAAACCCTGGAAGGCACCTTCATGCAACTGCGCCAGACGGTGCGCGCGGCCTTGCGGCTCGATGGCGGGCCATGAAGTGCATTAAAGTGCACTTCCCTGCTTGACGCTCAGCGAATACACGCAATATCATGCGTTCACCGCAGTGCAAGGTTGCGCTGCCCAGGAGACCGCCGATGAGCACGCCCCGCGTCGATTACCAGACCGAGCCTACCCGCTACCGCCACTGGAAGCTCAAGTTCGAAGGCCCGGTGGCCACGCTGCTCGCCGACTTCGATGAAAACGGCGGCCTGCGTGAGGGCTACAAGCTCAAGCTCAACAGCTACGACCTGGGCGTGGATATCGAGCTGAACGACGCCATCCAGCGCATCCGCTTCGAGCACCCCGAGGTGCGCACCGTCGTCGTCACCAGCGCAAAGGAACGTGTGTTCTGCAGCGGCGCCAACATCTTCATGCTGGGCGTCAGCAGCCACGCCTGGAAGGTGAACTTCTGCAAGTTCACGAACGAAACGCGCAACGGCCTGGAAGACAGCAGCGCCCACAGCGGGCTGAAGTTCCTGGCCGCCGTGAACGGCGCCTGCGCCGGCGGCGGTTATGAACTCGCCCTGGCCTGCGACGAGATCATCCTCGTGGACGACCGCAGCAGCGCAGTGAGCCTGCCCGAAGTGCCGCTCCTGGGCGTGCTGCCCGGCACCGGCGGCCTGACCCGCGTGACCGACAAGCGCAAGGTGCGCCACGACCGCGCCGACATCTTCTGCACCAGCGTGGAAGGCGTGCGCGGCGCCAAGGCCAAGGAGTGGCGCCTGGTGGACGAGGTCGCCAAGCCGCAGGTGTTTGCGCAGCGTGTGCAGGAACGTGCGCTGGAACTGGCCGCGCTGAGCGACCGCCCGGCCGCTGATTCAGGCGCGAAAGGCGTGGCGCTGACCCCGCTGAACTGCACGGTGGAAGCCGACGCGCTGCGCTACACGCACGTGACGGTGGGTATCGACCGCGCCAAGCGCACCGCCACCTTCACCGTGAAAGCCCCGGCCGGTGTTCAGCCGCAGACCGTGGCCGAGATCGAAGCCGCCGGCGCCGCCTGGTACCCGCTGGCGATGGCGCGCGAACTTGAAGACGCCATCCTCTCGATGCGCACCAACGAGCTCGACATCGGCACCTGGCTGATCAAGACCGAAGGCGACGCTGCCGCGGTGCTGGCCATGGACGCCACGCTGCAGCAGCACGCCAGCCACTGGCTGGTTCGCGAGACGGTGGGCCTGCTGCGCCGCACCTTCAGCCGCCTGGACGTGAGCAGCCGCAGCCTGTTTGCGCTGATCGAGCCGGGCTCGTGTTTCGCCGGCACGCTGCTGGAGCTGGCCCTGGCCTGCGACCGCAGCTACCAGCTGATGCTGCCCGACGACGAAACACGCTCGCCCAAGATCACCGTGGGCGAGGCCAACTTCGGCCGCTACCCCATGGTCACCGGCCAGCACCGCCTGGGCCGCCGCTTCTACGACGAAGCCGAGCCCCTGGCCGCCGTGCGTGCGCAGCTGAATCAGCCGCTGGATGCCGACGCCGCCTGCGCCCTGGGCCTGGTGACGGCCAACCCCGACGACATCGACTGGGACGACGAGGTGCGCATCGCCATCGAGGAGCGCGTGGCAATGAGCCCCGACGCACTGACGGGCCTGGAAGCCAACCTGCGCTTCAACGGCCCCGAGAACATGTTCACCCGCGTCTTCGGGCGCCTGACGGCCTGGCAGAACTGGATCTTCCAGCGCCCCAACGCCGTGGGCGAAAAGGGCGCGCTGAAGGTCTACGGCAAGGGCGAAAAAGCCGCCTTCGACTGGAACAGAGTCTGAGTTTCCGCGGCATCCCCCGCCATCACTGAGCACGATCACCGAGCAGCACCGGAGCGAGACATGAGCAGCATCAACTACAGCGAGAAGATCCCCAACAACGTCAACCTGAGCGAAGACCGCACGCTGCAGCGCGCGCTCGAGCAATGGCAGCCCAACTTCATCAGCTGGTGGGACGACATGGGGCCCGAAGGCTCCACCGACATGGACGTCTACCTGCGCACGGCCGTCAGCGTCGACCCGCAGGGCTGGGCCAGCTTTGGCCACGTGAAGATGCGCGATTACCGCTGGGGCATCTTCATGAACCCGGCGAACCCGGACGGGGCCGAGCGCACCATCCACTTCGGCGACCACAAGGGCGAGAAGGCCTGGGACAGCGTGCCCGGCGAGCACCGCGCCAACCTGCGCCGCATCATCGTGACGCAGGGCGACACCGAGCCGGCCAGCGTGGAGCAGCAGCGCCACCTCGGCAACACCGCGCCCAGCATGTACGACCTGCGCAACCTCTTCCAGATCAACGTGGAAGAAGGCCGCCACCTGTGGGCCATGGTCTACCTGCTGCACAAGCACTTCGGGCGCGACGGGCGTGAAGAAGCCGAGGCGCTGCTGGAGCGCCGCAGCGGTGACCAGAACAACCCGCGCATCCTGGGGGCCTTCAACGAAGCCACGCCCGACTGGCTGAGCTTCTTCATGTTCACCTACTTCACCGACCGCGACGGCAAGTTCCAGCTGTGCGCGCTGGCCGAAAGTGCCTTCGACCCGCTGGCCCGCACCACGAAGTTCATGCTGACGGAAGAAGCCCACCACATGTTCGTGGGCGAGAGCGGCATCAGCCGCGTCATCCAGCGCACGGCGCAGAAGATGAACGAGCTGAAGACCGACGACGTGCAGGTGCTGCGCAACGCCGGCGTGATCGACCTGCCGACCATCCAGCGCTACATCAACTTCCACTTCAGCGTCACCATCGACCTCTTCGGCGCCGACGAGAGCAGCAATGCCGCCACCTTCTACAGCAGCGGCCTGAAGGGCCGTTACGAAGAGGGCAAGCGGGTGGACGACCATGTGCTGAAGGGCCAGACCTACCGCGTGCTGGAAGCCAGGAACGGCCAGCTGGTGGAGAAGGAAGTGCCCATGCTCAACGCCCTGAACGAAGTGCTGCGCGACGACTACATCACCGACAGCGTGGCCGGCGTGAACCGCTGGAACAAGGTGTTGGAGAAGGCCGGCATCCCCACGCGCTTGAGCGTGCCGCACAAGGCTTTCCACCGCAACATCGGCGCGCTCAAGGGCGTGAAGGTGGCGCCCGACGGCCGCGTGGTGAGCGAGGCCGAGTGGAAGGCCAACGTCGACCACTGGCTGCCCAGTGGCGGCGACCGCGCTTTCGTGGCCAGCCTGATGGGACGTGTGGTGGAGCCGGGCCAGTTCGCGAACTGGATCGCGCCGCCGGTGATGGGCATCAACCGCCAGCCGGTCGACTTCGAATACGTGCGCTTCAACTGATTCGCGCATCATTGCGTGTGGGCGACAAGGGGCCAGCCGGCCCCTTTTTGCTGAAGGAGACACCTCATGGACATGGCCGATAGCGCCGTCATCAAGCAGCACCTGATCGACCCCGAGATCTGCATCCGCTGCAACACCTGCGAGACGATGTGCCCGGTGGGCGCGATCACGCACGACAGCAACAACTACGTGGTCGATGCGAGCAAGTGCAACTGGTGCAATGCCTGCATCTCGCCCTGCCCCACCGGCAGCATCGACAACTACCGCACCATGCCGCGCGTGCGCGTGTATTCGCTGGAAGAACAGCTGAGCTGGAACGAGTTGCCGCCCGAATTGCCGCGTGAACAACTGCTGGCCGAGGCCGGCAGCGACACCGCCGCGGTGGCTGTGCCCGAGCCGGTGCCTGCGCCTGTCGTGGCCGATGGTTTCAACAGCAGCACCTACGGCAGCACCTTGCCGCCGTGGTCGGCCGCGCACCCGTACACCAACCTCTACGGCCCGAAGGCGGCCGAGAAGTTCATCACCGCCACCGTGGCCGGCAATGTGCGCGTCACGCAGGTGGGCAGCGACTACGACACCCACCACATCGTGCTGGACTTCGGCAGCACGCCCTTCCCGCTGCTCGAAGGCCAGAGCATCGCCGTCATCCCGCCGGGCGTAGATGCGAAGGGCAAGCCGCACCACCCGCGCCAGTACAGCATCGCCAGCCCGCGCGACGGCGAGCGCCCGGGCTACAACAACGCCAGCCTCACCGTGAAGCGCGTGCTGGAAGACCACCAGGGCCAGCCCGTGCGCGGCGTGGCCAGCAACTACCTGTGCGACCTGCAGGTGGGCGAGAAGGTGCAGGTCATCGGGCCCTTCGGCGCCAGCTTCCTGATGCCCAACCACGCCAAGAGCCACCTGGTGATGATCTGCACCGGCACCGGCTCGGCGCCGATGCGCGCGATGACGGAACACCGCCGCAGGCTGCGCAGCGCGGGGAAGTTCGAGAGCGGCAAGCTGATGCTCTTCTTCGGCGCCCGCACGCAGGAAGAATTGCCCTACTTCGGCCCGCTGCAGGGCCTGCCGAGAGACTTCATCGACTGCAACTTCGCCTACAGCCGGACGCCGGGTGCGCCCAAGCGCTACGTTCAGGACGCCATGCGCGAACGCGCCGCCGACCTGGCGCCACTGCTGGCCGACCCCAACGCCTACTTCTACGTCTGCGGCCTGAAGGCCATGGAAGAAGGCGTGGTGCTGGCGCTGCGCGACATCGCCAAGGACGCCGGGCTCGATTGGGAAGCCCTCGGCGCCGCGATGAAGCGCGAAGGCCGCCTGCACCTGGAAACCTACTGATGGAGACGCTGCGCATCGAAGTGCGCCGCCCCGGCGTGGCCCAGGTGACGATGGCCCGGCCGGCGGTCTTCAACGCCTTCGACGAGGCCATGATCGGCGAGATGGACGCCGCCTTCGCGCAGCTGATCGGAGACGACAGCGTTCGTGTCATCGTGCTGGCCGGCGAGGGCAAGCACTTCAGCGCCGGCGCCGACCTGCAGTGGATGCAGCGCGCCAGCACCGCCAGTCTGGACTGGAACGTGGCGGATGCGCGCCGCTTCGCGGCCATGCTGGCGCGCATCGAGAGCGCGCCCAAGCCCACGGTGGCGCGCGTGCAAGGCGCCGCGCTGGGTGGCGGCTTCGGGCTCACGGCGGCCTGCGACATCGCCATCGCCGCCAGCAACGCCAGCTTCTCCGTGAGTGAGGCCAAGTTCGGCATCCTGCCGGCGGTGATCGGGCCCTACGTCATCCAGGCCGTCGGCAAGCGCCAGGCGCGGCGGCTGGCGCTGAGCACCGAACGCATCGGCGCCGACGAAGCGCTGGCCCTCGGCCTGGTGCAGCGCGTGGCGGCGCCTGAACAGCTGGACGCCGCCGTCGACGAGATGCTGCTGCAGTTGCTGGCCGGCGGCCCGAACGCGCAGCGCGAGATCAAGGCGCTGTTCGCGCAACTGCCGGTGGGCGAGATCACGCCCGAGACCGTGGAACTCACGGCGCAGACCATCGCCCGCGTGCGCGGCACCGACGAAGCGCGCGAGGGTTTCGCGGCCTTCCTGGGCAAGCGGCCCGCCAACTGGATCCCCTCATGACGAAGCAACTGAGTGGCGCCCCTGTGTGCGTGGTGGGCGCGGGCATCATGGGCGCGGGCATCGCGCAGGTGGCGGCGCAGGCCGGCCACGGGGTGCGCCTGTTCGACATGCGCGAAGGCGCGGCGGCCGCCGCCAAGGCCAAGATGGCCGGCGCGCTGGACGGCTTGGTGGCCAAGGGCCGCATGTCGGCCGACGAGGTGCAGGCGCTGCTGACGCGCATCACGCCCATCGCCACCCTGCATGAAGCCGCTGGCGTGGCACTGGTGGTGGAAGCCATCGTCGAGAACCTCGACGCCAAGCGCGCCCTCTTCGCGCAGCTGGAAGGTCTGTGCGACGCCAGCACCGTGCTGGCCACCAACACCAGCAGCATCAGCGTCACGGCCATCGCCAACGGCTTGCAGCACCCGGGCCGGCTGGTGGGCATGCACTTCTTCAACCCCGTGCCGCTGATGAAGCTGGTGGAGGTGGTGTCGGGCCTGCAGACCGAGCCCGCCGTGGCCGAGGCCATCTTCGAGCTGAGCGCGGCGTGGGGCAAGACGCCGGTGCATGCCAAGAGCACGCCGGGTTTCATCGTCAACCGCATCGCCCGGCCCTACTACGCCGAGACCCTGGCGCTGCTGCTGGAGCAGGCCGCCACGCCCGCGGTGCTGGACGCCTGCCTGCGCGGCGCCGGCTTCCGCATGGGGCCTTGTGAACTGATGGACCTGATCGGCCACGACACCAACTTCGCGGTGACGAACTCGGTCTACGCGGCCAACTTCTTTGATAAGCGCTACATGCCCAGCCTGCTGCAGGCCGAGATGGTGGCCGGCGGCCTGCTGGGCCGCAAGAGCGGCCGCGGCTTCTACAGCTACCGCGACGGCAAACCCGAGAACGCCGGCCTGCCCGTGGCCGTGACCGAAGCCCCCGCCACCGCGCGCGAGGTGACGGTGCATGGCGAGGGCCCCATCGCCGACCACCTGGAGCAAGCCGCCACCGCGGCGCTGGCCCCGCAAGGCTGGGGCCCGGCACGGCTGCGCAACAGCGGCTGGACGGGCCTGGAAGTGGACGGCGCGCGCCTGGTGCTGACCGATGGCCGCACGGCCACCGAACTCGCTGCCGACTTGCAGCGCAGCGACATCGCCGTGTTCGACCGGCCGTTCAGCACCGCCCCCGGCACCGCCGTGGCGGTGGCCGTGGCCGAGAGCTGCCCCGCCGCGTGGCGCACGCAGGCCCACGCCTGGCTGGCCGCCTTGGGCTTCGCGCCACTGCCCGTGGCCGACACGCCCGGCCTGGTGGTGGCGCGCACCGTGGCCATGCTGATCAACGAAGGCGCCGATGCGGTGCTGCAGGGCGTGTGCACGCCCGAGGGCGCTGATGCGGCGATGAAGCTGGGCCTGAACTATCCCGCGGGGCCTTTCGAGTTCCTGGCACGCTGGAGCGTCGCCGAAGTGACCGCGCTCATCGACAGGCTGGACACACACTGCCGCGGCGAACGTTACCGGCTGAGCCCTTTTCTGAGGCAACGCTCTTACTCCACGAAAGCGGCCTGACCATGACCCACGCCTATATCTGCGACGCCCAGCGCACCCCCTTCGGCCGCTACGGCGGCGCGCTGTCGTCGGTGCGCACCGACGACCTGGCCGCGCTGCCGCTGAAGGCGCTGATGGCGCGCAGCCCGAAAGTCGACTGGGCGGCGGTGGCCGACGTGCTCTACGGCTGCGCCAACCAGGCCGGTGAAGACAACCGCAACGTCGCGCGCATGGCCGCGCTGCTGGCGGGCCTGCCCATCGCCGTGCCCGGCGCCACGATCAACCGCCTGTGCGGCAGCGGGCTCGACGCCGTGGGCAGCGCTGCGCGCGCCATCAAGGCCGGCGAAGCGCAGCTGATGATCGCCGGCGGCGTGGAGAGCATGAGCCGCGCGCCCTTCGTGATGCCCAAGGCCACCTCGGCCTTCAGCCGCGACAACGCCGTGTTCGACACCACCATCGGCTGGCGCTTCGTCAACAAGCTGATGAAAGAGCAGCACGGCGTCGATTCGATGCCCGAGACGGCCGAGAACGTGGCCGTGGAATGGAAGATCGAGCGCGAGGCGCAGGACCGCATGGCGCTGGCTTCGCAACTGAAAGCCGTGGCCGCGCAGCAGGCCGGCTTCTTCGACGCCGAGATCTGCCCCGTGACGCTGCCGCAGAAAAAGGGCGAGGCGGTCGTCGTGAGCAATGACGAACACCCGCGCGAAACCTCGCTGGAAGTGCTGGCCAAGCTCAAGCCCATCGTCCGGCCCGAGGGCACGGTGACGGCCGGCAACGCCAGCGGTGTGAACGACGGCGCCTGTGCCCTGCTGCTGGCCAGTGAAGCCGCGGCCGCGCAGCACGGCCTGACGCCGCGCGCCCGCATCGTCGGCATGGCCACGGCCGGCGTGGCGCCGCGCGTGATGGGCATCGGCCCCGCGCCGGCCACGCGCAAGGTGCTGGCCCTCACCGGCCTGACGCTCGCGCAGATGGACGTGATCGAGCTCAACGAAGCCTTCGCCGCGCAAGGCCTGGCCGTGCTGCGTGATCTGGGCCTGCAAGACGACGACCCGCGCGTCAACCCCAACGGCGGCGCCATCGCCCTGGGCCACCCGCTGGGCGCCAGCGGCGCGCGCCTGGCCACCACGGCGGTGAACCAGTTGCACCGCATGAACGGCGGACGCGGCGGGCGTTTTGCACTGTGCACCATGTGCATCGGCGTGGGCCAGGGCATCGCGCTCGTTCTGGAGCGCGTCTAGGCCTAGCGCTGGCCGCGCCGCCATTAGCGTTTCGAAACGCGTCCGATGCGTTTCCGACACATGCGTTTGATGCGCGCAATTCGCGGCTGAATGGCCCGCTAATGCGTGGCTTCGTGGCCGGGCGCTGCAGATAATCTCGCGCACAACGAGGCCCGAGGCACCGCCATTGCCGAAGGGCGCCCCGCGACTGGATCAAGGAGGCAGCGCATGCTGTTCAAGGTGTTTTCTCGCGCACGCCGGGCCGCGTGCCTGGGTGCCTGGGCGCTGGCCTCGGCCGGCGCCGCCGCGCAGACCTGGGAACCCACCCAGCCGGTGGAGCTGGTGGTGCCCGCCGGCACGGGCGGCGGTGCCGACCAGATGGCACGTTTCATCCAGAAGGCCGTGGCCGACCACAAGCTGATGGCCCAGCCGCTGAACGTGGTGAACAAGTCGGGCGATTCCGGCGTCGAAGGCCTGCTGTACATGAAGGCTGCGCGCGGCGATCCGCACAAGCTGATCATCACGCTGTCGAACCTGTTCACCGCGCCGCTGGCCGCGGGCACGCCCTTCAGCTGGCGCGACATCACGCCGGTGCAGCTGCTGGCGCTCGACCAGTTCGTGCTGTGGGTGCCTGCCGATTCACCGCACACCAGCGGCAAGGCGCTGCTCGATGCCCTGCGCGCCGGCCCGCCCGGCCGCTTCAAGCTGGGTGGCACGGGCAGCAAGCAGGAAGACCAGATCATCAGCGTGCTGCTCGAGACCGCCGGCGCCACGCGCCTGAACTACGTGCCGCTGAAAGGCGGCGGCGACGTCGCGCGGGCCCTGGCCGCGCGCGAGGTGGACATGACGGTGAACAACCCCATCGAAGCCGAGAAACTGTGGCGCGAAGGCGCGGTGCGCCCGCTGTGCGTGTTCGACGGCAAGCCGCTGGCCGAACGCGCCAAGATCACCGCCACCCAGGCCTGGGCCGACCTGCCCACCTGCATGTCGCAAGGCATCCCGGTGCAGTACCTGATGATGCGCGGCATCTTCACCAGCCCCAACGCCACGCCGGCCCAGGTGGCCTACTACAACGGCGTGCTCGACCGCGTGCGCGCCTTGCCCGAATGGCAGGCCTTCATGGCGCGCGGTGCCTTCAACGCCACCGTGAAGAAGGGCCAGCCTTTCGTGGATTGGCTGGACAAGGCCGACAGCTTCCACCGCCTGCTGATGCGCGAGGCGAAGTTCAAGGCGCCGGCAGCGCCCGCAGCCACGGCTGCCACGGCCGCCACACCTGCCACGCCCAGACGCTGAGGCCTGGCGCCCGCGCGGGGCAGCGTCAAGCCGCGCGCGGCGCCTCGCCCGGCCAGCGCCGCAGCAGCAGCGCGTTGCTCACCACGAACACGCTGCTCAAGGCCATCGCGGCGCCGGCGATCACAGGGTTCAAGAGCCCCAGGGCAGCCAGCGGGATGCCGATGCTGTTGAAGGCGAAGGCCCAGAAGAGGTTCTGGCGGATCTTGGCCGTGGTGCGGCGGCTGATGCCGATGGCCTCGGCCACGCCGCCAGGGTTGCCGCGCATCAGCGTGATGCCGGCGGCGTGCATGGCCACGTCGGTGCCCGAACCCAGGCCGTTGCTCATGGCCAGGCCGACGTCGGCCGCGGCCAGCGCCGGGGCGTCGTTGATGCCGTCGCCCACCATCGCCACCGGGCCGATGGCCTTGAGCTCGCCGACGATGCGCGCCTTGTCGGCCGGCAGCACCTCGGCCCGCACGTCGGTGATGCCCACGGCCTGCGCCACGGCCAGCGCGCTGGCGCGCTGGTCGCCCGAGACCAGCACCACCTGCAGGCCAAGGGCCTTCAGCTGGGCCACGGCGGCAGCGGCGCCGGGCTTGGGGGCGTCGGCAAAGGCCAGCCAGCCCAGGAGGCGCGGCACGGCGTCCATTGCGGCCAGGTAGCTGATGGTGCGGCCCTGGGCCTGCTGCGCCGCCACCTCGTCGGCCACGGCGTCCAGCGGCACGGCGCTTTCCTGCATCCAGCGTGCGCTGCCCAGGCGAACCGTCAGGCCCTCTGTGCTGTCCTTGCCACCGGCCACGCCCGCCATGCCGCGGCCGGGCACGGCCTGCAGGCTGCTCATCGTCACCACGCCGGCCTGCTCGGCTTCGGCGGCCTGCAGCACGGCGCGCGCCAGCGGGTGTTCACTGCCCGCCTGCAGGCCGGCGGCCACGGCCAGCAGCGAGAGGCGGTCGTCATCGGCCGCCCCGGCGGCCACCAGCCGCGGCCGGCCTTCGGTGAGCGTGCCGGTCTTGTCGAAGGCCACCACGCGCAGGCCGTGCGCGGCTTCCAGCGCCGCCGCGTCCTTGATGAGGATGCCGTGCTGCGCAGCCACGCCCGTGCCGGCCATGATGGCCGCCGGCGTGGCCAGGCCCAGGGCACAGGGGCAGGCGATCACGAGCACGGCCACGGCGTTCAGCACCGCCGCCTGCCACTGCCCCGTGCCCAGGCCCCAGCCCAGCAGCGTGGCCAGCGCGATGAGCAGCACCACGGGCACGAAGACCGCGCTCACCTTGTCGACCAGGCGCTGGATGGGCGGCTTGCCGGCCTGCGCCGCTTCCACCAGCCGCACGATGCGCGAGAGCACGGTCTCGGCGCCCACCGCGGTGGTGCGCACCAGCAGCAGGCCGTTGCCGTTGACGGCGCCGCCCGTCACCGCGCTGCCGGGGCCGCGCGCCACGGGCAGGCTCTCGCCGCTGATCAGCGCTTCATCGAGCTCGCTCTCGCCTTCCAGCACCACGCCGTCCACGGCCACGCGCTCGCCGGGGCGCACCACCACGGTGTCGCCGGGCTGCACGTGGGCCAGCGGCACGTCCACGTCACGCGGCACGCCAGCCACGAGGCGGCGCACGCGGGCGGTGTCGGGCCGCAGCGCCTGCAGGGCGCGGATGGCGGCGGTGGTCTGGCGGCGTGCGCGGGCTTCCAGCCACTTGCCCAGCATCACCAGCGTGATGACGACGGCCGAGCTTTCGAAGTAGAGGTGCGGCATGCCCGTCCAGCCGGCCTGGGCCAGCAGCCACAGGCTCAGGCCGAAGGCGGCGCTGGTGCCCAGGGCCACCAGCAGGTCCATGTTGCCGGTGCCGGCGCGCAAGGCGCCCCACCCGGCGCGGTAGAAGCGCGCACCCAACCAGAACTGCACCGGCGTGGCCAGCGCCAGCTGCCACAGGCCCGGCAGCATGGCGTGCGCCCCTTCGGCCAGGAACGGCTGCACCAGCATGGGCAGCACCAGCGGCAGGCTCAGCAGCGCCGCCAGCACCACGCGCCAGCCTTCGCTAGGGCCGCGTGTCACGGCCGCAGGCGCGGCTTCAGTGTGGTTGCGCTCCGAGCTTTCCTCGGTTTCGCGCAGCGTGTAGCCCGCGCGCGTGACGGCCTGCTGCAGCGCTGCCGCCTCGAAACCCGCCGTGGTGTGCAGCGTCAGGCTCTCGCTGGCCAGGTTCACGCTCGCACCGGCCACGCCGGGCACGGCCTGCGCGGCCTTCTCCACGCGGCCGACGCAAGAGGCGCAGCTCATGCCTTCCACCGCGTAGCAGTGCTCGCTGAGGGGCTGCGCGCTGTCGGGCCCGGGCGCCGCCGTGGCAGGCAGGGCCGGGGCGGCGGGCAAGGTGTGGGCTGGGTTCATGGGCGCGCTTCGGGCTGCATCGGTCGGGTAAGGTCTCTTGAGGTGGGACCGACGGGCCCCATATCAACCAGACACTGTAAAAGGGCCGCGCCATGACCACCTTCCACATCCCTGCCATGTCCTGCGGCCACTGCGTGCGCAGCATCACCGAAGCCGTGCAGGCCACCGACGCCCAGGCCCAGGTGCAGGCCGACCTGCCCACACACAGCGTGCACATCACCAGCACCACCCCGCCCGAGGCCCTGGCCGCTGCGCTGGCCGCCGCCGGCTACCCGCCGGCCCCGGCCGCGGCCTGAGCGCCGGCACGGCCGCCAAACGGCCGCCGAATGGCCACCAAACTGCCGCTGCACGCCTGCAGGGCCCTGAGTACACTGCCTGCCCCCTTGAAGCACCCCATGGCCGGCCTGCACATCACCGACATCGAAGCCGCCATCAACTGGTGGCGTGAACGTTCGCCTTCGCCCGACGGCATCAGCGCCTGCGCCGAGGTGCGCGCGCTGGCCGAGGTGTACGCGCTGATGGTGTACTACCGCGAAACGCAGTGCGACGAGGCCAGCATGCCGCCAAAGGCCAAGGCGGCCTGGCTGGCCTGGTACACCACCACGCCCGATGCGCCCTGCATCGCCATCTGCAGCACCAGCCAGGGCGACGATGTCTGCAAGGGCTGCGGCCGCAGCTTCGATGAAGTGCAGCACTGGCCGGCCTACACGCCCGGTGAAAAACGCAGCGTCTGGCGCCGCATCACCATGGAAGGCACGGCCTGGCGCTTCAACCGCTATGCCGAGCGCGCGCGCCGGGCCACGGGCGCCGACCACCCGCCGCCCGACACCTTCACGCCGCCGGCCGACCCCTTGAAACCGCCCGCGGCTTGAACCCCGTCCTGCCCGCCGCACCGGCCACCGCCGGGCACTGGACCGACAGCGCGCGCCGCATCCTGCCGCTGGCCTGGCCGGTGTTCATCGGCCAGATGTCGGTGCTGGCCTTTGCCACCATCGACACCCTGCTCGTGGCGCGCGTCGGGGCCAGCGACCTGGCGGCGCTGGCCGTGGGCTCGGCCGCCTACATCACCGTGTTCATCGGCTTCATGGGCGTGCTGATGGCGCTGGCGCCCATCGTCGGCCAGCTGCATGGCGCCGGGCGCGACGCCGAGGCCGGCGCGCAGGTGCACCAGGCGCTGTGGATCGCCGTCGCGCTGGCCCTGCTGGGCAGCACGCTGCTGGTGTTTCCCACGCCTTTCCTGGCACTGGCGCAGGCCACACCCGAGGTGGGCGAGAAGGTGCGCGGCTACCTGCTGGCGCTGGCGTTTTCACTGCCGGCTTCGCTGCTGTTCACGGTGTACCGCGCCTTCAACACCGCCGTCTCGCGCCCCAAGGCGGTGATGGTGCTGCAGCTGGGCGGGCTGGCGCTGAAGGTGCCGCTGTCCACCGCGCTGGTGTTCGGCGTGCCGGCGCTGGGGCTGCCGGCGCTGGGCGTCACGGGCTGCGGCATCGCCACCGCCGTGGCGATGTGGGCACAAGCCATGGCGGCCTGGGTGATGCTGCGGCGCGACCCCTACTACCACCGCTTCCAGCTGATGGGCAGCGGCCTGCACCGGCCGCAGCGCGCCGGGCTGCTGGCGCAGCTGCGGCTGGGCATCCCCATGGGCGCCAGCATCCTGGTGGAAGTGACGGGCTTCGCCTTCATGGCCATCTTCATCGCGCGGCTGGGCACCACGCCCGTGGCCGGGCACCAGATCGTCGTGAACCTGGTCTCGCTGCTGTTCATGATGCCGCTGGCGCTGGCCAATGCCACCGGCACACTGGTGGCGCAGCGCATCGGCGCTGGTGATGCGCCCGACGCACGGCGCCTGGGCTGGCACGGCCTGCTGCTGGGCACGCTGCTGGCGGCGGTGATGGGCGGCCTGGTGTACGTGCTGCGCGTGCCGATGCTGGGCCTGTACTCGCAAGACGCCGCGGTGCTGGCCGCCGCGCTGCCGCTGGTGGCCTGGCTGGCCGTCTTCCACGTGGCCGATGCCATGCAGACCATCGCCGCCTTCGTGCTGCGCGCCTACAAGATCGCCACCGTGCCGGTGCTCATCTACGTGGCCGCACTCTGGGGCGTGGGGCTGGGCGGCGGCTTCCAGCTCGCCTTCAACCGGCCGGGCAACGTGCCGGCCGCGCTGCAAGGCGCGCCGGGTTTCTGGGTCGCCTCGACCGCCGGCCTGGTGCTGGCCGGCGTGGCGCTCAGCGCCTTCCTGCTGTGGATGATGCGGCGGCAACGCGACTAAGAGGCTGCCACACGCGACCAAGCTTCCCGCCGTGGAACCGGCTTTGCCGGTCCACTGGCGGACGGCCCCGGAAGCCACGAAGAGGCCCCTTGACGGGTCCGGGGGTAGCGAGCGCTAGCGAGCTTGGGGGCTCAATGCCCCGGGCAGTTCGAGCACGAAGCAGCTGCCGCCGCCCTCGCGCGCTTCGCAGCGCACCCGGCCGCCATGGCGTTCGGCAATCTGCCTGACCAGGCTCAGGCCCAGCCCCACGCCGCCGGCGCGTTCGGCATGGCCGGGCAGGCGGAAGAAGGCCTCGAAGATGCGTTCGCGGTAGGCCTCGGGCACGCCGGGGCCGCGGTCGCACACGCGCACCTCGGCGCCCCCGCCCGCGCGGCGCGCGACGAAGGCCTCGATCTCGCTGCCCCCGTAGCGGCGCGCGTTCTCCAGCAGGTTGCGCAGCGCGCGGCGCAGCAGGCGCTCGTCGCCTGTCACCACCAGGTCTTCACCTTGCGCGCGCGCGGCCACCCGCGCGGCTTCTTCGGCCGTCAGGCCGAGCAGGCCCACCGGTTCGCGCACGTCCAGCTGCGCCGCGCCGTCCAGGCGGCTGGCCAGCAGCACCTCTTCCACCAGCGCATCCAGCTCGGCGATGTTGGTGGTGATTTCCTGGCGCAGCGCCGCGCGCTGCGCGGGGGGCGCTTCGTCCATCATCGCCACGGCCATCTTCAGGCGCGCCAGCGGTGAACGCAGCTCGTGGCTGGCGTTGGCCAGCAGGCTCTGGTGCGAACGCAGCAGCGCCTCGATGCGCGCGGCCGCGCGGTTGAAGCTGGCGCCGACGGCGGCCACTTCGTCACGCCCGTCTTCGGCCACGCGCTGGTGCAGCGCGCCGGCGCCAAACGCTTCGACGCCGTGCTTCAGCGCTTCCAGCCGGCGCGTGAGGCGGCGCACCACGGGCCAGGCGCCCGCCGCCACGGCCAGGAACAGCACCAGCAGAAACACGAGCAGGCCCCAGCCGCTGGGCAGCCCGCGCCAGGCGCCTGGCCACGGCGAAGGCGGGGGGCCGCGTGCTTCGGCCGCGCTGCGGGCCATCGCCGCCGCGCGCAGGTTGCCCAGGGCCGCCACGCGCGGCACCCACAGCGTGCGGCCGTCGTCCAGCCGCAAGGCCTGCGCGCGTGCGCCCAGCGGACCGGGGCCTTCGGCTTCACGGCGCTGGAAGCTCTCGGAGGTGGCCAGCCGCCGGCCTTCGGCATCGTCCAGCGCCATGGGCAGGCGCAGGCGCTGCGACCACTCGCCCAGGGCCGCGGCCTGCTCCTGCGGCGGTGCGGTGGCCGGCGGCAGCGCACGTTGCAGCAGTTCGGCCCAGGCCTCGGCGCGCTCACGCACCGCGCCCTGCATCGCGCCCTGCATGGCCACGCGGCGTTCCTCGCGTTCACGGTCGAGATGGCGCTGCACCACCCAGCCCGACACCAGCGCAAACAGCGCCAGCGCGGCCACCACCGTGAGGTAGATGCGGACGTACAGCGAACGCATGCGCCAGGCCCGGCCTTCAGGCAGCTGCCGCGTTCAAGCTTCGGCGTCCTGCTTCTTCGCGAAGACATAACCCGCGCCGCGCACCGTGAGCACACGGCGCGGGTTCTTGGGGTCGTCTTCGATGACGGCGCGGATGCGCGAGATGTGCACGTCGATGCTGCGGTCGAAGGCCTCCAGCGGGTGGCCTTTCAGCGCGTCCATGATCTGGTCGCGGCTCAGCACGCGGCCGGGGCTGCGGGCCAGCACGGTGAGCAGCTCGAACTGGTGGCCGGTGAGGTCGCAGGGCTGGCCGGCCAGGCGGGCCTGGCGTGCGCCCAGGTCCACTTCCAGCCGGCCGAAGCGCAGCACCTCGTCAGGCCCCGCTTCGGGCGCGGCGCGGCGCAGCAGCGCCTTCACACGCGCCAGCAGTTCACGCGGCTCGAAGGGCTTGGGCAGGTAGTCGTCGGCGCCCAGCTCCAGGCCGACGATGCGGTCCATGGGCTCGCCGCGGGCGGTCAGCATCAACAGCGGCAGGCGGCGTGTGCGCGCGTCGCCGCGCAGCTCGCGCGTGAAGTCGAGGCCGTCGCCGTCGGGCAGCATCAGGTCGAGCAGCAAGGCGTCGGGGGTGGCGTGCTTCAGCTGCTCGCGGCCGGCGGCCAGCGTTGGCGCAGTCTCGACCTCGTAGCCGTTCTGGCGCAGGTAGCCGCCCACCATGTCGGTGAGGCGGGTGTCGTCGTCGATCAACAGCAGGCGGCTCATCAGCGGGTGTGTGGAAAATGCCGGGGCGGTGGCTTCAGCATAGCCGCCCCGGCAGCCCGGGAAGCCCGGGCCGCCCCGGCGCTGCGGCTTGAACGGGCCAGTGCGTTTACTTCGCCGCCTTGGGTTCGGCCTGGTAGCGCTCTTTCATCGAGCGCCGCTGCACCATGCGCTCGGCCATCAGCTTGCGCTGCTCGGGCGTGAGCACGCGGCTGATGTCCAGCATCAGCTGCATCTGGCGCTTGCTGGCCTGGTCGTGCTGGGCCATGCGCTGCTGGCGCAGGGCTTCGGCGGCGCGGGCGTCCACCGTAGGCTGGGAGAACAGGGCGGCGCTGTCTTCGCGCAGCTTGCGGCCGGCTTCGAACTGCGCCTTCATGTCGGCGCGGGCGGACTCGGCCAGCTGCTGGATCTGCGCGCGCTGCTCCGGCGTGGCGTTCACGCCGTCGAGCATGCGGGCCATCATGCGCGGGTTGGCCAGGGCCATGTCGTGGCCCATGCCTTCACCGCCGCGCGGGCCGTGGCGGTGTTCGCCGCCGCCCACCATGCCCTGGGGCTGGGCGCTGGCGGTCTGCACCGCGAAGGCGCTGACGGCCAGCACGAGGCTGAGCGCGGTCAGGCGCAGGGGGCTGGAGAGAAAAAGGGCTGAGGTCTTCATGGCGGCTTCCGGGGGTGGGCGATGAAGTGAATGCTGGAACCGGCGTGTGCAGCCCTTGTGCGCGCTGGGTAAAGATGTGTGCAGGGCGGAGGCCGGCTCAGCGCCGCGCCCGGGCCGGGCGGGCGCAGCGCACGAACAGGCCTTCAGCGCCTTCCACGCCTTCCACGCCTTCAGCCCGGCGCTTCCACCCGCACCAGCCGGCGCTGCAGCGAAAAGCTCGGGCTGGCGCTGCGTAAGTCCAGCCGCAGCAGCAGGCCGCTGGCGCGGTCGACCACGATCGCGCCGTCCACCCGCGTGCTGCTTTCGCCCAGCGGCGCGTCGCCGAAGAGTTCCACCACGATGGCATCGAAGCGGCGGCCGGCCACGTTCTGCGGGCCGACGGCCACCACCTGGCCGCGCATGCGGGCGCGGGTGAGGGGGTCGCCCACGATGAGGATGTCGCCTGCTGTCACCGCGCCCAGTGCCAGTTCACCGCGCAGCAGGCGCGGCCAGCTCAGCGCCCCCTCGGGGGCCAGCGTGATGTTGCCCATGCGGTCTTGCAGCCAGGTGCCGGCGGGCGGCGCGGCCTTGCCGCTGGCCTGGCGGCGCAGTTCCACCTCGCCACGGCGCAGCGCCCCCACCTGCAGCGCCCATTCGGACACCGGACCCTTGGCGCGCTGGCGGTCTTCGTAGACCAGGCGTTCGCCCACGGCCAAGGGCAAGCCGGCCAGGCGGGCAGCGGGCAGCTCGTTGCCGGGCGGTGGGCAGGCCTTTTCGCTGGCGGCGGTGTTCAGTGCCTCGAAGCGGCCCTTCAGGCGCGCGAGTTCGGCGTGCTCCAGCCCGTCGGGGCGCATGGCCAGCAAGGCCGGCCAGAACACGGTGACACCCATGCCCAGCGCCAGGATGTTGGTGCCCACGCGTTCATCGACGGCCCAGGCCACGTCGGTGGCGCGCTGCTGCACCTGGTCGCGCTCTTCGTCGATGCGGGTGCAGTCCCAGGTGACGAACTCGGCGGCGCTGGCGGGCAGCGGCTTCACGTCCACCGCACGCGTGGCGCAACCGGCGCTGAAGACCGAGGCGAACACCAACGTCAGCAGCGCCAGAGTCGGCATAAGCGGCCGCTGGGCAGGTGGGAAAGTGGCTGTGCGGAACATCAGGCGCCGCATTGTGCGCCTGCCCGGGCGTCTGCCGACATTCGCACACCGGAAGGCGGGGATGCACGGCGCGGGGCTTGGCGAAGTGAGCGTCTGTCAGGTCCGTGGGGACCAAGGAATTTGGGCGTTTGCGGGCACTTGCGGGCACTTGTGGGCGAGTGGCAGACCCCGAAGGAATATCTGAGTGGGCCCGGGGTCGCTCCCGTCTTCGGAACCTCAGAATCGATGGATTCGAGGATGAGGAGTGAGCATGGCAACGAGCGTCCGTCGGCCGAAGAATCCGGTGAACCTGGACCTGCGCAAGGCCTATGCCGATGGCCATGTAGCCCTCGGGCTCGGCGCAGGCGTCTCGCAGGCGTCGGGCCTGCCGAGCTGGAACGAACTGGTCTGCCGCCTGGCGGAGGCGCCGCACAACATCGGCCGGAAGTCTGCGCAGACGCTGCTCGATGCCGGCTATGACGCCACGGTGCTTGCCACGGTGCTGCGCCGCAAGGCCGAAAGCGATGACGCTTTCGCGGACCTCGTCAGGGAGGCCCTGTACAAGGACTTTTCGTTCGAAGAGGCGGTTGGCAAATCCAACCACCGGCGGTTCGTGGAGCACATCAGAAACACCAACCCCACGCTGCACGCCGTGGGCAGCATGTGTGGCTCGCTTATCGAAGGCGAGAGGTTTAGGCCCAACCCGCGCATACGGGCGGTGATGACGCTGAACATCGACGCCCTGCTGGAGATGTACACGCGGGCCCGCTTTCGGGGACGGGTGCTGCGGACGGTCGAGCGTGCAGCGGCCAGCGCCAGCTCGAGCAAGATCCACTCGTACCACCTGCATGGATACCTGGTGAGGAAACTCGCCAGCCCCTCGCCCGAAGCCGCCAGCCCCTCGCGCGAAGCCAGATCCCAGGAGGCCGACGACCGGCTCGTGCTCACCGAGCAACAGTACTTCGATGTGGTCGCGAACGCGAACGGATTCGTCAACTACACGATGCTGTACCTGCTCCGCGAGTACCGGTTCCTGTTCGTCGGCTTGTCGATGCGCGACCCCAACCTGCGCCGCGCGCTGCACCTGTCGTTCACGGAACGGATCCGGGAACTGGAGGCGGAAGGGGAGACGACCGCGATGGCTACAAGCCGCGCCGCTCGCCACTGGGCCATCATGGTCCGCCGGGATGCCGAGATCGACGCGGCGACGACCATCCTCCTGGAAGTCATCGGCGTCAAGCCACTGTGGGTGGAAGCTTACCCAGACATTCCGGCCTTGCTTCAGTCACTCTACGAGAGCGCGGGAGACCAGCGCTGGGCTGACGTCGCCTGAGCGAGGGCAGCCCGCGGGTGACCGAGCAAAGCGCGGCGCCTGCTCGGCGCCCTGCGCTGCACTGCGGTGCACCGTGGGGAGGTCGTGTGCTGGCGGAGAGAGAGGGATTCGAACCCTCGGTACTGGAGGACCAGTACGCCGGATTTCGAATCCGGTGCATTCGACCACTCTGCCATCTCTCCAGCTGTGTGGTTTCGCAGTCAGCGAAGCCACGCATTCTAGCCCAGCCCTGCGGGGGGCCTTCGCGCTTCAGCCTGCGGTGTTCAGGCGGCGCGCAGCACCGTCTGCCCGCCCAGGTAGGGCTGCAGCGCAGCCGGGATGCGCACCGAACCGTCGGCCTGCTGGTGGTTCTCAAGTACCGCCACCAACGCGCGGCCCACCGCTAGGCCGCTGCCGTTGAGGGTGTGCACGAACTCGGTCTTGCCGGGTTTCCCATCGACAGTGTTGCGGAAGCGCGCCTGCATGCGGCGGGCCTGGAAGTCGCCGCAATTGCTGCAGCTGCTGATCTCGCGGTAGGTGTTCTGCGCCGGCAACCACACCTCCAGGTCGTAGGTGCGTGTGCTGGCGAAGCCCATGTCGCCGGTGCACAGCAGCACCACACGGTAGGGCAGTTCCAGCGCCTGCAGCACGGCCTCGGCGTGGCCCACCATCTGCTCCAGCGCGGCGTCGCTGTCTTCGGGCTTGGTGATCTGCACCATCTCGACCTTGTCGAACTGGTGCTGGCGGATCATGCCGCGCGTGTCGCGTCCGGCGCTGCCGGCCTCGCTGCGGAAACAGGGGCTGTGCGCCGTCAGCTTGATGGGCAGCGCAGCGGCGTCGAGGATGCGTTCGCGCACGCTGTTGGTCAGGCTGATCTCGCTGGTGCTGATGAGGTATTGCTCGGGCTGCGCCTCATCGCCACCACGGCTCACCCAGAACATGTCTTCCTTGAACTTCGGCAGCTGCCCCGTGCCTTCCAGCACCTCGCGGTTCACGATGTAGGGCGTGTAGCACTCGGTGTAGCCGTGCTCCAGCGTCTGCTTGTCCAGCATGAACTGCGCCAGCGCGCGGTGCAGCCGCGCCGCGGGGCCGCGCAGGAAGGTGAAGCGGCTGCCGCTGAGCAGGGCGCCGGTTTCGAAGTCCATGCCCAGCGCGGCGCCCAGGTCCACGTGGTCGCGCGGCGTGAAGCTGTAGCTGGCGGGCGTGCCCCAGCGGCGCTGCTCGACGTTGCCGGTTTCGTCGGCGCCATCGGGCACGCCGGGCTGCGGCAGGTTGGGCAGGCCCATCAGCACGTCCTGCAGTTCCTTCTGCAAGTGTTCCAGCCTCTCGCCGCCTGCCTTCAGGCGGTCGGCGATGCCGTTCACTTCAGCCATCAGCGCGGCAGTGTCTTCACCCTTGGCCTTGCGCATGCCGATCTGCTTGCTGGCGGCGTTGCGCTGGGCCTGCAGCTGTTCGGTTTCGGTCTGGATGGCCTTGCGTTCGGCCTCCAGGGCGCTGTAGCGGGCTTCGTCCAGGTAGGGCTGGGGGTTCTTGCGGCGCTTCAGTTGCGCCACCACGCCGCTCAGGTCGCGGCGCAGCAGGTTGATGTCGAGCATGGCTAGCCTCTCAGGGGTTCATCGCAGGGGCCGTGGCGGCCGGTTCAGATGCGAACGGCGCCTGGGTTGCAGGCGCCGTCGTCGTGCGGGTTCACGCAGCGCGGCAGCTTCAGGATCGGGAAGGCGGCACGTCGAGCATGCTGCGGTTGCCCAGGCCGCGCGGCAGCGGGAAGTGCACGTCTTCCACCACGCCGTCCATGTTGCGGATGCTGGTGGCGCCGAACTCGCGCAGGCGGTCGATGACGGCCTGCACCAGCACATCAGGCGCGCTGGCGCCGGCCGTCAGGCCCACGCGCTGGCGGCCTTCGAACCAGGCTTCCTGCAGGTCTTGCGCGCCTTCCACCATGTGCGCCTCGGTGCCCAGGCGCTCGGCCAGCTCGCGCAGGCGGTTGCTGTTGCTGCTGGTGGGGCTGCCGACCACGATGACCACGTCCACCTTCGGCGCCAGCACCTTCACGGCGTCCTGCCGGTTCTGCGTGGCGTAGCAGATGTCCTGCTTCTTCGGTTCACGCACATGCGGAAAGAGGCGCTTCACCTCGGCCAGGATCTCGGCGGCGTCGTCCACGCTCAGCGTGGTCTGCGTCACCACCGCCAGCTTCTGCCCACGGGGTTGCACGCGGGCCACGTCGGGCACGTCTTCCACGAGATAGATGCCGTCGTTCAACTGCCCCATGGTGCCTTCCACCTCGGGGTGGCCCTTGTGGCCGATCATGATGAACTCGAAGCCCTCCTTCGCGAGCTTGGCCACCTCCACGTGCACCTTGGTCACCAGCGGGCAGGTGGCGTCGAAGACCTGGAAGCCGCGCTGCGCCGCTTCCACGCGCACGGCCTTGCTCACGCCATGGGCGCTGAACACCAGCGTGGCACCGGGCGGCACGTCGGCCAGGTCTTCGATGAAGATGGCGCCCTTGGCCTTGAGGTCGTTCACCACGTAGGTGTTGTGCACGATCTCGTGGCGAACGTAGATGGGCCGGCCGAACTTCAGCAGCGCGCGCTCGACAATCTCGATGGCGCGGTCGACACCCGCGCAGAAGCCGCGCGGCTCGGCCAGCAGCACTTCGCCGTCGTTCTTGTGGATCACAGCACCCCCAGCAGTTTCACCTCGAAGCGCACGGGCTGGCCGGCGAGCGGGTGGTTGAAATCGAAAAGCACCCAGTCTGTGCCCAGCTCGCGCACCACGCCGGCATAGCTGCCTTGCCCGTCAGGGGTGGGGAACTGCACCACATCGCCCACGTGGTACTCGGTGTCGGGGTCGCCCAGCTCGTGCAGCAAGGCCAGTTTCACGCGCTGCAGCATCTCGGGGTTGCGCTGGCCGAAGGCCGCGCCGGCAGGCAGGTCGAAAGCCGCCTGCGTGCCTTCGGCCAGACCGATGAGCTGCTGCTCGATGGCCGGCGCGAGCTGGCCCGTGCCCAGCGACAGCGTGGCCGGCTTGTCGGCAAAGGTGTCGACCACGGCCGCGCCGTCGGGGCCCGACAACCGGTAGTGCAGCGTGAGAAAAGAGCCGGGCTCGACGAGGTTCAAGGGGGCAGACCTTAGGGGGACGTTGCGGGGCGCGGTGAAGGCGATTCGGGGGCCCCCAGTCGGGCCGGCCTGGGGGCATCCGTGCGGGCGAGAGGCGCTGGCGGCCCCCTCGCATAGACTGGGCCGCGATTCTACGAGCCACCCCTGGCCCGCCGAGAGCGCCCCCATGAAACACCTGCCCGCCGACCAGCGCCCGCGCGAAAAACTGCTTGCGCTGGGTGCTGCCGCGCTGGCCGATGCCGAACTGCTGGCCCTGCCACTGCGCACCGGCTACCAGGGCCGCGGCGTGGTGGCCATGGCCTCCGACGTGCTGCAGCACTGCGGCGGTTTCGCCGGCCTGCTGAACACGCCGCCCGAGAAGCTGAAAGGCGTGAAAGGCCTGGGCCCGGCCAAGCGCGCCGAGCTGCTGGCGGTGATGGAGATGGCCCGCCGCGCACTGGCACAGCAGCTCTCGGCCGCGCCGGTGTTCGACAGCCCGGCGCGCGTGAAGGACTACCTGGCGCTGAACCTGGGCGGGCGCGCGCAGGAGGTGTTCTCGGTGCTCTTCCTCGACGCCCAGCACCGGCTGCTGCGGCTGGAAGACATGTTCTTCGGCACCTTGTCGCAGACCAGCGTCTACCCGCGCGAGGTGGTCAAGCGCGCCCTGCAGCTGAACGCCGGCGCGGTGGTGCTGGCGCACAACCACCCCTCGGGCCTGGCCGAGCCCTCGCGCGCCGACGAATATCTCACGCAGACGCTGAAGACCGCGCTGCAGCTGGTGGACGTGCGCGTGCTCGACCACATCGTGGTGGGCCAGGGGCAGGTGGTGTCTTTCGCCGAGCGGGGCTTGCTGTGAAGCCCAAGCCGCCGCGCGCGCCACAACCCCTGCGCCAAGCCGGCCTGGCGGCGCTGGCCGATGTGCGCCAGGCGCTGCGCGAACGTGAACGGCTGGCCGCCGAACGTGCAGAGCAGGAAAAGGCCGCGCGCGCGGCCGCAGAGCGCGCCCGGCGCCTGTTCGCCGAAACCGTGGGGCCCGTGACACCGCTGCCGCCCAGCGACCTGGCCGCCCCCAGCGTGGCCCGCCCTGCCCCGGTGCCGCGCCAGCGCGAACTGGACGAACAGGCCGCGCTGAAAGAGGCGCTGTCCGACGAGGTGGACATCGAATCGCTGCTGCTCACCGACGACGGCCTGAGCTTTCGCCGCAACGGCGTCGGCCCCGACGTGGTGACGCGCCTGCGCCGCGGTCACTGGGCCATCCAGGCCGAGCTCGATTTGCACGGCCTGCGCCGCGACGAAGCGCGCGACACGCTGGCCGCCTTCGTGCGCAGCGCCTCGCAACGCGGCCACCGCTGCCTGCGCGTGGTGCACGGCAAGGGGCATGGCTCGCCAGGGCGCGAACCGGTGCTCAAGGGCAAGGTGCAGCGATGGCTGGGCCAGCGCAACGAGGTCATCGCCTTCGCTCAGGCCAGCGGCCCGCAGGGCGGCGCCGGGGCCTTGATCGTGCTGCTGGCGGGTAGCGTCGCCTAGCGTTGCTCAGCGACTGCCGCTGGCAAGCGCTGAAGCCCGGGCCTGCTTCAGCCCCGCAGCGGCCACCGCGAGATGGCCCCGCCCAAGCCCAGCGCCACCGCAAGCAGCGCACCCGCCTGGTGTGCGGGGCCCGGGTTCAAGCCGGCACTCAGCGCATTCATCAGCAGGCCACAGCCCAGCAAAGAAGCGGCCGCAGCGGCGAAAACCAGGCAGCGGCGCGATTCGGATACGCCGTTGGTCTGGGCGTTCATCATGAAACCCAGCGAAGCACCCATCGAGATGCCGGCGCCGAGGGCGCACACGAGATAGGCCAGCAGGATCATGGGGGCTCCTTGGATGCAGAGGTGTGCTTGCATTCTGAGGGATTCCAGTCGAAATGACACTTGGTTTTGTCATCTTCGATTGACGTTCGAGGATGCGGCCCTACCCGCTTCCGCAGCCGGCTGGAGAACCCGACCCCGCCCGCTCAGGCAGAAACAATCGGTAGCGGGCTTTGCCTGGGCAGGTGCAGTCTGCACGCTGCCCCGGCCGGGCGGGCGGCGAACATCCGCGCACCGAGTTCCGGTCGGAGACACGCCTTGGCATCACCCACTCCACTGCATGCGGGCCCGAGGCCCATCGGGCCCCTGTCGGCCGACAGCCGAGTCTCGGCGCGACCCTTCGCCAAGACACGGGCCGGTCTGCGCAGGTGCCTGCTGCCGGCCTTGCTCGGCCTGCTGGTCGCCGGCTGCGGCGGCGGAGGCGGCGGCGATGCCGCACCGCCCGATCTCACCCCCACCAGCATCACCGCGCAGGCGGGCGCCACGCAGAACGGCACCGTGAACACGGCCGTGCCCACGCCGCCGGCCGTGCGCGTGGGCACGCGCGAAGGCGCGGCCGTGCCGGGCGTGGTGGTGACGTTTTCGGTGGTCAGCGGCGGCGGCAGCGTCAGCGGGGCCACCGCCACCACCAACGCGGCGGGCGTGGCCACGGCCGGCGGCTGGACCCTGGGCAACACGGTGGGCGAGCAGCGCCTCAGCGCCCGCTCGCCCGGCCTGCCCGAGGTCACCTTCACCGCCATGGCCGCGCCCACGCCCGGCAACGGCGTGCTGGAACGCGCGGCGGGCAGCGACGGGCAAACCGCCAGCAGCGGTGGCGCGGTGGCGGTGGCGCCGGCCGTGCGCGTGCTCTCGGCCGGCGGCGCGCCGCTGGCGGGCGTGACCGTGAGCTTCGCCGTCACGGCCGGGGGTGGCAACCTGCAGACCGCCAGCACCGTGAATGTCATCAGCGACGCCAACGGCCTGGCCAGCGCCGGCCGCTGGACGCTGGGCCCGGGCGCCGGCACGCAAACGGTGCAGGCCAGCGCCACCGGCTTTGCGCCGGCCACCTTCAGCGCCACGGCCCTGGCCAGCGGTGCGCCCACGTTCACGCGCAGCGTGTGGGTGGGTGGCCTCAGCGCGCCCTGGGACCTGGCCTTCGCCCCCGACGGCGCGGTGCTCTACACCGAGCGCAGCCGCGGCCTGAGCGTGCGCCTGCCCTCGGGCAGCACGCGCCTGGTCTTCAGGCCCACCGACTTCGTGGCGCAAGACCAGAGCGGCATGCTGGGCGTGGCGCTGGACCCCGAATTCGCCAGTAACCGCAGCATCTACGTCTACATGGCCAGCAACGCCGGCGGGGCCACCGACAACCGCATCGTGCGCTTCGTCGTCAGTGCCGACTACAGCAGCGTGAGCAACCGGGTCGACATCGTCACCGGCATCCGCTACAGCGGCGGCGCGCACTCCGGCGGGCGCCTGCGCTTCGGCCCCGACGGCTGGCTCTACGCCAGCACGGGCGACAACCGCAGCGGCACCGTGCCGCAGGAACTGGCCGGCCTGGGCGGCAAGGTGCTGCGCGTCACCCGCGACGGCCAGGCCGCGCCGGGCAACAACCCGCCGGCCGGGGCCGACGCCCGCATCTTCACGCTGGGCCACCGCAACCCGCAGGGCCTGGCCTTCCGGCCCGCCGGCAGCGCCACCCCAGGCCGGCCCTTCCTCTGCGAACACGGGCCGGGCAACAACGACGAGGTCACGCCGCTCACGGCCGGCGGCAACGGCGGCTGGGACCCCCGCCCCACCGGCAACCCGGCGCGCTGCCCCGATGGCTCGGGCAACAGCTACTGCGGCTACAACGGCTCGAACATGACCGACACCGCGCGCTACCCGGCCGCGCTGCGCCCGGCCTGGAGCACCGGCGGGGCCTCGTTCGGCATGTCGGGCTGCGGCTTCGTCAACGGGCCGGCCTGGCGCGACTGGAACGGCGCCCTGGCCGTGGCCCTGCTCTCGGGCCGGCGCCTGGAAATCCTGCGCCTGGACAGCGCCGGCACGGGCCTGGCGGCGGGCACCACCACCACGCGCATCCTCGACACCTTGAACGAGCGCCTGCGCCACGTGGAAACCGGCCCCGACGGCGCGCTGTGGGTGCTGACCGACGGCAAGAGCGGCGGCGACGAGATCTGGCGCCTGGTGCCGAACTAGGCCGGGCCCAGCGCCGGCCCCGGCGCTGGCCTGGGCGTTTCCGCCATCAGCGGTTCCGCATCCAGTCGGCGGTGCCGAAGAAGGCCTCGGTGAGGCGCTGCGCCAGGCCCGCTTCCACCTCGCGCTCTTGCAGGGCTTGCATCATGCAGGCCATCCACTGGTCGCGTTCGGCAATGCCGATGCGGTAGGGCATGTGGCGCGCACGCAGGCGCGGGTGGCCGAAACGTTCGATGTAGAGATCAGGGCCGCCCAGCCAGCCGCACAGAAACCAGTGCAGCTTGTCGCGGCTGCCGTCCAGCGCAGCCGGGTGGAGGGCGCGCAAGGCCGCGTAGGGCGGCTCCAGGTCCATCAGGTCGTAGAAGCGGTCCACCAGCGCACGCACGCCGGCTTCGCCGCCCAGGCGGGCGTAAGGCGTGGCCGCGGCGGACACCGTGGCAGGTGTCTGCGCGCCGGGGTCATCAGCACCCATGGCCGCCCTACAGGTCCATCAGCTTGCCGGCCACGGCCGAGACGGCCACCGCTGCCGGCGCGCCGGGCATCAGCTCTTGCAGCAGCTGGCGGCGCAGGATCGATTCGCGCACCGCGCTGTCCTGCGGCACCTCGCCCAGCAGTTCCAGCCGCACCGGGGCATCCAGGCCCGGGTTCACGTAGCGGTCCACCACCTGCTGCAGCTGCTGGCGCACGGCGCGGCCCTCGCCCATCTTGCGCGTCTGGTTCACCACCAGCTCGAAGCGGCGGCGGCCCTGCGTCTGCGCCAGCACCTTGATGGTGGCGTAGGCGTCGGTCAGCGAGGTGGGCTCGGGCGTCACCACCACCAGCACGTGGCGCGCCAGGCTCACGGTGTAGAGCACCACGTCGCTGATGCCGGCGCCGGTGTCCAGCAGCACGTGGTCGAAGCGGGGTTCGATGTCGCTGATGACCTTCTGCAGCTGCTCGCGGATCTCGGGCGTCATGCGCGAATACTCGACCATGCCCGAGCCGGCCAGCAGCACCCAGAAGCCGCTGGCCACCTGCACGATGGCCTCGGGCAGGCTGTGCTTGCCGGTGAAGACGTCGTGCAGCGTGATCTTCGGGTACAGGTTCAGCATCACGTCCAGGTTGGCCAGGCCGAGGTCGGCGTCCAGCACCAGCACGCGGCGGCCGTTGCGGGCCAGGGCGGCCGCGAGGTTGGCCGAGACGAAGGTCTTGCCCACGCCCCCCTTGCCGCTGGTGATGGCGGTGATCGTCATTCGTGGTCCTGGAACTGGAAGGTCTCGAAGAGCAGGCGCCGCTCTTCATTGCTGACCACCGACACCGCCGTGGGCTCCAGCCGCACCAGGTTGCGGCCCTGGGCCTTGGCCATGTAGAGCTGCTGGTCGGCGCGCTCGACCCACAGCGCGGCCGTGGAGCGCACCCACTGCGGCGCAAACGCACCGCCGATGCTCACGGTGCAGGCGATCTGCTGGCCTGGCGTCACCGCCACCGGCATGCGCTCGACGCGGCGGCGCACGCGCTCGGCCACGGTTTCGCCGAAGGCGCTGGCGCAATTGGGCAGGATGATGGCGAACTCTTCGCCACCCACGCGCGCCACCAAGTCCATGGGGCGCACGCTGTCGATGAGGGCGGCGGCCACCGCGCGCAGCACGC
This sequence comes from beta proteobacterium AAP51, assembly GCA_001295905.1. GTDB lineage: Bacteria > Pseudomonadota > Gammaproteobacteria > Burkholderiales > Burkholderiaceae_C > Rubrivivax. The sequence goes on along the minus strand of LJHT01000092.1, from coordinate 24,278 downwards.
TGTCGCCGGCGTTGTGGCCCCAGGTGTCGTTGACGCGCTTGAAGTGGTCGATGTCCAGCGTGAGCAGCAGCGCCGGCTCGCCGCTGCGCGCCACGCGGTCGATTTCACGCGACAGCGCCAGCTCGAAGGCGCGGCGGTTGGCCAGGCCGGTGAGCGCATCGCGGCTGGACAGCTCGACCAGCGCGTCCACCACGGCCTGCAGCCAGCCGGTGCTGCCCGGTTCGCCGGGGGGCATGGGTAGGCCGCTGTGGGCCAGCAGCTGCAGCGCCTGCTCCATGCGCAGCGCGGGGGCCGGCGTGGGTGGGTGTACGGGCATCGGCAGGGGCGACGGCGCGCCGGGGCCGGCCGGGGCCGGGCTCGGGGCGGGCGTGGTCGGCAGGGGGTCCAAGTGCAGACGATGCAGGCGGGGTGGGCTGGCGGCTCGGGCGGGGGGCGCCTGAGGGGCAGGCCCGTCGGCCGCTGCAGTCTAGCAGTGGCAGCGGCCCCGGCATGGCTTGGAAATGCCGGGTGTGCAGGCCGCATATCGCGCCTTGGCCCGGAGGGCAAGGACGCCAGACTCGGCCCGTTGTTCTCGGGCTTTGCAGGCCTGCCGGCGTGATGTGCCTGTGCCTGCAGCGCTGCTTCAACCCCCTGCACTTGCCCCCTGCCCCCAAGCGAGCCGCCCCCATGCCAGCTGCCATCGTGCCCCCTGCGGTACCTGCCTCAGAGCAGGAATTCACGCTCACCCCCGCCGACTTCGAACGCGTGCGCCAGCTCATCTACCAGCGCGCCGGCATCAGCCTGCACGCCGGCAAGCAGGCCATGGTGTACAGCCGCCTGTCGCGCCGGCTGCGCGAAACCCGCCACGGCGGTTTCGCCGAATACCTGCAGTGGCTGGAACGCGCCAGCGGCCCCGAAGCCGAGGCCGAGTGGCAGGAGTTCGTGAACTGCCTCACCACCAACCTCACCGCCTTCTTCCGTGAAGAGCACCACTTCCACGCGCTGGTGGAAGACCTGCGCGCCCGTGCGGCCCGACCCATGCGCATCTGGTGCAACGCCGCTTCCACCGGCGAAGAGCCCTATTCGCTGGCGATGACGGTGGTGGAGACCCTGGGCCCCTCGGCCCAGGTGAAGCTGGTGTGCAGCGACATCGACACCAAGGTGCTGGCCACCGCGCAGCGCGGCGTCTATAGCGCCGATGCACGCGGCCTCAGCCCGGAACGCCTGAAGCGCCACTTCATGCGCGGCACCGGGGCCAACGCCGGCAGCATCCGCGTCAAGCCCGAGCTGTCGCGGCTGATCGAGTTCCGCGCCTTCAACCTGATGAGCCCCAGCTGGGCCGCGCTGGGCGAACCCTTCGACCTGGTGTTCTGCCGCAACGTGATGATCTATTTCGACAACCCGACCCAGCGCAAGGTGCTGGAGCGCACGCACGCCCAGATGAAGCCCGGCGCCCTGCTCTACGTGGGCCATTCGGAGAACTTCACCGACGCGCGCGACCTCTTCCGCCTGCGCGGCAAGACCATCTACGAGCGCGTCTGAACGGCCGCCCTGCCCCGCCGGCCTCAAGACCATGCAGCGCCCGCCGATATCCAGCCCAATGGCTTCCATCTCCTACGCCGCAACACCGCCGGCCCCGCTGCCGCGGGCCGTTCCCAGCCGCCTGGACCGGCTGAAGGCCGCCCCGCGCAAGACGGGCGAGGCCTCGTTCTTCTTCTACGACGCGCATTTCCGCAACGATGCGGTGAAGGTGCTGCCCGGCGAGTTCTTCGTCGCCGACGAAGACCTGCTGGTGATGACGACCCTGGGCTCGTGCATCGCGGCCTGCCTGTGGGACCGCGAAAAGCGCGTCGGCGGCATGAACCACTTCCTGTTGCCCGACACCGGCCAGGGCGGCGGTGGCGCCGACAGCGGCCGCTACGGCAGCTTCGCGATGGACCTGCTGATCGGCGAGATGGTCAAGCGCGGCGCCACGCGCAGCACGATGGAGGCCAAGGTCTTCGGCGGTGGCGCCGTCATCAGCGGCATGAACACCATCAACGTCGGTGAACGCAACACGAAGTTCGTGCTCGACTACCTGCGCACCGAGCGCATCACCGTGGTGAGCAAGGACGTGATGGACATCTACCCGCGCAAGGTGTGCTTCCTGCCCGCCAGCGGCAAGGCCATGGTCAAGCGCCTGGCCTCGGCCAACACCGAAGCCCTGGCAGCGCAGGAGCGCGCAGCCGCCACGAAGGCCGCACCGGCCAGCAGCGGCGGCGGCAGCGTCGACCTGTTCTGACCATTCACAAACAAGAAGCGCCGCCGGCGCCGCAGAAGCGAGACCACCCAATGAGCAGCAAGATCCGTGTGGTCGTCGTCGACGATTCAGCCCTGGTGCGTGGCCTGCTGGCCGAGATCATCGACCGCCAGCCTGACATGATGTGCATCGGCGCCGCCGCCGACCCGCTGGTGGCGCGCGAGATGATCCGCAACCTGAACCCCGACGTCATCACGCTGGACATCGAGATGCCGCGCATGGACGGCATCGATTTCCTCAGCCGCCTGATGCGCCTGCGCCCCATGCCCGTGGTGATGGTGAGCACGCTCACCGAACGCGGCGCCGACGTGACGATGAAGGCGCTGGAGCTGGGCGCGGTGGACTTCGTGGCCAAGCCCAAGATCGGCGTGGCCGACGGGCTGCGCCAGCTGGGCGCCGACATCACCGACAAGATACGCACCGCGGCCAAGGCCCGCGTGCACCGCCTGGCCGCGCCCGCCGCCGGCACACCCGCTGCGCCGGCCAAGCCCGTGACCATGGCCTCGCTGGGCCGGCTGAGCACCGAAAAGATCATCTTCATCGGCGCCTCCACCGGCGGCACGGAAGCCACGCGCGAGGTGCTGGTGAACCTACCCGCCGACAGCCCGGCAGTGATGATCACCCAGCACATGCCGCCGGGATTCACCAAGAGCTACGCCGCGCGCCTGAACAGTCTGTGCCGCATCCGCGTGGCCGAGGCGCAGGACGGCGAGCGCGTGCTGCCGGGCCATGCCTACATCGCACCGGGCGGCTTCCACCTCTCGGTGGAACGCTCGGGCGCGAACTACGTGGCGCGTGTGCAGGACGGCGAGCCCGTGAACCGCCACAAGCCCAGCGTGGAAGTGCTGTTCGAAAGCGCCGCACGCGTGGTGGGCCGCAACGCGCTGGCAGTGATGCTCACCGGCATGGGCGCCGATGGCGCCAAGGCCATGCGCACGATGCGCGACGCCGGCAGCTTCAACCTGGTGCAGGACGAAAACAGCTGTGTGGTGTTCGGCATGCCGCGCGAAGCTATTGCGCACGGTGCGGCGCACGAGGTGCTGCCGCTCACGCAGATTGCGCCCCGCCTCATCGAATGGCTGCGCGCCAACGCCGGCCTGGCGACCTCGCGCGTCTAGGCCTCGCGTTCAGCCGGCAGACGGCTCTGCCGCCGGCGGCAGGAAGATCTCCTGCAGGTCGGAGAGAAAGTCGAACCCACGCTCGCTGGGCCGCCACACCCCGCCCGCTTCTTCGTGCAGCAGCAGCCCGCGCTGCTGCGCCTGCTGCAGGCGCGGCAGCACGGCCGAGAGCGGCAGACCCGTGCGTTCACCGAAGCGCGCCAGCTCGAAACCTTCGCGCAGGCGCAACGCGTTGAGCATGAACTCGAAGGGCAGGTCGCGGCGCTTCACCTCGTGTTCATTGCTCACCGCCCGGCCCGCCAGCGCGTGCTGCAGGTACAGCTGCGGCTCGCGCCAGCGCACCTGGCGCAGCACGCGTTGCGGAAAACTCAGCTTGCCGTGCGCGCCGGCGCCGATGCCCAGGTAATCACCGAACTGCCAGTAGTTCAGGTTGTGCGCGCAGCGGTGGCCCGCCTGGGCGAAGGCGCTCACCTCGTAGCGCTGCAGGCCTTGTGCGGCCGTGCGCTCGGTGATGAGGTCGAGCATGTCGCTGGCCAGGTCGTCATCGGGCAGCACTGGCGGCCGGTTGGCGAAGACGGTGTTGGGCTCCACCGTCAGGTGGTAGATGCTCAGGTGCGGGGGCTGGAAGGCCAGCGCGGTGCCCAGGTCGCTGGCCAGTTCAGCCATCGTCTGGCCGGGCAGCGCGTACATCAGGTCGATGTTGAAGGTGTCGAAGGAGGAGCGTGCTTCTTCCACCGCGGCACGCGCCTGGGCGCCGTCGTGCACGCGGCCGATGCGCGCGAGCATGCCGTCGTCGAAGCTCTGCACGCCGACGGACAGGCGCGTCACGCCCGCGCCGCGGAAGGCCTTGAAGCGTTCACGCTCGAAGGTGCCGGGGTTGGCTTCCAACGTCACTTCCAGGCCAGGCTCCAGCGGCAGGCGGGCGCGGATGCCGCCGAGCAGGCGGTCGATGCTTTCAGGGGCGAACAGGCTGGGTGTGCCGCCGCCGATGAAGACGCTGTGCACGCGCCGACCCCACACCAGCGGCAGCGCGCTTTCCAGGTCGGCCAGCAGCGCTTCGATGTAGCGCGCCTCGGGCACCGCACCAGACGACTCGTGCGAGTTGAAATCGCAGTACGGGCACTTCTTCAGACACCAGGGCAGGTGCACGTACAGCGACAGCGGCGGCAAGGCCCCCAGCTGCAAAGTGCCCGGGCGCAGGTAGTGCTGCGCCGCCTGCTGCACCGCAGGCGCTTCGCTGCCTGGCAAGGCTGGCGGGGCCGGCACGATGGGAATCAAAGCCGCCACACCTCTTGCAGCAGGCCGCGCAGCTGTGCGGCGGCCCGTGCGCGGTGGCTGAGCGTGTTCTTCAGCGCGGCGTCCATCTCGGCCACTGTGAGCCCTTGCTCGGGTATGAACATCAGCGGGTCGTAGCCGAAGCCGCCAGTGCCACGCGGGGCTTCGAGCATCTGCCCCAGCCAGCGGCCCACGGCCACCAGGGGTTGGGGGTCTTCGGCATGCCGCACCGCCACCAGCGTGCAGACGAAGTGCGCGCGGCGGTCTGTTGCGCCCTGCAGCTCGCGCAGCAGGCGCTGATTGTTGGCCGCGTCCTGCAGGCGGCGGCGGGCTTCGCGTTCGCCTTCGGCCGGCACTTCGCCGCCGTAGTGCGCCGAGATGACCCCGGGCGCGCCGCCGAGCGCATCGACACACACGCCCGAGTCATCGGCCAGCGCCGCGCAGCCCGTGGCCGCAGCGGCATGCCGCGCCTTGGCCAGCGCGTTCTCGATGAAGGTGATGTGCGGCTCTTCGGCCTCGGTCACGCCCAGGCTGCCCTGCGTGACCAGGGCCACCGGCAGCCCGGTCAGCAAGGCCTGCAGCTCGCTGAGCTTCTTCGCGTTGTTCGATGCCAGCACGAGGCGCAGGCTGCTACCCGGGCCAGGCACCGCTTCACCGGGCCTCACGCCAGGCCCAGCGCCTGCTTCTGCAGCGCCACCAGTTCGGCTATGCCCTGGCCGGCCAGGGCCAGCAGCTGGTCCATCTCGGCGCGCGAGAAAGGCGCGCCTTCGGCCGTGCCCTGCACCTCGACGAAGCCGCCGCTGCCCGTCATCACCACGTTCATGTCGGTGTCGCAGGCCGAGTCTTCGGTGTACTCCAGGTCGAGCAAGGGCACGCCCTGCACCACGCCCACCGAGATGGCGGCAACGAAGTCGCGCAGCGGGCTGGCGGCCAGCTGGCCCCGGGCCAGCAGCACCGACACGGCATCGTGCGCGGCCACGAAGGCGCCGGTGATGGCGGCTGTGCGCGTGCCGCCATCGGCCTGCAGCACGTCGCAATCGAGGCTGATGGTGCGCTCGCCCAAGGCCTTCAGGTCGAAGACGCTGCGCAGGCTGCGGCCGATGAGGCGCTGGATTTCCTGCGTGCGCCCGCTCTGCTTGCCCTTGGCGGCCTCGCGCTCGCTGCGCGTGTGGGTGGCGCGCGGCAGCATGCCGTACTCGGCTGTGAGCCAGCCCTCGCCGCTGCCGCGCTTGAAGGGCGGCACCTTCTCTTCCACCGAAGCGGTGCAGAGCACCTGGGTGTCGCCGAAACACACCAGCACCGAGCCTTCGGCGTGTTTGGTGTAGTGGCGCTGCAGTCGAACGGGGCGCAGCGCGTCGGCACGGCGGCCGGCAGAACGTTCAAAGCTCATGGCAATTCCTAGCAGCAGAAACAAAGAGGCCGCGCCAGCAGCGGCGCGGCCTGGGGCAGGCAGGGCTCAGCGCCGCTTCTGTGAAGAACGCTGAATGGCTTCGTTGATCTCGCGAATGCTGCGCTCGATCTCGGCTTCGTCCAGTTCATCCAGCCCGCCATCGGTGGCCAGGCTGGCCTGGATGGTGGAGGCGAACACCTCGTCGCCCAGCGACAAGGTGCTGATGGCGCCCTTGCTGTCGGTGTCTTCGGCGGCCTCCCACTCGACGGCCAGCACGGTGACGTTGTCGCTCTTGTCGCCGGTTTCGCGCAGCGCGCGTTCCACCAGTTCGGGCACGGCGTCGGAGATCTGCCGCTGCGTCAGCACCTCGGTGATGATGCTGTCAGGCAGCGCGCCCCACAGGCCGTCGCTGCAGAGCATGACGCGGTCGCCAGGGTGCACCACCAGCGGGCCGGCGGTGTCCACCACCGGTTTGCCCGGGCTGCCCAGGCAAGTGAAGAGCACGTTGCGGTTGACGCGGTCGCCCATGGGCACCACGTGCGAGAGCGTTTCCTGCAGCTCCGAGTAGCTGTGGTCGCGCGTGCGCGCCACGAGCTTGTCGCCGCGCACGAGGTAGAGGCGCGAATCGCCGCAATGCGCCCAGAAGGCCTGCTTGCCCTGCAGCACGCAGGCCACGATGGTGGTGCGCGGCGTGTCCATCAGCGCGCGTTCGGTGGCGTAGCGCAGCAGCTGGTGGTGGCCGGCGATGATGGCTTCCTGCAGAAAGCGCAGCGGGTCGGCCAGCTTCGGCTTGGCCTCGCGCTGGAACATCGCCGACATGGTTTGCAGCGCCAGCTGGCTGGCCACCTCGCCCTCGGGGTGGCCACCCATGCCGTCGGCTAGCGCGAAGAGCCCGGCATCCCGCGTGTAGCAGTAGCCCATGCGGTCTTCGTTCTTCTCGCGGCCGCCCTTGCGGCTGACCTGGTAGACGCTGAATTGCATGGCCCGGCCTTCAGGCCTTCTGGCCGGTCTTCAGGGTTTCGATCTGCAGCTTCAGCCGTTCACCGAAGCTCAGCTTGGTGTAGCGGCGCTCGGTCTCGCGCGCCAGTTCCTTCTGCAACGCAAACACGCTTTGCGGACGGCTCAGAGGGTCGAGGCTCATGCACCATTCCGTGACCTCGATGAGGTTGTCGGAGTAGACGTTGCGCAGCCGGCTCAGGCTGAGCGCGAGGCGGTCTTTTTCGATGCGCTGCGGCGCGTCATTGGGCGGGTAGCCCTGCATGCAGGCATAGATGCAGGCGCCGATGGCGTAGATGTCGGTCCAGGGGCCCAGCGTGCCGTCGCGGCGGTACATCTCGGGGGCGGCGAAGCCCGGCGTGTACATCGGGCGGATGAAGTTGCCTTCTTTGCTCAGCACCTCGCGCGCGGCGCCGAAGTCCAGCATCACGGCCTTGTTGTCGTTGGTGACGAAGATGTTGGCCGGCTTGATGTCCAGGTGCAGCATCTTGTGCTGGTGCACGATGCGCAAGCCGCGCAGGATCTCGTCGAACAGGCTGCGGATGGTGCTTTCGCGGAACACCTTGTCACGCTTGAGATCGCGCGCGGTGACGATGAAGTCCTGCAGGGTGTCGCCCTGCAGGTAGTTCATCACCATGTAGACGGTTTCGTTCTCGCGGAAGAAGTTCAGCACACTCACCACGCTGGGGTGGCTGATCTGTGCCAGGCTGCGGCCTTCTTCGAAGAAGCTCTTCAGGCCCAGGCGGTACAGCGGCTGCTTGTCAGGCTTCACCCGGGGCGTCAGCTCGCCTGCGGAGCGCTCGGCCAGGCTGGCGGGCAGGTACTCCTTGATGGCCACCAGCTGCTGTTTTTCGCCCTCGGCCAGGTACACCACGCCGAAACCGCCGGCAGCCAGTTTCTTGACGATCGAGTAGCCCCCTACCACGGTGCCCGAGGGCAACGGCGCTGGTTTGGGCTTGGACATAATCGGTCGTGACTTCTGGGGCGAAAAGAGTGGCTGTTTATAGCATGACGGGTTACGCCAACGCGGCTGCGGCTGGCGGTGAAACCAACGAGGGCGCCGCCATGGCTGCGGCGCCCGGCGCGGCCACGGTGTCGGTGGAAGCCCGCTCGGTGAACGGGCGTTTTCTCGACCTCGCTCTGCGCCTGCCCGACGAGCTGCGCGGCCTGGAACCGGCCTTGCGCGAGATGCTGACGGGCGCCTTCCGCCGCGGCAAGATCGAACTGCGCGTGGCCACCAGCCGCGAGGTGGACGGCGCCGTGCCCATGCCCAGCAGCGAGCAGCTCAACCGCCTGGCCTACCAGCAGGGCGCCGTGCAAGGCTGGCTGCCGACGGCCCGCCCGCTCACCGTGAACGAGGTGCTGCACTGGTGCAAGGGCGCGGTGGCCGTGGCCAAGCTGGATGAACCGGCGCTGGACGCTGCGCGCCGCTGCATCGAAGGCCTGCGCGAAGCCCGCGCCCGCGAAGGGGCGCGGCTGGCCGCCATCCTGCTGGAACGCGTGGCGCGTCTGCGTGAACTCGCGGCCCTGGCCGCTCCGCTGCTGCCCCAGGTGGTGCAGCGCCAGCAGGCGCGCTTCCTGGAACGCTGGAACGAGGCCCTGGCCACGGTGCAGGCCGGTGCCGCCATCCCCGCGCAAAGCCTGCACGAGCGCGCCATGGCCGAGGCCGCGGCCTTCGCCATCCGCATCGACGTGGCCGAGGAACTGGGCCGCCTGGCTTCCCACCTGGACGAGATCGAACGCCTGCTGAAGACCGGCGGTGAACTGGGCAAGCGGCTCGAATTCCTGATTCAGGAACTGCAGCGCGAGGCGAACACCCTGGGCAGCAAGAGCGCGGCGCTGGAGCTCACCAACCTGTCGGTGGAGATGAAGGTGGCGATCGAGCAGATGCGCGAGCAGGTGCAGAACATCGAGTGAGCCCGGCCCGCCGCTGAAGGCTTCGAACAGGTCCGCCGGAACCAGCCATGAACGACCTCAGCCGCCTCGAAGACCTGCCCCCGCCTTACCTCGAGCCCCTGGCGCGGCACAGCCTGGTGCCGCTGTGGCCCTCGCTGCGCGCCTTGCTGCCGCCGGGGGTGCCCACGCGCAAGACCCAGGCGGCGTGCTGGCCCTACGCCGCCATCCGCCCGCTGTTGATGCAGGCCGGCGAGCTGACGCCCATCGACAAGGCCGAGCGCCGCGTGCTGGTGCTGGCCAACCCCGGCCACGGGCCCGAAAGCCTGCAGGCCACCGCCGCCATCTACCTCGGCATGCAGCTGCTGCTGCCCGGCGAATGGGCCCCGGCGCACCGGCACACGCCGAACGCCGTGCGCCTGATCGTCGAAGGCCAGGGCGCCACCACCACGGTGGCCGGCGAACAGTGCGTGATGGAGCGTGGCGACCTCATCCTCACCCCCACCGGGCAGTGGCACGAACACGCCCACGAGGGCCCAGCACCGGTGGTGTGGCTGGACGTGCTGGACCTGCCGCTGGTGCATTACCTGGAAGCCAGCTACCACGTGAACGGGCCGCGCCAGGGCGTGGTGCCCGAGCACGGCGAGCAGCTGTACGCCCAGGGCGGCCTCGTGCCTTCGGTCGACTTCGAACGCGCCGCCCGCCCCCAGCCGATGCTGCGCTACCCCTGGGCCCAGGTGCGTGCGGCGTTGCTGGCGCTGGCCACGAACCGGCCGGGCCAAGCCAGCGTGCAGGTGACCTACACCAACCCCGAAACCGGCGGTGACGTGCAGCCCATCCTGGGCTGCTACGCGCAGATGCTGCGGCCCGGCCAGCGCCTGCGGCTACCCGTGCGTTCACCTGCGATGGTGCTGCACCTCATCGAAGGTGCAGCCGATGTCGTCATCGGCGAGCAGCCCTTTGCGCTGGCAGAAGCCGACACCTGCTGCGCGCCCGGCTATACCGAAGTGACGCTGAGCAACCGCTCGGCCGAGCTGCCGGCTTTTCTCTTCATCGCCGACGAAACGCCGCTGCACAAGAAGCTGGGCGTGTTCGAGAACCGGGGCTGAAATGAATGAACCCCGCTTGGGCGGGGAGCATGAAAAAAAGAACCCCACCGAAGCGGGGTTCTTGAGACTGCAGGCCAGGGCCCTTACCAGCCGATGTCCTGGAACAGGCGGAAGGTCAGGTCCTGCGGCGGCAGCACGCTTTGCGTGAGGTCGCCGTTGATGGCGGGCTCCATCAGCTGGTGGCGGAAGGCCGTCACGTCGAAGTGCGAGACCGATGAGCCGCCCTGGAAGGGGTTGGGCGTGAACAGCTTGATGCGGCCCAGGGCATCGGCACCGGCGTACTGCGTGCCGGTGAGCGCCAGCGTGACGAACACGCCGGTGGACGTGCGCGAGCGGCGCTTGAGCTGCTCCTTGATGAAGTTGCCGTCCACCTGGCGCACGCTGGCGCTGATGATGTTGGCAGCCGGGTTCACACCACCCACGTTGGGCGGCAACAGCGAGGCCACGTTGTCGACCACCAGCATGCCCACGGCACCCGCGGCCTGCAGGTTCGCCGTCTTCACGATGAAGTTGCAGACGCCACGGTCGACCAGGGCAATCTTGCCCTGCACGGCGCGTGCGTTGAACGCCGACAGCGGCGTGCAGGCCAGGCCGGTGCCGTCAGGCTGGTCCACCACGGGGGCCACTTCGGCCGTCACGCCGGCGGCCGTGATGGCGGGGCCGAACGAGGCCTCGCCCACGTTCACCGTCAAGGGCGAGCGCACCGCCGGGCCGGTGATGGTGGCCGTGGCGATGCCCTGGCGCAGCACCGAAGGCACGGCATTGGTGACGTTGGTGCCCGCCCACACCAGGCGGTTGATGCCGATGGCCGAAGCAGCGCGCTCGGCGTTGGTGGTCATCTGGAACCAGCTCAGGCCGGTCTGGTTGTCGACCATGAAGCGTTCCCAGATCGACGGGCTGCCCGAATTGCGCGCCCCGGTCTGGCCGTTGGTGGGCCCGACGGTGAAGCCCAGGCCGTGGCCGAACTCGTGCAGCAGCACCACCACCAGGTTGATGGCACCCGGCGGCGGGTTGTTGTCGATGCCGAAGTACCAGGGGCTGGCCGACAGGCAGCCCGGGGTGCCCAGGTTGACGTTGAAGTTGATCTGCAGCTGGGCGGCGCCTGGCTGCGCTTCATTGCCCGCCAGCTTGTTGCGCAGGGCCGAGGGGTACCAGGTGTCCTGGAATGGCGCCTCGGGGAAGTTGCGGAAGTTGCCGATGGGGCCGGCGCTGCCCAGCGTGGCGCCGGTTTCGGTGCAGGCCTGCGCCGTGAACTGCGCGTTGATGCGGATGGTGGCGTCGCTGGTGAGCGTGGCCGCCCACAGGTTCGCCGCGTGCTGGGTGGCGATGCGGCGCTGCTCACCGAGCGTGGTGCCGGGGTTGCCGCCCACGGGCGTGGCGGGCGTGGGGTCGTTGTAGCCCACGGTGCCGGTGTTGGTGAAGTTCACCACGATGTTGGCGGCCGCAAAGGCCTGCGGGGCCGCCAGGGCGGCCAGCAGGGCCAGAGAGGCCGCCAGCGGCCGGAGGGCAGCGGCTGCAACAGCCAGGGGGGCCAGGCGATCAGCGCTCATCATTCAGACGCTCCATGTAGTTGCGGGCGAAGGCCGGCAGCTTGCCGCGGGCCATGCGTTCGGCGATTTCCGGGTTGCTCACGCAGGTGTGCACCAGGCGGCCGCTGGGGCTGCGCACGACCACCGAGTAGTTCAGGTCGGCGTCGGTGCTCTCCAGGAAATCAGAGCCATCGGGCATGCGCACGGGCTGCGGGTTGGGCGTGCCGGTGAGCAGTCCGCGCGGCACGCGGTTGCGCATGGCGCGGTCCAGGTCTTCCAGTTGCTTGGCTTCGGTGGCGGTGAGCGGGCGCAGTTGCCCGGTGACGGCATCACGCACCACGCGCTGGGCGTGGGCACTGGCCAGCAGGCCCAGGGCCAGCACGCCCAGCACGGCCAGGCGCAGCGGTTGTTGGAGCATCTTCATGGCGGTGTTCTCCTTCAGACAGCAAGACGGCGGCGCGCCTGCACACCGGCCAGGCCCGCCAGGCCCAGACCGAAGAGCAGCGCGGAAACGGGTTCCGGCACGGCGGTGACGACGAGGTTGTCCACCCCGAGGTAGTTGCCGTTCACGGTGACATCGTCGACGACGTAGCGCAGCGCCACGTAGGCGGGCGTGGTGCTGGTCAGCAGCGTCGGGAAGCTCAGCGGCACCCAGCCGGCATTGGTGCTGGCGCTGAAGCTCCCGATGGGCGAGAAGTCGGCCGGTGCGGTGCCCGTGGTGCTGAGCAGCACCTGCAGGGTGTCGAGGAAGCCTTCCCCGCCCACCTGCACCACGAAGGACACCACGCTGGTCGAATCCAGCACCAATTGGGGCGTGATGAGCCAGGTGCTCACGGCACCGGTGAGGCCGTTGTTGCCGAGGAAGTTCGAGGCCACGTAGGCATCGGCCGGGCCGCTGGCCGCGGCGAAGATGCCGGCATTGCCCTGGAACCAGTTGGTGCCTGGCGTGGTGCTGGTGTTCAGAAAAGTCCAGCCGGCGCCTGCGAGCGCAGGAACGTCGTTGAAACCTTCGGCCAGGGCCACCTGGGCCTGCGCGGCGCCAGAGGCGGCCAGCAGTAAGGCCAGGCCGCACGCGGCTGCTTTCGGGGTGATCTTCAAACTGCCCTCCTGAGCTAACTGGAAAAGTTCACGATAGGCAAAAAGCACGCCATCCACAAGCCACGCACGCAGGGGGAGAAACCCGGCCGCCGCGCCTGAGGGAAAATCCCGGGATGGAAACCCCAGGCAATCTTTTCTGCGTCGCCGCACCCAGCGGCACGGGCAAGTCGAGCCTCGTGAAGGCGCTGCTGGAACTGGATGCGCGGCTGGCCGTGTCGGTCAGCCACACCACGCGCCGCCCCCGCGGGCAGGAGGTGAACGGCCGCGAGTACCACTTCATCGACGAAACCGAGTTCCGCGCCATGGTGGCGCGCGGCGAGTTCTTCGAGCACGCCGAAGTGCACGGCAACATGTACGGCACCAGCCGCAAGGCCATCGAGGCACGCCTGCAGCAGGGCGAAGACGTGGTGCTGGAGATCGACTGGCAGGGCGCGCTGCAGATCAAGCGGCTCTTCCCGCATGCCGTGCTGATCTTCATCCTGCCGCCCAGCTGGGAAGAGCTGATGCAGCGCCTGAACCGCCGTGGCGAAGACACCCCCGAGGTCATCGCCACGCGCATGGCCAACGGCCGCACCGAGGTGGCACAGGCCCGCCACTTCGACTTTGTTATCATCAACAGCTTGTTCGAGACGGCGCTTTTCGACCTGAAGACGGTCGTCCACTCCCAGCGCCTCAAGTACGCCGCGCAGCTGCGCAACCGCTCGCAGGTGTTTGCAGCACTGGGTCTGGCCTGAACGAAACCGGGTCACCCGTCAGCACTACCCTCCGAACTCCGGTCCCACCCCCCGCTCCACCCCGAAGGCAACCATGGCCCGCATCACCGTTGAAGACTGCCTCGTCAAGATTCCCAACCGCTTCCAGCTGGTGCTGGCGGCCACCTACCGGGCGCGCATGCTGAGCCAGGGCCACGCGCCCAAGATCGAGACCAAGAACAAGCCGGGCGTGACCGCGCTGCGCGAGATCGCCGCCGGCGAGGTGGGCATCGAGATGCTGCGCAAGGTGCCGGTCTAAGCCGGGCGAACCACCGCCCTGCACCACGGCGCTGCCCCGCGGCGCCGGCCCTGCTCCCCCTACGGGGCCCTGCTCGAACAGCAGGGCCCCGTTTGCATTTCCCGCGCGCGCTCGGGTGCGGGCAAAGCACGCTAAATTCGGGTCATGAGCCTGCGTTCACTGGCCGCTGAACTCTTGCCTGCTGCGCTGCAGGGGCTGCAGCGCGCCCCGCTGGTGCAAGTGCAGACGGGCCCAGTGGAAGAGGCTTCATCCTTCGCCGCGCTGACCGAGAAGCTGGGCTACCTGTCCAAGGCCGAGCTGAAGCAGGTGCGCGAGGCCTACAAGTTCGCTGACGCGGCGCACCTGGGCCAGTTCCGCGCCAGCGGCCTGCCCTACATCACCCACCCCATCGCGGTGGCCGGCCTGTGTGCCGACTGGAAGCTCGATGCCCAGGCCATCATGGCCGCCTTGATGCACGACACCATCGAGGACCAGGGCGTCACCAAGACCGAGCTCATCGAGAAGTTCGGCGCCCCCACGGCCGACCTCGTGGACGGCCTGACCAAGCTCGACAAGCTGCAGTTCAACACGCGCGAGGAGAACCAGGCCGAGAGCTTCCGCAAGATGCTGCTGGCCATGGCGCGCGACGTGCGCGTCATCCTCATCAAGCTGGCCGATCGGCTGCACAACATGCGCACCATGGGTGCGATGGCCCCCGCCAAGCGCCAGCGCATCGCGCGCGAAACGCTGGACATCTACGCCCCCATCGCCCACCGCCTGGGCCTGAACCAGAGCTACCGCGAACTGCAGGAGCTGTGCTTCGAGATGCTGCACCCCTGGCGCCATGCGGCGCTGGCCAAGGCGGTGAAGCGCGCGCGCGGGCACCGCCGCGACATCGTCGAACGTGTGCAGACCGAGGTGCAGCAGGCCTTCACGAAGCAGAAGACACGGGTCGAGGTAAGCGGCCGCGAGAAGACGATATACAGCATCTACACCAAGATGCGCGAGAAGCACGCCGGCTTCGCGCAGGTGAGCGACATCTTCGGCTTCCGCATCGTCGTGCCCACGCTCACCGACTGTTATGTGGCCCTGGGCGTGCTGCACCAGCTGTACAAGCCGGTGCCGGGGCGCTTCAAGGACTACATCGCCATCCCCAAGGCCAACGGCTACCAGAGCCTGCACACCACGCTGGTCAGCCCGCTGGGCACGGCGGTCGAGTTCCAGGTGCGCACCGAGGCCATGCACGCGGTGGCCGAAAAGGGCATCGCCGCGCACTGGATCTACAAGACCGGCGACAAGCGCCATGCGGCGGTCGATGCCCAGAAGCTCAGTTCGATGTGGCTGCAGAGCCTGCTCGACATCCAGGACGAAACGCGCGACGCGGCCGAGTTCCTGGAGCACGTGAAGATCGACCTCTACCCCGATGCCGTCTACGTGTTTACGCCGCGCAGCAAGATCCTGGCGCTGCCGCGCGGCGCCACGCCGGTGGACTTCGCCTACGCCATCCACAGCGACGTGGGGCAGCACACGGTGGCCGCCAAGGTCAACGGCGAGCCGGTGGCCTTGCGCACCGAGCTCAAGAGCGGCGACGTGGTGGAAATCATCACCGCGCCGGGCGCCAAGCCCAACCCGGCGTGGCTGAGCATGGTGCGCACCGGCCGGGCGCGCAGCAAGATACGCCACCACCTGAAGAACATGGAGACCGAGGAGTCGCGCGCCCTCGGCGAGAAGCTGCTGGCCCAGGCCCTGCGCGCCGAAGGCCTGCAGATGCCCTCGGCCGACCCCACCGACGCCGCGGCGGTGGCCCTGTGGCAGCAGCTCACGCGCTGGAGCGGCAACCGCAGCCGCACCGATCTCATGGTGGACATCGGCCTGGGCCGCAAGATCGCCATCATCGTGGCCAAGCGTCTGGCGCAGATGATGGGCGAACACGGCATCCGCCCCGACGCCGTGACGCTGACGCTGGGCCGCTACGGCCAGGACGACAGCACCGCCACGCAAGGCGAGGTGCTGGTCGACGGCAGCGAGGGCGCTTCCATCCAGTTCGCGCCTTGTTGCCGCCCCATCCCGGGCGACCAGATCGTGGGCTACCTGGGCCGCGGCGAAGGCCTGCTCGTGCACACGGCCGACTGCCCCACCGGCAAGCGCCTCTTCGAACGCGACAGCGAACGCTGGATGCAGGTGGACTGGGCCGAGGAAATGACCCGCGCCTTCGAGACGCACCTGCACGTGCTGGTGAAGAACGGCAAGGGCGTGCTGGCCCAGGTGGCCTCGGCCGTCAGCAGCGCCGAGGCCGACATCACCCACCTCGACATGGACCCCACGCCGAGCCAGGAGACCACCGAGCTGCGCCTGCTCATCAGCGTGCGCGACCGCGTGCACCTGGCCGACGTGCTGCGCACGATGCGGCGTTCGCCGGTGGTGCTGAAGGTCTCGCGCAGCCGCCTCAGCTGACAGCCCGAAAGCCCGGCCGCCTGCACGCGGCGCAGGCGGTGCTTCAGGGCGCCGGGTAGCGCACCTCCAGCACCTCGATCTTCTCCAAGCCGCCCGGCGTCACCAGGGCCACCTCGTCGCCTTCACGCGCCTTCAGCAGCGCACGCGCCACCGGCGACACCCAGCTCACCTCGCCTTGCAGGCTGTCGGCTTCGTCGATGCCCTTGATGGTGATGGTGCGTTCGTCGCCGGCCGCCGTGGCGTAGGTGACGGTGGCGCCGAAGAAGACCTGGTCGCTGCCGTGATGGGCCGAAGGGTCGGCCACCTCGGCGATGTCGAGCCGCTTGGTCAGGAAGCGGATGCGGCGGTCGATCTCGCGCAGGCGCTTCTTGCCGTAGAGGTAGTCGCCGTTTTCGCTGCGGTCGCCGTTCTTGGCCGCCCACGACACCACTTCCACGATCTTCGGGCGCTCGGCATCCAGCAGCGTCATCAGCTCCTGACGCAGGCGCTGGTAGCCGGCCGGGGTGATGTAGTTGCGCGCACCGGCCGGCAGGGCGGGCAGGCCGGGCGCATCGTCTTCTTCGTCGCCCTCGGCTTCCTTGACAAAAGCCTTGTTCACGGCCTTCAGCGCTGGGTCTCGAACCGCATGAGCGCGGCGCCGTACTCGTCATCGCAAGGGCCGCTGGCAGGGCACACCGGCACACCGCCCAGCACCGAACCTCGGCCCGTGAAGCCGGATGCCAGCGCGGCAGCCGCCGGACCCGTGGGGAAGATCTTCACCGGCCCATCGGACCGAGCGCCCGCACCTTCCAGGTTGCGCTGGCGGGCCGACACCAGCACCAGCATCTGCGTCGGGCCGGCGGGTTCCTGCGATTCGAGGGCGAAGCCGTTGCCCGTGGGGAAACGCCAGGTCTGGCCCTTGCGTACCCGCACCGCCCCCGAGATGGTGTTGGGCACCAGCAGGGCCAGCGTGCCGTCCGACGAAAAACCGTAGACGTAGACGAAGCCGTCGCGGTCGCTGGTGACGTTGAAGCGGAACTCGTCGACACCGATCTTCAGCTGTGCCTTCACCGGCTCGGCCTTCACGCCGAAGCCCGGGGTCTGCGTGGCCAGCATGCGTTCGAACTCGGCGGCCGGGTCGAACACGGCGGGCGCCGGAGCCGGCGCGGGGGCTGGCACGGGCGTGGCCGCCACCGGTGCAGGGGCCGGGGCGGGCGCAGGCGCAGGCACGGGCGCCGCAGCCAGTTCGCCGGGCGGCGGAGCCGGCCGCGGTGCCGGCGCCAGGGCGAAGTAGGCGCCCACGGCTGCGAGGGCCAGCACGCCCACGCCGATGCCGATCTTCAGGCCGTTGCCCGAACCCGCAGCCGCAGCGGCAGCCGGGGCTGTCGCAGCCCGCGCCGCGGTGGCGGCAGCAGCCCGCGGTGCCGGGGCCGGTGTGGCCAGCGCCTTCATCGCCGTGGCAGCCTGCGCAGCCTCGCTGCCGTAGCGGGGCGGCATCTCCGTGCCGGGTGGCAGGGGCTGCGTGGAATAGCTCATCTCGGCCACCGGGGCATCACCCAGGCCCAGGTCCTGGCGCAGTTCCCCGATGCTCTGCGTGCGGTGCTCGGGCCGCACGGCCAGCGCACGGTCGATGGCGGCGAGCAGGGCTTCGCTGTAGCGGCCGGCAGCCACCTCCACCAGCGGCTGGTAGGTGTCATTCAGGATGCGGCCCACGCTGGGCGGGGGCGTGCGGCCGACGAGGGCGAAGTACACCACCGCCGCCAGGGCGTAGACGTCGGTCCAGGCGCCCTGCTTCATGCCGGGGATCTCGGCGTACTGCTCCACCGGCGCGTAGCCGGGCTTGAGGATGACCGTGAGCGCCTGTGTCTGTTCGCTGATGACGCGCCGCGCAGCGCCGAAATCCAGCAGCAGCCAGCGCCCTTTCTCGGGCAGGAACATCACGTTGTCGGGCGCGATG
The DNA here is from genome assembly GCA_001295905.1 of beta proteobacterium AAP51. Lineage (GTDB taxonomy): Bacteria > Pseudomonadota > Gammaproteobacteria > Burkholderiales > Burkholderiaceae_C > Rubrivivax. The sequence continues at coordinate 6,212 of LJHT01000092.1, read as the reverse complement.
TCGCGGTGGTACACCTGCTCGGCGTGAATGACGAGCAAGGCCTCGGTGATCTGCGCCAGCACGCCGCGCAGCCAGCCCTCTTCCACGCCCTGCCCGCCGCGCTTCATGTCGCGCAGCACGTCCTTCAGCGTGGTGCCCTTCAGCAGCGGCATCACCATGTAGGCGGTGCCGTTGGCTTCCCAGAAGCGGTACACCTTCACCAGCGACGGGTGGTCGAAGCTGGCCAGCATCTTCGCTTCCTTCACGAAGCTGTCGCGGCCGGCCTCGAAGGTTTCGCGGTAGCGCTCGCTCTTCACCTGCACCTGCGTGCCGCCGCCGATGCGCTGCGCCAGCGAGGAAGGCATGTACTCCTTCAGGGCCACCTCGCGCTCCAGCGAGGTGTCGAAGGCCTTGTAGACGACGCCGAAGCCGCCTTCGCCGATCAGTTCGGTGAGGCGGAACTCGGCCAGCATCGTGCCCACCGGCAGGTGGCCGCCGTCGTCCACCGGCGGGGCCACGACCTGCGTCCTTTCCATCGCCGGCGGCGGGGCGGCAGCCGACCATTCGGTGGGCTGGAAGCCGGTGGGCGCCGTGGGTGGTGTCGAGCCCGGGGGCCGTATGACGGTGCGGTCGTCGTCAGAAGCGTCGGGGGTCATGTCCGGGGGCTGTGCGGGATGCGATTGGTCACATTGTCGCAGCCGGGCCGAACAAGCGGGCCAGGGCAGCAGCGGAAGGCAGGCCGCGCGACATCAAGAGCTGCGGCGCGCCTTCGTCGGGCCGCGCATGCCACCAGGCCTGGCCCTGGGCGGCTTCGGCCCAGGCGCGCTGGGCCTGGGCGCCGATGTGCAGCGCGGCATCGCCCGAGCCCGGCACCGCCACCAGCTGGCCCGGCGCCGGTGGCGGTTCCGGGCCGGCTCCACGCGCTGGGCTGAGCGGGCTCAGCGCTGGCAGGGCCATGCGCGCCAGTTCCTGTTCCAGCTTGTCGGCAGTCCAGTCCTCGAACAGCGCGTCGCGAGCCAGCTCGTCCAGGCGGCCCAGCCATTGCCACAGGGCGGCCATGTCCTGCGTCGAGCCGGGGCCGGCCTGCAGGGGCTGCACCACGGTCAACGGAAAGTAGCGGCCCACACGGTCGACCGAGGGCATCAGCACCCCGGCCCAGGCCTGGGCCCCGGCCTGGCCGGGCCCTGTGCCCGGCATCACGCCCGGCATCAGCAGGAAGCGCCAGCTGGGCGAGCCCAGGTAGCTTTCGAGCCAGCTGTCAGGCCGCGCCTCGCGCAGCGCCAGCAGCCCGGCGGCCAGCCAGCCGTCCCAGGGCTCGATGAAGCTGGCGTCGAGCCGGCGCGAGGCGAAATCGCCCAGCGAAGGCAGCTTGCCGTGCCAGCCCGGTGCCTGCGCTTGCGTCGCCGTCACGCCGGGCCTCGTCCTGCCGTCACAGCGCCGCGGGGCAGCGGAACTGCTTGATCTCGCGCAGCTGGAAGGGGTTGAAGACGCTGGCCGAGATGACTTCCAGCCGCGCGCGCTTGCCGTCCAGGTTCATGATGACGCTGAACTTCTCGGGCACGTTGCCGGGCTCGATCTGGAAACGCTCGAACAGGCGGAACAGCGCCCACGAACCCTCGGTCTGCACCAGCGGCCCGGCATTGCCCAGGCCCGTGGTCATCTTGATGACCGAGGCCAGGCGCTGGCTGGGCCAGGCGATGCTGATGGACGGCGAGGTGGTGGTGAGCTTCTGCACCTGGCCGTCGATGTCGAAGTTCAATTCCTTCAGCGAAGGCTCCAGCTCGGACAGGCGCATCTCGATGCGGATGGCCGGCGTCTTGCCGCCACTGCGGAAGAACACCTCGCGGATGCGCTGCGCGCGCTGGAACTCGGCCAGCGCGGCCGGCGACACCGGGCGCGAGCCATCGGCCAGTGGGCGGTAGGTCCAGGTGGCGGTGCTCTGGTCGACGATGGCGGCCAGGCGGCGCTGGTAGAAATCGTCGAACAGGCCGCCCTGGCCGAAGAGCTGGCCGAAGTCTTCCGGCAGCACATCGGCCTTGCTGCCGCTGGCAAAGGGGTAGCGGCCATTGATGCTGCGGATGCAGATGTCGGTGATGGGCTTGAGCTCGGCCGTCAGGCCTTCGCGCTCGGCGCCGCGGCTCTGGCCGGCGGTGGCATCGGCCATCTCCTCGACCATGCCGCGCACCAGGTCGGGCTGACCGGCGGCGGCCACCTTCACCTTCTCGGCACCGCCGGCCGGCGGCGGCGGGGTCTTGCTCTTCTTGGCGGCGTCCACCGCGGCAAGTTGGGCATAGAGCTCGCCGAAGAGCTTGAGCGTGTCGTTGATGGGCGGCGGGTCGCCCGTCACGAGGCGGTGGATGCCGGCGAAGTGGTCGTCCACCATGCGTTCCAGCGGGCCGCCTGCACCCCCGGTGGCGGCCGGGCCGGCACCAGCCAGGCGCGCGGCATCCGCCTTGGCCTGGTTGGCCAGTTTGTCCAGGGCGTTGGGGGCGGCCGCCGGCTGCACCAGCTTGGTCTGCTCGGCCACGCCGCGCAAGTAGGCGGCCAGCGGTGAATCCACCGCCGCCAGCATGCGCGAGACGGCCAGCGCGCGCTCGGGGTCGTCGAGCTTCACCAGCTTCACATCGGCCAGGTAGGCGTCCCAGGTCTTGATGTAGTCCTCGAAGTACAGGCGCCGCACCTTGTCGGTGATGGCCGTGCCCAGCGTGGCGTCGCGCAGACGCGCCGGGTCGGTGCGCAGACCCAGCACCCAGCCTTCTTCCTGTGCCAGGCGTGGCGTGGCCTGCTGGATGGCCGGCAGCACCAGCCGGCGGTAGCCGTCTTTCGTGAACAGGCCGCTGATGCCCTTGGTGAGCGGCTCGCCACTGGTGCGCGCGAACACCTGCGCTGCGTTGGGGCCGGCCGCGCCGGCGGCGGTGAAGTCGTTGGCACTGCCCGGACGGTACTGGCGCTTCACGCGGCTGTAGACGCGGTACTCCAGCGGGTAGGCCGAGAGCATCTCGCGCACGCTGGCCACGAGGTTGTCGTCCTGCGCGATGCTGGCGCGCGGCGGGCCCAGGGCCAGCAGCGCGGCCACGTGGGCATCGAGCTGCGCGCGTTCTTCCGGCGCCATGCGGCCGTAGTTGGCGTCCAGATCCACACCGATCCAGGCCTGCAAAGCCTCGGCATCGAAACGCTCGGGCTGGTGCAGCATCAGGTAGGACTTCAGCGCCTCGTAGGCGTTCTCCAGGTTGTCCTTGTTGGCCGCGCGCAGGCGCTCTTCCAGCCGCGCGGCCACGCGCGGCATCAGCGTCTTCTGCAGCACGCGGTGGTAGGCGATCTGCGCGCCGGCATCGAGCTTGTCGCCCTGGTACAGGCCCAGGCCGTTCAGCAGCGGCGGCGCGTCGAGCTCGAAGCCTTCCACCTTCGCGGCGTCGCGCAGCGCGGTCAGCGGGGCGGGCAGCGGGGCCAGGTCGGCGCTGGTGGGCGGCGGCAGGGCTTCCACGGCCTGGCGCAGGGCGGGCAGGCGTTCGGCCACCACGGCGGCGTGGTCGAGGTTGTGGGCCCGGCTGATGGCCCAGCCCACGGCCACCGCCACCGACACCACGGCCATGCTGGCCATGGCGCCCATGCGCAACGCATGCCGGCGGCGCTCGGCCACGGGGTTCAGCACGCCCAGGCCGCGTTCGGCGAACACCACGTCCTTCAGCAGGCGGTGCAAGAAGAAGCTCTTGCCGCGCCCCTGCGCGATGGCCGCGTTGCGCCCGCCCATGCCGAACGAGGACGCCAGCGCACCCATCACGCGGTCGATGGGCGAGCCTTCCTGCGTGCCGCTGGTGAAGTACACCCCGCGCACCTGCGGCGCGGCTTCGACCTGCCCGCCGCCCGAGAACACCTGGCGCAGGAAATCGGCCAGCACGCCCTGCAGGGCCGCGAACTCCTGCGGGAAGGCGAAGATGGCGCTCTTCTTCAGCACGTCGCGCTCGGCTTCCAGGCGGTCGACCAGCTGCGCCACCAGGCGCTGCTGCAGCTGCTGGTAGAGCGCCGGGAACTGCGCCATGGGATCTTCGCCCGCAGGCGCATCGTGCGCAAAGGTGAAACCCCAGACCTGGTCGCGCTCTTCCTTGGCCAGGGCCTCGAAGCTTTCATTGAAGCCGCCGATGAGGTCGGCCTTCGTCACCAGCACGTACACGGGTGCGCGCACGCCCAGCTTGGTGTGCAGCTCGTTCAGGCGCGCGCGCAACTTGGCGGCGTGTTCCTTGCGCTCGGGTGCGCCTTGCTGCAGCAGGTCTTGGATGTTGACGGTGAGCAGCACGCCGTTGATGGGCTGGCGCGGGCGCGTGCGCTTGAGCAGCGCGAGGAAGTTGTCCCAGGCGCTGGCGTCGACGTCCTTGTCGCTCTCCTGCGTGGCGTAGCGGCCAGCGGTATCGATCAGCACGGCGTCCTGCGTGAACCACCATTCGCAGTTGCGCGTGCCGCCCACGCCTTGCACCGAACCCTTGCCGCCGCTGGCACCTTTGCCGCCCTTGCCGTCTTCCCCCAGCAGGAACTGCAGGCCGGCGTTCATCAGCGCCGTGGTCTTGCCCGAACCGGGAGCACCCACGAAAACGTACCAGGGCAGCTCGTACAGGTACTGTCCGCCGCCGAAGAAGCTGGCGCCCTTGGCCGCCTTCAGGCGCTGCACCGCTTCGTTGAAGCGCGTGGCCAGCACCTGGGCTTCCTTGTCGCTGGCCGAAGGCCCGGCGCCCAGGCCCTGCAGCAGCGCGGCGTTGGTCTTGCGGCGCTGGTGCGCCTTCCAGGCCAGCACGCCGCCCCACAGGCCCCACATCAGCACCAGGAGGCCCAGCCGCACCCACACGGAATCGAAAGGACGGTTCTCGCCGAAGGCGATCAGCGGCAGCACCCACCAGACGATGGCCGAAAGCGCCAGCAGGCCCAGGATGCCCAGCACCAGCGGGTTGAAAACCTTGCGCAGAAAGTTCTTCATGTCAGTTCGGCGCCGTGGCAAAGAGCGTGATCTCCACGCGACGGTTGCGGGCGCGCCCCTCGGCGCTGCTGTTGTCGGCCAGCGGTTCGGTGTCGGCACGGCCTTCGGCCGTGAGGCGCTCGGGAGGCACGGCCGTGCCCAGCAGCTTCTTCACGCTGGCGGCACGGTCTTTCGACAGGTGCCAGTTCGAAGGAAAACGCAAGGAACGGATGGGCTGGTTGTCGGTATGCCCGGCAATCAGCACGGGCCCCGGCACCCGCTTCAAGGCCGCGCCGACGCGCCCGAAGAGCGCCTGTGCGCTGGCCGAGACATCGGCACTGCCCGGGCTGAAGAGGCCGTCGCCACGAAGCGTGACCATCGAACGGTCGGCCAGGTCCTTCACCTCCACGGCGCCGGCATCGATGTCGCTCTTGAGCAGCTGGGCCAGCCGCGGCGGCGGGGCGGCCGCTGGCGTGGCGGGCGGCGGCGGGGGCGGCGCGGCGAGCAGCTTGGTGTCGATGCCCTGCAGCGCGGTGAAGGTGGCGTCGGTCTGCGCATTCAGCGTCAGACGCAGCAGCAGGAACAGCGCCAGCAGCACACCAGCCAGCACGGCCGCCACGGCCCACAGCGGCACGCCGTCGCTCAGGCGCGCGGGCGCTGCCGCCACCCCTTGCCACTGCGGCGAGAGTTCGCGCTCGGGCGCGCCGGCCAGTTCGCGCAGCTTCACGGCCAGACGCTGGCGCAGGCTTTCCAGCTGCGCCTTGCCGTCGTTCAGCACCTTGTAGCGGCCCTCGAAACCCAGCGACAAGGCAGCGTAGATCAGCTCCAGCAGGTTGCGGTGCTGCGTGGGGTTCTCGATGAGCCGGGGCAAGAGCTGGAAGACCTTCTCGCCGCCCCAGGCTTCGTTGTGGAAATGGACCAGCAGGCTTTGCGAAGACCACGCGCCGGAACCGCCCCACGGCGTGCTGGAAGCACTTTCGTCGAGCAGCGTGCAGAGGATGTAGCGCGCCGCCACGACCTGCTCGTTCGGCAGGCCCTGCGACCGCGCCACCGACTCGAAGCGCTTGATGGATTCGACCAGCTGCGCGCGCAGCGCCCCGGGGTCGGGGTGGCGCAGCGTGGCGCGCAGGCGCGGCGCAGCGCTGAGCAGCGGCGCAGCCGCCTGCACCAGCGGGTTCAGGCTGGCGTGGGCGGGCAGTTCGGGCAGCGGCACATCGGCCAGCGTGGGCCTGGCTGCGGCGGGCGCACCCGCCGGGGCGGCGCCGGCCGCCGGTGCGCCCGCAGGCGC
>LJHT01000091.1 GCA_001295905.1 beta proteobacterium AAP51 | reverse complement strand
TCAACGAGTGGAAGGCGCGCGGGGGTCTGGAAGCCCACGCGCGAGCCGCTGCCAAGCGCTAAAGCTGGCCTTGGGCGTGGCTTTCGTGCGGCAGGCGCCGGCCATGGGGCTCGTTGCCACGGTGGGCGTGCACGTGCTGGTGCTGGGCCTGTTCGTGGGCAGCCGCGTATCCACCCCATCTGCGATCCAGGCTCCGCACAGTGAGCCGCCGATCCTGTGGTTGGCCGTCGCGCCGCCCTCTGCGCAGCCGAGCCCGGCGCGAGAGGTGCGCAAGCCTCCGCCACGCGAAGCCAAGCCGCCATCACCCGCGCTGCAGGCTGCGCAACCCTGGGTGCCGCAGCAGCCTCGCGTGGTACCTCCAGGCACTGCGCCGGCCACCCGCGCAGCGCCATCTGCACCCACGGCCGAGGAGTGGGCGTTCGCCGGTAGCTACACCCTGAAGAACAGCAAGGCCTACCGCCACACCTGGGGCCAGCAGGTGCGCAGCCTGATGGGTACTGCCGTCGAGGGCCCCGACCAGGGCAAGGTTCGCTTCCGCGTGGAGATCGCGCCCGACGGCCGCCTGGCCCGGCTGGAGACTCTGTGGGCCACCTCGCAAGTGGCCGAACGCCTGGCACGGAAAGCCATTGAAACCATGCCGGCGGGTCCGCCCACGCCAACGGGGCAGCCGTTGGTGTTCGAACGCACCATCGTTTTCTCAGCCTTCGCCCACGACGATCCGCCGCTCTACAAGGACGACTGCAAGCCCGACCCGCCGTCGTTCAGCAACCCGTTCGCCTGGGACGGGCGGTCACCCCGACCTACACCCCGGGCCGCAGCCGCACCCGAGCCACAGGATCCGCAGGCCCTGGCCGACTGCCTGAAGCAGTTGCCCAAGGACAGCATCGATGCTGAAACGGCGCACGACCGGCGGCTGCTGGAACAGTGGGCATCCCCGAAGCTGGGGCGCTGAGCCGTCCATCCAACGCCGGTCACCCTGGCTGTTAAGCCTGGCGCCGACGTGCAGACCCGCCGAATGTGCACAGCTGGCACAACCCCAGCAATCGGCCTATGATGGCAAGTATTCAATTACTTACTTCCGGGCTACGCAAGGACTTGCCATGCAAACCAGATTGCCCACCGAGGAACGCCAGGCGGAGATCGTCGCGGCTGCGCTGCAACTGGCCCGTGAAACCAGCCCGCTGTCGATCACCAGCGGCGACATCGCTGCGGCCGTCGGCATCAGCCAGGGCGCGGTGTTCAAGCACTTTCCCACGAAGGAAGCCATCTGGGTGGCGGCGATGGCGTGGGTGCACGAGAGCCTGCTCGCCAAGCTGCAAGAAGCCGCACAGGCGCAGACCTCGGCCCTGCGGGCTCTCGAAGCGGTGTTCTTCGCCCATGTGGACTTCGTGGTCGCACATCCTGGCGTACCCAGGATGATCTTCCACGAGCTGCAGCAGCCTACCGATTCCCCAGTGAAGCAGGAAGTCCGGGCGCTGCTGCAGGCCTACCGGCGGCTGCTGCTGAGTCAGTTCAAGCTGGGGATGAAGTCGGGCGAGTTGCCGACCGATCTGGATTCCGATGCCGCTGCCACGACGCTGGTTGGCATCGTCCAAGGGCTCGTGATGCAGTCGATGCTGACCGGCAAGCCTGCGGCGATGAAGGCGCAGGCCGAGGCTGTCTTCGCCATCTACCTTCGCGGCATCCGGGCAGCAGCATGAAGATCCCCGCGAACGTATCGCGCTGGCTCGGGCTGGGCTCGCTGGGTTTGCTGCTGATCGCTGCGCTGGGCTATGTGGTCATGCGCTCCGGGCCCCTGGCGCCGACGCGCGTGACGGTGACACAGGCCCAGGTCGGAAGCCTGTCGCCATCGCTGTTCGGCATCGGCACGGTCGAGGCGCGTCGCGCCTACCTGATCGGGCCGACGTCGGCCGGCCGGGTGAGCAAGGTGCTGGTGGATGTCGGCGACACGGTGGCGGCCGGTCAGTTGCTGGCCGAGATGGACCCGGTGGACCTGGACGAGCGGGCCACGGCGCTGGAGGCCTCGGCGGCGCGGGCATCCAGCGTGGTGGCTGCGGCACAGGCCCAGCGACGCGACGCCCAGGCGCGCAGCGAACTGGCGGCGATCACCGCGCGTCGGTATGTCGAACTCGGCGCGCAAAACTTCATGAGCGCAGGCGCGGTCGAGGCCAAGCAGCAGGAGCAGGCCTCAGCCGACGCTGCCGTGGCCACCGCCGAGGCCAACCTGGCGGCCGCGCGGCAAGACACCCAGCGACTGGCCGCCGAGCGTGCGGGCCTGCGGCAGCAGCGGGACAACGTGCGCCTGCTGGCACCCGCCGCAGGCGTGGTGATTAGCCGCGACGCAGAGGCCGGGTCCACCGTGGTGGCGGGGCAGGCCGTGCTGCGGCTCATCGAACCTTCGTCCTTGTGGATCCGGGTGCGGCTGGACCAGGGCCGCTCGAGCGGGCTGGCCGCCGGGCTGCCGGCGTCGATCGTGCTGCGATCGACGCCGGGTGTGCGCTTGTCCGGCAAGGTGGCCCGGGTGGAGGCCACCAGCGACAGCATCACCGAAGAGCGCGTGGCCCTGGTCTCCCTGGACACCCTGCCCCAGGGCCTGTCCACCGGTGAACTGGCCGAGGTCACCTTGGCGTTGCCGGCCACGGCCCCAGCCGTGCTGCTGCCCAACCCCGCGCTGCAACGTCAGGCCGATCAGGTCGGCGTGTGGCGCATCGAAGACGGCAAGCCGAGGTTCACGCCGGTGCGCATCGGGCAGTCCAGCCTCGACGGCCAGGTTCAGGTGCTAGAGGGCCTCAAGCCAGGTGAAGAGGTGGTGGTGTACAGCGAGAAGACGATCACGGCCAGCAGCCGCATCAAGATCGTCGACCAGCTCGCCGGCAGCAAGCCATGATCAGCCTGGCCGGCCGCGACATCCTGCACTCCTGGGGCAAGTTCGTTCTCACCGGCATCGGTTTGGGCCTGCTGATCGGCGTGACGCTGACGATGGCCGGGGTCTACCGCGGCATGGTGGACGACGCGCGTGTCTTGCTCGACAACAGCGGCGCGGACCTCTGGGTGGTGCAGCAGGACACGCAGGGGCCGTACGCGGAATCGTCCAGCCTGCGCGACGACGTGGTGCGCAGCGTGCGCGGCCTGCCGGGTGTGGCGCGCGCCGCGAACGTCACCTACCTGACGATGCAGGTGCGTGCGAGCGTTGGGCGAGACGCCGGCCGCGAAGTACGAGCCATGATCGTCGGCTTCGAGCCGGGCCAGCCCGGGGAGCCCGGCTACCTGGTAGCAGGCCGGCACGTCACGCGCAGCCACTACGAGGCCGTGGTAGACGTGCGAACCGGCTTCACGCTGGGCCAGCGCATCCGGATTCGGCGCCATGACTACACGGTCGTCGGCATGACCCAGCGCATGGTCTCGTCGGGCGGCGACCCGATGGTCTTCATTCCGCTCAAGGACGCGCAGGAGGCGCAGTTCCTGAAGGACAACGACGCCATCCTGAACGAACGCGCCCGCACGGCCGCCAACCCGGCGCTGAACCGGCCGGGCGTGCCGGGCCTGCTGGAGGCGATCCAGGCCTCGCAGGCCGCCAACCGCAACGTCAACACGGTGCTGGTGCAGGTGCAGCCCGGCGTGCCGGCTGAAACCGTGGCCGAGCCCATCCGGCGCTGGAAGCACCTGGAGGCCTACACCCGGGCGCAGATGGAAGAGATCCTGGTGGCCAAGCTGATCGCCACGTCAGCCAAACAGATCGGCATGTTCCTGGTGATCCTGGCCATCGTCAGCGCGGCCATCGTCGCCTTCATCATCTACACGATGACGCTGGGAAAGATCCGCGAGATCGCGGTGCTCAAGCTCATCGGCACGCGCAACCGCACCATCGCCGGGATGATCCTGCAACAGGCGCTCGGGCTGGGGCTGATCGGCTTCATCGTCGGCAAGGTGGCCGCCACCTTCTGGGCGCCGATCTTCCCGAAGTACGTGCTGCTGGAAGTGAACGACGCCTTGCTGGGCTTGGTAGCGGTAATGGTGATCTGCGCGCTGGCCAGCACGCTCGCGATCCGCGCAGCCTTGGCGGTCGATCCGGCCGCGGCCATCGGCGGCTGAAGGTGGACGAGATGGCCCACGACATGAGCGAAGCCGGCATCCGCATCGAGGGCCTGCGTAAGCGCTACGGCGAAGGCGACACGGCGGTCGATGCGCTAAAGGACGTCAACATGGTCGTCGCGCCCGGCGAGGTGGTCGGCCTGATCGGCCCCTCGGGCTCGGGCAAGAGCACCTTGCTGAAGTGCCTGGGCGCCGTCATCGAGCCGACGGCCGGACGCATGATCCTCGGTGGGCAGACCATCTACGACGATGGCTGGAAGATCCCGGACCTGCGCGCACTGCGCCGCGACAGCATCGGCTTCGTGTTCCAGGCGCCCTACCTGATTCCCTTCCTCGATGTCACCGACAACGTCGCCTTGTTGCCGATGCTGGCCGGGCGCCCCAACGGCGAAGCACGCGCACGGGCGCTCGAGCTGCTGACGGCGCTGGACGTGGGACACCGCGCCACGGCGCAGCCATCCGAGCTGTCGGGCGGTGAACAGCAGCGCGTGTCGATCGCCAGAGCGCTGGCGAACCGGCCGCCGGTGATCCTGGCCGACGAACCTACGGCGCCGCTGGACAGTGAACGGGCCTTGGCCGTGGTCCGCATCCTCAACCAGATGGCAACGCAGTACCACACGGCCATCATCGTGGTGACCCACGACGAGAAGATCATCCCGACCTTCAAGCGGATCTATCACATCCGCGACGGCCGGACCGAAGAAGAGTCGGGCGAGGGGCGCAGCCTCTGACCGACGTCGGGGGGTTCAGCGCGGCACGAAGAAAGTCGACTTCTCGAACTGGATGGCCGACCTTTCGACGTCGTCTCCCGCGTGACGCTGAACGCCCGTGACCTCGAACACCACAGGCACCGACCGGCCCGCAAACCCTTGTGCCACTTCGAAAGGCAGGCGCAGGCTTACCGACATCGAGGCCACGGCGGCCGGGCCGGCGCTGACCGGCGCCGCCACCACCTCCAGGCCCTGGATGCCGGACGCAGCCACCCGGTAGGTCTGCGCGGTCTCGGTGCGGTTCATGATCTGGAGGCGGTAGACGTTCTCGACAGCGCCCTCCTCCACCACGCGCGCCAAGGCACCGCGGTCCTTGGCGACATCGAACTTGAACGGGCTGCGCATGGCCACGCTGGCCGCGAAGGCGACACTGGCCATGGCGAGCACGGCGCCGTAGATCAGCACACGCGGACGCAGCGCCCGCTTGAACATCTGCATCCGTGTCCAGCCGTTAACGACGCCGTTATCCGTGGAATACCGGATCAGCCCCTTGGCGTAGCCCATCTTGTCCATCACGTCGTCGCAGACGTCGATGCAGGCGGCGCAGCCGATGCACTCGTTCTGCAGCCCGTTGCGGATGTCGATGCCCGTGGGGCAGACCTGCACGCATAGGGTGCAGTCGATGCAGTCGCCCAGGCCTTGCGCGGCGGCGTTCGCCTTCTTCGAGCGCGAGCCGCGAGGGTCACCGCGCCCGGCGTCGTAGGCGATAACGAGCGAGTCCTTGTCGATCAGAGCACTCTGGAAGCGCGCGTAAGGGCACATGTACTTGCACATCTGCTCGCGCAGAAAGCCGGCGTTGCCGTAGGTGGCGGCGCCATAGAACAGCACCCAGAAGGCGTTCCAGCCCGACATGTCCCAGGCCGCCGCCGCGGCGGCCAGTTCCCGGATCGGCGTGAAGTAGCCAACAAAGCTGAAGCCTGTGAACAGCGCGATGGTCAGCCACACGCCCTGCTTCGCGCCCTTGCGCAGCAGCTTGTTCACACCCCACGGCGCCTGGTCCAGCCGCATGCGCGCGATGCGGTCGCCTTCGATCTGGCGCTCGGCCCACATGAAGCTCTCGGTGTAGACCGTCTGCGGGCAGGTGTAGCCGCACCACAGGCGGCCGGCCACAGCAGTGAAGAAGAACAGGGCCAGGGCCGAGAGCACGAGCAAGGCGGCCAGGAAGATCAGGTCCTGCGGGTAGAGCAGCAGGCCGAAGATGTAGAAGCGCTGGGCCTCCAGATCGAACAGCACGGCCTGGCGCCCGCCCCACTGCAGCCAGGGCAGGCCATAGAACAGCAGTTGCGTGAGCCAGACGAAGACCCAGCGCCAGGTGGCGAACCAACCGGTCACGGCACGGGGGTAGATCGTCGCCTGCTTCTGGTACATCGGCACGAACTGCGCGCTATCGTCGCCCGCGCCAACGACCGGCCTGATGGGGATGACCTTCCGGGAATCAGCCATGCTCAGCGCGCGCCGGCCATAGAGGGATCACAGCGCATCAGTGCCTTCATCGCTTCAGCTCGCCCATCTTGTGCTCGATCTTGCTCCAGGCTTCGGCATCCGGCAGTGCAAGCTTGGTTCTCGTGATCGGCTTCCACTCGCGCGACAGCTCGGCGTTCAGCGGCGTGAAGTGCTGCTGGCCGGTGGGCACGTCTTCTTCGGCATAGATGGCGTTCACTGGGCATTCCGGCACGCACACCGCGCAGTCGATGCACTCGTCCGGGTCGATGACCAGGAAGTTCGGCCCTTCGCGAAAGGCGTCGACCGGACACACGTCCACGCAATCGGTGTACTTGCACCGGATGCAGGCCTCGGTGACGACAAAGGTCATCGCTGCGGGGGGAAGGCTTCAACTGCAGCAGGCGCCGCCCGAACAGCAGGAGCTGCTCTTGGCCGCGGCAGCAGGCAGCGCCGAATCCGCGACGCGGGTGATCTGGATGCGCCAGACCGCCGGGCCGGCTTCCAGCGTGTCCCACTCGAACTGCCCGAACGCGCGGTCTTCGAACTGAACGTGCAAAGGCTGCGGGTTGTGGTCGTTCACGAGCTGCAGCGCCTGGCCGGTGGCCAGGGCATCGAAGCGCCCGAAGATCAGCGGGTGACGTTCCCGCGGCGGGATGGTCCGCAGGTCGAGCGTGAAGGTGGGTTGAGTCAAGGTGGCAGTCATGGGAGCCTTTCAGGGGTGAAGTGAGCACCAGGGGCGTGCGAGTTAACACGCGGGTGCGGTGAGGAAACAGGAACGTTCAGCCTTCCTTGCCATCGAGACGGCTGCTCAGCAGCCAGGGCGCGAAGACCCAGAGAACCAGCGCGAATGCGATGGCCCAGGCGGATGCGGCCAGCACCAGCCAGTTCGTCGTGTGCGCCGGAGCCACCCAGGGCAGCAGCACGCGGGCGACGGCGGCACCCGCCACCAGCAGGTAGGCAGCCACTTCCAGGCGCGAGACCTTCAGCGCCCGCCCGGTGTGGCCGCGGGCCGTGCGGGTGACCATGCCGATGATTAGCCCCGCCGTGGCGCCCACGGCCAGAGCGTGGATGCCGACCGAGGCGGCCACACCGCCCAGCTGCGCCCAGGCCAGCAAGCCGAAGCCGACGGGCAACCACGCGTAGGCCGCATGCAGCACCCACAGGATGGGACGCGCCCGCGTGCGCCAGGGCTGCCAGTGCCACAAGCGCGCGGCATGCAACAGCGCCGCCACGGCAAAGCCCGCGGCCGTGACCGGGTTGGCCGGCAGCAGCACCCAGGCCGCCAACGACACCGCCGTCACGGCCAGCGTGCCGCGCTCCAGCCAGACGGGTACCTTGAGCTGCCGACCCGGCAATGCCGACATCGTGAAAGCCGGAATCACCCGCCCGGCGATGACGCATTCGATCATCACGACCAGCGCCAATCCGGCATGCAGCGCCCGCAGCGGATCGATTTCCAGCCAGCCCAGCACGGCAGCATGAAAGCCGAGATTCGCCGTCGCCAGCAGCAGCAGGATCGCGCCCAGCGGCAAGTTGCGCAGGTTGCCAGCCTTCAGCAGCACGCGGGTCAACACAATGGCCACCCAAGGCAACAAGGCCATGTCCAGCAAGGCGTAGACCGCATATGGCGCGCCCAACGCAGCCACCCGCGCCGCCAGCCACAGCCCCGCCATGGCGGCCAGCGTGGCGCCACGCGGCGTGGCCAGCCCCGTCCAGGCTTTGCCGGCCGTGAGCAGGAAGCCGACGATCACCGCCACGGCAAAGCCGAAGAGCATCTCGTGGGCGTGCCACAGCAACGGCGGCATCGTCGAAGGCAGCGCCACCCAGCCCAGCAGTCCCGCCATCCAGTACGGCACCGCGAACAGCGCGAACGCGGCAGCGCCCAGGTAGAACGGCCGGAATCCCAGCCGGAACAGCGGCCAGCCCGGCAGCGGGAAGTCCGCACTCGGCGCCTGAAGCACGCCGTCTGGGCGTTTGCTTGAAAGATGCAGCATGCATGCATGTTAGTGACTTACCTCCCTTAAAGCAATACACTGAATGCATCTTTAGAGGTCACCATGCGCCTGTCCGAATACACCGACTACACGCTGCGCGTGCTGATGTACTGCGCCGCGCACCGCGACCGCCTGGTCACGATCGGCGAGCTCGCTGAGCAACACGGGTTGTCGAAGAACCATCTCATGAAGGTGGTCAACGACCTGGCGCGCCAGGGCCTGCTGGAAACCACGCGGGGCCGTGGCGGCGGCCTGCGGCTGCTGGCCGAGCCCGAAACCATCCGCATCGGCGATGTGGTGCGCGCCACCGAAACCGACTTCCGGCTGGTGGAGTGTTTCGACGCCAGCACCGACGCCTGCACGCTGACGCCCAATTGCCGGCTGAAGCACCTCTTCGCAGAAGCGTTGACGGGCTACTTCAAGGTTCTGGACGGCGCCACGCTGGCGGATATGACGCAAGGGCTGTCGTTGCCCGCGGTGCAGGTCAGTCCCTCGCCGGCGGGCCGCAAGCTGCCCGCGGTGGTGGCCGCCGTGGTGGCTACCCAAGTGGCCGCGAAAGCAGCCGCACCGACCCCGCGGCGCACCGTGCGCGCGGGCCGCAGCCGCTGAACGAACACAGGAGCACATCGACCATGGCCCTCACCCTGCCCGGCCACAGCGCCCCTGCCGTCGGCTTCGAAGTGCCGCTGGAAATGCTGGCCGCGTGCCACGGGCGCGTACAGCACCAGTGCGAAACCCTGCAGCGCCTGGTCGCCCATGTGCAGACCCATGGCGCAGACCGCCCCGCGCAGGAAGCCGCAAGCGCCGTCATGCGCTACTTCGACACGGCCGCGCGCCACCATCACGAAGACGAGGAGCAGGACCTGTTCCCTGCCCTGCTGGACTCGATGGCCGGCTCGGATGCGGTCTGTCTGCGCGAACTGACCGCCTCGCTCTGCAGCGACCACCGCCGGCTGGAACAACGCTGGGCCGCGCTGCGTCAGCGGCTCTTGCAAGTCACCGAAGGCGCCGCTTCAACGCTGGCCGATGCCGACATTCCGGGCTTCGTGCAGTTGTACGAGCAGCACATCGCCCGCGAGGAAGCCGAGTTGCTGCCCATGGCTGCCCGCTTGCTGAGCGATGCCGAACTCGACCGCATCGGCCTGGCCATGCGCGCTCGGCGCTGGGCCTGAGGTCGCCTCCTCAGGCCGCTGCCAGGCGGAACACCCGAACCGACTCGACCAGCTTCTTGGCCTGCACGCTCAGGCTGTCGGAAGCTGCCGCGCTTTCTTCCACGAGCGCCGCGTTCTGCTGTGTCACCTGGTCGAGTTGCGTGACGGCCTCGTTGACCTGGCTGATGCCCTTGGTCTGTTCGTCAGCTGCGGCGCTGATCTGCGCAAACACATCGCTGGCCTGCGCGACCTGCGACACGACCTCTTTCATGGTGCGGCCGGCGGTTCCCACCAGGTTGCTGCCCGCCTCCACCTTCTCGACGCTGGCCTGGATCAGCGTCTTGATCTCACGGGCCGACGCCGCGCTTCGCTGCGCCAGGCTCCGCACCTCGGATGCCACCACGGCAAAGCCGCGACCCTGTTCGCCGGCACGCGCAGCCTCCACGGCCGCGTTCAGGGCCAGGATGTTGGTCTGGAACGCGATGCCATCGATGACGCCGATGATGTCGGCGATCTTGCGGCTGGACGCGGTGATGTCGTCCATGGTGCCCACCACCTGCTCGACCACCGCACCACCAGCTCGGGCAGTGGCCGTAGCCGTCTGGGCCAACGCGCTGGCGTTGCGCGCCGCCTCGGCACTGTTGCGCACAGTGGCCGACAGTTCTTCCATGGACGCTGCCGTCTGCTCCAGGTTCGCGGCTTGCTCTTCGGTGCGTTGCGACAGGTCGGCGGTGCCGCTGGCAATCTGCCCGGTGCCGGTGGCGATGCTCTCGCTGCCTTGGCGCACTGACTGCACCACGTTGCGCAGGCTGCGCGTCATCGCACCCAGGGCTTGCAGCAAGCGCCCGGTCTCGTCACGCGCATCGCTGCCGACCTCGGCCGTCAAATCCCCATTGGCCACAGCCTCGGCCACGGCCACGGCCCGACCGATCGGTTGCGTGATCGAGCGCGCCAGCCACCAAGCTGCAACCGTGCCCAGGCCCAGCATCACCAGGCCCGCCGTGCCCAGAGTCCAGAGCGTGCGGGTGATATCGCCCTGCGCATCTGCACTGGCTTGATCCACCAGCTTTTGCTGCAGCGCCAAGAGGGCATCGACATTCACCTGCAACCTGTCGATGGCCGGCAGCGTCTCGGCCCACAAGGTGCGCACCGCGGCTTCTCGGTCACCGGCCTGAACCAGTTGATCGACCTTCGTGAAGCTCGCGACGTAAGCAGCCCTGTCGGTCTTCAGCGCGGCCAGCGCCTGCTTGCCCTCGGGCAAGCGAACCAGCTGGTCCAGCTTGGCCAGCGCCTCGTCGATGCGACCCTTGTTTTGCTGCATGTGGGCCCGCACGGCTTGCGCTTGCGAAACGTCTGCCACAAGCAGCAGTTCCATCGTGCGCCGGGCGTTGGCACGGGTGAGGCTATCAACGTCCGCTACGGCGCGGGCCTTCTCCCAGTCCTCATCAACGATCTTGCTCAGGGTGTGGCTCAGGCCCTGAAAGCGAACCCCGGACAATACCAACGCCGAGGCCATCAAGACCAGAAGCAATCCGAAGCCAAGCGCCAGACGGCTGCCAATGTTGAGGTGTTTCATGCCGCTCATGGAGCTGCTCCTGTTGTTCTACCCCCAGCATTTCGGCACATACGCCTTGGTTCTGAAATCAGATGACCTGGAGCACCGCGAATACGCGGCGATGGGGCCAGCGCGGCACACCGCGGGATTCAGCCCGGCCAGGGCAACAGCAGATCGTCGGCGCCACCAGCGAATTTGGCAGCAGGGTCCTTGGGATGACCGACCCGCACAGGCCTGCCAACCACCACCCAGTTGGCCAGCCTCTCTCCCGAACGACAGAACGCGGTGTGCACGGCCGGGTCGGACACCGACGCACCACTGAGCGCCTTGGCGCCGAAACCCATCAAGTGCAGGGCGTTCATGAAGTTCATCAGCGCTGCGCCAACGCAAAGCCATTGTTCGTGGGGCGGCACATCGGGCACGTCGTCGCGCACACGGGCCACCAGCGCGGCCAGACCTGGCCCGTTGCAGGCACGCGCCCGGGCGCGTTCGATTTCGTCTGAAGCCCGTCCCCGCTGCTTTGCACCTGTTGCAAACAACTCGGCCAAGGCCGCGCGCTGCGCATCACCCACCACGACAAAGCGGAACGGCCGCAAACCACCGTGGTCGGGCGCCCGCAAGGCCAGCGCCGCAGCTTGGGCCCACTGCTCGGCCGTCGGCCCCGGCGGCGCCAGGTACTTCGGTCCCACGGAGTAGCGTCGCGCGAGAAGCCCCAGCAGAGCCTCCTCGGCATTCATCCTGACCGCCCTGCCATGTAGACGGCCGCCTGCACCCGCGAGCTGAGGTTGAGCTTGCGCAGGATGTGCTGCACGTGGATCTTCACCGTGGCTTCGGCGATGTTGAGTTCGCGTGCCACTTCCTTGTTGCTGGCGCCTTTGGCAACCCATGCCAGGATCTCGCGTTCCCGAGGTGACAGGCTGTGGATGGGATCGGTATCGACCGCCGGCGGCGGGGGCGCGGCAGCACCATGCCCGGCCTGGAAGGCGCTCACCAGCTTGCTCGTCATTTCGGGGCTGACGACCGACTCGCCAGCCATCGTGCGCTGGATGGCGGCGGCCAGCATCTCGCTGTCCATGGTCTTGAGCAGGTAGCCGCGGGCGCCCCCGCGCAGGGCTGCGGCCAGATCACGCTGATCCTCGCTGACGGTAAGCATCAGCACCCGGGCCTGCGGCGCCACCGCCTTGAACCCGGACAGCGCATCGACGCCGTTCACGCCGGGCATGTGGTTGTCCAGCAGGATCACATCGGGTTGCGTCTGCGCGGCCCGCTGGTGTGCCTCGTTCGCATCGCCGGCCTCGGCCACCACCTGGAAGCGGGCATCACCTGCCAGCAGTGAAATCAGGCCGCGGCGGAACAGCGTGTGGTCGTCGACCACCAGCACGCGGATGGTGGGTGCGGTCGTCATGCCGCCAGCCCCACGCGTTCCGGCAACTTCAGCACCACGCAGGTGCCCGAGCCCGGCACCGACGCCACCTCCACCGTGGCGCCGATGTTGTGAGCCCGCTCGCGCATGATGCGCAGGCCGACATGGGTTTCATCGGGGCCGGCGCCCGTGGTGTCGAAGCCGCAGCCGTCGTCGCGCACTTCCACGCGCCACTGCGGTGTCTGCTGGACTTCCACCCAGACTTCACGCGCCTGCGCGTGCTTGCGCACGTTGGACAAGGCTTCCTGCACCACATGCAGCACCTGCACCTGAACGTCGGCCGGCAGTGGCATGCCCTCGCCTTCGATGTCCAAGTGCGTGGCAAGGCCGGTCTGGTGCTCGAACTTCTGCAGCGTGGTCCTCAAAGCCGGCGCGATGTCTTCGTTGTTCGTGCGGGTGCGGAAGTGCACCAGCAGCTCGCGCACGTCGCCCAGGCTCTCGTGCACGCCGGCGTCCAGTTCACCCAGGGTCTTGTCGATGCGCGACGCGTCCGCGATCTTGATGTCGTTGCGCAGCAGGCCCAGCTGGATCTTCAGGAAGACCAGGCTCTGGGCAATCGAATCGTGCAATTCACGCGCGATGAAGCTGCGCTCTTCGGCCACGGCGGTCTCGCGCTGCAATGCTGCGGCGCGCAGGCCCTCGATGGCACCTGCCAGATGGCTGGCGATGGTTTCCAGCAGGGCACGGTCATCGCCCGACAGGGTTCGCGGCTCGCGGTAGAACAGGTTGAGCTCGCCCACCATGCGCTCATGCAGCCGCACGGGCACGCTGATGACGGTCTGGAAGCCTTCTTTGGCGCAATGACCCAGACGCGACGCGGGGCCGTCGGGCAGGATGGGAATCACGCGCGTCATGGCGGCGCCCTGCGGCTGGCCACACAGGCAGTCGCCCGTGGGAATGCAAAGCTCTTCGTCGATCACCGCCTGCGGCAGGCAGTCAGACGCCAGCAGCAGGTACTTGCGATTGGCCTCGTCCGACCAGCGTACGGCCGAGGCGTCAGCGCGGGCCACATGGCGCACCTGCCGTGCGATGCCCTGCGCCAACGCCTCCAGTGTCTCGGCGCGCGCCACGAAGGCCGCTGACTCGTAAAGGGCGGTCAGGCGCGACCGCTCGGCTTCCAGATGCTCGGTTTTCTCCTTCACCTTGGATTCGAGGTTCTGATACAGGCCCTGAAGGGTCGTCGCCATGCGGTTGAAACCGGCCGCGAGCGCGCCGAATTCATCGTCTGCGCCCGGTTCGACGCGTGCGCCCAGATCACCACCTTCCACGCGAGCCAGGCCGGACTGCAGCCGGGACAGCGGATTGAAGATGAACAAGTAGGCCGAATAAAGCAAGGCAATCGCGCTGCCGATGGTCAGCGCCACCATCACGAACTGAACGGCGTTCAGGATGGCCGTGAGGCGGGATAAATGCTGCTCGATGGCCGAGACAAAAGCATCGATGCGGGTCACGAAGGCATCGGCCTGCTGCGCCGTGCGTTCTGCGTCGGGTGATGGCAAGGCGGCCCACTGAGCCTTCAGGCTCAACCAATCTCGCTGCACCGCTTCAAACGCTTGCAGCGAGGCGGCATCGTGCGGGACGAGCAGTGGACGCGCAGGATCGCCCTGGCGCAGCAGCGCCACGCTCCGGTCGAACTGCGACATGCGCTCGGCCATTTGCTGCACGTCTTCGCGCGCCAGCGTCTGCGCCATGCGCCAGGTCTGCATGCGCATGCGGCCGGCCTCGTTGACCGCCGCCGCGCCGCCTTCCAGTTGCCAGGTCACCCACAGCGTCAGGCTGATCGATGCCAAGGCCATCAGCAGCAGGGCGCTCCCGATGGCGCCCAGCTTGGCCGACAGACTCCAGGTGCGAGGCATGCGCGCACTGTACTGGAGGCCTGACCGAGACCCCGCAGTCATCAACCTTGTAGCGAACTCAAGCGCCATGCGTGATCCACGCCTGCAAGAACCCAAGCGGGTGGTGAGCCAGCGCCACCGAGACCATGAAAAGGTATACCACCACCGCCGCGACATAGCTGGCAGCGCGGACCTCGAGCGAACGCGCCCGCTTGAGCGCCAGCGAGCCCAGCACGATGTAAAGCACCAGCAGCGTCAGCTTGGCCCCGAGCCAGGGGCTGCTCGCCGGGTTCAGCGACAGCCCGGCCCACAGCATCACCCCCGCCACGAGCAGCGCCGTGTCGATGCCGTAACTGGTCATCCGCCAAGGCTTGGCCATCGCCCAGCCCCGGCCCGCCAGCACGAGGGCGCCGCGCGCTGCGAACAGCGCTCCACTGGCCAGCACGAGGCCGACGTGGGCTGCCTTGATCTGGAGATACCAGGTCGCAAACTCAGGCATGGAGATCGGCCAGCCTCTGCAAACGACTAAGCTCCTGGGCATGGAAATCGCTCACTTCAACGACCTGCTGGCCGCCGCGCGGCAACAACCCGACGCGCAGCGTCTTCTGCTGGTGTTTGCCGGAGCCAGCCTGCCCGCGGACGCCACGGCCGAACAGCGCGCCCGCTTCGAGGCGGGCGAATCGGGCGAGCTGGCGCCGCTGATGTGCGTCGACAAGGATCCGGCCGATCTGCCCGATTTCGCCGCCTTGCAGGCCGAAGCCGCGGCCATGGGTCCCGAGTGGGTACTGGTCTTCGCCGCGGCGCTGTCTGGCCAGGGACAGCGGGCGCCTGAAGCAGCGCAGGTGGAAGCAGCGCTCAATCGCATGGTGGAGGCGGTGCAGTCTGGCAACCTCAACGGCCTGATTCCGTTTAACCGCGACGGTGAGGCCGTGCAGCTGGACTGAGCAGCCGCTGGCGGGGTCACAAGCGCGTCGACTCATCATCCTGCTGCACTTCGGGCGCATGAGCTCGATACGGTCCGGTCCCCGCGTTGTCGGCCTGGGCTGCCGGCACGAAGCCACCCCGCTGCACGTCAAAGACGTGCACTTCGCCGTCTTCGATCACGTAGTGCCACCCGTGCAGGGCCAGTGTGCCGGCCTCCACGCGCTCGCGCACCATCGGGTAGTCCATCAGCCGCTCTAACTGCAGCACCACCGCGCGCTGTTCGGTGCGCCGCAGCACATCAGGGCCGGGCTCCGCCACCGGCAAGGCGGCTTCGCGGCCGAGCTCCAGCCATTGCGACAAGTGCTTGGCCTCGGGTGAGACATCGCCATACAAGGCCCGGATCGCGCCGCAATGGCTGTGGCCGCACACCACGATGCGCTGCACCGACAGGTTGAGCACGGCGAACTCGATGGCCGCCGCGGTGCCGTGGAAGCCGTGGCTCTGGTCATGTGGTGGCACGAAGGCCCCCACGTTGCGCACCAGGAACAGCTCACCTGGGCCGGCACCGGTCAGCAGGTAGGGCACGAGGCGCGAATCGCTGCAGCCGATGAACAGCGTCATCGGGTGCTGGCCATCGTCGACCAGGTGCCTGAAGTGCGAGCGGTGCAGCGGGAAAGCGTCGGTCTGGAAGCGCTGCAGCCGCTGCAGGAGTTCGTCGGGCATGGCGGGGCGGGTCTGTTCGGCGCTACTGCACCAAAGGCGACTCGGCCGCCTCCAGGTCGACGCCCGTCAAGGTGGCCGCACCCGCCAGTAATTGCAGGTATTGCCGCAGTGCGGTGGCGAAAGCCTGCTGGCGAAGACCCTGGGCCACCGCTGACTTCACGGCCTCGAACGCCGGGTCCAGACCCGGTTCGCGCGCCAGCACTTCCACCACGTGCAGACCGAAGCGGCTGTGCACCAGACGCGGCAGCACCCCGACCTCGGGTTTGCCGAAGATCTCGCGTGCGAACTCGGGCGCACAGTCGTCGGTCGTCAGCCAGCCCAAGGCGCCACCCTCGGCACCGCTGGGGCAGTTCGAGGTGACCGAGGCCGCTGCCGCAAAGCGGTCTTCGCCATCGGGTGCAGCGCAACGCACGTCCAGCAGGCAAGCCTCGGCCCGCTGCCGCAGGGCGTTCACATCCACACCGGGCGTGACGGCAAACAGCACGTGGCGCAGCAGCACGCGCTCACCGACGGCGTAGCGGCCACGCTGGGCCGCATGGTGTCGGCGCAGGGCCTCGTCCGACGGCTCGGGCACGTGCAGTTCACGGTCCAGCAGGGTTTCGATGGCGGTGCTGGCGGCCTCGGTCATCGCGCCGCCGAGGGGCAGCGGATCGTCTGCCGCCAGCAGGCCGGCCTGGATGGCGGCCTGGCGCAGCAACTCGGCACAGGCCCGCTGCCGGAGGTCTTCGCTCGTCACACCCTCTTGGGGATACGACAGCACAACGCCGTTGACCTGGGGCAGCACGGGAATGGAGGTGTTCATGATCGGGTCCTTCAGAGTTGGGTGGTGGCGTGTTCAGCCCACACGCCGCGGCTGGCTTTGCCCCGCGGGCACGTTCAGCCTGCGTGCACGCACCATCTGGTAGGGCCGCACCAGGTACGCCAGCGTGCCGAAGCCGCTCCACACATGCACCAAGCGGCTGAAGGGAAACAGCAGGAAGATCGTCATGCCGAGCAGCATGTGCGCCTGGAAGTGCCATTCGACACCGGCCACCAGCGCGGCATTCGGCTGCATCAGCACGATGCCCTGCAGGTACTCGGCCAGCTTCAGCATCGTCTGCGGGTCCTTCACGTGATGCAGCGAGGTGGGCAGGGTGCTCAGCCCGATGACCAGCTGCACCCACAGGATGACGAGGATGGCGATGTCGGTGCGATGGCTGGTCAGGCGGATGCGCGGGTCGAACAGGCGGCGGTGCAACAGCATCGTCAGGCCGATGAAACACAGGCCCCCGGCAATGCCGCCGGCCACCACGGCAATCAGCTGCTTCTGCGAGGCCGTGACGAAGATCTCGTACAGCCAGTGCGGGGTGAGCTGCCCGAACAGGTGGCCGAAGAACAGGAACAGGATGCCGCCGTGGAACAGGTTGCTGCCCCAGCGCAGCTGGGCCTTGCGCAGCAGCTGCGAGCTGTCGCTCTTCCACGTGTACTGGTCACGGTCAAAGCGGGCCAGGCTGCCCATGAAGAACACAGCCAGGCAGAGGTACGGGTAGACGTTGAAAGCAAAGTTGTGGAGGGTGTTCATGCGGACGCTCCCGGCGTGACTTGGGTGGCAGTGCGCACAGGCGTACGCACGATCTGAATCGGTTGCGGCTGCCCCGGTCGCGCCTGCCCCTGGGTGGAACAGCCGTCGAAGGCCATGGGCTCGGCCCAGATCTCGTCCAGCTCGGGCTCGGGCGGCACGGTGACGGCCTGCGCCTTCTCGCCTGCCAGGTCGAGCAGCGCGGCCAGCACGCAGGCATGCGCGGCCTCGCGGCGCAACAGCGCACTGAAGATCACTTGCAGGATGTGCGCGATCTCGCCCAGGAAGGCCTTGGCCTGCGCCGGGGGCTGGGTCGAGGCGTACTGAAGCACCACCGTCAGGTGGTCCGGCAGTTCGCCTGGCGCGAGGAAAAGGCCTGCCGCCTCGTAGGTCTGGCACAGGTCCACCATGGCGGGGCCGCGGTCGCGGCTGTCGCCGTGCACATGTTCGAACAGATGCAGTGCGGTGCCGCGGCCACGATCGAACAGTTCTACGTGGTCGGCCTCCACATCCAGCGGGCGGCGGCGGGACAGGCGCGTGATGAGCGCGTCCAGCTCGGCCAGCCGCGCGGCGCTGAGCGCAGCTTCGTCGTGCAGCGCTGCGTGCAGTTCCGGCAGGTGGGCGCGCAGCTCGGCGTCGGGGTAGCTCAGCAGGTGGGCCAGCACGCGCAGCGTCTTGGTGGCCAGCACCGGGGTGGTGTTGAAGAAGCTCATGTCAGACCCCCGCCTTGATGGGAATGGTGCGCTTCTTCTCGCTGCCGAAGAGGCTCGTCTCGGTCGTGCCTTCGCTGCAGCCATTGCCGAAGCTGAAGCCGCAGCCGCCGCGCACGTTGAACGCGTTCTCGGCGTACTCGCGGTGCGTCGTCGGGATGACAAAGCGGTCTTCGTAGTTGGCGATGGCCATCACTTGGTACATCTCCTCGACCTGGTTGACGCTCAGCTTCACCTGGTCGATGGCGGCGTGGTTGGCCTCGCCGTCCACGTGCTTGGCACGCTGGTAAGCGCGCATGGCCAGCATGCGTTCCAGTGCGCCGACCACCGGTACCGTGTCGCCCGCCGTCAGCAGGTTGGCCAGGTACTTGACCGGGATGCGCAGCTGGTTGACGTCGGGGATCTCGCCGTTGGTGCCCACATGGCCGGCGTTCGCCGCTGCGGTGATGGGGCTGAGCGGCGGCACGTACCAGACCATCGGCAACGTGCGGTACTCGGGGTGCAATGGCAGCGCCACCTTCCACTCCACCGCCATCTTGTAGACGGGGCTGTTGCGCGCCGCGTCCATCCAGTTGTCGGGGATGCCGTCGATCTTGGCCTGGGCGATGACTTTGGGATCGTTCGGGTCCAGGAAGATGTCGAGCTGGGCCTGGTACAGGTCCTTGTCGTTGACGACGCTGGCCGCTTCCTGGATGCGGTCGGCGTCGTACAGCAGCACGCCCAGGTAGCGGATGCGGCCCACGCAGGTCTCGCTGCACACCGTGGGCTGCCCAGCCTCAATGCGGGGGTAGCAGAAGATGCACTTCTCGGCCTTGCCGCTCTTCCAGTTGTAGTAAATCTTCTTGTAAGGGCAGCCGCTCACGCACATGCGCCAGCCGCGGCACTTGTCCTGGTCGATCAAGACGATGCCGTCTTCCTCGCGCTTGTAGATCGAGCCACTGGGGCACGAAGCGACGCAGGCCGGGTTCAGGCAGTGCTCGCACAGCCTGGGCAGGTACATCATGAAGGTGTTCTCGAACTGGCCGTAGATGTCCTTCTGGATGTCGTCGAAGTTCTTGTCCTTCGAGCGCTTCGAGAACTCACCGCCCAGGATCTCTTCCCAGTTCGGGCCCCACTCGATCTTCTCCATGCGCTTGCCGGTGATCAGGCTGCGCGGCCGGGCGGTCGGCGCGTGCTGCATCTCGGGCGCCGACTGCAGGTGGTCGTAGTCGAAGGTGAAGGGCTCGTAGTAGTCGTCGATCTGCGGCAGGTTGGGGTTGGCGAAGATCTTCATCAACAGCTTCCACTTGCCCCCCTGGCGCGGTTCGATGCTGCCGTTGGCCTTGCGCACCCAGCCGCCGTTCCACTTGTCCTGGTTCTCCCATTCCTTGGGGTAACCGATGCCGGGCTTGGTCTCGACGTTGTTGAACCAGGCGTATTCCACGCCGGGGCGGCTGGTCCACACGTTCTTGCAGGTGACGCTGCAGGTGTGGCAGCCGATGCACTTGTCCAGGTTCAGGACCATGCCGATCTGTGCGCGTACTTTCATGTTCTTGCTCCTAGGCTGATCGGCGGGTTCAGGGGTTCTCACCTTGGCCCTGGTAGGCCTCGGCGAGGTGGTCGTCGGCCGGGGTGTCCAGCCAGTCGACCTTGGCCATCTTGCGCACCACCACGAACTCGTCGCGGTTGGTGCCGATGGTTCCGTAGTAATTGAAGCCGTAGCTGAACTGCGCGTAGCCGCCGATCATGTGGGTGGGCTTGAGCACGATGCGCGTCACGCTGTTGTGGATGCCGCCCCGCACGCCGGTGATCTGCGACCCCGGGGTGTTGATGATCTTTTCCTGCGCGTGGTACATCAGCAGCATGCCGGGGTTCACGCGCTGGCTCACCACCGCGCGGGCCGCGATGGCGCCGTTGATGTTGAAGACCTCGACCCAGTCGTTGTCCTCGATGCCGCTGCGCTTGGCGTCGTCCTCGCTCAGCCACACCACCGGGCCGCCGCGGTTCAGCGTCAGCATCAGCAGGTTGTCGCTGTAGGTGCTGTGGATGCCCCACTTCTGGTGCGGCGTGATGAAGTTGAGCAGGATCTCCTTGTTCCCGTTCGGCTTGATGTTGTGGATGCCGGCCGTGGTCTTCAGGTCTACCGGCGGGCGGTAGCTACTGAAGCCCTCGCCGAAGGCGATCACCCACGGGTGGTCGAGGTAGAACTGCTGGCGGCCGGTCAGCGTGCGCCACGGGATGTACTCGTGCACGTTGGTGTAGCCGGCGTTGTAGGAAACGGTCTCGCTCTCGATGCCGCTCCAGGTCGGGCTGCTGATGATCTTGCGCGGCTGCGCCTGCACGTCGCGGTAGCGAATCTTTTCGTCCTCGCGGTACAGCGCCAGGTGGGTGTGGTCGCGCCCGGTCTGCTTGCCCAGCGCCTGCCAGGCCTTCACCGCCACATGGCCGTTGGTCTCGGGCGCCAGCTGCAGGATCACCTCGCAGGCGTCGATGTCGGTCACGATCTTGGGCATGCCCTTCGTCACACCTTCGGTCAGCGTCTTGCCGTTGAGCTGGCCGAGCTGCTCGACCTCGGTGCCGGTCTTCCAGCCGATGCCCTTGCCACCATTGCCCAGCTTGTCCATCAAGGGGCCGAGTGCCGTGAAGCGCTTGAACACGTTGGGGTAGTCGCGCTCCACCACGGTGATCTGCGGCGCGGTCTTGCCGGGGATCAGCTCGCACTGACCTTTCTTCCACTCCTTCACTTCGAAGGGCTGAGCCAGCTCGCCGGCGGTGTCGTGCATGATGGGCGTGAGCACCACTTCGCGCTCGACGCCCAGGTGGCCGACGCAGACCTCGCTGAAGGTCTTGGCGAAGCCCTTGTAGATCTCCCAGTCGCTGCGGCTCTGCCACACCGGGTCCACGGCCGCGCTCAGCGGGTGAATGAAGGGATGCATGTCGCTGGTGTTGAGGTCGTTCTTCTCGTACCAGCTGGCCGTGGGCAGCACGATGTCGCTGTAGAGGCAGGTGGTGCTCATGCGGAAGTCGAGCGTGACCACGAGGTCGAGCTTGCCGATCGGGCCGTGCTCGTGCCACTTCACCTCGGTCGGCTTGGCGTCGTCGTGCCCCAGGTCCTTGCCCTGGATGCCGTTCTCGGTGCCCAGCAGGTGCTTGCAGAAGTACTCGTGCCCCTTGCCGGATGAGCCCAGCAGATTGCTGCGCCAGACGAAGAGCACACGTGGCCAGTTCTGCGGCGCGTCGGGGTCTTCGCAGCTCATCTGGACGGTGCCGTCCTTCAGTGCCTTGACGACGTAGTCCTTGGGGTCCATGCCCGCGGCACTGGCGTCCTTCACCACCTGCATGGGGTTGGTCTTGAGTTGCGGTGCGCTGGGCAGCCAGCCCATGCGTTCGGCGCGCACGTTGTAGTCGATCATGCTGCCGGCATACAGGGCCTTGTCGGCCAGCGGTGAGACGATCTCTTCCATGCCCAGCTTCTCGTAGCGCCACTGGTCGGTGTGGGCGTAGAAGAAGCTGGTGCTGTTCATCTGCCGCGGCGGGCGGCACCAGTCCAGCGCGAAGGCCAGCGCCGTCCAGCCGGTTTGCGGGCGCAGCTTTTCCTGGCCCACGTAATGCGCCCAGCCACCGCCGCTCTGGCCGATGCAGCCGCACATCATCAGCAGGTTGATGACGCCGCGGTAGTTCATGTCGGCGTGGTACCAGTGGTTCATCGCCGCGCCGATGATGATCATCGACTTGCCGTGCGTCTTGTGCGCGTTCTCGGCGAACTGGCGGGCCACGGTGATGATCTGGTCGCGCGGCGTGCCGGTGATGCTCTCGGCCCAGGCAGGGGTGTAGGCCGCGTCGTCGTCGTAGCTTTTCGCACCGCTGCCCATGCCGCGGTCGATGCCGTACTGCGCCACCTGCAGGTCGAAGACGGTGGCCACGAGCGCTTCGCGGTGCTCGCCTTCCTTCCCCAAGCGCAGGCGTACCGCCGGAACCTTGACGAAGTTGACCTCGCCGTTCTGGGTGTTGGACTTGAAGTGCGGGGTGCTCACGCCACCGAAGTAAGGCAGGCCGATGGCCACCACCTCATGCGCCTGCTCGCCGTCTTCGATGACGGACAGCTTCAGCTTCACCTCGGTGCCGTGGCGCGCTTCCTTGCTTTCCAGGTTCCACTTGCCCTGGTCGACACCGCCTTCGGGTGTCCAGCGGAAGCCGATGCTGCCGTTGGGCAACACGGCGCGGCCGTTCGTGTCGAAGGCCACTGTCTTCCACTCGGGGTTGTTCTCCTGGCCGAGCTTGCCGTTGAAGTCGGAAGCACGCAGGTAGCGGTCGGGCACCAGGGTCTTGCTGCCGTCAGGGAGCGTGTGCTCCTTGAGCATCACCAGCAGCGGCAGGTCGGTGTAGCGGCGCGCGTAGTCGTCGAAGTACGGGCTGCGCTGCTTGAAATAGAACTCGTTGAGCGCGACGTGGCCCATGGCCATGGCCAGCGCCGCATCGGTGCCCTGCTTGGGGTGCAGCCAGATGTCGGCCAACTTGGCCACCTCGCTGTAGTCGGGCGTGATGGCCACCGTCTTCGCGCCCTTGTAGCGAACCTCGGTGAAGAAGTGCGCGTCGGGCGTGCGGGTCTGCGGCACGTTGCTGCCCCAGGCCATGATGTAGGTGCTGTTGTACCAATCGGCACTCTCGGGCACGTCGGTCTGTTCGCCCCACACCTGCGGGCTGGCGGGCGGCAGGTCGCAGTACCAGTCGTAGAAGCTCATGCACACGCCGCCGATCAGGCTGAGGTAGCGGCTGCCGGCGGCGTAGCTGACCATGCTCATCGCCGGTATGGGGCTGAAACCGATGACGCGGTCGGGGCCGTGCTTCTTGATCGTGTAGACGTTGGACGCGGCAATGATCTGGTTCACCTCGTCCCAGCTGCTGCGCACGAAGCCGCCCATGCCGCGCACCTTCTGGTAGTCGCGGCGCGCCGCGTCGTCTTCGACGATCGTGGCCCAGGCGTCCACCGGTGTCTTCGCCGTCTTCATTGCCGCGCGCCAGCGTTCCAGCAGGCGGCCCCGCACCATCGGGTACTTCACGCGGTTGGCGCTGTACAGGTACCAGCTGTAACTGGCGCCGCGGGCGCAGCCGCGTGGCTCGTGGTTGGGCATGTCCCAGCGCGTGCGTGGGTAGTCGGTCTGCTGCGTCTCCCAGGTGACGATGCCACCCTTGACGTAGATCTTCCAGCTGCAGCTGCCGGTGCAGTTCACGCCGTGGGTGCTGCGCACGATCTTGTCGTGCGCCCAGCGGTTGCGGTAGGCGTCCTCCCAGGTCCGGTCTTCACCGGTGGTGATGCCGTGGTCGCCGGAGAAGGACTCCTTGGGTTGCGAGAAGTGGGTGAGGCGGTCCAGAAAGTGGCTCATGTTGTCGTCCTAGGAAGATGTCTGCGGTCAGTGATCAGCAGGTGAATCAGCAGGGGTAAGGCGCGTTGCGTCGGCTGTACGCCCACCAGGTCAGCGCGATGCAGGAGAGATAGAACGCGATGAACATCGCCAGCGCTGCCGAGGCACTGCCTGTCATCGCGAGCGAAGAGCCCACGCTCTTGGGGATGAAGAAGCCGCCGTAGGCGCCGATGGCGCTGGCAAAGCCGAGAGCCGCTGCCGCCTCGACGGCGCCTTCCTTGGCGGCCAGGGCCTGGGCCGATGGCAGGGCCTCGGCGTGGCGAACCCGTTCGGCGATAAAGAGGCACGAGATCATCCGGAACGTGCTGCCGTTGCCGATGCCCGATGCGGCGAACAGCACACCGAAGGCCGCGAGGAAGCCGAGGAGGTGGCCGCCCTGCCCAGATGCGCCCGTGGCGGCGGCCGCGGGCAGGCTCCACAACGCAGTCGCCGCTGCGAGTGCCATCGCCACGAAGATCCAGAAGGTCACCCGTGCGCCGCCCCAGTGGTCGGCCATCCAGCCGCCCAGCGGCCGCAGCACGGCGCCGATCAACGGTCCCAGCCACACCAGATGCAAAGCGTCGGCGTGTTGAAACTGGCTCTGCACCAGCATCGGCAGGCTGGCGGCGAAGCCGATGAAGCTGCCGAAGGTGCCGAGGTACAGCCAGCACATCAGCCAGTTGTGCTTGCGGGTGAAGATCACCGCCTGCTCGGCCAGGCCGGCGTGGGTGTCCGCCAGGTCGTCCATGCCGAACCAGGCCGCAGCGGTGCTGGCCAGAATCAACGGCACCCAGATGAAGCCGGCGTTCTGCAGCCACATCGGGCCATCGGCCGTCGGCTGAGCAGGCCCGCTGAACACGCCGAAGACCCCGGCGCTGACGGCCAGGGGCACCAGCAGCTGAACCAGCGCAACCCCCAGGTGCCCCAGGCCGGCGTTCAGGCCCAGCGCCGTGCCCTGGCGGGCGGTCGGAAAGATGAAACTGATGTGGGCCATCGAGCTGGCGAAGTTGCCCCCGCCCAGGCCGCACAGCAGCGCCAGCACCACCATCCACTCAAACGGCGTGTTCGGGTCCTGCACCGCCAGACCGATGCCGATGGCGGGCAGCAGCAGACTGGCCGTGGCCAGCGTGGTGAAGCGGCGGCCGCCGATCATCGGCACCGCAAACGCGTAGAAGATGCGCAAGGTGGCGCCGCACAAGGCGGGTAGCGCCGTCAACCAGAACAGCTGGTTGGTGCTGTAGCGAAAACCCGCCGCCGGCAGGTGCACCACCACCACCGACCACAGCATCCACACCGCAAACGCCAGGGCCAGCGCGGGGATCGACACCCACAGGTTGCGCCGAGCCACCGCACGGCCGGAGCGGTCCCAGTACCCGCGGTCCTCGGGATTCCAGTGCTGCAGCGTCGTCATGGGCGTCATGGCGTGGTGGGTGCCGGCGTTCGGATGCATCGCCCGAGCTCAGGGGTTCTTCACGTAGGCGTTGCCACGCAGATAGAACCACCAGTTCAGCACCAGGCAGACGGCATAGAAGATCGCGAAGCCGTACATCGCGTATTGCGGCGTGCCGGCCTTGATCTGCGCGCCGATCACCACCGGGGCGATGAAGGCGCCGTAGGCGGCGATGGCCGAGGTCCAGCCCAGCACCGGGCCTGCCTGGGTGCGGTCGAAGATGACGCCGATGGTGCGGAAGGTGCTGCCGTTGCCGATGCCGCTGGCCAGGAACAGCAGCATGAACAGGCCCAGGAACATCGGGAAGTACTGTTCCGGCGTGGCCGATCTGTAGGCCTGCATCATCACGTAGCCCACCGCCACGGAAGCCCCGGCCATCACCACCGAGATGATCTGGGTGACGATGGAGCCACCCACCTTGTCGGAGATCCAGCCGCCCACCGGGCGGATGGCAGCGCCGATGAAGGGGCCCATCCAGGCATAGGTCAGGGCCGAGGGCGCGTTCGGGTTCTTCAGCGTGTGCTGCATCACGCCGTTGGCGTCAGGCACGTGCTGGTAGCCGAAGATCACCGTGATGGCCAGCGGCAGCGCCATCGAGAAACCGATGAACGAGCCGAAGGTGACGATGTACAGCGCCGTCAGCGACCAGGTGTGC
This sequence comes from beta proteobacterium AAP51, assembly GCA_001295905.1. Lineage (GTDB taxonomy): Bacteria > Pseudomonadota > Gammaproteobacteria > Burkholderiales > Burkholderiaceae_C > Rubrivivax. Next base: position 58,819 of record LJHT01000091.1, on the reverse strand, counting down.
TTGTTCTTGAAGATCGCGAACTGCTTCTTCACGCCTTCCTTCATCTCGCCGAAGGCGGCCAGCTTCATCACCAGCAGGGCCAGGATCACGTCGAGCGGAATAGCCACCCACATGCTGAGCACGCCCAGCCCGGTGGGCTTAGGCAAATACAGCCACAGCATGAAGATGGCCGGCACGAAGGCCAGCGTGTACAGGTAGGTGATCTTGGCGAAAGCGACGAGCGGAGAACCCGTGGCAGGCGACACCGTCTTCAGGTTGTTCATGCCCCACCAGCACAGCACGCTTAGCGGCACCAGCGACAGCACCCAGGCAAAGCCCGCGTTCTGCACCCAGGTGGGCGTGCCGGCGGCGATCTTCCCGAAGATCCAGCCGCTGTCCTTCACCAACGTCATCGGCTCGCCACCGAAGGCACCGAACAGGCCCACCGTCATCACCAGCGGGATGACGATCTGCATCGTCGTCACGCCGAAGTTGCCCAGGCCGGCGTTCAGCCCCAGCGCCGTGCCCTGCAGCCGTTTCGGGAAGAAGGTGCTGATGTTGGACATCGAGCTGGCGAAGTTGCCCCCGCCCACGCCCGACCACAACGCCATCAGCTGAAAGGTCCACAGCGGCCAGTCCGGGTTCTGCAGCACGATGCCGGTGCCGATGGCCGGGGCCAGCAGCATGGCCGTCGTGAGGAAGATAGTGTTGCGTCCACCCGCCAGCCGGATGAGAAAGCTCGCGGGGATGCGCATGGTCGCGCCCGAGATGCCGGCAATCGCCGTCAGCGTGAACAACTCGGCCTGGGTGAAGGGGAAGCCCAGGTTGAGCATCTGCACGGTGATGATTCCCCACATGCCCCAGACCGCGAAGCCGCACAGCAGCGCAGGCACCGATATCCAGAGGTTGCGATAGGCGAGCTTCTTGCCGGTGGCGTTCCAGAAGGCCTCGTCTTCGGGCCGCCAGTCGTGGATGTCGGCGCCCTGGGTTCGCGTGGTCTTGGTGTTCATGTCGGTGGTCCGGAGCGGACTCAGCGCGCAGCGCTGGCCGAGAGAAGGGAGGCCGGCACTGGGGTGCCCATCAGGTCGGTCTTGCGCACCTCGGTCCAGTACATCCAGATCAGCGAGACCCAGACCACGCCGTACATCAACATGAAGGCGCTGGAGCGGATGCCGGTGAGGTCCATCAGCGCGCCGAACATGATCGGCAGCACGAAGCCGCCCAGGCCACCGGCCAGGCCGACGATGCCGCTGACGGTGCCGATGTTGTCGGGGTAGTCGTTGCCGATGTACTTGAAGACGCTGGCCTTGCCGAAGGCCCAGGCGATGCCCAGGATGAACATCAGCGCGGTGAAGACATAGACGTTCAGGCCGATGTGGAAGGTCTTCGGGCCGTTGACGGTGAGTACCGTGAAGTCGGTCTGCGGATAGCTCAGCAGGAACAGGCAGATCCAGCTGACCCACAGCACCCACCAGGTGACCTGGTGCGCACCGTACTTGTCGGACAGCACGCCGCCCATGGCGCGCAGCACGCCACCGGGCAGGCTGAAGCAGGCGGCCAGCAGCGCGGCAGTCTGGATCGACAGGCCGAACTCGCCGACGTAGTACTGCACCATCCACAGCGCCAGCGCCACGTAGCCGCCGAAGACGATGCTGTAGTACTGGCAGTACTTCAGCACCTTGGGGTCCTTCAGCATCTTCAGCTGGTCGGTGAACTTCACGTTCGAGGCGACCAGGTGCTTGGGGTCGCTGCTGCTGCCGAGCCAGAACAGGATGACCGTGCCCAGCATCACCGCGGCATACACCTGCGGTACCAGTGCCCAGCCACCGATGGCCAGCAAGGCCGGAGCAGCGAACTTGTTGACGGCCGAGCCGGAATTTCCCGCGCCATACACGCCCATCGCCATGCCTTGGCGGCTCTTCGGGAACCAGCGCGCTACATACGGCGTGCCCACCGAGAACGAACCCCCGGCCAGACCCACGAACAGGCCGATGACCAGGAAGTGCCAGTAAGCCGTGGCGTAACTCATCAGCCAGATGGCCGGCACGGTGGCCGCCATCAGCAGCGTCATCACGATGCGGCCGCCGTAGCGGTCGGTCCAGATACCGAGCGGCACGCGGATCAGGCTGCCAGTGAGCACCGGCGTGGCGGTGAGCAGGCCGAACTCGGTGGCGCTCAGGCCCAGCGTCTTCTTCAGCGGGATGCCGATGACGCCGAACATCATCCACACCATGAAGCACACGGTGAAGGCGATGGTGCTGACGATGAGCACGGACCACGCCTGGCGTGGGATGGGGGTTGTCGGGGTGGCCATGGAACAGACTCGTCTTGGGTGTGACGAGACTGTCTGCCTGCGGCGCGGCTGCGAACATCCGCACGGTGGCTATGCGGGGCACGGCAGAAGAACGATGCGCGCCGGGGCGCACATAGTTCTGAAGAACTACGCCGGGGGTTACGTCTCAGACGTTGACTTGGGTCAACGTGATTCGGCATGGCTGCCGTCCAGACTGGCCCGGAATCGACCGTTGCCACCCCACATGACCCGCGACCTGAACCAGCACGCCAACGCGCTGATCGAACACATCCAGACCCGGTATCACGAAGGCCACCGTCGGGCACTGCCGGAGCTGCTCACGCTGGCGGCAGCGATTGAAGCCCAGGGCATCGACAAAGGCTTGGTCGATGCCCTGGGTGCCATCGGCCGCGATCTGGAACAGCACATGTTCAAGGAGGAGATGCGCCTGTTTCCGATGATGGAACAGGGCGGCAACACCTTGATCGAGCGGCTGATCGACGACCTGCACCGCGAGCATGTCGCGCACGAGCAGGGCATGGATTGCTTTCAGGCCCGGGTCCGGGAACTGGCGCAGGCACACCGCACCAACGGCGCGCTGCAAGCGCTGGCGCAAGCGGTCGAGGTCTTTGCGGGTGAGCTCATCCGCCACATCCGCGCCGAGGACGATGAGCTCTTCCCCCTGTTCTGCGCTCCAGTGCCAACGGCTGGAATCGCACCCTGAGCTTCAACACCTCCAAACCCGTGCGACCAAGACAAGCAACATCCCCCCAGTCGCGAGCCATCCAGCTGAGCCAACAGCCCTCATCGACCACATCCTCATGCGTTACCACGAGGTGCATCGCCGGCAACTCCCTGAGTTGATCCGCATGGCGGCCAAGGTCGAAGCCGTGCACGCCGGCCATGAGGCCGCACCGACAGGTCTGGCCGCCTTGCTCACCTCCATGCACAGCGAGCTGCTGCAGCACATGGAGAAGGAGGAGTCCATCCTGTTCCCCATGCTTGAGCGCGGCGGCAACCCGTTCGTCGTTCATCCAATCGGGGTGATGCGCATGGAGCACGAAGAGCATGCCGAGCGGCTGCAACACCTGCTGGCGTTGACCCGGAACGCCACGGCGCCTGCGGATACTTGCACCAGCTGGCAGCAGCTCTACACGGGCGTCAGGAAGTTTGTGGACGACCTGCAGCAGCACATTCGTTTGGAGAACGAAGTGCTGTTTCCGCTGTTCGAGGCGCAGCGCAGCTGAAGGCACGCCGTAGCCAAGCAGTTCCCGCTGAACCCGGCGCCTCCGGAGCGTATCGGCTGGGGATGCGACCGGTACTGCCCAGTCGACGACATGGTCTGCGGCAAGGGCAGCGTGGCGACACTGCATCCGGCCGAGCTGTTGGGGAGTGACTCGGCAAGCTGTTTGCCTGCCCGGGTGACGTTCGGCTTGAGGAGGCTGACTTCAGACTCCTCGATTGGACATTCTCAACACACTGACGATCATGCAAGCGATGGTTCTGGGCCATCTGCATAGCGTGCGGATCGATTCGATCTCCATAGACAATTGCAGAGCTTCCCGATCCTCTGGAAAGCATCAACATCCCATGGTCCGGTTGTAGCCGAAGCGGTCAGTGACCGGCAGAAATCGACGGGCAGCTCTCAGTCTTTGGCGGTCGTTCGTTGTGTTCGCGTTCGAACATCGGCGCGCACCGCCTGCCGCTCAACCACCACCGTGGCATGCCTGTCGTCGAACACCACCCCGGTTGTTGCAAAGGGCTGTGCGGGCGGGGGCTGGGGCGTGATCTTGAAGCGCCGAGCAGCGCAGGAAGTCGGCCCGCAGGGCCGACCGCTTCAACTCAAGCCCCAGCCCCCGCCCGCACAGCCCTTTGCCGCCGCGATGCCACGAATGCGAATGCCAGCCATGGGCCGATAGCTGCCCGTCGCAACGCGCGCCGCGAAGGATCACACCCAGTCTGGAGGCGTCTTCATTGAAGCGATGGAATTAGAGAAGTAGCGCATGGTCAACGCGCAGTCGCGAACCGCGAGGGGCACGCTCAACGATGTGCGCTGCGCACTCAAGTCACCCGACGACACTAGAGCTTCCCTGAGAAAGCACGTGCAACTCGCGCAACTGACATTCAAGAGTGCGCCAATCGCCAGTTTGGCAATCCCGCCAACTCCTGAGCAAATATGCAGCCCGCATAGTCCGGCGCTATCCAGTTGACATCTCAATAGGTCCCGTTCAGAATTACGAGGCGCTCCCGGTTCTTGGTTTTGTTCGCGACGTTCAGTCTCTTTTTTCGCGTACGCCCTTGAACCAGCCCGCCCTGCCTGGGACTGATGTCCTGGGGTCTTCAAACTGAAGAGCACAGGGGAGGCGTCATACGGCCGAGAGTCAGGCACCGGCCGCATGACAAAGACCAACGCATTGGCCAACTGTGCCTTTGCCAGCGCTTGCAGATCGAACCAGCCACAGTGCAGGTCGATCTGCGTGAATCAGAGCACTGCTGCCTAGCAGAGCCAAACCAACCGCACCACGCGCAATTTCGCGCGATCGGTTGCTCGTGCGCCAAATTCGCTGGCTGGCACGAGGGCTCTGACATGGGTTATTGCTGTGCCTGTCCCCCAAGACGGCACCGACCTCTTGGACAAGGTTGGTGTTTGCGACGCCGAACGTCGCCTGCTCACTGCCATACGCTGCGTGCCGTCCTGCCGCGGCCTGCTTCTTGCGCTGCTTCTCGTTGAAGCTGCGCTGGAAGCCTATTTCAGGCTCTCTGCGCTGCCGCGCGTCGGGGCTTGGCTAGCCGTCGCCACAGGGCTCATCGAACGGGTTGAGCAGCTGGATGACGAAGGCGCTGTAGGTCTGCGAAAGGCCGGGCACGGAGCTCAAGGCAGTGTCTACGGCTGGCTTTGTGCCACCTACCCTGCTCGGCTGAAGCCGCAGTGCCATGAACGAGCCCTCGCATTGCTTGGCATGCTTGTCATGGATGCCTGCTGCAAAGACCGGCCGCTGCTAGAGGCCCCAATTGCCGGTTGGTACACGCTCATTCAGGGTGGAGGGCGAACAGCGGACTGGAAAGAGTTCGCGACCGTCGTGCCGGTCTCACTTGAGGGTCTCCATACTGCGCTCACCAGTTCAAAAGCGCCAGGCCTTTCGGATCTGCTCGCCGCCGTCATTGCAGCACTGGGGCGCGCGTGGCTGGACCCTGATCGTGATCCGCTAGAGCCGAACAAAGCTAAGCCTGCATCACCCGAAGAAGGTCAGTCCGCTCCTGATGAACCTGGGTCTGCAGCAGATGGTGAGGGGAGTGCAGACGATCTTGCAGAAGGCGAAGACGACCCCAACGCCGACCGCCAGGATAGGAAGCAGCGTGGGCCTCTGAATACGAAGGAGTCACGTGAGAACCCGGTTGCCTGGTTGGTAAAGGCTGCCAACTACGCGCCGCACATTCAGCGATTCGATCTTGTCGGTTACATCGATCGGCTGCACCCTCTGGTAGCGCGGGCCTGCTGGAAGAACTACCGCGAACGCTTCAACAGCCAAGACGCTCAAGAAAAAGTCTGGGTCGCCTTCGCTCACGTGACACAGCGCCTCGCCCAACCCGCACGCATCGGGCTGGCACTCAAGCTCGACGGCAAACGTTCAACACAGCTGGACATTCCAGGCGGTGCCGTCGTGTGGAACCTGCTGGCGGCGTTGTCGGCGTCCGCTGACCCGGCGTTGGATGCTCTCAAGCCAGAACAACGGTCCTATGCGGTGACGTTACCGTTGGACGCCGATGTCGCGGACTACCTCCGCCAGTGCCGCGCCTTGCGCCCTGATGCATCGTCTCTGGCCGAACTCCTCGCGATCGACACCACTGCCGAGTCCTTGAAGGTCTGGCTGCGGCGGTATCGGGTGTTCCTGCAGAACGAGGGCGACAGCAGCGTCCAGGTGGCCTACGACGCCCGGTTTGCCACCAGCCTTGGCGACGCCTACCGCCACATCGGTGCGGGTGAAGCGATGGCCTTCTTGCGTGGTCTGGACTTGGATGCCATGCCGTTTGGCATGGCTCACTACATCACCGTCGACCCGGAGTTCACGACATCGATCGAGCGTGAACTCTTTGAGTTCATGGGCTGGAAGATGCCAGCAGGCTGGACTGCCAAGGGGCCTGAAGGATCGCCCATATCGATCACCCCGTCGCAGTTTCAAGCCGGGTGGGCGACTGCCCAGCAAAGAACAGAAGTGGCTCACAGAGACCTGAAGGCGGCGAGGACGCCTGAGGAACTCGAGGACGCCTTCAACCGACTGGCGCGTTTGCGCCTGCTTGCGGTGATCACCCTCGCGGCACACCGCGGAACGCTGCTGTCGCGACTGACATGGCGCTCGCTCTATCAGTACCGCGAAGTCATCCATCTGTACGACAAGAACGTCGGTGACTATCAGAGCGATCGCTGCATTCCCGTTCACAAACTTCTTGATGACGCGCTTGCTGGCTGGCAGCACGATCTGTCGCTGATGCGAACGAAGGCCGCCGAGCTCGGAGTCGCGCTCTCTTCGGGGGGCCGCCGGGCACTGCCAGCCGGCTTGCCTTCAGACCCCGTGTTCTTCGTCGTGCGGGTTGCAAGAGAGCAGAACGTATCGCGTCTCGAGCGCGCTTCCCTTCGTCTTGGTCCAGTGACGGCAGAGGCCAAGACCTGCTTCGATCGCCCACTCAACATTGGCCGCCACTTTCTGATCTCGCAGCTCATCGCGCGTCGCGTGAGCACTTGGTACGTACGCGTGCTGTCAGGTCATTGCCGAATCCATGCCGAGGCCTTCTCCGACGGCATGCACGTACCACCGGCACATGCCTTCGCTACCCTGAGGACCAGCATCGAGCAACTGCTGGCCGAACTCAACTTGGCTCCGGTAGCCAGTCTCGGCATCGCGCGTTCAGGCCGACAACTCATCGCTGCAGGTGGCGATCTGCCAGATGCAGTCGATGCGTACCTTGCACTGTCGGCAAGCAACGTGTATCGCATCCTGCCTCCGCCCTTTGACAATTTCTCGACGCTGGCGCTGCGATCGGTTGGAGACCTTCGCAAGAAGTTGTGCGGCGTGACCGGCCTGTCCGGGCCGGCCGAGTTCACCGCAGCGCAGACGCTATACGGCCTTTGGGATCGAGTGGACCAGGAGGCCGTCTTCAGCGCCTTGGAGTCGCAGGTGTTCGAGGTGAACGAGGTGGCATGTGCGGCCTGGACGCGGCCAGGCTCGGCCCAACCGATCGTGGTTCGGCTCAACGACCGGGTTGTCATCGCACTGGCCCGCATCAAGGACCGCGCCAGCGCGGGCACTTGGCAGGCGAGCGCGGAGGAAGTCGGTCGGTGGGCGCGCCAGGCGCTTCCATCGTTGCCATGGCCCGAGAGCGACCTCGACGCGTTTCTGCGCCTGATGTCGCTGGCCCTGCGCTACAGGCGCTTCTTCTTCCCTCCCGACTCGCTGACAGCCGCCTCCACGGCGCTGCCGTCTGCAACCTTCAGCAAGCGGTCGATTCTGCGAATTGCAGGCTGCGATCCTGATCCGATGCCGACCGGCTCAAGCTTGGGCAAGGCACTGCGCGAGGGAAACCCTCGGAGGATCAAGGACAAGGATGAGGCAGGTCCGCTGCAGGACGTTGCAGAGGCCCTGCGAGCGGTCAGCCGAATCGACTACCCCTTGGGGGGCGAGATTCAGAGGGCCAACGACTGGAAGGACAAGTTGACGAAGGTCGACATCCGGGACGATCAGCGCGCGAAATGCCTCAAGCAGATTCACGAAAAGGAGATTGATCTACGGCACAAGACGGCAGCGGGGGTTCACAAGAAGGAGGCCGACGAGGCCAGCACGCTGGCAGGCCATCTCTCAGAGGTCTTGACGGCCATGAGGCTGCTGTCACCGAGTGATGACCTGTCCGAGCTCAGCCCGCAAGAGTGGCAAGAGTGGATTGCGGCTGCCAAGAAGGCGGTAGATGAACAGGGCAAGAACACCAAGGCCGTCAAAGAAGACAAGACCCGCTACTTCGGGCTTAAGCGGTTGGTACTCATCGCGCACAAGCTGGGATGGGCGGCGCCTCGCGGGATGTTCTCTAAGGGCGGCCCGCGCCTGACTTTTGACGGTCTGCGCAAAGCAGCTGCCTCCGTCGCAATCCTGGAGGCAGACCACGCCCAGATTCAGCGACTTCTCACTGATCACTTCGATGACTGGCCGGTGCTGAAGTGGAAGGCGGAACTTGCGGCCAAGCTGCACCAACATCACCCGCTGCGGAGCTCCGAACAGGCCGCGCTCGTGGCGGCATGTCTGGTTCGCACGAGCCAGATGTTGATGATTGCACCCGGCGAGTTCAGTCATCTGAAGACGGTGCACGCCTACCGCCTTCTTGAGTGCGCCAAGCAGATCATCGAGCTACTTGAAAAGGTTGAGGACGGCGCGATCGAACTGAACGGCAAGTACCTGTTCCTCAATGACTCGGGCTGGGGCTGGTCGGACTCTCGCTTGATCGACGAAGCGTTGGTGAGTGCGGCGGCCCAAGTGATCGGTGAAGCGGCCGTGCGGAAGCACAGCTTTCGCGGCAACGCTTTCCTTCGGCTGCTTTGGCCTTGCTGGGAGCGTGTCGCCCGTTCGTTGTTCGGATTCGACTGCACTCCGCGTTCCTTGGCGCAGCTGCTCGAATCAGAGTGGAGTCGGGGCTTCGGGGCCACTGCGCTTGCGGCCCGTAGCGCAGGGCACGGCCTGCAGCTTATCGGGCTCGTTTACTACTCGGCTGCCTGGCCGCTAATGTTTGCAGGCCAATCGCAGGCGTTGCTCGATGGCTTGACCCCTGACTCTGAGCTCATCGAGGGCGTTCTGGGTTCGACCGGTTCGATCCGCAACGAGAAGTCGGCGGCAAAGAGGGAGAAGAAGGAGTTCGATGTCTGGTGCGCCGTGGCGCGGCGCTGCGTGAAGCGCATGAACCTGCCGCCTCTTTCGCCTTCCGATGTGCGTGCAGTGGTCTCTCCGCGCACCCAAGGCTCTGATGTTGCCGAGCCGCCCGTGATGTCCCGCATCCTCTTGGTGGCTGGCCTGATCGCCGGGGGCGATCGGGACTCGCTGGCTAACGCGCTTGGGATTCCGAAGCCCTATGCGCTTCGTCTGGAGGCTGCACTTCCCAACGCCGCGCGGCTTGAAGACATCACCCGACGGCGCCGCGGTCTTGCGACAGCCGACCAGTTGGCCGAAGACCGCGAGTTCATCTTCGGCAAGAAGGGCGAGAAGTTCCTGTCCAGCAAGGAAGGGAACGCGCTGCGAACCAGCTTGGTCGCCCACCCGTTGCCGATGCTGATCAGTCTCCTGACGGACCTGGCGCCGTATCGCAGGAACCCCCGAGATCCGGCGCCTTCAGCGATGCAGTTGATGGCGCGGCTCCAGTCACACCTCCAGGTGCTTAGCGCCCCCTACCGGTTGCAGATCCGCTTCAGCAAGAAGCACGGCGCATTGCTGAACACCGAGCAGCTCCACCCTCTTGGTCCGCGCTTGGTGGTAGGCCCAGAAGACACGCGTGCTGGCAAGCAGCCGCAGTGTCAAGTGATGCCGGCCAAGCGCCCATCAGCTGCGGGCGAAGACCTATCAGATGAGCGACCAGGTCAGCACGAGCAGAGCGAGCTCGTTGGACGACTCACGGTTATCACCCGGATCTTCATCGAAGCGATCGAGATCACACACCAGGCAGCGAAAGGGCCTACAACATGAGCAAGCGAAAGCAGACCAAGAGAACGATCAGTACCGAAGAGGCTCGCGAGGCCATTCAGGCAAAGCGCTACGACCTCGCTGGCGTATTGCAGCTTGACGCCCGCGAGGTGTCAAAGTTGCTCCAGCAGTTCGAATCGGTCGACTACCTGTCGCTCGCAGACTTCATCAGACTCTTCGTCGATGCAGAACGTCAGATGCTTGAGAAAGTAGAAGATCTGGAGTCCGACTACGCACTCGGCATCGCGATCAATGTTGCCAAGGCCGTGTTCATGAGCCTGCTGCGCATCATGCCGGTCCAGAAGAGCGTCGAGGATCCTCCGACCGACCGGGAGCAGACTGAAGAGGAGATGGAGACGATGCGCAAGAGCGTCCGCGCCGCTGCCAAGGTCGCCGCTGACGTCCTTCGCGTCCAGGAACGCACCGGTGACACGCCGTCCCTGGAGGAACTTGATCGCATGATCGAGAAGGAGGCTAAGGCCAAGGGCACTGACAAGGAGCTTGTCAGGGCCCAGCTCGAGACGGCTCGTGACGGTGACCCACCAGTTACCCTGGGAGACAACACTCAGCTTCCCGTCGTGGCCCAGTTGCCGAAGTCCTTCCACTCCGGAAGCAAGCACCAAGTCATCACGACCGTGAAAGGCCTGATCGACCCGGGAACCGACGTGGAGGTGACGGTGAGTTCGATGATGGACGGGGGGGACGTGCCGAAAGCCCTCGAAGGTTTGATCAACAAGGCAGTCAAGGCGTCCTTCGTGCCAGACAGGAAAGGGAAGGTCCGCCGCACATTGCTGAGTGCTCAGCTCACGGGCAAGCCGCTGATGATGACCGTCGAAGTTGACAGAGCGTTCAGAGCCAGCGACTGGCGGCACAACACTCTGACCATCAACAAGCTGCACGCCAAGCCGGAACTGGCGGCTGCCGTGGTTGAGGTTTCGTCCCAGCTTCAGCTTGACCTTGGTACGTAGGAACCATCGGTCACCAAGTCTCGCCGCCGGCTCACAGTTCCTCGCCAACCCGGTAACCTACTGCGGTGCGTGGGGAATCTGGGTCAAGCGTGGTGGGGGGAGTCACCATCGGCAACTCACTGAGTCTCCGCCACCACCTCGCTGGGCCGCCTGCTTAAGACTAAGACGGGAACGCCTCAAGCAGCGTCACGGTCGCACCCGCGGCCTTCACCACGTCCACCAGTCTGTTGATCGTACGAGGGATGAACTGGCTCGAGTCGCCCGTCAGCGGCTTCATCAGCGTGGCTGCGAGCGTCTGGGGGTTGAACGCACCCGAGGCCGTGCGGAACGTGGTGTAGACGTTCAGCGACCAGCCGCCCTTGTACGGCATCACGCAGGCGAAGAAGCTCACCGCCTCGCCGTACTTGCGCATCGACGTATCGCTGGCCTGCGCCGTCATGATGGCGCCCTCGCAGGTCGGCACCTGCAGATTCTGGCCTGAGGCGGCCGCGAGGGTGGCGAGGTTGGAACCCTTGAAAGGCGACACCAGCTGGAAGCGCGGTGCCGTCTCAGGCAGCGGCGAAGGCGGTATGGCGTTGGTGACCTGCACCGCAGTCATGCTCTTTTGCAGCGTTGTCTTCACGGCCTCTGCGATCTGCGAGTGCGTGACACCGGCAGGCGCCTTGATGTCGTAGATCGCATAGCCCGGTGTCGTCTCGACGGTGCGGGTGGTGCTGGCACATCCGGCCAGGGTCACGAATGCAGTAACGACGGCTGCGCGGAAGGTGGTTTGCATCAGAAGTCCTCCCTTTGGGATGGCAGTTGAAAGAAGGTTTGATCAGTGCGTGTCTGGCCGCACGAAGCCGCCCAGGATCTGCAGGTACTGCTCAGCTTTCAGGCGGCCAAGCCGGTAGAGCAGCGTCACGCCGATGAGCGCCATGTCGCCCGAGTTCACCTGGAGGTGGGCCCCGTGGCTTGCGCTCGGCCCGCGCAGTGCGCCCACGCGTACGCGCCGCCAGCCCGGGCGGTCGATCAGCCAGTCCAGCAAGGCCACCTGGTCTTCCGCCGTGGTAGGGCGCCCGACGGCCTGAACGGAGAAGCGCAACTGCATCCCGCTCATCTCCAGTTCGTGTGCCTCGGCATAGTCCACGATGGCACGCTCGAGGGCCCTGAGTGATGCCGGTGTGCCGAGACTGGCGTCCAGCTCCAACGTGAAGGCCGCGCCCTCCACGGGCACTCGCTCAGCGGCCCGCATGGCCCAGCCTTGCGGCCGCATGCACTTCGTGAGGCGTCGGCTTCTCGATGCCCAGCGCGGCCACCTGCGGCTGGCGCCACAGCCACAGCATCACCAGCCCGGTGTCCTGAGAGGTGATCGCCCCCTTCAGACCGAGCAGCAGGATGCGGTCGTTCCCCTGACTCAACGCGAAGAGGCCAGAGCCGACGAGGAACCGGTTCAGCCGGCGGACGAAGTGCAGCATTCCGCGCGGCTCCATGGCTGCGGTTGCTCCGATGTGAAGCCACACGAACCGGCGGTCGGTTTGGGCAGCGATACGGACGTTCATACGGTATCTCCTTGAGTTGTTCGGTTGCAGATGAGTGAGGACAGAGCGGGCGTCACCTGGTGGGCCGCGGATGCACGGCAGGACTGGAGGGAGGAAGCAGCGCATTGCGTGCCTCAAGGAGCGATCAGCAACTTCGTCGCACGGTCCACGAAGACCGTCAGCCCCTTGGCCTTGCGGTGCGACGCGTCCAGTACGCGCACGGCCTGAACATCGCGGCTCAGCGCAAGCCAGTTCAGGACCATTCCCTTGCTGCGCAGGCCCACGCCACCGTCCCCCCCGAGATGCAGACAGATGCCCCGACCATCGGAAGGCAGCTGTTCGACCTGCACGCCCAGGCCGCTGGCGAAAACCTCGAAGGTCTTGCGCCAGGTGTCGGCTGCCGCGTCACTCAGGGTGTCGTGCAAGCGCACGGCCACCGCCGATACGCTCATCAGCATGGCGGGCGGGAAGGTTCTGTAATCCAGGTGGGTCGGGTCGCGGTCGGTCATATCGATGTGTCCTGTGGAAACGTGGGGATGAGTTCGCCCGGCGCGGCGGCCAAAACCACCTCGCAAAAGCGGGTCGAGTGAGGTCAGTGGCCGGTCAGGCCGGAGGTGCGGCGTTCACAGCCGGGGCGTCGCCGGAGCGGCTGGCTCGGCAGCCTTGACGTTGGTCGTCGCAAACCGGGAGGCCAGCAGCCGGTCGATGGCTGAGCCGTCCTGGCGGGTCATGTTCGGCACGAAGCGGCTATAGACCGTGAAAAGCATCTGGGTGCTCGAGTGCCCAAGTTGGCGGGCAACCCACTCGGGTGCCTCGCCCGAGGCCAGCCAGAGGGTCGCGGCCGTGTGGCGCATCTGATAAGGACGGCGCTTGTCCAGACCGAGGTTGCGCAGCAGGGGATACCAGACGCGGTCGCTGAAGTTCTTGTTGTCGATGGGCTTTCCCTCGCCGTTGCAGAAGACGTACTCGCTGCGCTTGCCGCTCACCTCCCATTGCCGCTTCAGCGCTTCGTACACGGGCGTCGACATCTGGATGTCGCGCTGCGAGCTGTCGGTCTTGGTGTATTCGTCTTCACCCAGGACGAAGGTCTCGCGGATGAGGATGAGCCGGTGTACGAAGTCGACGTACTTCCACTTCAGACCATGGGCCTCTCCAGTGCGCACGCCCGTCAGAAAGCGGAAGATGAAGTAGTCCTTCCAGTCTGCGCGGACCTTGGCCAGCATCTGCTGCACTTCGTCCAGGGAGAACGGCCTGATGTCGGCCTTGCGAATCTTCAGCGGCTTGACGTTGGCACACGGCGAGACGAAGCCATAGCGATCCGCAGCATCGGCCATGATCTGGCGCATCACTGCCAGGACGTTGTTGATGCGCTTGTTGCTGAGCTTGTCTCCTGTGCGCCCAGGCTTCTCTGCCAGCGCCGCGCGGAAGTTCAGCACATCAGACTTGCTGATGGTGCCGACGGGCTTGTCGCCAAAGGCCGGCAGCAGGTGGCTCGAAAGTGTGGAGTCCAGCACCTGGATGTGTGACCGCCGCCACTCGATGCGATGCTCTGCCACCCACGTGCTGACGAAGTCGCGGAACGAGGGCGTGGGCATTGAGACCACCTCCGCGGCCGCCGCACCGACTGCGCCCAGTCCCGCCTGCGGCGCAGCCTGCGCCAGGCGCTGCGCGACCTGCGCCGGCGATGCAAACCGCAGTGCCATGTCGCTGCCCGGGAAGAAGTCGGCGTAGTTGAAGGTGCCCTGCGCGATGGCCGCCTTGATGCGATCAACGACCGCGCCCGCACGCTTGCGGTTCATGGGCGTATCCGGCAGTGCGGTCTGCTCCCGGCAACGCTTGCCTTGGTAGATGAAGTCGATGACGAGACGGCCCGTCTCTTTGCGAACGGTGACCTTAGCCATGGATCACCTGCCCGTTGGCCATCGGGATGCCGCCCGACACCGCGGTAGAAGCGGCGGCCATGTCGCGCTCGATGGTTTCCCAGATGTAGAGGATCTTCCGCCCGCCGAACGGGCGGATGTAGTGCGTACCCTCGATGAGCACGCTGTCCTTCAGGCGCTCGCGGATCGTCCTTTCGTCGTACTTGATCTTCAGCGCCAGCTGAATCGTGGTGAGGTAGGTCATCGTCGTGCTAGGCTCCGTCCCGGTTGATAAGTCTCTTCATCAAACGCCGCAAAGAAGTAGCGTTTGATGCGTACTGTACTCATCAAACGCCACTTTGCAATAGCGTTTGAGACTTTTGTGTATCAAACGCAGCTTTTAGGCATCAACGTGATTCGCTTCAAGCTCGCCGAGCAGATGGAGAAACTGCAGTTCAAGCAGTCCCGCCGCATCACGATCCAAGAGGTGGCCGACACCACCGGCGTCAACCGCATGACGCTGTCGCGCATCCTCAACCACAAGGGGAATGGCGCCACGACCGAGACGCTGGACAGGCTGTGCACCTACTTCGAGTGCAAGGTCGAGGATCTGATCGAACATGTGCCCGACCCGCAGGCAGAGCCATGAGCTGACCTTCGCGGACACGAGGGAGCACGATGACCAAGCCGGAAGACAAGGCGCGTGAACTGATCGACCAGCGGCTTGAACAAGCCGGCTGGGTGATTCAGGACATGGCGCAGTTCAATCCGGCCGCCGGCCGTGGTGTCGCCGTGCGCGAGTTCCCCACCGACACGGGCCCCGCCGACTACATGCTCTTGGTGGACCGCGAGCCAGTCGGCGTCATCGAAGCCAAGCGTGACGAAGAGGGCCAGCGCATCACCGAACACGAGGCGCAGACCGAGCGCTACGCCAACGCGACCCTGAAGTGGCGCAAGGCCGGGCGACCGCTGCGGTTCCTGTTCGAGGCCACGGGCCAGATCATCCGGTTCACCGACGGGCTGGACCCCCTGCCCCGCTCCAGGGAGCTATTCCACTTCTTCCAGCCGCAGCAACTGGCCGAGTGGCTCGCTGCACCCAGCACCTTCCGTGGGCGCTTGGCGACTGCCATGCCGGCACTGCCCGAGGCCGGGCTGCGCGACTGCCAGATCAGCGCGGTCACGGGCCTGGAGAAGTCACTGGCGGAGAACCGCCCGCGCTCGCTGGTGCACATGGCCACGGGCGCCGGCAAGACCTTCACCGCCATCACATCGGTCTACCGGCTGCTGAAGTTCGGCGGTGCCAAGCGCGTGCTGTTCCTGGTGGACACGCGCAACCTGGGCAAGCAGGCGCACCAGGAGTTCATGGCCTACCAGCCGGCCGACGACGCCCGCAAATTCACTGAGCTGTACGGCGTGCAACGGCTGGCGGGGCCCACCATCGACCCCCATGCGCAGGTGGTGATCAGCACCATCCAGCGCATGTACTCAGTGCTGTCGGGCGAGCCCATTGACGAATCGGCCGAAGACACCTCGCTCAACGAAGTTCAACAGCGCCAGGCCCAAGCCAAGCTCGTGCGCTACAGCGCGGCCGTACCGGTCGAGACCTTCGACGTCATCGTCATCGACGAGTGCCACCGCAGCATCTACAACCTGTGGAAGCAGGTGCTGGACTACTTCGATGCCTTCCTCGTCGGCCTGACGGCCACACCCGACAAGCGCACCTTCGGCTTCTTCAACGAGAACATCGTGGCCGAGTACGGCTACGAACAGTCGGTGGCCGACGGGGTGAACGTGGGCTACGACGTCTACGAGATCGTCACCGAGATCACCGCCAAGGGTGAAGTGGTGCGGGCGCAATCCTGGGTGGACCGGCGCGACCGCCAGACGCGCAAGAAGCGCTGGACCCAGACCGAAGACGACGAGGCCTACACGGGCAAGGACCTGGACCGCTCGGTCGTCAACCCCAGCCAGATCCGCAAGGTCATCGAGGCCATGAAACTGGCCGTCGAAACCGAGATCTTCCCGCGCCGCAAGGAAACGCCGAAGACCCTGATCTTTGCCAAGACCGACAGCCACGCTGACGACATCGTGCAGTCGGTGCGCGAGGTCTACGCCCAGGGCAACGCCTTCTGCCGCAAGGTGACCTATGGCGAGAAAGATGCCGAAGGCGTGCTCACCGCCTTCCGCAACGACTTCCACCCCCGCATCGCCGTCACCGTGGACATGATCGCCACCGGCACCGACGTGAAGCCGCTGGAAGTGCTGCTGTTCATGCGCGACGTGCGCAGCCGCGGCTACTACGAGCAGATGAAGGGCCGCGGCGTGCGCAGCCTGGACGCCGATGCGCTGCGCCGCGTGTCGGGCAGCGCCGAGGGCGCCAAGAGCCGCTTCGTGCTGATCGACGCCGTGGGCGTGGAGAAAAGCTGCAAGACCGACAGCCGCCCGCTGGAGAAGAAGCCCACGGTGCCGCTGAAGGACTTGCTGTTGGGCGTGGCCATGGGCAGCCGCGACGACGACACCGTCACCTCCCTGGCCAACCGCCTGTTGCGCCTGGGCAAGACGCTGGACCCCGAAGCGCAGGCCCGCCTGGCCAAGGTGACCGGGGGCGTGCCGGTGCAGCAATTCGGGCGCGAGCTGCTGAACGCGCTGGATGCCGATGCCGTGGTGCGCGACGCGCTGGCCAACGCGGCCCGGCGTGGCATCACGCGCAGCGAGGATTCGTTGACGCCCGAGGAACTGGCCGAGGCCCGCTCGGCCCGCGTGGCGGCCGCCTGCGCGCCCTTCGACAAACCGGAACTGCGCGACGCGATCGAATCCGCCCGGCGCGATGCCGAGCAGATCATCGACCACATCAACCTGGACACCGTCACCTTCAGCGGCTACAGCCAGCAGGCTGCCGAGAAGGCGCAAGGCGACATCCAGCGCTTTGCCGAGTACATCGCCCAGCACAAGGACGAGATCGAGGCGCTGTCCTTCTTCTACGCCCAGCCCTACCAGCGCCGCGCGCTGACCTTCGAGATGATCGAAGACCTGCACCAGCGCCTGGCCCGCCCGCCGCTGATGCTGACCACCGAGCGGCTGTGGGCCGCCTATGCGCGTGTGCAGGGCAGCCAGGTGCAGGGCGCCGATGTGCGGCGGCAGCTGACCGACCTGGTGCAGCTGGTGCGCTTTGCCATGGGGCTGGATGCCGAACTGCGCCCCTTCCAGGACGCCGTGGACCGCCGCTTCCAGACCTGGATCTTCCGCCACAACGCCCAGCGGGCCACGGCCTTCACGCCCGAGCAGACCGAGTGGCTGCGGCTGATGAAGGACCACATCGCCGCCAGTTGCAGCGTGGCGCGCGAGGACTTCGATTTCGCGGAGTTTGCGAACCGGGGCGGGTTGCAGAAGGCATGGGGCCTGTTCGGTGCGGAGCTGGATGGCGTGATGTTGGAAATGAATCAGGAGTTGGTGGCTTGATTGCTCCTCCGCAGTTGCCTACAGGGTGGGTATCGACAACGCTGGATGAAGTTGCCCGATGGGGCTCTGGTGGTACACCTTCACGTTCGCATCCGGAATTCTTCGGCGGGTCGATCCCGTGGATCAAGACCGGGGAGCTTGGTCCAAGAACCATTGCAGACAGCGAGGAACATCTGACCGCGGAAGGACTTGAATCGTCAAGTGCAAAGCTCTTTCCACAAGGATCGGTTGCAGTCGCCATGTACGGCGCGACGATTGGCAAAGCCTCAATCCTGGGAGTCGCGGCGGCGACAAACCAAGCCTGCGCGGTCGGCATCCCTCTGTGTGTGTCCAGTCAATTCTTGCACTACTACTTGGTCAGCCAGGCTGAGGCGCTGGCTGCCGCGGGCCAGGGCGGTGCACAACCAAACATCTCGCAAGGGGTTGTGCGTTCCTGGCCAATTAGATTGCCCCCATTGCGAGAGCAAGACCGAATAGTTGATGCGTTGGATGAAGCACTCTCTGGCAACGACGCCGCCGTAGCGGAGCTCCTCGCTGCAAAGCGCAAGCTCAGCCGACTACGCCAATCCCTTCTGAAAGCTGCCATTGAAGGCACGCTCACGGTAGATTGGCGAGATCAAGAAGAGATCTCAAGTTCAGGCTCGCCTGGCATTCCACGTGACTGGCGACTGCTAGCCATCAATGAGATCGGCACCGTTCAATTGGGACGCCAGCGCTCGCCTGACAAGGTTGGCGGCTCAAACCCGACGCCTTACATCCGTGCGGCAAATATCACAGAGAGGGGAGTAGATCTACGCGATGTGCTCGAAATGGACTTCAACGCGTCCGAGATTCAAACCTTTGCCTTGAGTCAAGGCGATGTGCTACTTACCGAGGCATCTGGAAGCGCCGAACACGTTGGACGGCCCGCCATTTGGCCACGTGTGGACGGCCTCTTCTGCTTTCAGAACACAGTGGTGAGATTTCGTCCGAAGTTAGTGTCTTCAGAGTTTGCTTACTTTCTATTCATGGCCCAGCAGAAGCTCGGCGTGTTTGCGAGTCTTTCCGCGGGTGTAGGCATTAACCATTTGAGCGCTGGCAAGTTCGGTCGGCTGCGCGTCCTTGTGCCTCCTCTGGCTGAACAGAAGGAGATCGTGGAAAGGCTTGAGGCGGCGTTTGAAGCCGTCGAGGAGCAGGAACGCACCATTGAATGGTCGATGGCCCGCGCCGCCGCCCAACGCCAAAACATCCTCCGCGCCGCCTTCTCCGGCCAACTCGTCCCGCAGGACTCGAGCGACGAACCCGCGAGCGTGCTGCTCGAACGCATCCGCGCCCAGCGTCAGGCTGCAGTTCCGTCCACCAAGCGCAAGGCGGGCCGCCCTGCCAAGGCCACCGCATGACCCGCAGCCCCCGCGACGAAGCCTATCTGCTCAGCCTGGTGCGGGAACTGGCCGCGCTGCCGGCCGAGACGCCGTGGGTGGAGCTGAAGCACAACAACGCGCATCCGCAGGAGATCGGCGAGTACATCTCTGCGCTGGCCAACGCAGCGGCGCTGGAGGGCAAGGCGCGGGCCTACCTGCTATGGGGCGTGGATGACGCCACCCATGCGCTGGTGGGCACCAGCTTCGACCCCGCTGCGGCCCGGGTGGGTGCCGAGGAACTGGAGAGCTGGCTGCTGCGCCTGCTGGCGCCCAAGATCAACTTCCACTTCCACACCGTGGCCGTGGACGGCATGCCGCTGGTGCTGCTGGAGATTGAGCGCGCGGTGCGCCACCCTGTGCAGTTCTCCGGCGTGGAGTACCTGCGGATCGGCAGCTACAAGAAGAAGCTCAAGGAGTACCCGGAACGGGAGCGCACGCTGTGGCGCCTGTTCGACACCACGCCGTTCGAGTTGCTGCCTGCCGCCGAGCACCTGGGCGGCGATGAGGTGCTGCGGCTGCTGGACTACCCCACCTACTTCGACCTGCTGGACCGCCCGCTGCCGGACGGCCGAGAGGCGCTGCTGCAGGCCCTGGCCGCCGACGAGCTGATCGCCCGTGAGGACAGCGGCCACTGGACGGTGCGCAACCTGGGCGCCTTGCTGTTTGCCAAGCGGCTGTCGGACTTCGGCAACCTGCGGCGCAAGGCCGTGCGCGTGGTGGTGTACGAGGGCAGCGGCCGCACCGGCGGCGCACGGCGCGAGCAGGAAGGTGGGCGCGGCTACGCGGCAGGCTTCGAAGGGCTCATCAGCTACATCAACGGCCTACTGCCCAGCAGCGAGCTGGTGGGGCAGGCCTTGCGCAAGCCGGTGCAGGTGTACCCCGAGCCGGCCATTCGCGAACTGGTGGCCAACGCGCTTATCCACCAGGACTTGAGCATCACCGGCGCGGGGCCGATGGTGGAACTGTTCAGCGACCGCATGGAGGTCACCAACCCCGGCGAGCCCCTGGTGGACACGCAGCGCCTGCTGGACAGCCCGCCCCGGTCGCGCAACGAGGCGCTGGCCTCGATGATGCGGCGCATCGGCATCTGCGAAGAGCGCGGCAGCGGCGTGGACAAGGTGGTGTTCCAGACGGAGCTGTACCAGCTGCCTGCGCCTGCGTTCGAGGTGGCGGGCGAGTCCACCCGCAGCACCCTGTTCACGCCGCGGCAGCTGGTGAAGATGGACCCTGAGGACCGGCTGCGCGCCGTGTACCTGCACGCCTGCCTGCGCTACGTGGAGCGGGACTTCATGACCAACACCACCCTGCGCGGCCGCTTCGGCCTGGACGTGAAGAACAGCGCCGCGGCTTCCCGGCTGCTGAAGGACGCGCTGGTGGCCAAGGTCATCCGCCTGCACGACCCCGAGGCGCCGCCCAAGTACCGGAAGTACGTGCCTTGGTGGGCCTGAGTCACTTGCTGGCCAGGCGCGCCGCGGCCCGAAACGCCCCCGGCTGGCCAGGGATAGTCTTTTGAAATCAATGACTTACAACCATCCGGCGGTACTTGCTGGTCACTTGCTGGAAACAGCAGCGGCGGGCCCGGGCTGGCAGCCACGCGTACTTGCCGGGCACTTGCCTGGCGGGGCCCGCAGCAGCCGCTGCCGCCGGATAAATTGTGTTAATTCAACAACTTGCGAGCATGGCCGGCACTTGCTGGTCACTTGATGGCAGCCGACGGCACCCCTTCCATGAACACATCCGCCCTGATCCAGAAGGTCTGGAACTTCTGCCACACGCTCAAGGACGACGGGGTGGGCTATGGCGACTACCTGGAACAGCTGACCTACTTGCTGTTCCTGAAGATGGCCCACGAGTACACCCAGCCGCCCTACAGCCGCGCCACCCAGGTGCCGGCGGGCTTCGACTGGGCCGCACTGCGCACGAAGACCGGCGAGCCGCTGGAGGCCCAGTACCTGGCCACGCTGCACAAGCTGGGGCAGGAAGGCGGCATGCTGGGCGCCATCTTCTTCAAGGCGCAGAACAAGATCCAGGACCCGGCCAAGCTGGCGCGGCTGGTGCAGATGATCGACGCCGAAAGCTGGGTGGGCATGGACGCCGACACCAAGGGCGACCTGTACGAAGGCCTGCTGCAGAAGAACGCCGAGGACACCAAGAGCGGGGCCGGCCAGTACTTCACGCCGCGCGCCGTGATCCGCGCCATGGTGGAGTGCATGCAGCCCGAGCCGATGAAGACCATCGCCGACCCGGCCTGCGGCACCGGCGGCTTCTTCCTGGGGGCCTACAACTGGCTCACGCGGCCAGGGCAGACGCTGAACAAGAAGCAGGCCGCCTTCCTGCGGCAGGAGACCTTCTACGGCAATGAGATCGTGCCCGGCACGCGGCGGCTGTGCCTGATGAACCTGTTCCTGCACAACGTGGGCGACCTGGTGGGCGAGCCCACGGTGGAACGCGCCGACGCGCTGCTGACCGAACCCACGCGCACCTTCGACTACGTGCTGGCCAACCCGCCCTTCGGCAAGAAGAGCAGCATGACCTTCACCAACGCCGAAGGCGAGGACGACCGCGAGTCACTCACCTACGAGCGGCGCGACTTCTGGACAACCACGTCGAACAAGCAGCTGAACTTCCTGCAGCACATCGTGGCCATGCTCGGCGCGCGCGGCAAGGCTGCCGTGGTGCTGCCCGACAACGTGCTGTTCGAAGGCGGGGCTGGCGAGAAGATCCGGCGCAAGTGGCTGGAGACCTGCGACGTGCACACCATCCTGCGGCTGCCCACGGGCATCTTCTACGCGCAGGGTGTGAAGGCCAACGTGGTGTTCTTCGATGCGCGGCCCAAGGACGGCACGGTGCAGACCAAGGGCGTGTGGTTCTACGACCTGCGCACGAACAAGCACTTCACCCTGAAGACGCGGCAGCTGGCCTATGAAGACCTGGAAGACTTCGTGGCCTGCTACCGGCCGGAGAACCGGCACCAGCGCGAACCGAGCGAGCGCTTCCGCTTCTACAGCTACGACGAACTGATTGCGCGCGACAAGGCGAGCCTGGACGTGTTCTGGCTGAAGGACGACAGCCTGGACAACCTGGCCGGGCTGCCGCCGCCTGATGTGCTGCAGCAAGAGATCATTGATCACCTGGAGGCGGCGCTGGCTGCCTTCAGGGACGTGGCGGCGAACCTGCCGAAATCAGCAGCCACTCACGCCGAGTAGAGGCTCGTGCGCATCGGCAACCACGCGAGAGCGGCGATGGCCTGAAGGAGACATGCCGCTCTTCACCCGCCGTCGCCTTCAGAACATGCTCGACGAGCTGTCTGAACGAGCAGAGCCCTCGAAGCTCGTCGGCATTCGTTCCCGACTGGAGAACAAGCGGGTCGACCAAGCACTGCCCGCGGAGATGGAGCTGGGAGTGCTCTGGGCTCTATCGCGGCTGGGTGAGTTAGAGGTCGAGCCGGAGCGGTTTGGCACACGGCAGCCTGACGCCTACACAGAGAGCCTCTTCCCCGGCATGCCGTGCGCGGTGGAGGTCACGGCCATCTCGGACGCCCGCCTGTCGCAAGAGGATGAGATGCGACGTATCGCCGCGCAGCTCTGTGAGTTTGCGAACTCCGCGCGGAAAGGCAGCGGTAGACACCTCCACTTCACCTTTGGTGTTGAAAGCGGGTATACGGCGCAAGGCTACGTGCGCAAGCGCAAGATCGACCCCGACTTCACGCCGACAGACGAGACGAAGGCGACTCTGAGAAGCTGGCTGCTGGAAACCGCGCCGCGCTCGCCTCTCACCATCGCGCAGGGAAACACACACCTGGTGGTGCAATGGCACAAAGAGCGGCAGTCGCCCATGTACAACTTCTTCAGCTCGATGCCGGCAGAGGCTTACGACCTGGAGGACAACCCGCTCTTCGATGCGCTGACCGAAAAGAAGAGGCAGCTCAGCATCCCAACCTTTGAGGGCCTGCGCTGTGTGCTGGTGGCCGATGCCGGAGCGCGAATGCTCAGAGACCTGAACCCGACCATGAGATCCCCTCGGGCAGTCTCCGGTAGCCAGGTCATCACGTACTTTCTGCAGAAAGCCGATGGTGCCATCGACGCGGTGATCGTCTTGGCTCCAGGCCGGACGCCAAGCGCCTTCGGTCTGCGGACGATGAGCGGGCGTAGACCGTGGCGGGCCGAGTTGTTCATTCGGCCCGGGCTCACACTGGACAGACGAGGCATTGATGCCCTGGTAGGGCACTTGCCACGCCCGAGATTCGAGGGCTATCAGGCCCGCTCTCTCCAACTGCAAGCGGCCTACAAACCCGACGCGCGAGGCTGGTACCTCGGAACCACCATGACATCGACGAGGACCGCGATGACGATCAAGGTTTCAGCACGGGCACTGCTCGACCTTCTTGCCGGCCGTATCACCGTGGAGCAGTTCCAACACTTCACCGGGCTGGAGCACAAACCCAACCAGCCGAACATCTTTGCCCATCGCTTGAGCCAAGGGGACACACTCGCTGACATCAGGATCGAGTCGGGCGGCACAGATGAAGACGACGACTGGTTGGTCGTGCACTTCAAGCACGACCCGGCAGCGGCCCCGTTGACGCTTCGGCCGTTGGAACGACCGGGAAAAACCACATGACGGGCGAAGCAGTGGCGATCGATGAAGGCGCCCCCGCCGACGGCCTACGCGAACTGAGCGAGTTGCCGCTTCCTGACAGCAGGATGCGCTACCTATCGATTCGAGAAGGCACCACAGTCCGACCGCTTGTGCAGCGAGATCGTCACGAGTCCATCGCAGAGCTGGCGTTGGCAGACAGCGTTCCCGAGCAGGTACGAACCCACTACGACACGGCGCGCAACCTGTACCTTTACGCCTGGCACGTGTATCGGTTTCATGTGGTGGCCGAACATCAAGCGTTGGCGTCGCTCGAGATGGCACTTCGCTTGGCCTTGGTGCAGCAGGGCAAGCTCGACGAGCACGGCGCCTTACTGGGCGCCCCAGGGCGACAAGCGAAAGCGAAACGCCCGCCTGCACCGCTTGGACTGTCCCGGCTCTTGTCAATGGCGTTGCAGTCGGGCTTGATCTCGAACGATGGTCTCTCACGCAGAGGCCTGTGGGCGCAGAAACTTGCGGAGCGGCGCCGAAGCTTCGAACAAATCGAGTTCATGAGGAAGCATCAGCTCCAAGAGTTGACCATTCCAGACTCACCCGCAGTACCGACAGAGGATGAATTGGCCTACGACTGGCTGACAGACTTCATCGAGACGCTTCCTCGGCTGCGCAACGAATACGCGCATGGCACCCAGATGCTCCATGCCAGCGTGCTGATGACATTTCAGATCGTCAGCGACTTGATCGACCAGCTCTGGTCGCGTCGAGCGATTGGAGAGTGAGTACATGAGATGGAACAGACGACCTAAACTGAACCTGAGGAACCTATGGCGCGAATCCGCCGCTTGGAAGTCCGCAACTTCCGTTCAATCCAATACCTAGATTGGCATCCCTCGGCCGGCATCAACTGTCTGGTCGGCCCGGGTGACGGTGGCAAGTCCACCATCCTCGACGCCATCGACCTATGCCTCGGCGCTCGTCGCAGCGCACCGTTTGGAGACACAGACTTCTTTCAGCTGGACGTTACCCGGCCCATCCTCATTTCCGTGACGCTTGGTGGTCTTCCAGACGAGTTGAAGAGCCTAGAGAGCCACGCTGAGTTTTTGCGTGGCTATGACCCTGCGACCGTCCGCGTGGAAGATGAGCCCCGTGTTCACATCGAAACCGTCCTGACCCTGCGCCTCAAGGTCAATAGCGATCTCGAACCCTCATGGACGCTGTTTTCCGAACGCGCTGAGCAACAGGGCCTGGAGCGGGCTCTCGCCTGGAAGTATCGAACCGCACTCGCGCCTGCGCGCATCGGAAGCTACGCGAACACAAATCTGTCATGGACTCGAGGCTCGGTCCTGAATCGCCTGACTGACGAACAGCCCAACCTCGGGGCAGAGCTTGCGCGGGCAGCGCGTGAAGCGCGAACGAACTTTGGGAACCAGGCAGGCGCCCAACTCGCTGCCACCCTTCAACAAGTTACCCAGACTGCGAACTTCCTTGGGGTTCCCGTCGGCGCTTCGGCTCAAGCCTTGCTGGACGCCCATTCAGTCTCAATTGGAGATGGCGCAATTGCGCTACACAACGCGGCAGGCGTTCCTTTGCGTTCTCTTGGAACTGGTTCATCACGTCTGCTCATCGCTGGCCTACAGCGGATGGCTGCTGGCACCGCGACGATTGCGTTGGTCGACGAGGTCGAGTACGGGCTTGAGCCTCACCGCTTGACCCGCCTCCTGGACTCGCTGGGCGCCAAAGATCCGGCATTGCCGCTCCAGGTCTTCATGACAAGCCACTCGCCAGTGGCCGTCCGCGAACTCTCCGGAGACCAGGTCTACGTCGTCCGGGCTTACGCTGGGCAACACGACGTTCTGAAAGTCGGCGTCGCCGATGATGTCCAAAGCACTCTTCGTGCGGACCCGGAAGCGTTCCTAGCCAAGTCGGTCGTCGTCTGCGAGGGTGCCAGCGAGGTCGGCCTGGCGCGTGGGTTGGACCAGTTCTGGGTCGGCCAGGGTATGCCGTCTTTCTTCGCTTTGGGCGGCGCCTACGTCGATGTGGGCGGAAGCAACCCGGATAGATGCTTCACCCGTGGCACAGCGCTGCTGCGACTCGGCTACCGCGTACTCGTCTTCGTGGACGCAGACAAGGCCCCGACTCCCGATGTCGTTGCAGCCTATCAAGCGCTCGGCGGCCAAACACTCACCTGGCGAGCGGGTCGCGCGCTCGAGGATGAATTGTTCCGCAGCCTCGGCGACGGCGCCATCGACGCCCTTCTCGAGAAGGCCATCGAAGTAGTCGGGCGGGACCTGGTGGATGCACACATCGCGTCCAAGTCGAACGGGCAGCGAACCCTCAACGCCGTGGAATTAGACCGGTTGCTCGAGGGCCATAGTGATGCCACAAAGGAACTGCTCGGCACCGCGTCTCGCATCCGAGGGGCCGGGTGGTTCAAATCCCTCTCGACGTACCAAGAAGTAGCGCTGAACATCGTCGGGCCGAACCTGGCGACGGCCGACGCAGGTTTCCAGGCCATCGCCGAACAGCTTCGTGTTTGGACCCATGCCGCCTGAACTCGACTTGTTCGCAGCGGACAGAGGCTCTGTCACCGCTCCAGCCGGTTGCGGCAAGACCCAGCTCATTGCGGACACGCTCAGCTTGCACGACGGCGTGCGGCCCATTCTCATACTCACGCATACCAACGCAGGCGCCGCAGCGCTACGGCTTCGGTTGCAGCGCGCCCACGTCCGTACCTCAGCCTATCGAGTCACCACCATCGACGGATTTGCCATGCGGCTCATCGCGTCATTTCCACTCAGGAGCGGCCACAACCCGCGCATTCTTGAAATCGGTGATGCCCGAAACGACTACCCGGCCATTCGAACCGCCGCCGCTCGCCTCTTGCAGGCTGGCCATGTGAGCGACCCGCTGCGAGCGACCTACGCCCGCTTGATTGTTGACGAATACCAAGACTGCAACTTGGTTCAGCACGCCATCGTTGACACGCTGGCGACGGTGCTCCCGACATCGGTGCTGGGTGACCCTATGCAGGCCATCTTCGGGTTCGCGGGAAACCAACTCGTTCAGTGGCAGGGTCACGTTGAAGCTCGGTTCCCAGCAATAGGAGCACTCGGTACACCTTGGCGCTGGCGCAACGCCGGTACCGAGCGCCTGGGTCAGTGGCTCCTGCAAGCGAGGGCTCAGCTTCAAGCTGGGCAGCCGGTGAGCCTTCACGGCGCGCCAGCTGAAGTTCAGTGGATGCCGCACAACGGAAATGCGGACAGACAGCGGCGTGCCGCCGCATTGACGCGCCTTGTTGGACACGAGGAGACCGTGCTCATCATCGGAGACGCGCGCAATCCACGCGGTAGGCATCAGTTCACAGGACAGACCCCAGGGGCTACTTCTGTAGAGGCTGTCGACCTCGGTGACTTGGTCGGCTTCGCACGTCGGTTCAACGTTGCTGCAGCCGACGCGCTGGCGCAGTTGGTCAACTTCGCCGCTGACCTCATGACGCAAGTTGGTGCCGCGAACTTTCTGGCCCGCGTGGAGACGATTCGGCAAGGACGGGCACGGACGCCGCCAACCCCCGCTGAAAGCGCGGCGGTGGCCTTCGTCTCGGCTCCAAGCATGGCCGGCGCGTTAGAAGTGCTCCAGCACTTGGAGGGCCAAGCGCAGGCGCGAGTCTTCCGGCCGGAGATGTTGCACTGCTGCCGGACGGCAATGCGCGCTGCAGCCATCGGCGGCGTTCCGCTGCTGGATGCGGCTCTGCAGGCGCGCGAGCGCAATCGCCACTTCGGGAGGCCAGTTTCGCGCCGCGCGGTGGGCAGCACTCTTCTGCTGAAGGGTCTCGAAGCCGATGTTGTCGTCATCCTCCATCCAGAAATGATGGATGGGCCGAACATGTACGTCGCACTTACAAGAGGCGCGCGACGGCTGGTGGTGGTTTCGGACACCCCAGTGCTGAGACCAGCGGCGTAGCTGTCCGCCAACTTCTACATGACAGCGCGAATGACGTTCCGGTCGCTCAGCTCGTCGAGCAGATGGATGCACTCGTTGCACGGCAACTGGAAGTAGTCCGGTGGGAGGCCTGGATTCGGCTTCACCGCTCACGCTGCCTACAGCAGTCTTTGGTGGTGCCGGCTTGGTGCGACACGGCCCAACGTCTCGTTGTGTAGCTCCTCGCTCATGGATCCGGCCAGCTGACCATGGGCTGCATGAAGGTCAAAGCCTGTCACAAGCCCAATGGTCCCCACGGAGACCCGCAAAGATCACCTTCGGACCAGCCTGTCACAGAACCTGTCACAGATCCTGTCACAAAGCAAAAAGCCACCCGGTTGGGTGGCTTCCGCTTCGCAGCTAACTCGTTGATCTAGCTGCTGTTTTCGTGGTTGCGGGGGCAAGATTTGAACTTGCGACCTTTGGGTTATGAGCCCAACGAGCTACCAGGCTGCTCCACCCCGCGACTGAGGCTAGCAGTATACCCCATTCGGAAGACTGGCCGGGCGCCGCCCGGCCAGCCGTGCTCAGCGGGCCGCGCGCGCGGTGGTGGCCGCGCCGCGTGCCAGCGGCGCGGGCGCCAGCAGGTTGTCGAAGCGCAGCACTTCGCGCGTGTTGTCGGCCGCCACGTGCATCGTCACGGCAGCCGCCGTCGGCGCTTGCGTGCTGGTGAACGAGAAGCGGAACATCGTGCCCCAGTTCAGCGCGTTGCCGCGGTTCATGGCCGTCCAGGTGAGGCGGCCGTCGCGGATGGCGGGCATCCAGTCGTTGGCGCTGTCGAGGTCGCCGTCGCTGAAGACCAGGTTGCTCACGGTGGCCGCACCCACGGGCACGGTGAAGTTGTCGAAGCCCAGCGCACGCACCACGCGCAGGTTGGGTTCGGCACCTTCGGTGATGGGCCGCGAGAAGTCGATGTTCATCGCCGCGTAGTCGTAGCGCCACAGCCCGTTGCCCAGGTTGGTGGCGCGCATGGCCACCTTGGTGTTGCCCTCGGGCGTGGTGACCATCGTGGTGGCCGCGTTCGGCCCCGGCGCTGCGGGGTCGACCCAGCGGTCGATC
The DNA here is from genome assembly GCA_001295905.1 of beta proteobacterium AAP51. Classification (GTDB taxonomy): domain Bacteria; phylum Pseudomonadota; class Gammaproteobacteria; order Burkholderiales; family Burkholderiaceae_C; genus Rubrivivax. Next base: position 29,996 of record LJHT01000091.1, on the reverse strand, counting down.
ACCGGCCCGAGGCGGTACTGGTCGTTGCCACCCACCACCCACACGGTGGACGGGCGCGAGAAGGTGGCGCGCACGCTGGCCATCGAGTTCAGCACGTTGATGTCCTGACGTGCCAGATACCAGCTTTCGAAGCGGTAGGTCGCGCCAGCGTGCGCCGGGCCGCTGAACTGCGATTCACGCACCGTCAGGCGCTGGTCGAAAGAGCCGTTGGGCGTGGCGTTGGCCAGGCCGTCGCAGTTGGTGTCGTAGATGGAGCCGCAACGGCCCCACACGTTGGTGGCAGGAATGATCTCGCTGCGCGGGCCCAGCGAGTTGTTGCTGTCGTTGTTGCCCACGCTGTAGACGTCGGCGCAGCCCAGGCCCAGCACGTGGCTGTTGCCCGGGTTGATGATGCAACTCGTGTTGATGGTGAGGAAGGCGTGCTTGACGCCCGAGCGCCCGATCTGGTCGATGCTGCCGTCCGCGTTGAAGCGGTACAGGTTCCAGATGAGGTAGGGGTGCTGGTCGTTGTTGTAGGGCGGGAAGTTGCCGGTGAACTTCGTGTGCCAGGGAATGTCGGCCGCGTAGCGCGCGGTGCTGGTGCCCAGCGGGTCGCCCGGCACCACGGCCGAGAAGGTGCCGTTGTTGACGTTGTTGCGCAGTGTGGACGAAGGCGTGAACACCGTGATGCCGTTGCCGCCCGCGCCCGTGCACCCGTTGCAGCGCGTGTACTGCATGTTGAAGGTGGTCATGAACAGGTCGGCTTCGTAGGTGGCGCCGGGCACCCCGGGCACCGGCAGGCCATGCCAGCGCGTGGAGAGCCGGGGCTCGGGCATCGCACCCTGGCGAAGCACGTTGGCCGTGACCAGCACGTCGGCGATGGCCCAGTCGGCCACCTCGGGGTGGCCGATGCGCTTGGCCATCTCGGGCGTGATGCGCAGGTCCATGGTGCGCAGTGCCAGGCGCTGGTTGTTGTCGATCAGCTGGTACATCACGCGGTCGAGATAGAACCAGGTCTGGCCATCGGCACCCACCACATCGAGCGTGGGCGAGGCAGCGCCCACGCGGGGCACGATGCGGAAGTTGCTGAGATCGATGCGGCCGGCGACACGGCTTTCGATGACATAGCCGCCCAGCGCCTGCAAGGAACCGCCGACGAAATCGCGCAGGTTGCCGCTGGCCACGTTGAAGTCGAGGCTGCCCTCGGACGACAGGTCGAAGAACTCGTGGTCGTCGGGGCCGATGGCGCCCTGGCGGGCCAGGGGCGCGCCCAGCGTCAGGCCGATGTCGGCCGCGAGATCGCGGTTCCAACGCACGCCCACGGTGCCGGTGGAAGCCGACCAGTACTGCGCCTTGGCCGGCGCCACGGCGGCGGCCTTCACATCGGCAGCCAGCGCGCCGCCGGCCCACACGCCGGCCATGGCCAGCACCAAGACTTTCAGAACCCCTTGCCCTGCAAACTTCATCTCGACCCCTTTGAAAATTGGGTGAAACCGCCAAGAAACCTGGAGACCACGTGTATGCGCCCGGCATTTCTGCACGGGTCCATGCAACAACGGTAGCAGCATTGGCGCTCTATGCAAGACGGAACACCTTGGTTTGCGGGGTGTCGGAAAACCTGTGCTTGTGCTCGCGGGGCCTGCGCCTAACCCGCAAGTGGCATGCGTGCCCCGCCCACGGTGCAGCCGCGCCCCTTCGCGGGGCGCGGGCGCCCAGGCGCCGGGCACCCCGCGGCCGCAGGTGGCTGCAGGTGGCCGCTTCAGCCCGAAAGCGCCAGCACCACGGCGGCCTCGTCGAGGCCCGCCCGGGCCGGCTGACCCACCGTCAACCCATGCCCGGCCTGCGCGAAGCCCACCAGATGCAGGCCCCCCGGCAACTGCAACGCCACCTCGCCGCCCGCCGCAGCCCTGGAAGCCCGCTGCACCCGTCCGTCCAGCAGGTTGCGGCCCGGCCCCGCGGGCAGTTCGGCCGCCACGGCCACCGCCGTGGCCTTGCACAAGGCCAGCAGGCGGCGGCCGGGCGCCAGCCCCAGCAGTTGCGCGCTTTCGCGCGTGATGCGCGCCCACACGCACTGCTGCCCCGGCAGGGCCAGTTCCACGCGCACCTGGCCGGCAGCCTGCGCAAGCCGCTGCACCACGCAGGGCAACTGGTTGCGCATGCTGGTGCGCAGCGCCATGGCGGCCAGCCCCGGCCCGCTGGGCGCGCCGGCGGCGGCCGGCCCCAAGGCACCCAAGACCTGCGCGCGCGCCTGCTCCATCAAGGCCGCGGCTTCCAGCACACGCCAACCCGCCGGCGTCAGCAGCGCACCGCCGCCGCCGCTGCCACCCACGGCCTTGTGAACCATGGGCGTGCCGGCCAGGTTGCCCAGGGTCTCGATGGCCTGCCAGGCCGCCTTGTAGCTGACGCCCGCACGGCGCGCGGCCTCGGAAATGCTGCCGCCTTCACCGATGCGACGCAGGATGTCGAAACGCTTGTCGCTGCCGGGCTGGCCCAGCACCACGGCCAGGTCGAGTTCGGGCGCGCGCTGTGCAGACATGGCCCGATGGTACGCAGGGGCCTTACACTGGCGCTATTCATCGGATGAATAGCGAGGCCGTCATGACCTGGACCCGTTGGCTCGCCTGGGCCCTTTGCTGTTTCATGGGCGCGGCGCAGGCGACCGAAGTGAAGGTGGCCGTGGCCGCCAACTTCACGGCGCCTATGCAGAAGATTGCCGAAGCCTTCGCGCAAGACACCGGGCACCGCGCCGTGCTGGCCTTCGGGGCCACGGGCAGTTTCTACGCGCAGATCAGGAACGGCGCGCCTTTCGAGGTGCTGCTGGCCGCCGACGCTGCCACCCCCGCGCGCCTGGAACGCGAAGGCCTGGGTGTGCCGGGCACCCGCTTCAGCTACGCCACGGGCCGCCTGGTGCTGTGGAGCCGCGAGCCCGGGCGCGTGGACGAAGGCGGCCAGGTGCTGCGCAGCGGCAACTTCCGGCGCCTGGCCCTGGCCGACCCCAAGCTCGCCCCCTACGGCGCAGCGGCCATGGACGTGCTGCGCGGCCTGGGACTGGCCACCACGCTGGCGCCGAAGTTCGTGCAAGGCCAGAACATCGCGCAGGCCTACCAGTTCGCCGCCACGGGCAATGCCGAACTGGGCTTCGTGGCGCTGTCGCAGGTGTGGGCCGACGGCCGCATCCAGCAGGGTTCGGGCTGGGTGGTGCCGGCGAACCTGCATGCGCCCATCCTGCAGGACGCGCTGCTGCTGAACCCCGGCCGCAACCAGCCGGCGGCACGGGCGCTGCTGGCCTATCTGCGCGGCGACAAGGCACGCGCCATCATGCGCAGCCACGGCTACGACCTCTAGCCGATGCCGGCCCCTCGGCCGCCCCACCCCACAACCACCACCCCGCATGCCCTTCAGCGACGAAGCCCTGCAGGCCATCCGCCTGACGCTGGCCCTGGCCACGCTGAGCACCGCGCTGCTGCTGCTGATGGCCACGCCGCTGGCCTGGTGGCTGGCCACCACCCGCTCGCGCTGGCGCGCGCCCGTGAACGCACTGGTGACGCTGCCGCTGGTGCTGCCGCCCACCGTGCTGGGCTTCTACCTGCTGGTGCTGATGGGGCCGGACGGCGCCGTGGGCCGCCTCACCACCGCACTGGGGCTGGGCACGCTGAACTTCAGCTTCAGCGGGCTGGTGGTGGGCTCCATCGTCTTCTCGCTGCCCTTCGCGGTGCAGCCCATCCAGCACGCCTTCGAAGCCCAGGGCACGCGGCCCATGGAAGTGGCCGCCACGCTGCGGGCGCGCCCGCTGGACGCCTTCTTCAGCGTGGCCCTGCCGCTGGCGCGGCCGGGGCTGCTGACGGCCGCCATCCTGAGCTTTGCGCACACGGTGGGTGAATTCGGCGTGGTGCTGATGATCGGCGGCAACATCCCTGGGCAGACGCGCGTGGTGTCCACGCAGATCTACGGGCATGTGGAGGCCATGGAATACACCCAGGCGCACTGGCTGGCCGGCGGCATGGTGCTGATGTCCTTCGCGGTGCTGATGGCGCTGGCCCTGATGAAGCGCCGCGTGGGCCGGGTGCTGCCGTGAACGCCGCCGCGGCCAGCCACGTGCGCCTGCGCGTGCCGCGCGAAGGCTTCCTGCTGGATGTGGACCTGTCCTTGCCGGCCAGCGGCATCACCGTGCTTTTCGGGGCCTCGGGCTCGGGCAAGACGACGGTGCTGCGCTGCGTGGCGGGGCTGGAACGCGCCGAGCAAGGCCGCGTGCAGATAGGCGCCGAACTCTGGCAGGACGAAACGCAGCGCGTCTTCGTGCCCACCTGGCGGCGGGCGCTGGGCTATGTGTTCCAGGAGGCCTCGCTCTTCGAGCACCTGACGGTGCAGGGCAACCTTCAGTTCGGCCTGAAGCGAAGCTCGGCGCCCGCCGCCGGCTTGGTGGCGGCCATCGAACTGCTGGGCATCGGGCACCTGCTGGCGCGCTGGCCGGCGCAGCTGTCGGGGGGCGAACGCCAGCGCGTGGCCATCGCGCGGGCGCTGGCCACGCAGCCGCGGCTGCTGCTGCTGGACGAGCCGCTGGCCGCGCTGGACGCCGCCCGCAAGCAGGAAATACTGCCCTGGCTGGAGCGGCTGCGCGACGAGTTGAAGATGCCCATGCTCTACGTCACCCACAGCGCCGATGAACTGGCGCGCCTGGCCGACCACCTGGTGGTGCTGGAACAAGGGCGCGTGAAGACCCAGGGTCCGGCCACCGAGGCGCTGGCCTCGCTGGCGCAGCCGGTGCTGCAGGGCGACGAGGTGGGCGTCATCCTGGCCGGCCGGGTGGCCGAGATCGACACCCCGTGGCACCTGTGCCGCGTGGCCTTCGACGGCGGCAGCCTGTGGCTGCGCGACAGCGGGCTGCCGCTGGGCCAGCCCGTGCGCCTGCGCGTGCTGGCCCGCGACGTGAGCCTGCTCACGGCACTGCCGCAAGGCAGCAGCATCCAGAACCACCTGCCCTGCACGCTTCAGGCCGTGGTGCCCGACCGTCACCCTTCGCAGGTGCTGGTGCGGGCGCAGGTGGGCGGGGCCGTGGTGCTGGCCCGGGTGACGGCGCGGGCCTGGAGCGGCCTGGGCCTGCAGGCCGGCGCGCAGGCCTGGCTGCAGATCAAGTCAGCGGCGGTGCTGCGCTGAGGCGGCAGCGGGCACGCCGGGCGCGGGCGCTCGCAGTTCGGCCCAGGCCTGGCGCGCCACCGCGCGAGCGGCGCTGAGCGCCAACGTGGCCATCAGCACGGCCACCAGCAGGTCGGGCCAGGCGCTGCCGGTGCCAAAGACGCCCAGCGCTGCCAGCATCACCGCGAGGTTGCCGATGGCGTCGTTGCGGGAACAGAGCCAGACCGAGCGCATGTTGGCGTCGCCACTGCGGAAGCGGTAGAGCACCAGCGCCACGCCCACGTTGGCCAGCAGCGCCAGGAAGCCCACCGCGCCCATCGTCAGCGCTGCCGGCGGCGCCGCTTCACCCAGGCGCCAGGCCGCCTGGCCCAGCACGAAGACGCCGAAGCCGCCCATGCAAGCGGCCTTGAACAGCGCCGCCCGGGCGCGCACCGCCAGGGCCATGCCCACCACCGCCAGCGAAAGCGCGTAGTTGGCGGCGTCGCCGAAGAAGTCGATGCTGTCGGCCAGCAAGGACAGCGAGCCCGCCTGCCACGAAGCGGCCAGTTCGATGAAGAACATCACCGCGTTGACCGCCAGCGCCACCCACAAGGCACGCCGGTAGCGGGGGTCAGGGCCGGGTTCGGCAGGGGTGTGGCAGCAGTGGGCAGACATGGACTTGGGGCCGGTGCGATGGCGTTGCAGTCATTCCAACACCTGTAGCGGCTTTAGAGTCAAGCTCTTCGAAAGGAGCCAGCGCAGACCATGAAGATCGGGGCCCTGGCCGAACTCACCGGCACGCCGGTGGAGACCATCCGCTACTACGAACGTGAAGGTCTGCTGCAAGCGGCCGCACGCTCCAGCGGCAATTTCCGCCTCTATGCGGCGGCACACCTGGAGCGGCTGCGCTTCATCAGGCACTGCCGCAGCCTGGACATGTCGCTGGACGAGGTGCGAGAGCTCTTGCGCCTGCAGGACGAACCGGCCAGTGATTGCGCCGAGGTGGCGGCGCTGCTCGACGCCCACATCGGCCACGTGCAGCAACGCATGCTGGCGCTGCAGGCCCTGCAGCAGCAGTTGAAGGCGCTGCGGGGCCGGTGCCAGACCACTGTGCAGGACGCAGGCCATTGCGGCATCCTGGCGGGCCTGGCCGAAGGCGCGCCGGGCCGGGTGGCGGCCGAGCCGGGCCATGTGGGTGGCACGGTGCACCAGGTGCAGCGCCGCAAGGCGCGGCGGCGCTGAAGTGCCAGCCAGGCCAGGCCTTCCGGCCTTGCCTGCGCGGGCTCAGAAAACAGCCTGGCCGCGCAGTACGAAGCCGTTGCCCTTGCGTTCGCCCACGGCGTTGGGGTCGGACGAGCGGTTGCTCACCACATTGGCCGATACGCGCCAGTGGCGGTCGAGGAACCAGCTGGCGCCGAAGGTCTGCACCTGCGCATCCAGGCCGTCGACGCCCTTGAGCGTATCCAGGCGGACGAACAGTTCCCAGCGGCCTTGCCGACGGTCGTCGCCTTCGGGCCGGCCGAAGCGCGCGGCGCGTTCGTCATGACGTCGCGCCTGGCCATCTGGCGACCAGGCCAGCTGCAGCGAATGCCCCGAGACGCGGCGTGACGGCGCCCCGGCCACGGGGTCGAGCTTGCGGCCCAGCCACTCGGCCTGCAGCAGCCAGGGGCCTTGCTGCACCGCCATCTCCAGGGCCGTAACGGTGTCGCCGTCGTAGCCCAGCGGCAGCGCCACCGCAGGGGCCAGGTCGCTGCGGCGGCCGATGGGCTCTTCGGTCACACCGCGCACGCCCAGGCGGGTGCGCACCCGGCCGGTGTCGGTGTCGCCGCTGGCCAGCGCGGCCGAGCCGCCCAGCTGCAGCACACCGCCGCCGGCCCAGGTGTGCATCCAGACGGCACGGCCCACCAGGGCCTGGCGGCTGCGCTTGTCGTACACGCCGGCGCTGGCGTGCCAGCCGGTGCCGTGGGCGTCGGCGCGCAGGCCGTAGCCTTCTTCCGCATCAGCCACGCCGGGGGCGAGGTCGAAGAGGGCCGAGCGTTCGATGGCCGCCGTCCAGCTGGAGCTGTTGGCGTTGTCCAGGCCCACGTCGGGGTCGATGCGGCCGGCGCGCAGGCTGAGGTTGTCGCGCCAGCGCCAGCGCACCGCGGCACTGTCGATCAGCCAGCCGTCGTCTTCATAGCCCACGGTGCCCGAGAGCTGCCATTCGCGGGACAGGCGCCAGCCCACCGAAAGCTCGGCGCGGCGCACATAGGTGGCGCTGGCGGTGCTGCCGTCGCGCGTGGTCACGCCGCCGAAGCGGCCGTGGTCGAGTTGCAAGCGCCCCCCGACATCCAGCGCCTCGGGCAGCGCGGGCTTGGCCGCTGATGCGGTGGCCGTCTGCGGGGCAGGGCGGGCGGTCTGTGCCAGGGGTACCGTGTGCCAGCCCATAGCGGCCAGCGCCACCAGCAGGGTGAGGGCGCGGTGGCGCGGAGCGTGGTTCGAGAGCTTCTTTGCCATGGTTTTCCGGGGTCGTGAAATCAGGTCGCAGCCGGGGGGCTGCGGTGCTTGTCGAAGAAGGCCATCACCTGGCCGGCGAGGTCGCCGCGGCGGTGGCAGGTGGCGAAGTCGTGGCCTGCGCGGGGCAGGGTGTGCACGGGCGCCCGCTGCTGCAGGCCCCGGGCGTGGGCGGCCTGGCGCAGGGCCTCGGCCCAGCGCTGGGCCCTTTCCAGCCGGTGTTGGCCCTGCCGTTCGGCCAGGCCCGGCTCGCTGCGCAGCAGCGCGTCGGCCACGGTGTCGCGTTCGCCCACCCACAGCGCCACGGGCAGCTGCACGAAGGCGTTCAGGTCGACCGGCTGGCCAAGCACCGCCGCACTGCCGGCCAGGCCGGCAGGCCAGGCGCTGCTGCCGTCGGGCCAGGTGTACCAACCCGCTGCGCCGATGGCCAGGGCCGCCGTGCGTTCGGGGTGGCACATCGCAAAGCGGTGCACGAACTGCGCCCCGCCCGAGTAGCCGAAAAGAAAGAGGCGCCGTGTGTCGAGTGCCGTGCCATCGGCCAGGCGTGCCAGCGCCCGCAGCAGCCCCAGGTCGGAACGGGTGCCGCGGCGCGGGTGGCGCAGCTGCTGGTAGCGCCGGTGCCGGCGTTCGTCGAACAAGGGCAGCACCAGCGCGAGACCCCGCGCTGCAGCCAAGGGTCCGAAGGCCTGCAACTGGTCGAGGGGTTGGCGCGTGTAGCCGTGCACACACACCACCACGCGCGCGGGCGCTGTGGCGGCAGGCGGTGGCACGACGATCAGGGCCGGTTCGTCATCGGCCTTGGGCTCGATCCAACGCAGGCCCAGGCCGGGCTGGACCAGGCCCGCGGGAACGCCGGCGTCCACCGCCGGGCTGGGCGGGGGTTCGCACACCAGCGCGCTCACTGGACTACCCTCCGCACTGCGTGCTGCGGGATGAGCGCTTGGGAGCGGCCCAGCGCGCTCATGCGGCCGTACCTCCCACGCGGCGCAGCGGCAGCACGGCAGCGGCCGGCGCGGCGCCGAGCGTCCACACGGCGTCGGCCAGCGCGGCCAGGCGCGGCTCGTGCGTGCTGAAGATCAGGGTGCCACGGTGGTGCTGGCGCAGTGCCGCAAAGGCCGCCTCCAGGTCGGCATCCAGCAGGTGTTCGAGCTCGTCCACCAGCAGCAGCGCGGGCTGGCCCACCAAGGCGCGGGCCAGGACCAGCGCGCGCCGCTGGCGGCCCCCCAGGTTGGCGCCACCGTCGCGCACGCGCAAGGCCAGCGCGGCGGCATCCATCGGGCCCGGCCAGCCGGCAGCCTGGGCCGCAGCCTGCAGCTGCTCGGGCTTGGCCTGGCGGCGGCGGTAACGCAGGTTCGCTTCGACGCTGCCGCGCAGCGGCGGCGTGTCGGCGGCCACGTGGCTGACGCGCTGTGCGAATTCGCGCAGCCCGATGCTGCCCAGGGCGCGCTCGCCGAGCTCCACCTCACCCGCGGTCAGCGGGCGCAGGCGGGCCAGGGTCTCCAGCAGCGCCGTCTTGCCGCTGCCAGGGGCGCCGGTGATGGCGATGCAGCGACCGTGCGGCACCTCGGCAGCCAGCGGCGGGCTGGCCGGGCCCGCCGGGCGCAGGCCGGCCAGGCGCAGCGCCGGCTGGCGCGGCAGCGCGGCGCTGCGCGCCGGCGGCGTGGCCTCGGTATCGGCCAGGAATTCGGCGATGCGGTCGCGCGCCACGGCAGCCGCCACGTGCTGCTCGAGCGCACGACCACTGCGGCGCAGCGGGGCGGCTAGCAAGCCGATGAGACCCAGCGCGCCGACCAGCACGCCCACGCCCTGCAGGCCTTCACGCCAGCCGCCCTCGGCGCCGGCGGCCAGGCTCCACGCGGTCAGCACGCTCAGGGCCAGGCCGGTCAAGGCCACGTCCAGCACGGCGCGGTGGCGCGCCCGCGCCGTGGCCGTGCCCACCTGGGCTTCGGCAAGGTGGGCGATGCGGCGGTCCAGCCGCGCGCGTTCGCGCCCCATCTGAGCCGCGGCCTGCATGACCGGCACGGTGGCTATGCGGTCGTGCACCAGCGCGGCCAGGTGGGCCTGGCGCAGGCGCGCTTCCCGCACCCGGCGCGCCAGCGGGGGCAGCGTGAAGACCATGGCCAGCGCCGCCACGCCGAACCAAGCCAGGGCCAGCAAGGCCAGTGGCGCCGCCAGCAGGGCCAGGCCGGCCAGCAAAGCCACGCCCGCTACCACGGCCGCCACCAGACCCGGCGCACCCACGGCCGCCCAGTCGCGCAGCGCCTGGGCATCGCCCATGAAGCGCAGCATCACGGCCCCCCGGCTGCGCCGCCCGCGGCCGGCGGGCGACAGCGTGCCCAGGGTGTCGAAGAGCGCCAGCCGGACATCCCGGATGTGGTGCTGCGCCAGCCGCTCGCCCTGCACGCCTTGCCACCAGCGCAGCAGCGCGATGGCCAGCAGCGCAGCTGCCGTGAGGGCCAGCGCCGGCAGCACCACGGTGCCGTCACCCACCTGGGGCGGGGCGTGGTCCAGGGCCTGCCGCGCGGCGAGCGCGGCGGCCAGCCCACAGGCGGCCTGGGCCAAGGCGGCAGCCACCAGCGCTGCCAGGCGGGCGCGCCGCGGGCCCTGGGCCAGCGCCGGCACGCGCGCATGGGCGCCGGCCGGTGCGGGGCCTGCCTCGCGGGCATCGGCGTCGTCGGCGTGGTCGGCGTGTTCGGCAGCCGCCAGCGCAGACTCACCGAGGTCGTTGCCCTCGTCTTCCAGGGCCGAGGCCGCGGGCGCTCGGCCACGCACGCTGGCAGGCTTGCGCCGCCCGGGGCGCCGCAGCCGGCGCGCCAGGCCCTGCATCCAGAGCGGCATCACGCGGCCTCGGCGCGCAGCCCCAGGCCCCCGGCCTGCGCCAAGAGCCCGCGCACGGTGCCCGCATCGCGCAGCTGCTCCAGGCCCAGCACGTTCAGGCCCGTGGCTTCGGCCGCTTCGCGCGCGGCCAGGGGAGAACGCGTCATCGCACCGGACAGGGCCAGCAGCGGCAGCTGGTGGTCGAGCAGCCAGCGCACGCCGGCCACGGCGCCCAGCGCTTCGCCGCTGCTGAAAATGCAGCCGTCCACGTGCTGGCGGAACTGCGCCGAGCGCAGCAGCATCGCGGTCTCGCGCTGCAGCAGGCCGTCGGCCACTTCAAGCACCAGCGCATCGACGGCATGGGCCTGCATCTGCGCCTGCACGGTGTGCAGGATGTCGAGCAGCGATTCGAGGTCCAGCCCGGCCGTCGAGGCATGGCCGCAATCGGTGAAGTCGAGCACGTGGTGGGCGCCGGCATCCAGCAGCAGGCCGGGGTCGTTGCCCGAACCCGTGCCGGTGATCTTCGCCGCGCCCACGCGCAGCCCGCTGCGCACCAGGCCGTGGATGAGATGGGCCGCCGAGGTCGTCTTGCCGGCATTCATCGACGTGCCCAGCGAGGCCAGCGTCAAAGGCCGCGGGCCGAAGCCCCCAGCGCGCGGCAAAGACTTCTGGCGCAGGTTCAGGCGCTGGCCGTCGGCGCCCAGCACCAGGCCCAGGGGCTGGAGTTCGGTGGGCGCCACGACGCCGGCGCGGCGCGACACCACGCTGGCTGCGACACCGCCGCTGGCGGCGAGGTGGCACGCGGCCAGGGATTCAGGCACGTGGGCCTCGAACTGGTCGGGGGCGTAGCGCTCGGCGTAGGCCACCAGCACTTCGTCCCCCGCGAACAGCGTGGCGCGGCGGCTGTCGGTCAGTTCCAGCGCGGCGTGTTTGCCGATGTGCTCGACGCGGGCGAGCACCAGGTCGCCAGGGTGCGGGCGTGCGGCGGGGTCGGTGTGCAGTGCGTGCAATTCGGCCGCTGCGAAGTGGCGCGTGGTGTAGGCGCGCTTGACACGAGCCAGGCGCGGGGCTGCGAGCGCGGGATGGTCGGCTGCGGTGCGGGCCAGGTGCAGGGCGTGCGACATGGGGTTCCTCTGTCTAGGTGGGCTGGGGGTGGGCGCTGCTTGCGCCGCTCCAGGCCACAGAGGAGGCGGCCTTCGGGCTGATACGGAGGCGTGAACAAGCCTGTATCAAGCCGTAGGCGGAGGTTCATCAACGCGCCGTGGGCGGTGCGCCTTCGTGGCGCAACCCCGGCTTCTGAGACAGCGTGCTAGAGCCGCTCGAGCACCGCGCGGCCAGGCAGCACGCGGAAGCTGGCGTGGGTGGACAGCGTGCCGCCTACCGAGCGCACGGTACTGACGACGCGGAAGTCGGTCTGCCAGCCATCGGGGCGCACCGTCATCAGCGCATAGCCCCGTTCGTCGCGGATGTACTTCACCTGCGGGTTGCGCGACAGCACGGCCGCGTGCTCGCTGCGCTCGCCCCGACCGTCCGAGCCCGAGGAGATGGAGGTGGTGACGAACTCGACGGCACGGGCCGGGCTGGCCGGGTCGGCGTCGGAGCGGCGCACCTCGCCGGCCCAGTGCTGGTGTTCGTCACCCGTCAGCACCACGAGGTTGGGCACGCCTTGCAGCCGCTGCAGCAGGCGGTCGCGCGGCACCAGGTAGCCGGCCCAGCTGTCGGTGTTGATGCCGCGGCCTTCGCCGCGCGCGCGGTCCACGTTCATCATCATCACCTGCTGCAGCAGCGCGTTCCAGGTGCTGGGCTGGTGCGTCAGGCCTTGCACCAGCCAGTCTTCCTGGGCCTTGCCCAGCACCTCGGCCTTCGGGTCGCGCACCTCGGCGCACAGGCTGCCGAACACATCGCCACAGGGCTGTGGGCTGCGGTAGAGCCGGGTATTGAGCAACCGAGCGTCGAGCAGCCGCCCCCAGCGGTAGCTGCGCCAGGGCCCGCTGGTGCCAGCTTCCGGAAAGGCGTCGATGCGCACCGGCATGAACTCGTACCAGGCCTGCATCGCGGCCGCGCGCCGCAGGCGGAACACCTGGGGCGGTGATTCGCCTCGCACCACCTGGTCGGTCACCCAGTTATTGACGACTTCATGGTCGTCATAGCTGCACAGGAAGCAGGCTGCCTGGTGCGCCGCTTGCAGGTCGAGGTCGGAGCGGATCAGGCTGTAGCGACGGCGGTAGTCGTCCAGGCTCATCACCTCGGGCCCCTCGTGCCGCCGCACGGTGGCGAAGGTCTCGCGCAGGCCCGGATGGAAAGCAGAGGCCCGAGGGCCGTATTCGTAGATGTAGTCGCCGTAATGGAAGATGGCGTGCGGCGCCTCACGCGCCAGATGCCGGAAGGCCGTGTAGTAGCCGCTCTGCCAGTCCTGGCAGCCCGCGACGCCGATCTTGACCTCGGCCACCGCCGCGCCCTCGAGCGGCAGCGTGCGCCCGCGACCCACGGGCGAGCGTTCGCCGCCGGCAATGAAACGGTAGTGGTACACGCGGTCGGGCTGCAGCTGGTCGAGCGTGACGTGCACGCTGTGCCCGAGCTCTGGGCGCGCGATGGCCTCGCCTTCGGCCACGAGACGGGAAAAGGCCGGGCTCTCGGCCACTTCCCAGCGCACGGCGATGGGCGCCGGCCGCAGCCCGCGGTCGGCCTGCTGGGGCCGTGGTGCCAGCCGGGTCCAGATGACGAAACCGCGTGCGTCGGGGTCGCCCGAGGCCACCCCGAGCTGGAAGGGGTAATCGATGAAAGGAACCGCCTGCGCGCGCACGCGCAACAGCAAGGCGGGTGCAACGAGGCTGGCCGACAGGCCGGTCAGCAAGGCGCGTCGAGAGGTGGGCTTCATCCGCGTCATGTTGCCCCACCCGATTGACAGCGAGAAGACAGCGCTGCACGGCCCCTTCGAGAGCGAGGGGCGCGGCAACGGCGGCTAGGGCCCGGACGGCACGAACATGCGCCCGCGTTCAGCCATGGTGGTGCTTACGCGGCGTGTGGGCGGGGCCGACGACCCATCGCTGCCAGCAAGCCCAGACCCAGGGCCCACAGCAGCAACGTGGCCGGCTCGGGCACCGGCGCGTACACCAGCCCCAGCAGGTTGCCTGCACCCATGAAGCCCACTGCCGTCGCGGCGCCCGTACCCAGGTTCAGCGAGTACAGGGTGTCGGTGTTGTTGTCGATCATGAACATGGTGTTCAGGTCGGCGGCAAAGGCCAGCGCGTTGGGGTTGGTGGGGCCCAGCAGCGGGCCGACCAGGGTGACGGCGGCGCTGGCGCGGTCTATGGTGTAGAGCGCATCGGTGGACGAGTTGGTCATGTACATGACGTTGCGCAGCGAGTCGTACCCGAGGTTGTTGAACGAGGACAGGCCGACGGCACCCACCAGCGTGGCAGCGCCCGTGGTGGTGCTGATGCGGTAGAAGCTGTTCGGGGTGGAAGAGGCGCCGTACAGCGTGCCGGTGCTGCTGTCCCATTCCAGGCCGTGCATGACGACGTCAAGGCCGTAGCTGCCCACGAGGGTGGCAGCCCCGGTGCTCAGGTTCAGCGTGTAGAGCGCGTCGTTGTTGGTGCTGGTGAGGTAGACGGTGTTGCTGGCGGGGTCGTAAGCCAGGCCGCCGGTGGTGCCGGCTTCCGCACTGACCGAGCCGATGGGGGTCTTCGCGCCCGTGGCGATGTCGATGGTGAACAGCGCCCGCGAGGAATCCAGGCCGAACAGGATGCCCGTGGGCGCGGCACCGGCCTGGGCGGCGGGCAGCCACGAAAGCAGCAGCAAGGCGGCGAACAGCAGCTTGGTCATGGCGGGCTCCTGAGGTCGGGATGGAGGAAATAAGCGGGCCTGATATTGCGGTTCCTGCGCATCGCGGCCAAGCGGCAAACTAGGGAGCACCCCGCTCATGCGGGTGGTGAGCGCTCCTGTCAGCGCGCAGCCCTGCAAGCCCGAGAAGGCTCCGGAAAGCAAAAGCCCGCTCGAGGCGGGCTTGGCAGGCATCGGCTTCCGCCCGATGCAAGGTAGGTGACGGAGGGGCGCGCCGAACGGCGGCTCGCCCGTCGTGCCAGTGTTTTGGTTACTCGGCCTTCTCGGCGCTTTCGGCTTCAGCCGCCGGTTCGGGGCGGTCGAGCAGTTCCACGAAAGCCATCGGCGCGTTGTCGCCGACGCGGAAGCCCATCTTCAGGATGCGCGTGTAGCCGCCCGGGCGGGCGGCGTAGCGCGGGCCGAGGTCGTTGAAGAGCTTGGCCACGACGTCACGGTCGCGCGTGCGGTCGAAGGCCAGGCGGCGGTTGGCCAGGCTGGGGGTCTTGCCCAGGGTGATCAGCGGCTCGACGACGGCGCGCAGTTCCTTGGCCTTGGGGACGGTGGTCTTGATGGCCTCGTGCTTGATCAGCGAGTTGGCCATGTTCCTCAGCATCGCCAGGCGGTGCGAGGTGGTGCGGTTCAGCTTGCGGGGGCCGTTGCGGTGGCGCATGGTGCGTTTCTTTCTTTATGGAACCCCGGCCGTGTCAGGTACCGGGGGTTGCACGGTGCGTCTGGGGCGGGTGTGCCTCAGCGCTTGTCCAGGCCCTGCGGGGGCCAGTTCTCCAGGCGTGCGCCCAGCGTGAGACCACGCGAGGCCAGCACTTCCTTGATCTCGTTCAGGCTCTTGCGGCCCAGGTTCGGCGTCTTCAGCAGCTCGGTTTCGGTGCGCTGGATGAGATCGCCGATGTAGTAGATGTTCTCGGCCTTCAGGCAGTTGGCCGAACGCACCGTGAGCTCGAGTTCGTCCACCGGGCGCAGCAGGATGGGGTCGAAAGGCGTCGGACGAGACACCTGCGGCACCATGCTGTCGATCGGGTTCACGTCGATCTGGCCGAAGAAGGCCAGTTGCTCGACGAGGATGCGGGCGCTCTGGCGGATGGCTTCCTCGGGCGCGATGGCGCCGTTGGTCTCGATCTCCATCACCAGCTTGTCGAGGTCGGTGCGCTGCTCCACGCGCGCGTTCTCGACGGCATAGCTCACGCGGCGCACGGGCGAGAAGCTGGCATCCAGCACGATGCGGCCGATGCTCTTGGTGGGCTCGTCGCCATAGCGGCGCAGGTTGCCCGGCACGTAGCCGCGGCCCTTTTCCACCTTGATCTGCATGTCGAGCTTGCCGCCGCTGCTGAGGTGGGCGATCACGTGCTCGGGGTTGATGATCTCCACGTCGTGCGGCGTCTGGATGTCGCCGGCCGTGACGGGGCCCTCACCTTCCTTGCGCAGCACCAGCGTGACTTCATCGCGGTTGTGCAGGCGGAACACCACGCCCTTGAGGTTCAGCATGATGTGAACGACATCTTCCTGAACGCCGTCGATGGCCGAGTACTCGTGCAGCACGCCGGCGATGGTCACTTCCGTCGGGGCAAAACCCACCATCGACGACAGCAGCACGCGGCGCAGCGCGTTGCCGAGGGTGTGGCCATAACCGCGCTCGAAGGGCTCGAGGGTGGCTTTCGCCTTGTGACCGCCAAGCGGCTCGACCTGGATGGCCTTGGGCTTCAGAAGGGTGGTTTGCATGAAGTTCTTTAGTTCCTGTCAATACCCTCGGCTCGTTACACCGATAAGGCTGTAGGACCGCGCCGGGGTGGTTCGGATCGTTTCGCACCCGACACGCGAAACGAAACAGACCGGAAGCCGGCGCGAGGCCGGGCGTCCGTTCAATCCTTGCTGCTTAGCGCGAGTACAACTCGACGATCAGCGCTTCCTTGATCTCGGCGCCGTACTGGTCACGGTCGGGCACCTTCTTGAAGGTACCTTCCATCTTGGTGGCGTCCACCTGCACCCAGTCGGCCAGGCCAATGGACTGGGCCAGCTTCAGCGCTTCGGTCACGCGCAGCTGCGTCTTGCTCTTCTCGCGCAGGGCGACCACGTCGCCGGCCTTCACCTGGTAGGACGGGATGTTGACGACCTGGCCATTGACGGTGAGCGCCTTGTGAGAGACAAGCTGGCGCGCTTCGGCGCGCGTGCTGCCGAAACCCATGCGGTAGACGACGTTGTCGAGGCGACTTTCCAGCAGGGCCAGCAGGTTGGCACCGGTGTTGCCCTTGCGGCGTTCGGCTTCGGCGAAGTAGCGGCGGAACTGGCGCTCCAGCACGCCGTACATGCGCTTGACCTTCTGCTTCTCGCGCAGCTGCATGCCGAAGTCGGAGGTGCGGCTGCCGCTGGTACGGCCATGCTGGCCGGGCTTGCTGTCGAACTTCGCCTTGTCGCTGATGGAGCGGCGGGCGCTCTTCAGGAACAGGTCGGTGCCTTCACGGCGGGAAAGTTTGGCCTTGGGGCCGAGGTAACGTGCCACGTGGATGTCCTTTGCGGTGTATTTCTGACGCGGCAGCGGTGAGGGGGAATCACCGCCCGCGCGAGTCTGGAGCCAGGGGCTGCGCAGACGGTGGGCTTGGTGAAGGAACCGGGTCCTTCAGTAAAACCGCCGGCGTGCACGAATGCTCACCGGCGCGGAAAACTTTCAATTGTAGCGCGCGCTGCCAGAGCAGGTGCGCGCGGGTCCGGGCGCGCTTGCGGCCCGGACTGCCATCAGATGCGGCGGCGCTTCTGCGGCCGGCATCCGTTGTGCGGCACGGGCGTCACGTCGCTGATCGAGTTGATGCGGATGCCCAGCGAAGCCAGGGCACGAACGCTGCTCTCGCGGCCCGGGCCAGGGCCCTTGATGCGCACGTCGAGGTTCTTGATGCCTTGTTCCTGGGCCGCACGGCCGCAGGTCTCGGCCGCCACCTGTGCTGCGAAGGGCGTGCTCTTGCGCGAACCCTTGAAGCCCTGGCCGCCACTGGAAGCCCAGGCCAGCGCACCGCCTTGACGGTCGGTGATGGTGATGATGGTGTTGTTGAACGACGCGTGCACGTGGGCGATGCCATCCGCAACGTTCTTGCGGACTTTCTTGCTCACACGCCGGGCGGCGGTGTTGACGGGTGCCTTGGCCATGTCTTGATTCTCTCAGTGTTCCGGGCGGCTTACTTCTTCAGGGCAGCAGCACCCTTGCGCGGACCCTTGCGGGTTCGGGCATTGGTGCGGGTGCGCTGGCCGCGCACCGGCAGGCCGCGACGGTGGCGGAAACCACGGTAGCAACCCAGGTCCATCAGGCGCTTGATGCTGATGGACAGTTCACGGCGCAGGTCGCCTTCGATGGTCATGCGGCCGATTTCTTCACGGATCTTTTCCAGATCGGTGTCAGAGAGGTCCTTGATCTTCTTCGAGTAGGGGATGCCCACGGTGTCGCAGATCTTCTGCGCCGTGGTGCGACCGATACCGTAGATGGAGGTCAGGCCGATTTCCGCATGCTTGTGCGGAGGGACGTTGATGCCGGCAATACGTGCCATGTTTCTTCCTCTGAATCAGCCTTGACGCTGCTTGTGACGCGGGTCGGTGCAGATCACGCGCACCACGCCCTTGCGGCGAATGACTTTGCAATTGCGGCACATCTTCTTGACGGAAGCGGCGACTTTCATGATCTTCTCCTTGACCCGAATACCGGTCTTTTACTTGGCGCGGAACACGATCCGCGCGCGACTCAAATCGTAGGGCGTCAGCTCCACGGTGACCTTGTCACCGGGCAGGATGCGGATGTAATGCATGCGCATCTTGCCGCTGATGTGGCCCAGCACCACGTGCCCGTTCTCCAGCTTCACGCGGAAAGTGGCGTTGGGCAGATTCTCGAGAATCTCGCCCTGCATCTGGATAACGTCGTCTTTGGCCATTGCTTCAGCTCGGTTTGAAGTTGGCCTTCTTCAGCAGACTGTCGTACTGCTGGCTCATCACGTAGCTCTGGACCTGTGCCCAGAAGTCCATCGTGACGACGACGATGATGAGGAGCGACGTGCCACCGAAATAGAACGGCACGTTGTACTTCAGCACCAGGAATTCAGGCAGCAAGCACACGGCGGTGATGTACACGGCACCTGCCAGCGTGAGGCGGCCCAGGATCTTGTCGATGTACTTTGCCGTCTGCTCACCTGGGCGGATCCCCGGGATGAACGCGCCACTCTTCTTCAGGTTGTCTGCCGTCTCGCGGCTGTTGAACACGAGCGCCGTGTAGAAGAAGCAGAAGAACACGATCATCGCGGCGTACAGCATCACGTAGATCGGCTGCCCGGGCGACAAGGCCGTGGACAAGTCTTTCAGCCAGCGGAGACCTTCACCGGTGGCGAACCAACCCACCACCGTGGCTGGCAGCAGGATGATGCTGCTGGCGAAGATGGGCGGGATCACGCCCGACATGTTCAGCTTCAGGGGCAGGTGCGACGACTGACCGCCGTAGACCTTGTTGCCCACCTGGCGCTTGGCGTAGTTCACCAGGATCTTGCGCTGTCCGCGCTCCACGAACACCACGGCGAAGGTGACGAAGATCACCACGGCGATGATGAATAGGCTGGCAGGGATGCTCATGGCACCGGTGCGGACCAGCTCGAACAGGCCGCCGATGGCCGAGGGCAGCCCGGCCACGATGCCGGCGAAGATCAGGATGGAGATGCCGTTGCCCAGGCCGCGCTCGGTGATCTGCTCACCCAGCCACATCAGGAACATGGTGCCGGCCACCAGGCTGACTACCGCCGTCATCCGGAACCCGAAACCCGGGGCCAGCACGAGGCCCGGCGAACCTTCGAGGGCCAGTGCAATGCCGAGGCTCTGGAAAATGGCCAGGCCGAGAGTGCCGTAGCGCGTGTATTGCGTGATCTTGCGCTTGCCCGCCTCGCCTTCCTTCTTCAGCGCTTCCAGCGAGGGCACCACGTAGGTCATCAGCTGCATGATGATGCTGGCGCTGATGTACGGCATGATGCCCAGCGCCAACACGCTGAAGCGAGACAGGGCGCCACCGCTGAACATGTTGAACAGGCTCAGGATGCCGCCAGCCTGGCTGCTGAACAGCTGCTGCAGTTGCACGGGGTCGATGCCCGGCACGGGGATGTGCGTGCCGATGCGGTAGACCACCAGGGCCAGCAGCAAGAAGACGATCCGCTTGCGCAGATCGCCGAACTTGCCACTCTTGGCCAGCTGGTTCGCGTTGGTAACCACGTTCTAGGCTGCCTCGCTCGGAATCAGGCCGCAGCGCCCGTGGTTTCCACGGAGCCGCCCGCGGCTTCGATGGCTGCCTTGGCACCGGCGGTCGCGCCAATGCCCTTCAGGACCACCTTGCGGGTGAGTTCGCCCGACTTGACGACCTTCACGGTCTTGATGAGCTGACGCACCAGGCCAGCGGCCTTCAGAGTGAGCAGATCGACCTCGTCGGCGCCGAGCTTTTCCAGGTCGGCCAGCGTCACTTCGCCGTTGTACTTCAGCTGCGCGGACTTGAAGCCGCGCTTGGGCAGGCGGCGCTGCAGCGGCATCTGGCCGCCTTCGAAGCCCACCTTGTGGTAGCCACCGGCACGCGAGCTCTGGCCCTTGTGGCCGCGGCCTGCCGTCTTGCCCAGGCCGGAACCGATGCCGCGGCCGACGCGGCGACGCGCCTTCTTGCTGCCCTCGGCAGGCTTGATCGTGTTGATTTCCATCACAGCACCAGAACCAGGTAAGCCACCTTGTTGATCATGCCGCGCACCGCCGGCGTGTCTTCCAGGGTGCGCGTGCTGTTCACCTTGCGCAGGCCGAGGCCACGCACGGTGTCACGGTGCGACTGGCGCGTGCCAGCCACGCTCTTCACGAGCTTGACCGTGAGGGTCTTCTTTTCTGCGGTGTCGGTCATGACTTCTCCAGGCTCAGTTGAAGAGGTCTTCAACCGACTTGCCGCGCTTGGCCGCCACTTCGGCGGGCGTCGTCGAATGCTTCAGGGCATCCAGCGTGGCGCGGACCATGTTGTACGGGTTGCTCGAGCCCAGGCTCTTGGCGACGATGTCGGTGACACCCATCACCTCGAACACAGCGCGCATCGGGCCGCCGGCGATGATGCCGTCACCCGGCTTGGCGGGCGCCATCAGCACCTTGGCCGCGCCGTGCGCGCCGCGCACGTTGTGCTGGATGGTGCCGTTGCGCAACTGCACCTTCACCATGTTGCGGCGGGCCGATTCCATGGCCTTCTGCACCGCCACCGGCACTTCCTTGGCCTTGCCCTTGCCCATGCCGATGCGGCCGTCGCCGTCACCCACCACCGTCAGCGCGGCGAAGCTGAGCGTGCGGCCGCCCTTCACCACCTTGGTGACGCGGTTGACCGCGATCATCTTTTCCTTGAGCCCGTCGTCGTTCGCTTCGGTCTGCGCGCGGGGAGTGAACTTTGCCATGTCGGTATTCCTGTGCTGCGCGGCTTAGAACTGCAGGCCGGCTTCGCGAGCCGCGTCTGCCAGCGCCTTGACGCGGCCGTGGTAGGCGAAACCCGAGCGGTCGAAGGCGACACGCTCGATGCCGGCCGCCTTGGCCTTCGCGGCGATGCGTTGGCCGACCAGCGTGGCCGCCTTCACGTTGCCGCCGTTGCCGGCGAGTTGCTCGCGCACTTCCTTCTCGGCAGTGGAAGCACTGGCCAGGACCTGCTCGCCGTCGCCAGACAAGATGCTGGCGTAGATGTGCAGGTTCGAGCGGTGCACCGCCAAGCGCACAGCACCCTGCAGCGCAATGCGCACGCGGGTCTGGCGCGAACGGCGCAGTCGTTGTTCTTTCTTGGTCATGCTCATGGCGCTTTTCCTTGCGGACGTCCTTACTTCTTCTTCGTCTCTTTCAACACCACGCGTTCACCCACGTAGCGGATGCCCTTGCCCTTGTACGGCTCGGGCGGACGGAAGGCGCGCACTTCGGCGGCCAGCTGGCCCACCACCTGGCGGTCGGCGCCAGAGATGACGATTTCGGTCTGCGTCGGGGTGGCGACCTTGATGCCCGCAGGCATGTCCTTCACCACCGGGTGCGAGAAACCGATCTGCAGATTCAGCTTCTGGCCCGTGGCCTGGGCACGGAAGCCCACGCCCACCAGGCTGAGCTTCTTCTCGAAGCCCTTGCCCACACCACCCACCATGTTGGCCACAAGGGCGCGCATGGTGCCGCTCATGGCGTCGGCTTCGGTGCTGTCGTTGGCGGGAACGAAGGTCAGCACGCCGGCCTTGTTCTCGATCTTCACCAGGGGGTTGGCCGCACGCACCAGCGTGCCGTTGCCACCCTTGACGGTGATGCTTTCAGCCGTGATCGCGACGTCCACACCAGCGGGCACGGTCACGGGCATCTTTCCTACGCGGGACATTCTGCTGCTCCCCTTAAGCGACGTAGCAAAGCACTTCGCCACCGACACCGGTCTGGCGAGCCTTGCGGTCCGTCATCACGCCCTTGGGCGTGGTCACGATGGCCACACCCAGGCCGTTCATCACCTGGGGAATGGCGTCACGGCCCTTGTAGATGCGCAGGCCGGGGCGGCTGACACGCTCGATGCGCTCAATGACGGGCTTGCCGGCGTAGTACTTCAGCGCGATTTCGAGTTCTGCCTTGCCACCTTCGGTGTGCACTGCAAAGCCGTCGATGTAACCCTCGTCCTTCAACACCTGCGCGATGGCGGTCTTCAGCTTGGAAGACGGCATCTTGACCACCGACTTGTCGACAGCCTGCGCATTGCGGATGCGGGTCAGCATGTCGGCGATGGGATCACTCATGCTCATGAATTTGCTCCTGATCTTCTCGCCGGATTACCAGCTGGCCTTGACCACGCCGGGAATGTCACCCTTGAAGGCGAGCTCGCGGATCTTGTTGCGGCCCAGGCCGAACATGCGGAAAGTGCCGCGGCCACGGCCCGTGAGGGCGCAGCGGTTGCGCATGCGCGTGGGGTAGGCGTTGCGGGGCAGCTGCTGCAGCTGCAGACGGGCAGCGTAGCGCTCCTCGTCGGACAGCTTCGCGTCGTTCGCTGCGCCCTTGAGCTCAGCGTACTTCTTCGCGTACTTGGCAACCAGCTTCTCGCGCTTTTCTTCGCGCTGCTTGACGGAAAGTTTGGCCATGTCTTGCTGCCTTCAGTTCTTGAACGGGAACTTGAACGCCGTCAACAGCGCCTTGCACTCGTCGTCGTTCTTTGCACTGGTGGTGATGCTGATGTTCATGCCGCGGATCACGTCGATCTTGTCGTACTCGATCTCGGGGAAGATGATCTGCTCTTTGACACCGATGTTGTAGTTGCCGCGGCCATCGAAGCTGCGGCCGCTGATGCCCCGGAAGTCACGCACACGCGGCAGGGCCACGGTGACGAAGCGGTCCAGGAATTCATACATGCGCACACCGCGCAGCGTGACCATGGCACCAATGGCCTGGCCTTCACGAATCTTGAAGCCGGCGATGGGCTTCTTGCTCTTCGTGACCACGGGCTTCTGGCCCGCGATCTTGGTGAGGTCGCCGACGGCGTTGTCCATCACCTTCTTGTCGCTGACGGCTTCGCTCACGCCCATGTTCAGCGTGATCTTCTGCAGGCGGGGCACCTGCATCACCGAGGTGTAGCCGAACTTGGCCATCAGCTCAGGAACGATCTTCTCGCGGTAGATGGCCTGCAGGCGCGCTTGCGCCGGGGCACCCTGGTTCGCGGGGCCCGCCTGGGCCATCGATGCTTGTTTTTTTGCCATGACGTTCTTTCCGCTCAGGCCTTGATCTCAGCGCCCGACGACTTGAAGACGCGAACCTTCTTGCCATCGGCCAGCAGCTTGATACCCACGCGGTCGGCCTTGCCGGTGGCGGCGTTGTAGATCGCCACGTTCGACTGGTGGATGGGCATGGTCTTGTCGACCACACCGCCCGTCGTGCCCTTCAGCGGGTTCGGCTTCACGTGCTTCTTGGCCACGTTCACACCTTCGACGACGATGCGCTCTTCGTCCACGCGCTGCGTGACGGTGCCGCGCTTGCCCTTGTCGCGACCGGTGGTCACGATGACCTGGTCGCCCTTGCGAATCTTGTTCATGGTTCGGGTCCTAACGAAGCGGCGCCTTACAGCACTTCCGGGGCCAGCGAGACGATCTTCATGAAGCGCTCGGTGCGCAGTTCACGCGTGACCGGCCCGAAGATGCGGGTGCCGATGGGCTCGAGCTTGGCGTTCAGCAGCACGGCGGCATTGCCGTCGAAGCGGATCAGCGAGCCGTCTTGACGGCGCACGCCCTTGGCGGTGCGAACGACGACGGCACTGTAGACCTCGCCCTTCTTCACGCGGCCACGCGGCGCGGCTTCCTTGATGCTGACCTTGATGACGTCGCCAATACCGGCATAACGGCGCTTGGAACCGCCAAGCACCTTGATGCACTGGACGGACTTGGCACCCGTGTTGTCGGCCACGTCGAGCCGCGATTGCATTTGGATCATTGTGTCTCCCCAACTTGCCCTGCTTTTGCCACCGCCTTTCGGCGAGCAACTTGCGCAGTCAGTCTTGGGCCCGTGTATGGGTGGATCTGTCTTTCGCCAAAGTCGAACAGTGAAGTGTTCAACCCACGCGAAAGCAGCGAAGCGTTCGAGTATGACATGAAGCTGGCGCTGCCGTCAAGCAGCGCCAGGAACAAAATCTCAGCCCTGCAGCGCCTTGGTCTGGCCCAGCAGGGTGGCCGCGTCGCTGACTTCGAACTTGCCGGGCGCTTCAACGTTCAGCGACTTCACCACGCCATCCACCACCAGCATCGAATAGCGGTTGGAACGCAGACCCATGCCGCGGCCCGTCAGGTCGAGCGTCAGGCCGGTGGCCTTGGTGAACTCGGCACTGCCGTCGGCCATCATGCGCACCTTGCCGGCGGTCTTCTGCTCGCGGCCCCATGCACCCATCACGAACGCGTCGTTCACCGAAACGCACCAGATCTCGTCCACGCCTGCCGCCTTGAACATGTCGGCATGCTCCACGTAGCCCGGCACGTGCTTGGCCGAGCAGGTGGGGGTGAAGGCACCCGGCAGCGCAAAGATCGCGATGGTCTTGCCCGCGGTGAGTTGGGCGATGTCGAAGGTGTTGGGGCCGAGCGAACAACCGTTGCCCTCGACCTCGATGAACTCGTTCAGGCTGCCCGCGGGCAGCTTGTCGCCAACTTTCAACATGTGCGTTCTCCTGGCTTGATGGAAAAAGCGACCGGGCTGGTTTTCCAGCTTCCGGCCGCTCTGCTATGGGCGTGAGGCACCGGGCCTCGCGCGGCTTCAGACCAGCTTGGCCTTTTCGAGCAGCTTGGTCACGACCCACGACTTGGTCTTGCTGATGGGACGGCCTTCGGCAATCTCCACCAGGTCGCCGATCTTGTACTCGCCCTTTTCGTCGTGCGCGTGGTACTTGCGCGACTTGGCGACGATCTTGCCGTAGAGCTCGTGCGCGGTACGGCGCTCGACCAGCACGGTGACGGTCTTGGCGCGCTTGTCGCTGACGATGCGGCCCACCAGCGTGCGGGTGTTCTTCACCGGAGCGGCCGGGGCGGCCACTTGTGCTTCGCTCATTTCGCAGCCCTCTTCTTTTCCGCGATGATGGTCTTCACGCGCGCGATGTCGCGCTTCGTGTTGCCCAGTTGCGTGTGGTTGGTCAGCTGCTGGGTCGCCTTCTGCATGCGCAGACCGAAATGGGCCTTCAGCAGGTCAGAGACTTCTTTTTCCAGCGCGGCCACGTCCTTGGCACGCAGTTCAGATGTCTTGCTCATGGGTTGCTCCTGGTCAGGTACCGACCTGGCGGGCCACGAAAGTGCAACGCAGCGGCAGCTTGGCCGAGGCCAGCTGGAACGCCTCGCGTGCCAACTGCTCGGGCACGCCGTTGATTTCGTACAGCACCTTGCCCGGCTGGATCTCGGCCACGTAGTACTCGGGGTTGCCCTTGCCGTTACCCATGCGCACTTCGGCCGGTTTCTGCGAAATCGGCTTGTCGGGGAAGATGCGAATGAAGATGCGGCCACCGCGCTTGATGTGGCGGCTGATGGCACGACGGGCGGCTTCGATCTGGCGCGCCGTGATGCGGCCGCGCTCGGTGGCCTTGAGGCCGAAGTCGCCGAACGACACGGCCGCGCCACGCGTGGCGATGCCGGTGTTGCGGCCTTTGTGTTCCTTGCGGAACTTGCGACGTGCGGGTTGCAGCATCGTTATTCTCCTTTGGTCTCGCCAGCCGCCGGCGTGGCCGGTGTGGCGCGGCGCACGCGCTTGACCGCCGGGCCCTTCGGGCCATCGGCAGCGGGCGCGGCAGGCGCTGCAGCAGTCGTCAGTTCGCCACGGGGGGCCGGCGCACGGTCAGCACCGGGGCGACCACGGCCACCCGGGGCACCGGGCCGGTCGCCGGGGCGCGGGCCACGGCGGTCGCGGCGGTCGTTGTCGCCTTCGGTCTTGGGCAGCTGCGGCGCTTCGCCATTGGCCAGGCGGTCACCACGGTAGACCCACACCTTCACGCCAATGACGCCGTAGGTCGTCTTGGCTTCGCTGAAGCCGTAGTCGATGTCGGCCTTCAGGGTGTGAAGCGGCACGCGGCCTTCGCGGTACCACTCGCAGCGGGCGATTTCAATGCCATTCAGGCGGCCCGAGCTCATGATCTTGATGCCCTGAGCGCCCAGGCGCATGGCGTTCTGCATCGCGCGCTTCATGGCGCGGCGGAACATGATGCGCTTTTCGAGCTGCTGCGTGATGCTGTCGGCGATCAGCTGCGCATCGACTTCCGGCTTGCGGATTTCTTCGATGTTCACTGCCACCGGCACGCCCAGGCGGCGGCCCAGTTCGGCCTTCAGGTTCTCGATGTCCTCGCCCTTCTTGCCGATCACCACGCCCGGGCGCGCCGAGAAGATGGTGATGCGTGCGTTCTTGGCGGGGCGCTCGATCAGGATGCGCGAGACGGCCGCGCTCTTGAGCTTGGCCTTCAGGTATTCACGCACCTTCAGGTCTTCGGCCAGCATGGTGGCGAAGTTGCCCTTGGTGGCGAACCAGCGGCTCTGCCAGGCGCGCGTGACGGCGAGGCGGAAACCGGTCGGGTGGATTTTTTGTCCCATAGTCTTTCCAGTGCCTCAGTTGCCGACGGTCACGTAGATGTGACAGGTGCCCTTGCTGATGCGGGCACCACGGCCTTTGGCGCGAGCCGAAAAGCGCTTGAGCACCGTGCCCTGCTCGACGTAGATCGACTTGATCTTCAGCTCGTCGATGTCGGCGCCGTCGTTGTGCTCGGCGTTGGCCACAGCCGAATCGACAACCTTCTTGATGATGCCGGCGGCCTTCTTCTGCGTGAAGCTGAGGATGTTCACGGCCTGCGCCACGGTCTTTCCGCGGATCATGTCGGCCACCAGGCGGCCCTTGTCCGAGGACAGGCGCACACCGCGGGCGATTGCTTTGGTTTCCATTGCGAGGGCTCCTTAGCGCTTGGCCTTCTTGTCCGCGGGGTGACCCTTGAACAAGCGCGTGAGGGCGAATTCGCCAAGCTTGTGGCCCACCATCTGGTCGGTCACGTACACCGGCACGTGCTGCTTGCCGTTGTGCACGGCCACCGTCAAGCCGATGAACTCGGGCAGGATGGTGCTGCGGCGCGACCAGGTCTTGATCGGCTTCTTGTCCTTGATGGCGGCGGCCTTCTCGACCTTGGCCATCAGGTGGTGGTCCACGAAGGGACCTTTTTTCAGTGAACGGGTCATGTTCTACGACCTCACTTCTTGCGACGCGAGACGATCATCGTCTGCGTGCGCTTGTTGCTGCGAGTGCGGTAGCCCTTGGTCAGGGTGTTCCACGGCGACACCTGCGGCTGGCCTTCACCGGTCTTGCCCTCGCCACCACCGTGCGGGTGGTCGATCGGGTTCATGGCGGTACCGCGCACGGTCGGGCGGATGCCCTTCCAGCGGATCGCACCAGCCTTGCCGTACTGGCGCAGGCTGTGCTCTTCGTTCGACACTTCGCCGATGGTCGCACGGCAGTCGATGTGGATCTTGCGGACCTCACCCGAGCGCAGACGCAGCTGCGCGTAGATGCCTTCGCGGGCCATCAGCGTGACGCTGGTGCCGGCCGAACGGGCGATCTGCGCACCCTTGCCCGGCAGCATCTCCACGCAGTGGATGATGGAACCCACGGGGATGTTGCGGATGGGCAGCGTGTTGCCGGCCTTGATCGGCGCTTCGGGGCCGCTGAACAGCGTGGCACCGGCTTCAACACCGCGCGGGGCGATGATGTAGCGGCGCTCGCCGTCGGCGTAGCACAGCAGTGCGATGTGGGCGGTGCGGTTCGGGTCGTACTCGATGCGCTCGACCTTCGCCGGGATGCCGTCCTTGTTGCGCACGAAGTCGACCACGCGGTAGTGGTGCTTGTGACCACCGCCCTTGTGGCGCATCGTGATGTGGCCGTTGTTGTTGCGGCCGGCGTTCTGCTTCTGCGGCTCGAGCAGCGAAGCCTCCGGGGCACCCTTGTGCAGGTGCTTGTGCACCACCTTCACCACGGCGCGACGGCCGGGCGATGTGGGCTTGACCTTGATGACAGCCATGATTACGCGGCCTCCCCGGAGAAGTTGAGCTCTTGGCCCGGCTTCAACGCGACGAACGCCTTCTTGACGTGGTCGCGGCGGCCGATGGTGCGGCCGAAGCGCTTGACCTTGCCCTTTTGCACAGCCGTGGAGACCGAAGCCACCTCGACCTTGAACATCAGTTCCACAGCGGCCTTGATTTCAGGCTTGGTGGCGTCGCGCAGCACCTTGAACATCACCTGGTTCTGCTTTTCGCCGATGCGCGTGGCCTTCTCCGAGATGATCGGAGCCACCAGCACCTGGCTCAAGCGACCTTCGTCGTACTTGCGCTCGGCGGGGGATGGGTTGATGCGGCTCATGCGAACATCTCCTTGAGCTGCTCGATCGCGCCCTTGGTCACCAGCACCTTCTTGTAGAAGACGAGGCTCAGCGGATCGGCGTAACGCGGCTCGACCACCAGCACGTTGGCCAGGTTGCGCGAGGCCAGCGCGATGTTGTCGTCGATCTGGTCGGCAATGACCAGCACCGAGTTCTTGGTGTCGGTGCCCAGGCCCATGGCCTTGAACTTGGCAGCCAGCAGCTTGGTCTTCGGCGCCTCGATGCTGATGCCGTCGACCACCGCCAGGCGGCCGTCACGGGCCAGCTGCGACAGGATGGACGCCATGCCGGCGCGGTACATCTTCTTGTTCACCTTCTGCGAGAAGTTCTCGTCAGGGCGGTTCGGGAAGATGCGACCACCGCCACGCCACAGCGGCGAGCTGGTCATACCGGCGCGGGCGCGGCCGGTGCCCTTCTGGCGGAACGGCTTCTTGGTGGAGTGCTTGACTTCACCGCGGTCGAGTTGCGCGCGGGTGCCTTGGCGGGCATTGGCCTGGAAGGCCACCACCACCTGGTGCACCAGGGCTTCGTTGTAGTCACGGGCGAAGACCGTGTCGGGCGCGTCCACCTTCGAGGTGGCCTGGCCTTGTTCATTCAGGAGCTCGAGTTGCATCACTGGGCCCCTTTCTTCACGCGCGCCTTGATGGCGGGGCGCACGACCACGTGGCCATTCTTGTGGCCCGGCACGGCGCCGCGCACCAGCAGCAGCGAACGAGCTTCGTCCACGCGCACGATGTCCAGGTTCTGGGTGGTGACGGTTTCGTCGCCCATGTGACCGGTCATCTTCTTGCCCGGGAACACGCGGCCCGGGTCTTGCGCCATGGAGATCGAGCCCGGCACGTTGTGCGAGCGGCTGTTGCCGTGCGACGCGCGCTGCGAGCTGAAGTTGTGGCGCTTGATGGCACCCTGGAAGCCCTTGCCCAGCGAGGTGCCCTGCACGTCGACCTTCTGGCCGGCGGCGAACACGCTCACGGGCACGACGGCGCCGGCCTTGTACTGGCCAGCCACCTCGGCGGTGACGCGGAATTCTTTGAGGACCTCACCGGCTTCGACGCCGGCCTTGGCCAGATGCCCGGCTTCGGGCTTGGTGACGCGGCTGGCCTTGCGGCTGCCGAACGCGACTTGTAGCGCGTTGTAGCCATCGGTCGCAGCGGTCTTGACTTGCGTGACGCGGTTGTTGGACACATCCAGCACCGTCACGGGGATGGTGTCGCCATCGTCCGTGAAGATGCGCGTCATGCCCACCTTGCGGCCCAGCAAGCCGAGCTGTTCGCTCATGCTCATGGTTTTCTCCAGCACCCAACGATGTGGGCGCCTTGTTCACGATCCCGGGATCGATTGCCCGGGGCGGCGTCCCGGGCATTTCACATGCTCCAGGGCGGTTATGCCTGTCTTTCAGCGCTAAGGCCGAGAGCAGGAAAGCCCGCGAGTATAACCGTTGCGAGCGAACCCGCAACGGCCACCCTCGCAAGTGGCTGCGTCTACTGCAGCTTGATCTCGACGTCCACGCCAGCCGGCAGGTCGAGTTTCATCAGCGCGTCCACGGTCTTGTCGGTGGGGTCGACGATGTCCATCAGGCGCTGGTGCGTGCGGATCTCGAACTGGTCGCGGCTCGTCTTGTTGACGTGCGGCGAACGCAGGATGTCGAAACGCTGCATGCGCGTCGGCAGGGGCACGGGGCCCTTGACGATGGCGCCGGTGCGCTTGGCGGTGTCAACGATTTCCAGGGCCGACTGGTCGATCAGCTTGTAATCGAAGGCCTTCAGGCGAATGCGGATCTTTTGCTTGGCAGACATGGCAGACCCTTATTCGATGATCTTGGCCACGACGCCGGCGCCGACGGTGCGGCCGCCTTCACGGATGGCAA
>LJHT01000090.1 GCA_001295905.1 beta proteobacterium AAP51 | reverse complement strand
CCCCAGCCTTGCGGCGGGTGTGCCGTGCCGAGGTAGCCCCAGGCTGCTGCCAGGGCGGACATGCCGGCCGCGCGGCCGGCCAGCATGTCGCGGTGGTCGTCACCCACATAGACACAGGTCTCGGGCCGGCGCTGCAGGCGACGCGCTGCCTCCAGCAAGGGCGCCGGGTGCGGCTTGGTGTGGGGCGTGGTGTCACCCGCCACCAGCACGGCACTGCGCTGCAGACCCATGGCCTGGGTCAGCGGCGCGGCAAACCGCAGGGCCTTGTTGGTGACGATGCCCCAGGGCAGGCCGCAGGCGTCCAGCGCGTCCAGCACGCGCAAGGCCGCATCGAAAGCGCGCGTGTCATGCAGCATGCGCGTGGCGTAGTGGTCGTGGAACTCGTCGCGCAGGCTGTCGTAGCCCTCGTCGCCCGGCTTGAGCCCGAAACCCGCCGCCAGCATGCCGCGCGCGCCTGAACCGGCGTGCGGCCGCAAGGCTTCGTAGGCCACGGTGGGCAACCCTCGACGCTGGCGCAGGTCGTTCACCGCGCCGGCCAGATCGGGGGCGCTGTCGACCAGGGTGCCATCCAGGTCGAACAGCACCGCCTCTATGCGGTTCTGCGGCACGCGATGAGGTAGTTCACGCTGGTGTCGGAAGACAGCCAGTAGCGGCGCGTGAAGGGGTTGTACTCCATGCCACGGCTGCCCTGCAGACCCAGGCCGGCATCACGCGCCCAGCGCGCCAGTTCGCTGGGGCGGATGAAGCGGGCGTACTCGTGGGTGCCCTTGGGCAGCAGGCGCAGCACGTACTCCGCGCCGATGATGGCGAAGAGGAAGGACTTGGGGTTGCGGTTCAGCGTGGAGAAGAACACCCAGCCGCCCGGCTTCACCAACGTGGCGCAGGCGCTCACCACGGCCGAGGGGTCGGGCACGTGTTCAAGCATCTCCATGCAGGTGACGACATCGAAATGGCCCGGCTTTTCCAGCGCCAGGGCCTCGGTGGCGATTTCCCGGTAGTCGAGGTTCTCGACCCCCGCTTCCAGGGCATGCAGGCGGGCGACTCCCAGCGGGCGCGTGGCCAGGTCGATGCCGGTGACGTGCGCCGCGCGCTTGGCCATGGCCTCGGCCAGGATGCCGCCGCCGCAGCCGACGTCCAGCACCTGCTTGCCCCGCAAGGTGGCCAGTTCATCGATCCACTCCAACCGCAGCGGGTTGATCTGGTGCAGCGGGCGGAACTCGCTCTCCGGGTCCCACCAGCGATGGGCCAGTTCGCTGAATTTGGCCAGTTCCTGCGCGTCGACGTTGTTCATGCAGTAGATGGTATCGGTAGCGCAGCCAGCACGCTGCCCAGGGCCTTGGCACAGGTGGGGCGAGCAGCCCGCACCCGATTTGGTCTGAGGGTGCCGCGCACCCCGCCACACAAGGCGGCAGGGCCAAGAAAAAACCCCGCCGAGGCGGGGTTTGTCAGCGAGTGGCCCGAAGGCCAACGGGCTTACTTGCGGGCGCGGGTGCCGACGACTTCCACTTCCACGCGACGGTTCTTCGCGCGGCCAGCAGCCGTCTTGTTGTCGGCCACGGGCTGGCTGAAGCCCTTGCCTTCGGTGTAGACGCGGTTGCGCTCGATGCCCTTGCTCACCAGGAAGTTCTTCACCGACTCAGCACGGGCCACCGACAGCTTCTGGTTCGCAGCAGCGCTACCCACTGTGTCGGTGTGGCCGACGGCGATGATGACTTCCAGCGCGACGTCCTTGGTCTTGTCGACCAGATCGGCCAGCTTGGCTTGCTCCGTCGGCTTCAGGTTCGACTTGGCGAAGTCGAACAGCGCGTCAGCCTGGAAGGTCACCTTTTCCTGCACCGGCACCGGCGGGGCGGGGGGCGGGGGCGGCGGGGGC
>LJHT01000009.1 GCA_001295905.1 beta proteobacterium AAP51 | reverse complement strand
GAAGCCGCGCCGGCAGCCGCCGCAGCCCCTGCCGCCGCGCCGGCCGAAGCCGCCGCGCCCGCCCCGGCCGCGGCCCCCGTGCCGAACAAGGGCGACACCGCCTTCATGACGCTGGCCACCGCGCTAGTCATCCTGATGACGATTCCCGGCTTGGCGCTGTTCTACGGCGGCCTGGTGCGCAGCAAGAACATGCTGTCGGTGCTGATGCAGGTGTTCATGGTCTTCTCGCTGATCTCGGTGCTGTGGGTCATCTACGGCTACAGCGTGGCCTTCACCGGCGGCAGCCCGTTCTTCGGCGGCTTCAGCAAGATGTTCCTGTCGGGCGTGACGCCCGACTCCATCGCCGCCACCTTCAGCAAGGGCGTCTACATCCCCGAACTGAGCTTCGTGGCCTTCCAGGGCACCTTCGCGGCCATCACGGTGGCGCTGATCGTCGGCGCCTTCGCCGAGCGCATCAAGTTCAGCGCCGTGCTGATCTTCGCGGTGCTGTGGTTCACCTTCAGCTACCTGCCGGTGGCGCACATGGTCTGGTACTGGGACGGCCCTGACGCCATCACCGACGCTGCCAGCCTGGAGAAGGTGACGGCCGCGGCCGGCTTCATGTGGGCCAAGGGCGCGCTCGATTTCGCCGGCGGCACCGTGGTGCACATCAACGCCGCCGTGGCGGGCCTGGTGGGCGCCTACATGATCGGCAAGCGCGTGGGCTACGGCAAGGAAGCCATGGCACCGCACAGCCTGCCGCTGACGATGGTGGGCGCCTCGCTGCTGTGGGTGGGCTGGTTCGGCTTCAACGCCGGCAGCAACCTGGAAGCCAACGGCATTGCCTCGCTGGCCTTCGTGAACACGGTGGTGGCCACGGCCGCCGCCACGCTGGCCTGGACGGCCGGTGAGGCGCTGCTCAAGGGCAAGGCCTCGATGCTGGGCGCGGCTTCGGGCGCGGTGGCGGGCCTGGTGGCCATCACCCCGGCCTGCGGCTTCGTCGGCGTGGGCGGTGCGCTGGTCATCGGCCTGGTCTCGGGCATCGTCTGCCTGTGGGGTGTGACGGGCCTGAAGAAGATGCTGGGCGCTGACGACTCGCTCGACGTGTTCGGCGTGCACGGCGTGGGCGGCATCATCGGCGCGCTGCTGACCGGCGTGTTCGCCAGCCCCGCGCTGGGTGGCCTGGGCGCTTGCGACTACATCGAGAACAAGTGCGGCGTGTTCCCCGGCATCGGTGCCCAGGTGTGGATCCAGACCCAGGGCATCCTGTACACGGTGCTGATCTCCGCAGTGGTGGCTTTCGTGGCCTTCAAGATCGTTGACCTGACCGTGGGCCTGCGTGTCTCGGAAGACGAAGAGCGCGAAGGCCTGGACATCTCGTCGCACGGCGAGACGGCCTACAACAAGTAAGGCTGGCCAGCCCAACCCCGGCGCCTTGGCAGCCGGGGTATGCGAAGAGGGCGCTGCGGCGCCCTCTTTTTCATTCCGGCGCGGCCAGGGCCTTTCGCGCGCTGGCGCACCGCACGCGCTGCGGCCTGCTCTGAGAGAATCCAGAGCCCTACCGGCCAAGCACCTGCCCCATGGTTCCGCACCTCACCACTGCCCTCACCGGGCCCATCAACGAGCTCGAACAGCGCATCCTCGAGTCGATGCCCGCCATCGAACGCTGGTTCCGGCTGGAATGGATGGAGCACACCCCGCCGTTCTACACCTCGGCCGACCTGCGCAACGCCGGCTTCAAGCTGGCGCCGGTGGACACCAACCTCTTCCCCAGCACCTTCAACAACCTCACGCCCGAGATGTTGCCGCTGGCGGTGCAGGCGGCGATGGCGGCCATCGAGAAAATCTGCCCCGAGGCCAAGAACCTGCTGCTGGTGCCCGACCAGCGCCAGGGCAGCTTCTACCTGCAGAACCTGGCGCAGCTGGTGCAGATCTTCACCCAGGCCGGCCTGAACGTGCGCCTGGGTTCGATGGACCCCGACCTGGCCGCCCCGGTGCCGTTGCCGCTGCCCGACGGCGGTGAACTCACGCTGGAGCCGCTGCTGCGCACGCGCGGCCGGCTGGGGCTGAAAGACTTCGACCCCTGCACCATCCTGCTGAACAACGACCTCAGCCACGGCGTGCCGCGCGCCTTGCAGCACCTGCACGAGCAATACCTGCTGCCACCGCTGCATGCCGGCTGGGGCGTGCGGCGCAAGAGCCGCCACTACCAGAGCTACGAAGAGGTGGCCAAGAAGTTCGCCAAGCTGCTAGGCATGGACCCCTGGCTCATCAACCCGATGCACGGCGCCTGCGGCAAGTTCGACCTCGCCAGCGCCAACGGCCTGGAAGCCGTGAAGAGCCATGTCGATGCCCTGCTGACCAAGGTGCGCCGCAAGTACAAGGAATACGGCATCAACGAGAAGCCCTTCGTCGTGGTGAAGGCCGACAACGCCGGCGGCCAGGGCATCATCAGCGTGCGCGACGTGAAGGAACTGGACGACCGCGAGCGCGTGCTGCGCGGCCGCCAGGGCCTGGTGGGCGAGGGCCAGGTGGCCGATGAGCTGGTCATCCAGGAAGGCGTGCCCACCTACGAACGCATCACCGAAGCCGTGGCCGAGCCCGTGGTGATGATGATCGACCGCTACGTGGTTGGCGGCTTCTACCGCGTGCACGCCGACCGCAACACCGACGAAAGCCTGTGCGCGCCCGGCTCGCGCTACGTGCCGCTGGCCTTTGCCGGCAGCAACACGCTGCCCAAGCCGGGCAGCAAGCCAGGCGCCAGCGCGCCCAACCGCTTCTACATGTATGGCGTGATCGGCCGCCTGGCCATGCTGGCCGCCGCCTACGAGCTGGAAGCCAGCGACCCCGACGCCGAAACCTACGAGTAGCGGACCCGCCCGCGGTGATGCTGCAGTGCAACACGCCTGCAGCCCGCAGGCGCACAATGCGGCGGCCCCTTGCCATGAGCCGCGAAGCCGACCCCCGCAACCCCGGCGCCCTGGCCGCGCTGACGCTGGCCGCCATCGGCGTGGTGTATGGCGACATCGGCACCAGCCCGCTGTATGCGCTGAAAGAGGTGTTCGCCGAAGGCCGCGTGCCGCTGACGCCCGACAACATCCTGGGCATTCTGTCGCTGGTGTTCTGGACACTCACGGTGGTGGTGTCCTTGAAGTACGTGGTGCTCATCCTGCGTGCCGACAACCACGGCGAAGGCGGCCTCATCGCGATGCTGGCGCTGGCCTCGCAGGCGGTGAAAGACAAGCCCGTGCTGCGCGGGCGCCTGCTGCTGCTGGGTGTGTTCGGCACCGCCATCTTCTTCGGCGACGGTGTCATCACCCCGGCCATCAGCGTGCTCTCGGCGGTGGAAGGGCTGGAGGTGGCCGCACCGGCGCTGCACCGCTACGTGGTGCCCATCACCTTGCTGGTGCTGACGCTGCTGTTCTGGGCCCAACGCTTCGGCACGGCGGCAGTGGGGCGGCTGTTCGGGCCCATCACGCTGCTGTGGTTCGGCGTGCTGTCGGTGCTGGGCGTGGTGCACATCGTGCAGCACCCGGCGGTGCTGGTGGCCTTGTCACCGCACCACGCCCTGGGCTTCATGGCCCAGCAGCCCGGCATCGCCTTCGTCGCGCTGGGCGCGGTGGTGCTGTGCGTCACTGGCGCCGAGGCGCTGTATGCCGACCTCGGCCACTTCGGCAAGCGCCCCGTGCGGCTGGCCTGGTTCAGCGTGGTGATGCCGGCGCTGGTGCTGAACTACTTCGGCCAGGGCGCGATGCTGCTGCAGCACCCCGAGAACGTACGCAACCCCTTCTACGAGATGGCGCCGGGCTGGGCGCTGTTCCCGCTGATCGGCCTGGCCACGCTGGCCACGGTGATTGCCTCGCAGGCGCTCATCACCGCCGCGTTCTCTGTCACCAAGCAGGCCACGCAGCTGGGCTACCTGCCGCGGCTGCGCATCCTGCACACCAGCGTGCGACAGGCCGGGCAGATCTACGTGCCTTTCGTGAACTGGGCGCTCTATGCCTGCGTGGTGTTCGCGGTGGTGGTGTTCGGCAGCAGCAGCGCACTGGCGCATGCCTACGGCATTGCCGTCACCATCGACATGACCATCACCACCGTGATGACCTTCTTCGTCATCCGCTACGCCTGGAAGCTGCCGCTGGCGCTGTGCCTGGGGGCCACGGGCGTGTTCTTCCTGGTCGACATCACCTTCTTCGCCGCCAACGCCGTGAAGGTGCTGGATGGCGGCTGGTTCCCGCTGCTCATCGGCGTGGCCATGTTCACGCTGATGGTGACCTGGCAGCGCGGCCGCGCGCTGATGAGCGAGCGCCTGCGCGAAGAGGCCATCGAGCTGCCGGCGTTCCTGGAGTCGCTGTTCCTGAGCCCGCCGCTGCGCGTGCCGGGCACCGCGGTCTTCCTGTCGGCCGAACAGGGCAGCACGCCCTTCGCGCTGCTGCACAACCTGAAGCACAACAAGGTGCTGCATGCACAGAACCTGTTCGTCACCGTGCAGCAGCACGAGGTGCCGTGGATAGGCTTCGACCGCCGCTGCGAAGTGCAGCCCCTGGGCCACGACTGCTGGCAGGTCACGCTGCACTTCGGCTTCAAGAACGAGCCCGACGTGCCCGAAGCCCTGGCCCTGCTGGCCGGCCGCGGCGTGAACCTGGACGCGATGGAAACCAGCTATTTCCTCAGCCGCGACACCGTGGTGCCCAGCTTCGGCGGCAGCCTGCCGCTGTGGCGCGAGAAGCTCTTCGCCAGCATGCACCGCAACGCCGCGGCAGTGGGCGACTTCCTGCACCTGCCCACCAACCGCATCGTCGAGCTCGGCACGAAAATCGAGCTGTAGCCGGCGGCCCCGCTACTGCGTCAGGCCCAGGGTGTAGCGCCCGTCCACCGAGCCGCTGCCGCCACTGATGAAGCTGATGCGCACCAGCACCGTGATGGCTGCGCTGCCGCTGTTGGTGGTGCTGGCCGTCTCGACCTGCCCCACGCCGAGGAAGTTGCCGGCCAGGCGCACGCCATTGGCGTCGAGCAGTTCGAGGTTGTAGTCCGAA
Source organism: beta proteobacterium AAP51 (assembly GCA_001295905.1). Classification (GTDB taxonomy): domain Bacteria; phylum Pseudomonadota; class Gammaproteobacteria; order Burkholderiales; family Burkholderiaceae_C; genus Rubrivivax. Next base: position 198,676 of record LJHT01000009.1, on the reverse strand, counting down.
GCCGCATTGGGTGTGAGCGTGGCGCTCAGCGTCTGGCCCGGGGGCAGGCTCACCCGGTAGAAGTCGGTGTCGCGGCGCTCGGTGCGCACGGGGCTGGCCATGGTGGCGGTCACCTGCACGGGGAACACCGCCAGGGGCTGCGCCAGCGTCGGCAGACCGTTGTTCTCGACCTCGAAGACCTGCGTCACCACCGCGGGCGTGATGTTCAGGAAAGCCGCCGTCACCGGGCCCCAGGTGCCGCTGGCGTCACGTGCGCGCACGAACACCGTGTGGCGGCCGGGCGCCAGGCCGCTGGTGTTGATGCTGCCCGCCAGGCCTTCGGTGGCGCTGTTGAAGCTGCCGTCGGCGGCCAGCAACGGGCTGGGCACCGCCCCCGGCTCCCAGGGCGGGGTGTCGATGGTGTATTCGGCCGCCGTCACCGCCTGCGTGGCTTCGGTGCCGTTCAGGGTGCTGAAGCGCGCATCGCTGGCGCTGGCGCTCAAGCCCACGGCCGTGCCGGCCGGCACCCCGGCGCCCGAGGCCTCGCCGGCCAGCGCCAGCGCGCTGACATCGGGGCCACCCGGCGTGATGTAGGGCGCGCGCACGACCTTGGCGGCGTAGATCAGCGCCGGCAGGTTGCCCGGCTTGACGGTGCTTTCATAGACCGAGCAGCTCTGGAAGAACGCCGTGCCCAGCTCGAAGGTGTAGGCGGCCACGCCCAGCTCGCCGTAGCTCGGGCCGTCGCTCGTGCCGTCGGTGGGGTACAGGCCGATGGACTGCGTGGGCTCGTAGCCGTTGAACCAGGCAAAACGCCGGCCCAGGGTCTGCAGCGCGGCGCCGTTGGGCGCGGGCGAGGCGGTCGCACCCCAGGGCCACAGCACCAGCTGGCTGAAGCTGTGGATGTCGATGTGGATGCCGCTGGTGTCGGCCGGCGCCGCGTCGTTGATGCCGGGGCCGCGGCGGTCGGGCCACAGGCTGCGTGCGTAGTTCTGCACCGCCTGGGTTTCGGGTTCGCTGCCGCCACTGGGGCCGCGGAAGGTCAGGCTGCAGGCGCTGCCGCTGCTGCCCTGGCCGGCGGTGCTGTTCCACTGGAAATTGAAGTTGCGGTTCAGGTCGACACCGCGCGTGTTGGTGTTGGCGCAGAAGTTGTTGTTGACGTTCTTGCGCCAGCTCAGGCCCGTTTCGGCGCGCTTGCGGCCGTCGGGGTTGGTGTGGAACATCAGGTGCACTTCGTGGTGGTCGACGATCCACGTCGCATCCGCATCCACGCCATAGCCATTGAGCAGCCACTTCGCGAACTCCAGCACCAGCGGCGCGGTGGTGTATTCGCGGGCATGGATGGCGCTGTTGATGAAGAGCTTGGGCTTGCCGTCGCCCGCCGGGGCAGGCACCGCGCTGTTGGTGACCTTCAGCACCTTGATGTCGTAGCCGCCCTGGCCCTGGGTCTTCAACCAGCTGCTGCCGGCCGTCACCCAGCTGGCCAGCGCCGGGCGTGCGGCGATCAGCGCGTCGCCGGCGGCGAAGGTTTCTTCCACCGTCTCGTAGCAGGCGTAGCCGGGAATGGACGCCGGCTCGGGCTGGCCGGCGATGCGGCGCGTGCGCTCGATCTGGAACCCGGTCAGCGCGCGGTTGCGGCGTTCGATGAACTCGGTGGCACGCTCGAAGCGGAAGCCGAAGCGCTGCAGCTGGCGCATCTCGCGCTCTTCCAGCTGCATGATGAGGAAGCCGCCCTTGTAGTCGCTCTCCAACAGCTGCGCGTGGTAGCTGATGGCTGCCTTGCGCGCCACATCACGGTTCGGGAAGAAGGCCTTGTAGACGTTGTAGACGCTCTTTTCCTGCTCCAGCTCGTTGTAGATGGGGTCGCCGGCGGGCGTGCCGTGGGCCTGGGCCTGCAGGCCGCCAAAGGCCAGGCCCAGGGCCAGGCTGAGAGCGGAAAGGGAAGAAGGGATGAACGGAAGAACACGCGTCACGGGCCGGCTCCTGCCCGCGGGTGGCGGGCTACCGGGCCATCATAGGACGCAGCCCCACAGACACTGGGGTCAGCCCCCTGCCTGCGGGGGCGCTCGGAGGCGCTCAGGCCGCCAGCAGGCCGGTGAACAGCGGGTCGTGCCGGCTGCGCGGGCGGTAGGGGCGCAGGCGCCGGGCGATCTCGGCAATGTGCTCGGGCGTGGTGCCGCAGCAGCCGCCGGCGATGTTCAGAAAGCCCGCCTTGGCGAACTCTTCCAGCAGCGAACCCGTGACCTGCGGCGTTTCATCGAAGCCGGTGTCGCTCATCGGGTTGGGCAGCCCGGCGTTGGGGTAGCAGCTGATGTAGGTGTCGGCCGCCACCTTGCTGAGCTCTTCGATGTAGGGGCGCATCACGGCCGCGCCCAGGGCGCAGTTCAGGCCGATGGCCAGCGGCCGTGCGTGGCGCACGCTGTGCCAGAAGGCGGCCACGGTCTGGCCGCTCAAGATGCGGCCCGAGGCGTCGGTGACGGTGCCGCTGATGATGACGGGCAGGCGCTCGCCGGTCTCTTCCATCAGCTCGTCCAGCGCGAAGATGGCGGCCTTGGCGTTGAGCGTGTCGAACACGGTTTCCACCAGGAAGACGTCGCAGCCGCCTTCCAGCAGCCCCTCGGCCTGCTCGCGGTAGGCGGCACGCAGTTCGTCGAAGCTGGTGTTGCGGGCACCGGGGTCATTCACGTCAGGGCTGATGCTGGCGGTGCGCGGCGTCGGGCCCAGGGCACCGGCCACGAAACGCGGGTGTTCGGGCGTGCTGTACTCGTCGGCCACGCTTCGAGCGATGCGGGCGGCGGCCACGTTCATCTCGCGGGCGATGTGACCCAGGCCGTAGTCTTCCTGCGCCACGCTGGTGGCGCCGAAGGTGTTGGTCTCGATGAGGTCAGCGCCGGCAGCGAGGTACTGGCCGTGGATCTCGCGGATGACGTCGGGCCGCGTCATCACCAGCAGGTCGTTGTTGCCCTTCAGGTCGCTGGGGTGCTCTGCAAACCGCTCGCCGCGGAAATCGGCTTCGGTGAGCTTGTAGCGCTGGATCATGGTGCCCATGGCGCCGTCGATGATGGCGATGCGCTGCTGCATCAGCGCGGCCAGCGCGGCGCCCCGCGTGAAGGGGGCGGGCTGGCGTGCGGGGGCGGCCATCGAACCGGGGGCGGCGGACAAGGTGCGGGTATTCATCGTGCGATTGTAGGAAGGGGCTACAAGGTGCGCATGCGGCGGCGCTTGCGCCGGCGCGGCCGCGGCTGCAGGCCGCTCTCGCTGCGACGCGGGCGCTGGCTGGCGCGCACCCACAGGTCCAACGCCAGCGCGCCCATCACCAGCGGCACCAGCACGCCGCACACCAGGCTGAGCACGGTGCCGTGCAGTTGCCGCTCGAACAAGGAGCCGCGCTGCGCGTCCAGGCCGGCCGCCATGGACACCAGCGCCTGCCCGCCCAGCAGCGCGAAGGCGCCCAGCACGGCAGCGCCCAGGCGCCAGGCCAGGCGGCGCGGGCTGGCCTCGCAGGCAGCTGAAAACGCCATCCAGCGCGCCAGCACCAGGCCCACGGCCAGCACCACGCCCGCGGCTGCCAGCGGCCCCAGCCGCCACAGCACGCCGGGCCGGAACCCCGCGGCCAGCACCCAGCCCATCTGCAGGCCCAGGGCCAGCAGCGCCATCAGCGCGCCCGAAGCCACCAGCCGCCAGGCCTGGGTGCCCGCTGCCGGCAAGGCCACCACCGCCGCGCCCACCAGCAAGGCCGCCAGCAGCAGGCCCAGCGCACCGAAGGCGTGGAAACCCAGCGCAAAGGCCAGCGGCTGGGCCTGCAGGCCCAGCACCAGCGCGGCATTCAGCCCCAGGCCCAGCGCCGCGGCGCCTTGCGCCAGGGCAGGCCACTGGCTGCGCAAGGTGGGCCCGCGCTGGGCCAGGCGCACCCAGCTGTTGCTGAGGTGCCAGGACAGACCGGCCACCAGCAAGGCCAAGGTCCACAGCAGCAGCGAGAAATCGGCGTCGCTCGGGTCACTCATGGTTACAGGCGGGATGATGGCAGCCGGCAGCGGTGTTGCCGGGCCGGTTGCGGCGCCTGCCCCGGCGGGCGTGAACTGCGTCGCGCGCTTTCAGTCCATCGGCGCCGGGGTGGTGGGCGCGAACAACGAAGGCCGGAAGCCTGAGCGCGCGCCATCGCGGGCGGCATCACCGCCTGGTCGGTCGTCGTGCGCCCACAGCGCCAGCGCGGTGGCACTCATCGGGCGGGCGAACAGGAAGCCCTGCAGTTCGTCGCAGCCCAGGGCCACCAGCGCGTCGCGCTGGGCCTCGGTCTCCACACCTTCGGCGACCACGCGCAAGGACAGCGTCCGCGCCATCTGCACCACGGCCTGCACGATGGAACGCGCGCTTTCGCTGTGCGCCAGGTCGGTGATGAAGGCCCGGTCGATCTTCAGCTCGGCCGCCGGCAGGCGGCGCAGCGCCGCCAGGCTGGAATGGCCGGTGCCGAAGTCGTCGATGGACACATGCAGGCCGGCCCGGCGAAGGCGCTCGAAGGCGGCGCGGGTGTGCTCGGTGTCTTCCATGGCCACGGTTTCGGTGATCTCCACCGTCAGCCGCCCCGGCGGGATGGCGTTCTTCAGCAGCGTGGCCTGCAGGTGCTCGACAAAATCTTCCTGCCGCAACTGGTGGCCCGAGAGGTTCACCGCCACGCGCATGCGCAGGCCCTGCTCGCGCCACTTCGCGGCCTGGCGGCAGGCCTCTTCGAACACCCAGCGGCCGATGGCGGTGATGAGCCCGTGCCTTTCGGCCAGCGGGATGAAGACCGCCGGGCTGACCGTGCCGCGCTGCGGGTGCTGCCAGCGCACCAGCGCCTCGGCGGCGGTGATCTGCAGGCTGCGCGCGTCCACCTTGGGCTGGTACACCAGCTGCAGCTCGCCGCGCTCCACGGCGTGGCGCAGCGCCTGCAGCAGCTCGGCCTGCTCGCGCTGGTCCACGGCCAGCGCGGGGTCGTAGACGGCATGCCCGCGGCCGCCCACCTGCTTCACCGAGCGCATGGCCAGCGCCGCGTGCGGCAGCAGGCGCGGGCGCGAGCCGTGGTCGGGGTAGACGGCGATGCCCACCGAGGCGCCGAGGTGCAGCTCCAGGCCGTCCACCGCATAGGGGCGCTGCAAGACCTGCAGCGCCTGCTGCGCGGTGTGTCCGGCCTCGGCCAGGTTCTGCGGCAGCAGCAGGGCGAACTCGTCGCCCCCCACGCGCGAGAGACCCAGCGGCCGCCCGGTGAAGGCGCCCAGCCGCTGCGCGGCTTCGCGCAGCACGGCGTCGCCCACGCGGTGGCCATAGCCCTCGTTCATCGGGCGGAAGTCGTCCAGGCCCAGGTACAGCAGCGCCAGCGGCGTGCCGCTGCGGTCGGCCGCGAGCGTGGCGCTGTCCAGCACCTGCTCGAACTCGGGGCGCGTCATCAGGCCGGTGACGGTGTCGCGGCCCTGCAGCTGGCCCAGGGCCGAGTGCAGGGAATTCACCTGCGAGCGCAAGGTCTCGCGGCTGCGCGCCACCCGGTGCAATCGCCACAGGGCCAGCAGCAGGGCCGCCAGCAGCAGCAAGGTGCTGCCGGTGAGCAGCCAGGCCAGCGGGTATTGCAGCCACCATGCCCAGACGGCAGACAGCGATAGCGGGGCAGGTGTGGGCATCGTCGGGCTATCGGCCCGCCAGGGCGGGCCTTGAGCCGCGGGCCCGGCAGGCACCGCCGAGGGGCGCCTGCCCGCAAACTCTGCCGCAAAGCAGGCCGCGAAGCAGACCGCAAAGTCAGCGCCCGCCGCGCAAGGCCTTGCGGCCTGGCCCGCGCGGGCTTACTGCCGCGGCGCGAAATCGGCGTGCTGGAACCCGATGCCGCGGCGCTGCCGCACCTCGGGCTTCACGCGGTGCTCGGCTTCCAGCTGCGAGAGGAACTCATCGGGCTCGAAAGCCGCGCCCAGGATGCCCACCTGGCGCTGCACGGCGGCGAAGTCGCCAGGCACCAGCGCGTCCAGCGCGGCCAGGCGCTGGCGTTGTTCGTCGTTCAGCCGCGCGGCGTCGCCGCCCAGCGCCTCGCGCACGAACATCTGCAGGCGCTGCGCCGGCAGCAGCGGGTGGAAGCGGATCTTGAAGGTGAAGCGGCGCAGCGCGGCTTCGTCCAGCTCTTCGAAGAGGTTGGTGGTGCAGATGAACACGCCGCTGAAACGCTCCATGCCCTGCAGCATCTGGTTGACCTCGGTCACCTCGTAGTTGCGCTCGGCGCGCCGGCGGCTGCGCAGGAAGCTGTCGGCCTCATCGAGCAGCAGCACGGCGCCTTCGGTGCTGGCTTCCTCGAACATGCGGGCCAGGTTCTGCTCGGTTTCGCCGACGAACTTGCTGGCGATGTCGCTGGTCTGGCGCACCATCAGCGGCCGGCCCAGGGCCTGGGCGATGTGTTCGGCCAACGCCGTCTTGCCGGTGCCGGGCGCGCCGTGGAAACACAGGCTGCTGGCCATGGCGCCGCCAGCCGCTTCGCCCCGGCGCTTCAGCGCTTCCACGATGCGCGGCAGCTCGAAGCGGCTTTCGGTGTTCAGCAGGGCCAGGTCGTAGGCGGTGACCACGGCGCGGGGGGCCTTGCTGGCGGGCGCGCTGCCCAGGGCCAGGTCGGCATGGGCCAGCTGGCGTTCGATGAGGGCCTCGAAAGCGGCCGTGTCGGGCGCCTCGGCCCCGCCCTCGCCCTCGTCTTTGGCGGCCGCCAGCGGCTGCGCCAGCACGGCAAAACGCACGGCGGTGCGTATCTGCGCGGGCGTGAGGCTGCGGCGCTCGGCCAGGCGCGCGGCAAAGCCGGCGCCGACGGCCGCGCCGGCCAGTGCCCGCGCGATGAGCCCTTCGCGCGCGCCCGGCGGCGGGCTGAGCAGGCGCAGGTGGAACTGGAAGCGGCGGCGGAAGGCGGGGTCGATCTGCTCGATGCGGTTGGTGACCCAGATCACCGGCACCGGGTTGGTTTCCAGGATCTGGTTCACCCAGGCCTTGCCGCTGACGCTGCTGCTCACCGGGCCGGCGTCGCTGCTGTCCAGCCGCGCCAGCAGCTGCGCGGCCTCGCTGCTGATGGGCGGGAACACGTCTTCCACCTCGTCGAAGAGCAGGGCCACGCCGGGGCTGGCCTTGAGGAAGACCTGGCTGATCTGCAGGCTGCGGTAGCGGTCGCGGCCGTTCAGGCTGTGGCCGTCGCGGTCGGCGAACTCCACTTCATACAACTGCAGGCCGGCGGCCGTGGCACACACCTTGGCCAGCTCGGTCTTACCGGTGCCGGGCGGGCCGTAGAGCAGCACGTTCACGCCGGCCTGGCGGCGCTGCGTGGCGTGCTTCAGCAGGGCCGTGAGCGTGGCGGCATCTTCGGCCACGAAATGGAAATCGGCCAGGCCCAGCTCGCTGGGCGCCACCGGTCGCGTGAACACGGCCATCAGCTCGCCGGGCGCGCGGTACTCGCGCATCAGCACCGGCGGCAGCTGTTCGCTGACCTTCATCAAGTCGGCCAGGTCGGTGATGTTCTGCTCGGAGATGAGGTTCTCCACCATGCCGATGCGTTCCAGCCGCGAACCGGCGCGCAGCGCCTCGGCCACGTCGGCGGCTTCGACACCGGCCACGGCGGCGATGGCGGCATAGGCCTCCTGCGCATTGCTGACCTTGAACTCGACCAGCAGCCCGCGCAGGTCGCGCTGGTAGCGGGCCAGCGTGCCGTAGAGCAGCAGCGCGCGCTCGGCCGGGTTCAGCTGCAGCAGGCCGGCCAGCGCGTCGATGTTCTTCTGCACCAGCGTGTGTTCGCGCTTCAGCCGCCGCGCCAGCCAGTCGACGCTGGTGGCCAGCACCGTGAGCAGGTCTTTCGGTGCGTCCTTGATGTATTCGTCGATGTAGAAGAAGAGCGTGCCTTCTTCGTAGGGGCCCTGCCAGGGGCCGTGGCGCTGGATGAAGGCCTCGTCGCTGAGCGCCTCGTGCCCTTTCCACGGCGCCTGCCCCTTGCAGCGCCGCGCCAGGAAGGCGCGCACGCGGCCCAGCACCGGCTGCGGCCACACCAGGTGCGGGCCCACCAGCGAGAGCAGGCTGTTCCAGTCGCGCCGCAGGTTGAAGCGGCCGGCCTGGCGCAGCGTGAGGGTGAGCACGAAATGCGCGCACAGCAGGTCCAGCACCGGGGCCTGCGCCAGGGTGGGCGACAGCACGACGCGTGTATCGGCAGGGGCTCGGGGCATGGGCCGGTGACCAGGCGGAAGGGCAAGGAAAGGGTCGGCCATCTTGCGGCAGCCGCCACAACGGCACAAGCCCTGGGGCCGGTTCTAGGGCAAGGCCATCTGCAGCAGGCTGAATTCGGTGGCCGGGCCGTCGGCGCGGTGCTGCAGGCGCCAGCGCACGGGCAGGTGATGGCGCGCGGGGTCCAGCCACACGTCCACCTGGGTGTCGTGCGCATGGCGTGGCGTGCGCTGCAGGTGCAGGGCCTCGGCCACCACACCGGCCGGCAGCGCCAGCGGGCCGCTGCCCACCACACGGAAGACCCAGGGCGCGGCCTCGCCGCGCACGCCCACCACCAGCAGCAGCACTTCGCGCCCGGGCTGACCGAGGCCGGGCTCGGCCGCGAGTACGGCGGGCAGTTGCAGCATCCAGCTCAGGCGGTCTTGCACGCCCGGCCACAGCGGGTGCTCGATGCGCGGGCCGCTGAAGGTGATGCGACCACCGCCTTCGGCCGCCGGCTGGCGCTGGAAGTTGGCCGCGCGCAGCTCGCGGCCGCGGCGGGTTTCCACATGGCGCTCGGGGGCCAGGCCGTGCAGGTCGAGCCCGCCCACGCTGGCCGTGCCCACGGCGCCCAGGCCGAGGCTGAGCGTGTAGGTGGCGGTGGCGGGTTCAGGCCGCCAGATCAGCTGGGCCTGCAAACCTTGCCGTGCGGCGGCTGCAACCACCGCCGCAGCCGGGCCGGCGCCGAGGCCGGGGCCTTCACGCCGCACGGTGTACTGCAGCACGGCGGGTGGCGGCAACCGCGTGGCATAGGTCAGCGGTGGCGGGCCGGCAGGCAGCGGCTGGGGCTCGCCTTCGGACGAGGCGGCGGCGGTACCGGCGAGCGCGTCGCCGTCGGCGCCCGCCGGCTCTTCCGCCGGCGCCGGGGTTGGGGCCGCGCGTGGCGCAGCCGCTGTCGCAGCCCGAGCTGAGGGGTCGGCTGCGGGCAGCACAGGTGCCGGCGGTGCCCGGGGCGCGGGCGCGGCAGCGGGTGGAGTAGCGGCAGGGGCCGCAGGCGGTGTCACTGCCGCAATGGCGGCTTCTTCCCAAGGCGCCGGCTCGGTCGCGCCGGCGGCCAGCACGCGCGAGCGCACCTGCAGCAGCCCGGGGTTCGGGCCTTCCACCAGCCCCGGCGGCACCCGCCCAGGCCCGCCGGCCCCCAGTGGCAGCCAACCCAGCAAAGCCACGTGCAGAGCCAACACCGCCAGGGCCAGGCCCGCAGCCGCCAGCACACGCCGGCCGGGCGGCTGCAAGCGGGTGGGGGCCGGGGGCATCACCTCTCCACCATACTGCCAACCTTGCTGACCTGCCACGAACCTGCATGAAACTCGCCACCCTGAAGGACGGCTCACGCGATGGCCTGCTGGCCGTCGTCTCGCGCGACATGACGATGGCGCACCATGCCACCGGCATTGCCACCACGCTGCAACAGGTGCTGGACGACTGGAACTTCCGCAGCCCGCCGCTGGAAGACCTGTACGCCACGCTGAACGGCGGCAAGGCGCGCCACGCCTTCCCCTTCAACCCGCAGCACTGCATGGCCCCGCTGCCGCGCGCCCACCAGTGGGCCGACGGCTCGGCCTACCTGAACCACGTGGAGCTGGTACGCAAGGCGCGCGGCGCCGAGGTGCCCGCCAGCTTCTACGAAGACCCACTGATGTACCAGGGCGGCAGCGATGACTTCCTCGGCCCCACCGACCCCGCGCGCTTCGCCAGCGCCGACTGGGGCATCGACTTCGAAGCCGAGGTGGCCGTGGTCACGGGCGATGTCGACATCGGCACCGACGCCGAGGCGGCGCTGGACAGCGTGCGCCTGCTGATGCTGGTGAACGACTGGAGCCTGCGCAACCTCATTCCCGCCGAGCTGGCCAAGGGCTTCGGCTTCCTGCAGAGCAAGCCCGCCACCGCCTTCGGCCCGGTGGCCGTGACGCCCGATGAAATCGGCCCCGCCTGGCAGGGCGGGCGCGTGCACCTGGCGCTGGAAAGCCGCTGGAACGGCCGCCGTGTGGGGCATTGCGACGCCGGGCCCGAGATGAGCTTTCACTTCGGCCAGCTCATCGCCCACGTGGCCAGGACGCGGCGGCTGCGCGCCGGCAGCATCGTGGGCAGCGGCACCGTCAGCAACAAGGACTGGGCGCGCGGCTATTCCTGCGTGGCCGAGAAACGCGCCATCGAAACCATCGAACACGGCGCGCCGCGCACCGCCTTCATGCAGTTCGGCGACACCATCCGCATCGAGATGCTGGGCGCCGACGGGCACAGCGTCTTCGGCGCCATCGAGCAGCGCGTGGCGCCGCTGCACGAGCCCGCCGCGGCGCCGGTGGAAGCCGCCGACGCCGATGCCGCCGCCGATGCACCCGCCGGCCCGGCACCGGTCCCCGCCGAAACCCCGGAAGGCGGCTGAAGCCGATGCAGGAACTGCCCAGCTGGCTGAAACACGCCACGGTCTGGCTGCTGCTGGCCGGCGGCGTATTCCTGGGCGTGCAGGCCTGGCAGCGCCAGGCGGCCGCCAGCCGCATCAGCGCCAGCGGCGACGTGGTGGAAATCCGCCGCGGGCCCGATGGCCACTACCACTGGCCCGGCACCGTGGCCGGGCAGCCGGTGGACTTCCTCGTCGACACCGGCGCCACCGGCACCACGCTGCCGGCCGCGCTGGCGCGCCAGCTCGGCCTGCCGGTGGTGGGCAACGTCACCTCCAACACCGCTGGCGGCGTGGTGCAGGGCAGCGTGGTGGTGGGCGATGTCGAACTGGAAGGCGGCCTGCGCGCCGAACGCCTGCGCATGGCGGCGCTGCCCGACCTGCACAAGCCCCTGCTCGGCATGGACGTGCTGGGCCGGCTGCGCTGGCAGCAGCAGGACGGCGTGCTGCGCGTGCAGATGCGGGACCCAGCGCCTTGATGATGGCCGGCGGCGCGGCTTTCGTGGCATCTTCCGGCCATGCACACGTGGCTTGAACCCGGGCAGCGGCTCTTCTGGGCGGCGCTGCTGGCCCTCATCACCCTGCTGGCCGGCTCGGAAGCCCGCGCCCAGGCCAGCTGCCCGCCGCCGCTGCCCCTGCAGGCCGGCACCGCGCCCGAGCGCGACCGCGGCCTGCTCTGGCGCGTCACGCGCGACGGGCGCACGAGTTTTCTCTACGGCACGCTGCACGTCGGCAAGCCGGGCTGGCGCCGCCTGGGCCCGCAGATCAGCGCCGCACTGCGCGCGGCCGACGTGCTGGCCCTGGAGATCGACCCCAGCGACCCCGCCCTCGCTGCGGCCATGGCCGAGTTGCAGCTCAAGGGCGCCCTGCCCGCGGCCCTGCAGCAGCGCCTGGACGGCGCCTACGCCCGCGCCTGCGTGGCGCCCGAATCGCTGGCCACCCTGCACCCGGTGCTGCAGGCCACCACGCTGATGGTGATGGAAGCGCGCTGGCTGGGCATGGACCCCAGCCTGGCGATGGAACAGCTGCTGCTGGCCCAGGCGCGCGCCAGCGGCCGGCGCGTGGTGGCGCTGGAAACCGTGGCCCAGCAGAAGGCCGTGCTCGTGCCGGCCGACCCCGCAGAAGCCTTGCTGACGCTGGAGCAAAGCCTCACGCAGCTGGAAGACCAGAGCGCACGGCGCGTGCTCGAGCGCCTGGCCCGGGCCTGGGAACACGGCGACCTCGCCACGCTGGAAGACCACGCCAGCTGGTGCGAATGCAGCCACAGCGAAGCCGACCAGGCCGCCATGCGCAAGCTGAACGACGAGCGCAACGGCCCGCTGGCCGACGGCATCGAGGCCCAGCACCGCCAGGGCCGGCGCGTCTTCGCGGCCGTGGGTGCGCTGCACATGACCGGCCCGCAGGCGCTGCCGCTGCTGCTGGCCCAGCGCGGCTTCAAGGTGGAGCGCGTGCGCTTCGCGCGCTAGCGCGCCTGCGCAAATTGCACAACGCCCACAATGCAGGCCGCTTCCTGGAGAAACCGATGAGTGCTGCCAACGACCTGGCCCGCATGGTGCCCGGCTTCGAATTCCTGCAAAGCCTGATGAAGGGCGCCGGTGCCGCGCTGCCCGGCGTGCAGGGCTTCGGCCAATGGGTGGCGCCCACGCTCGACCCCGAAGAGCTGGACAAGCGCATCCAGGAATTGAAGACCGTGCAGTTCTGGCTGGAACAGAACGCGCGCCTGCTGGGCACCACCGTGCAGGCCCTGGAAGTGCAGCGCATGACGCTCAGCACGCTGCAGACCATGAACCTGCCGATGGCCGACCTGCGCGATGCGCTGAAGGCGCGGCTGCCGAGCGAGGCGGCTGCGCCTGCGCCAGCGCCACCGCCTGCGCCCGCCCCGGCACCTGCTGCAGCCCCTGTCGCTACGGCCCCTGAGCCCGCGGCACCGGAAGCGCCGGAAGCGCAACAGGCGCCCCCAGCGGCCGCATCGCCGGCCATCGACCCCATGAAGTGGTGGGGCGCGCTCACCCAGCAGTTCGCCGACATCGCCAGCCGGGCGGTCCAGCCCGAAGCGGCGAAGGGCGCCAGCGCCCAGGCGCGCAGCCGGCCCGGCGCCCAGCCCCGCCCCAAGGCTGCTGCCAAGGCTGCATCCAAGCCGCGGGCCCGGCCCGCCACCAGCGCCACGGCCAGCAAGACGGTCGGCAAAGCGGCCAGCAGGGCGGCCGGCAACAAGGCCGGCAAGCCCGCCGAAGCAACCCGCGCCGCGACGCCGCGCGCGCGCAAGGCCTGAACGCGGGCGAACGCATGCCTGGCTTCCTCACCGGCCACGCCACCCACCCCGACTGGCGCGCCGCCGTGGCGCTGGCCGCGGCGCAGGTAGACGCGCGCCATGCCGCGCAAGAGGGCCAAGCCGGCAGCGGCAGCGGCCCGCTGAGCCTGGGCTTCGCCTACTTCAGCGACCACTACGCCGCCCATGCCGAAGCCCTGCACGCCGAACTGCGCCAGCGCTGGCCGGGCGTGGCCTGGGTGGGCAGCGTGGGTGTGGGCGTGTGCGCCGGCACGGCCGAGTACATCGACGAACCCGCGCTGGCCCTGATGCTGTGCGCCCTGCCGGCGGGCCGCTTCGAGGTCTTCTCGGGCGCGCGCAAGCTGCGCCACATCACGCCCGACGCCGCGCTGGTGCACGCCGACCCGGCCACGCCCGACCTGCAGGAACTCATCGTCGAGATGGCCGACCGCACCGAAAGCGGCTACCTCTTTGGCGGCCTGTCCAGCTCACGCGGGGCGGCCAGCCACCTGGCCGATGGCGTGTGGCAAGGCGGCCTGTCGGGCGTGGCCTTCACGCGCGACGTGGCGCTCATCTCGCGCGTGACGCAAGGCTGCCAGCCCGTGGGCCCCACGCGCACGGTGACGGGCTGCGAGCGCAACATCGTCACCGAACTGGATGGCGAGGCCGCCCTGCCCTGCCTGCTGCGCGACCTGGGCATGCAGAACCTGGACGACCCGCGCACCGCGCTGCCCCGCCTGCGCGCCACGCTGGTGGGCCTGAGCGACGCTGCGGGCACCACCTCCGGCACCAACCCCAGCGCCACCCCCGCCCGCCCGGGCCAGTTCGGCACCGACACCCGCGTGCGCCACCTCGTGGGCCTGGACCCCGGCCGCCACGCCGTGGCCGTGGCCGACGTGCTGCAACCCGGCATGCGCCTGGCCTTCTGCCAGCGCGACGTGAACGCGGCGCGGCGCGACCTCGTGCGCATCTGCAGCGAGATCCGCGACGAGCTCGACGGCCATGGCGAAGCCGGCAGCACGCCCCGGCGCATCCTGGGGGCGCTGTACATCAGCTGCACCGGGCGGGGCGGGCCGCACTTCGGCGGGCCTTCGGCCGAGCTGAAGATCGTGCAGCACGCTTTGGGCGGTGGCAGTGGCGAGGAAGTGCCGCTGGTCGGCTTCTTCGCCGCGGGCGAGATTGCACGCCACCACCTCTACGGCTACACCGGGGTGCTGACGGTCTTCACCGAGCCGGCCTGAACGGGCGGCAGGCCCCGATCACCCCCGCCGCAGTCAAAACCGTGCTGACCGGGGCGACGCCCGGGCGCGCGTACAGTCTGGCGGCGCGCTTGAATGCACCGTAGCCCTTGTCAGCGCGCCTGCCGGAGTTGCCCGCCTTGAATGCCCCCGCCACCCCGCCCGCCGTGATGGCCGCCCATCTGGCCACCGAAAGTGCCGCAGCCCCGGCCGCCCTGGCCGCTGCCGAACGTGCGGCGCGCCAGCAGCAGGTGGTGGCCGCGCTCGCGCCCCTGCTGCCTGCGCATGCGCTGCTGTGGCACAAGGAAGACACGGTGCCCTACGAGTGCGACGGCCTCACCGCCTACCGCCAGCTGCCCCTGGTGGTGGCCCTGCCCGAGAACGAAGCCCAGGTGGCCGCCGTGCTGAAGGCCTGCCACGCGCTGGCCGTGCCCGTGGTGGCGCGCGGCGCGGGCACGGGCCTGAGCGGCGGCGCCATGCCCAACGCCCTGGGCGTGACGCTGAGCCTGGCCAAGTTCAACAAGATCGTGCAGATCGACCGCCTGGCCCGCACCGCCACCGTCCAGTGCGGCGTGCGCAACCTGGCCATCTCGGAAGCGGCCGCGCCGCTGGGCCTCTACTACGCGCCCGACCCGAGCAGCCAGATCGCCTGCACCATCGGCGGCAACGTGGCCGAGAACTCCGGCGGCGTGCACTGCCTGAAGTACGGCCTGACGCTGCACAACGTGCTGCGCGTGCGCGGCTACACCGTCGAAGGCGAGGCGGTGGAATTCGGCAGCGAAGCGCTGGACACCCCGGGCCTGGACCTGCTGCCGCTCATCGTGGGCAGCGAAGGCATGCTGGCCGTGACCACCGAGGTCACCGTCAAGCTCACGCCCAAGCCGCAGCTGGCGCGCTGCATCATGGCCAGCTTCGACGACGTGCGCAAAGCCGGCGACGCCGTGGCGGCGGTGATTGCGGCCGGCATCATCCCCGCCGGGCTGGAGATGATGGACAAGCCCATGACGGCCGCGGTGGAAGACTTCGTGCATGCCGGCTACGACCTGAAGGCTGCGGCCATCCTGCTGTGCGAAAGCGACGGCACGCCCGAGGAAGTGGCCGAAGAGATCGACCGCATGCTGGAGGTGCTTTCCGGCTGCGGCGCCACACGTCTGGAAGTCAGCAGAGACGAAGCGCAGCGCCTGAAGTTCTGGAGCGGGCGCAAGAACGCCTTCCCCGCCAGCGGGCGCATCAGCCCCGACTACATGTGCATGGACAGCACCATCCCGCGCAAGCGCCTGGCCGACATCCTGCTGGCCATCGCCGAGATGGAGATCAAGTACGACCTGAAGTGCTGCAACGTCTTCCACGCGGGCGACGGCAACCTGCACCCGCTGATCCTCTTCGATGCCAACGACCCCGACCAGCTGCACCGCTGCGAGCTCTTCGGCGCCGACATCCTGGAGACCAGCGTCGCGATGGGCGGCACCGTCACCGGTGAACACGGCGTGGGCGTGGAAAAGCTCAGCAGCATGTGCGTGCAGTTCAGCCCGCACGAACGCGAGCAGATGTTCGCCGTGAAGCGCGCCTTCGACCCCGCGCAGACGCTGAACCCCGGCAAGGTCATCCCCACGCTGCAGCGCTGCGCCGAGTACGGAAAGATGCACGTGAGGAAGGGGCTGCTGCCCTTCCCGGAACTGGAGCGGTTCTGAATGACGGCACTGTCCACGGCCGTGGCAACGGAAACCCCGCCCGAGCTGGCCCGCCTGGTCGACCAGGTGCAGACGGCCCGCGCCGAGAAGCTGCAGCTCGACATCCGCGGCGGCGGCACCAAGACCTTCTACGGCGGGCTGGCCCAGGGGCTGGTGCTGCACACACGCGGCCTCGCGGGCATCAGCAGCTACGAGCCCAGTGAACTGGTCATCACCGCGCGCGGCGGCACCTTGCTGGCCGAGGTGGAGGCCGCGCTGTCCGAAAAGGGCCAGTGCCTGCCCTTCGAGCCGCCAAGGTTCGGCGACGCCGCGGATGCCAGCGCCCGCGGCGGCACCGTGGGCGGCATGGTGGCCGCCGGCCTGGCCGGCCCGGCGCGCGTGAGCGTGGGCGGCGTGCGCGACTACGTGCTCGGCGCCACGCTGCTGAACGGCCGCGGCGAGCTGCTGAGCTTCGGCGGGCAGGTGATGAAGAACGTGGCGGGCTACGACGTCTCGCGCGCGCTGGCCGGCAGCCTGGGCGTGCTGGGCGTCATCTGTGAAGTGAGCCTGAAGGTGCTGCCGCTGCCGCCGGCCACGCTGACGCTGCGGCTGGAAGCCGACCAGGCCAGCGCCATCCGCCGCCTGAACGAATGGGGTGGGCAGCCGCTGCCGCTGAACGCCAGCGCCTGGTGGGACGGCATGCTGGTGCTGCGCCTGAGCGGTGCGGCCGCCGCAGTGCGCTCGGCGCAAGAGAAGATCGGCGGCGAGGTGGTGGAAGCCGGCCTGGCCGCCACCTTCTGGACCGGCCTGCGCGACCACCGCGACGAGTTCTTCATCGGCGCGGCCAAGACCGTGGAGAGCGGCGCTGCACTGTGGAGACTGAGCGTGCCGGCCACCGCGCCGCCGCTGAAGCTCTCGGGCGAACAGCTGCTGGAATGGGGCGGCGCGCAGCGCTGGATCTGCACCAGCGCCCCGGCCGGCGTGCTGCGCGAGGCGGCGCAGGCCGTGGGCGGGCATGCGGTGCTCTTCCGCGGCCACGACAAGAGCGCCGGCACCTTCGCGCCACTGGCGCCGGCGGTGGCGCGCATCCAGCGCGAACTGCAGCGCGCCTTCGACCCCGACGGCGTCTTCAACCCCGGCCGCCTGCTGCCTGCCGCATGACGGCCCAACCCGCCCCCGGCGCCGAGGTGGTGGCCGGCATGGCCGCCTACTACGCCCGCCGCGCGGCCGAGTACGAAAGCGTCTATGCCAAGCCCGAGCGCCAGGCCGACCTGCGCCAGATGGAAGCCGACCTGGCAGCCCCTTTCGCGGGCCGGCGCGTGCTGGAGATCGCCTGCGGCACCGGTTGGTGGACACCCCATGGCGCGCGCCTGGCCAGCGACTGGCTGGCCACCGACCTGAACCCCGAAACGATGGCCATCGCCCAGGCCAAGCGGCTGCCGGCCTGCGTGCGTTTTGCGGCCGCCGATGCCTACACGCTGGCCGAGATCGCGCACGAACCGCTGTTCGATGCGGCTTTCGCCGGCTGCTGGTGGAGCCACGTGCCGCTGCAGCGCCTGCCCGCCTGGCTGGATTTGCTGCACACGAAGCTGGCGCCGGGCGCGCGCGTGGTCTTCCTCGACAACAGCTTCGTGCAGACCAGCAGCACGCCGCTGACGCGCACCGACGAAGCCGGCAACACCTACCAGCAGCGCCGCCTGAACGACGGCAGCACGCACGAGGTGCTGAAGAACTTTCCCACGCCCGAAGAAGCCTTCGCGCTGCTGGGCCCGCGCGCGCGCCGGCCACAGTGGCAAGCCCACACCCACTACTGGGTGCTGCAGTACGAACGGGCCTGAGCATGGACGCGCTGCGGGGCCTGACGCTGCTGCTGCTGTGCCAATCGGCCGGCGAGGCGCTGGCACGCCTGCTTTCCTTGCCGCTGCCCGGCCCGGTGCTGGGCCTGGCCCTGCTGATGGTGCTGCTGCAGTGGCCGCCCGTGCGCGCGCCGGTGGAGGCCGCGGCCACGCCGCTGCTGCAGCACCTGTCGCTGCTGTTCGTGCCGGTGGGCGTGGGCGTCATCGCGCACCTGGGGCTCCTCACGGCCTACGGGCCGCGCATGCTGCTGGCGCTGCTGCTGTCCACCTGGGTGGGGCTGCTTGTGACGGCCTGGGTGCTGCAGCGCCTGTGGCCGCCGGGGCCCGACGATGCCCAGGCCGCACCCGCGGTGCGAACCACCGGCGGGGCCGCGCCATGAACGGCAGCTTCGTCGAGCTGTGGGTCTACCTCTCGGCCACGCCGCTGTTCGGCCTGACGGCCACGCTGGCGGTGTACGTGGCCGCGAGCGCGGCTTCGGCGCGGCTGGGCCACCCGCCCTGGGCCAACCCGGTGCTCTTCAGCGTGCTGGCGCTGGCACTGCTGCTCACTGCCACGGGCACGGCCTACCCGGTGTACTTCTCGGGCGCGCAGTTCATCCACTTCCTGCTCGGGCCGGCCGTGGTGGCCCTGGCCTGGCCGCTGTGGCAGCGGCGTGCCGAGCTGCGTGCGCGCGCCGCCGCGCTGCTGGGCGCGGCCTTGCTGGGCGGGCTGGCCGCCAGCGCCAGCGCGGTGGCCATCGGCTGGGCCGTGGGCCTGCCGGCGGAAGTGCTGGCCTCGCTGGCGCCCAAGAGCGTGACGGCCCCCGTGGCCATGGGCGTGGCGGCGCAGCTGGGCGGCATTCCGGCGCTGGCGGCGGTGTTTGCCGTGCTCACGGGGCTGGCCGGCGCCATCACCGCCAAGGCCCTGTTCGATTTGGCCCGCGTGCGCCCGCTGGCCGTGCGCGGCTTTGCGCTGGGCACGGTGTCGCACGGCATCGGCGCCAGCCGCGCGCTGCAGGTGCACCCCGACGCCGGCGCCTACGCCGCGCTGGCCCTCAGCCTGCAGGCGCTGCTGGCCGCTTTGCTGCTGCCCGCCGCCGCCCGCCTGCTCTGAACACCCCGAAACCGAAACCTTCACCGGCAAAGCGATGCAAACCAACCTGGCCCCTGAATTCAAGGGCACCCGCCAAGGCGAAGCGGCCGAGGCCATCCTGCGCAAGTGCGTGCACTGCGGTTTCTGCACCGCCACCTGCCCCACCTACCAGCTGCTGGGCGACGAGCTCGACGGCCCGCGCGGCCGCATCTACCTGATGAAGCAGGTGCTGGAGGGCGCACCCGTCACACGCAAGACGCAGGAACACCTGGACCGCTGCCTCACCTGCCGCAACTGCGAAACCACCTGCCCCAGCGGCGTGCAGTACGGGCACCTGGTGGACATCGGCCGCGAGATCGTGGAAGCGCGCGTCGAACGCCCCACGGGCGAGAAGGCCGTGCGCTGGCTGCTGAAGGAAGGTCTGACCTCGCCGCTGTTCGCGCCGGCCATGAAGCTGGGCCAGCTGGTGCGCCCGTTGCTGCCGCAAACCCTGCAGGACAAGGTGCCGGGCAAGGCCCCGGCGCGCGCGCAGCAGTGGCCCATGCGCACCCACCCGCGCAAGGTGCTGATGCTGATGGGCTGCGTGCAGCCGGCCATGATGCCCAACATCAACAGCGCCACCGCGCGCGTGCTCGACGCCATCGGCATCCAGACGCTGGTGGCCGATGGCGCCGGCTGCTGCGGCGCGCTGCGCACCCACCTCAACGACAGCGAAGGCGGCCTGGCCGATGCCCGCCGCAACATCGACGCCTGGTGGCCGCTGGTGGACGGCCTCACCTCCGAGGGCAAGGTGGAAGCCATCGTGATGAATGCCAGCGGCTGCGGCGTGCACGTGAAGGACTACGGCCACGCGCTGGCCCACGACCCGGCCTATGCCGAGAAGGCGCAGCGCGTGAGCGCACTCACGCGCGACCTCAGCGAGCTGCTGCCCGAAATAGCGCCACAGCTGCAGGGCCGGCTGCGCGCCTCGAAGCAGCCTGCGCTGGCCTACCACCCGCCCTGCACGCTGCAACACGGGCAGCAGCTGCGCGGCGGCGTGGAAACACACCTGCGCACGCTGGGCTTCGAGGTGCGGCTGGCCAACGCCGAAAGCCACCTGTGCTGCGGCAGCGCGGGCACCTACAGCGTGCTGCAGCCGGTGCTGTCCAAGCAACTGCGCGACCGCAAGCTCGAACACCTGTCCCCGGCCCCGGGGCAAGAGCCCGTGGGTGCCATCGTCAGCGCCAACGTCGGCTGCATCCAGCACCTGCAAAGCGGCACGCCGGTGCCGGTGAAACACTGGGTGGAAGTGGTGGACGACGCCTTGAACTGAAGCCCGACAACAACACCCCGAGGAGACCCCACCCATGGCCTGGATGCGCTTCAACCACCAAGGCCGCGCCACGCGCGGCTGGCTGCAGGACGGGCAGGTGCAGCTGCATGGCGGCAGCCTGCTCGACGCCCCGCGGCCCACCGGCGAAACGCTGGCGCTGGCCGATGTGCCGGCCACGGCCTGGCTGCCGCCCTGCGTGCCGGGCAAGATCATCGGGCTGTGGAACAACTTCCGCGCGGCCGCAGCCAAGAACGGCTGGGCGGAACCGGCCGAGCCGCTGTACTTCCTGAAGAGCCCGGCTTGCGCCACCGGCCACGAACAAGCCATCCCGGCTGTGGCGCCCGAGGTGGGCCGCGTGGCCTACGAAGGCGAGCTGGCGGTGGTGGTGGGCCGGCGCGCGCAGCGCATCACGCGCGAAGAGGCGGCGGCCTGCATCCTGGGCTACACCTGCGCCAACGACGTGACGGCCATCGAGCTGCTGAACCGCGACTCCAGCTTCCCGCAATGGACACGCGCGAAAAGCTTCGACGGCTTCGGCGCCTTCGGCCCCACGGTGCACCCGCAGCTGGACTTCGCCACCGCCACGCTGCGCACGCTGGTGGGCGGCCGCGAACGGCAGAACTACGCGCTGGCCGACATGTTCTTTCCGCCCGAAGAGCTGGTGTTCCGCCTCAGCCAGGACATGACGCTGGAGCCGGGTGACGTGATCCTGTGCGGCACCTCGCTGGGCGTGCTGCCGATGAAGCCCGGCACCGTGGTGGAAGTGGCCATCGACGGGCTGGGCACGCTACGCAATACCTACGGCTGAACCTGGGGCTGATGTACGGAGGACTCAGCCCGAACGCGTGACACCGCGCTCGGGCCTTCGTCAGCCGCGCGAGGCCTCGCGCCCTTGCATCACGTCAGCCCTTCTTCACCCAAGCGCTGCACCAGCCTGCGGCGGCCACCTGGCGGCCGCCGAACAGCGAGCAAGGCCCGGTTTCGGCGCCTGCGGCGCCGGTGTACAGCGCGCAGTTGGAACACTTCTGTTCCGCGGTATGGGCCGGGTACTTGGCCTGGTCCACTTGCGTGGTGAGCAGCACGTAGCCCAAGGCCACGGCCTGTGGCTCGGTGACGCTGACCACACCGCTGGCGGCCGGCGCGGCGGCCGGTGCCGAGGCCGCTGCCTCGGGCGCGGGCGCAGGGGCGGGAGCCGGCGGCTCCGGTGCCGGGCTGGGCGCGGGGGCTGGCGGCGGCGGCGGGGGCGAACACGCAGCCAGCAGCGAGGCACTGCCCAGCGCAAACCACGGGGCTATGGCGATGAAACGGCGACGAGGGTTCATTCGGGAGCTCCTGAACTGCATGGAAGACCCGTTGATTCTGCGCCGCAGGCTCAAGTTCCTCCGTGCGCTGCAGGACGCACGCGCAAGGCCACCATCACCCCAACCACCAGCAGCAGCACGCCGCTCAGCGTTACCAGGCCGGGCCACTGCGCACGCCAGGCAAAGGCATAGGCCAGGGCCGCCAGCGTTTCGAAGACGATCAATTGCCCGGCCAGGGCCGGTGGCAGGCGCTGGCTGGCCTCGTTCCAGCACAGCGTGCCCAGCCAGCTGGCGAACAGGCCGATGGCCAGCATCAGGCCGATGAAGAGCGCCGGCTGGGGCCCAAAGGGCATGGGGAAGGCCGTGAGCGCCTCGGCTCCACTGCCAGCCGGCCCGCCCTGCCACGCCTGCCAGGCCCAGAACAGCGCATAGCCCACCAGCGCCATCGGCAGCGTGGCCAGGCCTTGCGCGGTGGCCCAGGCGCGCGGGCTGCGGTCGGCATGCGCGCGCAGCCATTCGGCATTGCGCAGCGGGTACCAGGTCCAGCAGGCCACGGCCGCCACGGCGAGCAAGGCCCCCAGGCCATAGCGGGCCAGGTCGGCGTCGTCAGGCAGCTGCGTGATCTCGGCGTGGTTCACGCAGGCCAGGCCCGCGGCGATCAGCAACAAGGGCGGGGCCAGCCGCGCCCACGGCAGGCGCGCTTCCTGCCGCTTGCCGGCGGCGGCCTGGCGCAGGTTGGCCGTGATGGCAATCACCACCGGCAGTGTGCCGATGATCATGGTGGGCAGCGGCCCGCCCGCACGCTGTATGGCCGAGGCCAGGCACAGGTAGTACAGCACGTTGCCCACCAGCGCGAGCTTGGCGGCTTCCACCCAATCAGCGCGCGTCAGCTCGGCCAGGCGGGCGCGGTCCCACCAGGCCAGCGGCAGCGCAATCAGCCCGAAGGCGAGATAGCGGCCCATGGTCAGCAGCACCGCCGGGTAGTCGGCCAGCACCGTGGGCGCGATGAACACCAGGCCCCACATCAAGCCGGCGGCCAGTGCAAACAAGGTGCCGGTGAAGAGGGCGTGGCGCGAGTGGGGCATCGGGCGGTGCGGCAAAGCCCGTGAATCTAACCGGCAGCGCCGCTGGCACGCGCTTTCCCGGGGCAGGGCCGCCGCGTTTTGCGCTTAGCCTGCCGCCGCACAGGAGCCCCCGCATGAAGCACATCCTGGCCCTGGACCAGGGCACCAGCAGTTCCCGCAGCATCGTCTTCAGCGCCGAAGGCGAGGTGGTGGCGATGGCGCAGCGCGAACTGCCGCAGCACTACCCGCAGCCCGGCTGGGTGGAACACGAGCCCGACGACGTCTGGACGGGGCAGCTCGCCACCGCGCGCGAGGCGCTGGCGCGGGCCGGCCTGGAAGCACGCGACATCGCCGCCCTGGCCATCACCAACCAGCGCGAGACCACGCTGCTGTGGAACCGCCGCACCGGCCGGCCGCTGCACCGCGCCATCGTCTGGCAAGACCGCCGCGGCGAGGCGCTGTGCGTGCAGCTGCGCGAGGGCGGGCATGCCGAGGCGATACGCCAGCGCACCGGCCTGGTGGTGGACAGCTACTTCAGCGCCACCAAGCTGCGCTGGCTGCTCGACCACGTGCCGGGCGCGCGCCACGCCGCCGAGGCCGGCGAACTCGCGTTCGGCACGGTGGACAGCTGGCTGATGTGGCAGCTGACCGGGGGCCGCGTGCACGCCACCGATGTGAGCAACGCCTCGCGCACGTTGCTGTTCGACATTCGCCAAAACCGCTGGTGCCCTGAACTGCTGGCGCTGCTGAAGTTGCCTGAGAGCGTGCTGCCGCAGGTGTTTCCTTCCAGCCACTGCTTTGGCGAAAGCGATGCGGCGCTGTTGGGCGCACCCATCCCGATCGCTGGCGTGGCCGGCGACCAGCAGGCCGCCCTGTTCGGCCAGGCCTGCTTCAGCGCCGGGCTGGCGAAGAACACCTACGGCACCGGCTGCTTCATGCTGATGCACACCGGCACGCGCCTGGAGAACTCCACGCACGGTCTGCTGAGCACGGCCGCTGCGCAGACCACGGCGGCGCCGGCCTATGCGCTGGAAGGCAGCGTGTTCGTGGGCGGGGCGGTGGTGCAATGGCTGCGCGACGGGCTGAACGCCATCGGCCACAGCAGCGAGGTGCAGGCCCTGGCGGCCAGCGTGCCCGACGCTGGGGGCGTGGTCTTCGTGCCGGCCTTCACCGGCCTGGGCGCGCCCTACTGGGATGCCCACGCCCGCGGCGCCATCATGGGCCTGAGCCGGGGCAGCACCGTGGCCCACATCGCCCGCGCGGCACTGGAAAGCATCGCCTTCCAGAGCACCGCGCTGCTGCGCGCCATGGCCGAAGACGCCGTGGCCGCAGGCGGCACCGCGCCGTTGGAGTTGCGCGTGGACGGCGGCGCCAGCGTGAACGACCTGCTGATGCAGTTCCAGGCCGACCTGCTGGGCATACCCGTGGTGCGCCCAGCCGTGACCGAAACCACCGCACTGGGCGCCGCTTGGCTGGCCGGCCTGGCCGTGGGACAGTACCGCAGCACCGCCGAATTGGCGGCGCTGTGGAAGGAAGAGCGGCGTTTCGAGCCCAGCCTAGCGGCCGAGCGTGCTGCCGAACTGATGGCTGCTTGGGACGATGCCGTGCGACGAAACCGCAGCACCTAGTTGAAGCGCCGTGCGCGGACATTTCGCGCGAGGCGGATAACGCAGGCATCAAAGTTCCCGCCGCGGAACCGGCTCCGCCGGGCCGCTGGCGGACGGCCCCCCTGGGGGGTAGCGAGCGCCAGCGAGCTCGGGGGCTTTATTTCACCGCGAAATCAGCCAGCGTCTTGCCCGCGGCCAGCGCGTCACGCAGCCATTGCGGACGCTTACCACGGCCACCCCAGGTGCCGCCGCTTTCGTTGCGGAACTTCACCACCGGCGCGGCCTTGGCGCCGGCCTTGCGGCCGCGCTTCTTGGCCGGGGCCGAGGCCGCGGCCTTCACGGGCTTGGCCTTGCCGGCCAGACCCAGGTCTTCGGCGGTCAGACCGTAAACGTCGATGGCTTCGCGAATGCGGCCGACAACACCTTCGATTTCCTTGCGGCGGGCCTTGTCGGCTTCGGCCTTGAGAGCTTCAATCTGTTTGACGATCTGTGCGTAGGACTTGGTCATGGCTGGGTTCTGTGGGGGTAACTCCCTGCAGGTTGGCGCTAATGCGCCGACTGCGCAGCTTTTATGGCACTTGAATGCGCTGCTTGGCCCGATAGTATCGCCGCAAATGACCCGATTCTGTTTCCCTGCGTAAATGAGCGGGGTTTCAGGACCAAACCCGCACTAATTCAGCCGCGTCATTCAGGCCGCGCACGCTGCGATGCCAGAACTGCGAAAACGAGGCGCAGCGTTTCTCGGGCCAATTCAGCAAACGCACCCCGGGCTGCAAATCGAGTGTCTTCATGGCGGGGGCCAGATGGGGGCTGTGCAGGC
The DNA here is from genome assembly GCA_001295905.1 of beta proteobacterium AAP51. GTDB lineage: Bacteria > Pseudomonadota > Gammaproteobacteria > Burkholderiales > Burkholderiaceae_C > Rubrivivax. The sequence continues at coordinate 173,855 of LJHT01000009.1, read as the reverse complement.
CGTGCACACGCTGCGCCGAACCCAGCGCTGACAGCAAGTCCTGCGGCGTGCCCATCACGGCGGTACCCGCCACGGCCTGCAGCCGCGCCCCCACGAAACGCCAGCGCGCCGGGCTCCAGGGCCAGCGCCGGTGGAAGGTTTCATCGAGCACGGCGACGGGCACCGCGCCCGGCATTTCAGCGCTGGCCAGCGCCCACGGGTGCCACAGCTGGAGCTCGCGGCCTTCCCAGGCCTGCAGGGCGGACCCGGCTTTTTCCACGTGCACGAAGGCCACACCCCCAGGCGGCGCGCTGCACAAGGGCGGCTCGGCCACGGGCTCGCCACGCCCGCCGGGCACGGCACGGCTCTGGCGCGCCAGGCGGTCCAGCGCTTCATAGGAACTGTCGACGACCGTGCCGCGGCTGTGCCACGCTTTTGGCGCATAACGCTCGACATTCTCGGCATTGAACAGATAAGGCTTGTGGCTGCCCGTGCCGGCCACCCATTGCCAGCTGAGGTGATTGCTGGCCAGGTCGCCATCGAGCAGATGACCGTAAAGCCAGTCGGCGCCGGCGCGCCAATGCACCTTGCGCAGGTGCACGACATAAGAAGCCAGCCACATGCGCGCGTGGTTGTGCAGGTAGCCGGTGGCATACAGCGTGCGCACGGCCTGGTCGATGACGGGCACGCCCGTGGCGCCTTGGCGTATGTCGGCAGGCAAGGCCGTGGCGTAGGCCGCTTCGGGCAGCACGCCTTCGTGCAGTGATTCGAAAATGCCCTCGCCCAGGTGGTGCCAGACGTGCTGGAAATACTCGCGCCACGCCAGTTCGTACACCAGCTTGTGTTCCACCGGCAAAGGGCCGCGCTGAAGGACGGCGGCCAGCACTTGCGGCAGCGTGAGGAAGCCGTGGGTGATGTAAGGCGACAGCCGCGTCACGTCGCCTTCCAGCGCGTTGCGCGTGCGTGCGTAGGCGTGGGGGCGCACGGCCGCCAGCCGGGCCTGTGCGGCGGCCGGCGTGGGTTCGAATTCGTCCCCTGCAATGCCGCTGTGGAAGAGGTCGTTCATGCCATTCAGCGAAGGCGTCATGGCTTCAGGCCTGGTCCCAGGCGCCGGCACGCACGGCCGCAGCGCGGCGGCGCAACGCTGCGCGCTCGGGCTCGGCCAGGCGGGCCACGTTCTTCACCTGCAAGGCCATGCGCGGGTGGCTGGCGAAGCGCTTTTCGTGCGTCATCAAAAAGTCCCAGTACAGCGTGGTGTAGGGGCAGGCCTGCGGGCCCGTGCGCACGGCCGGCTTGAAGCGGCAACCGCGGCAGTGGTCGCTCATACGTTCGATGTACTTGCCGGTGGCCGCATACGGTTTGCTGGCCATCAGCCCGCCATCGGCGAACTGGCTCATGCCCAGGGTGTTGGGCAATTCCACCCATTCCACCGCATCGACATACACGCTCAGGTACCAGGCGTGCACTTGCTGCGGGTGCACGCCGTGCAGCAGCAGGTACAGGCCCGTCACCATCAGGCGCTGGATGTGGTGGGCGTAACCCAGCCGCAGCGTCTGGCCGATGGCGTCGCGCAGGCAGGCCATGGGCACGTCGCCGGTCCAGAACCAGGGCGGCAGGTCCTGCGCGGCGTCCAGCGCATTCAGCTCCAGGTAGCCGGGCATCTCTTGCCAATAGATGCCGCGCACGTATTCGCGCCAGCCCAGCACCTGGCGGATGAAACCTTCGGCCGCGGCAATGGGCACGCGCCCGGCGCGCCACGCGGCTTCGGCCGCCGCCACCACCTCACGCGGGTGCAGCAGCTTGAGGTTCAGCGCCACCGAGATGTGCGAGTGGTACAGCCACGGCTGGCCTTCCCACATGGCGTCTTGCCAGCGACCGAAATCGGGCAGGCGTTCCTCGATGAAGGTCTGCAGCACCTGCAGGCCCTGCGCGCGCGTGACGGGCCAGCCGAAATCGTCCACCTGGCCCGGGTGGCTGGCATAGCGCGTGCGCACGAGCTCCAGCACCTGCTGCGTGAGGGCATCGGGCGCAAAACGTTTCGGCGCGGGCACGAAACCCGGACCTTGCGGGCCGAAGGTTTCGCGGTTCTCGGCGTCGTAATTCCATTCGCCGCCGGCGGGCTGTTCACCGTCCATCAGCACACGGTGGCGGCGGCGCATCTCGCGGTAGAAGTACTCCATGCGCAGTTGCTTGCGGCCACGTGCGTGCGCGGCGAACTCTTCGCGGCTGCACAGGAAATGGCGGTCATTGCGCAGCTGCAGCGGCACACCGGCGGCGGCGCAGGCCTGCAGCAGGGCTTGCTGCACGCGGTGGTCGCCGGGCTCGGTCATCACCACGGCCTGGGGCGGGGTGGCCGCCAGCGCTTCGCCCAGCGCCTGCGCCAGGGAGCCCGGGTGCTGCTCGGAGTAGTGCAGCGGCAGGCCTTCTTCGCGCAAGGCTTGTGCGAAGTGGCGCATGGCGGAAAGGAACACCGCCAGCCGCTGCTGGCTGCACCAGACGTGGGTGGCTTCTTCGGCGGCCTCGCACATCCAGACACGGTCCTGGGCGGGGTCGAAGCCGTCGAAGGCCGCGGCCTGGCGGTCGAGTTGGTCGCCGAGCACGACGACGAGATGGCGCAAAGGCTTCATGGGGATGGGATGGCTTTCTTCTGTTTTCGGCAGGCTTCAGAGCAATACAGCACTTCGGCCCAGTTCTTGGCCCAGGCCTTGCGCCAGCTCATGGGCCGGCCGCACACGGCGCAGGGCTTGTGGGGCAAGGCGGCCTTGTTGCCCTTGAAGCCACTGTCGCGCGATGGCATCAGAACAACTCGCCTTGCGGGCTGGGCTCGGCGGGCTTGGCGGTGCGGGCGGTGGTGCGTGCCTGGGTGCTGTTGCCACGTGGGCCCGCGCTGCCGCGCTTCATGCCCGAAGGCGGCAGGCCGCTCTTGCGCGAGCCGTGGCGCTGCTGCACGGCGTCGGCCTCGGCGCGGGCTTCGGGGGTGGCGCGCAGGCCGTACAGGCGGTCCTTGATGGCCTTCAGCGCGCTTTTTTCATCGACGATGGGCGCGGGGTAGTCGGGCGTGCCGAACTCCGGCACCCAGCGGCGCACGAACTCGCCTTCAGGGTCGTGTTCACGCGCCTGCTTGGCGGGTGAATAGATGCGCAGCGTGTTGATGCCGGTGGTGCCGCTTTGCATCTGCATCTGGCTCCAGTGGATGCCGGGCTCGAAATCGAGGAACTGCCGCGCCAGGTGCAGGCCGGGCTCACGCCAGTGCAAGCCCAGGTGGTAGGCGGCAAAGCTCACCAGCATGGCGCGCATGCGGAAGTTCAGCCAGCCAGTGGCACGCAGGCTGCGCATGCAGGCGTCCACCATGGGGTAGCCGGTGCGGCCTTCGCACCAGGCTTGCAGGCGGGCCGCGTGCGTGTCGTCCAACGGCGTGCCGCAGCCCGGGCGCAGGCCGTCGAACACGCGCGCGAAGTTGCGGAACTCGATCTGCGGCTCGTCTTCCAGCTTCTGCATGAAGTGGCAGTGCCAGCGCAGGCGGCCGGCGAAGCCCCGCAGGCCGTGGGCCAGGGCGCGGTCAGGCGTGCTGGCGATGGCGGCTTCGGTGGCCTGGTGCACCGCGCGCATCGACACCATGCCGAAGGCCAGGTAGGCACTGAGCCGGCTGCAGCCGCTTTCGGCCGACAGCGGGCTGCTGAGGGCACGCCGGTAGCCGCGACCGCGGCCGGCCACGAAGTCTTGCAGCGTGGCCCGCGCAGCGGCTTCACCGGCCGGCTGCAGGGCCTGGGTGGGCGCGGGCACGCCCAGGCGGTGCAGGGTGGGCAAGTCGGGCAGGCTGCTTGCCGGCCAGGGCCGCGCCGCGCGGAAGGCGCCCGGCGCCGGCAGCGCGGCCGCGTCCATGCGCTGCGCCCAGCGCCCCGCCCAGCCCTGGCGGCTGCGCAGACGGCGCACCACGCCGGTCTGCGCGAATTCCTGCCAGGCCACGCCCTGGGCCTGGCACCAGCGGGCCACGGCGATGTCGCGCGCGAAGGTCCAGCCGCTGCCGGTTTCTTCATGGCTGAGCAGGCGTTCGAAGGGCCACTCGGCGCGCAGCTGCTGCAGCACCGCCGGCACTTCGCCCACACGCACCAGCAAGGGCAGGCCTCGGGCGGCCAGCTCGCGCCGCAGTTGGGCCAGGCCCTGCAGCGTGAAGTGCAGGTGGCTCGGGCTGAACTCGGCGCTGTGCAGCCAGGCCGGCTCGATGACGAAGAGCGCCGCAGCCTCGCACTGCGCGGCATGTGCCGCATGCAGGGGCGCATGGTCGTGCAGGCGCAGGTCGCGCTTCAGCCAGACTAGGGTGTTGGACATGCGCGGCATTCTGGGCGCGCAGCGCCGCGGCTGCCGGCGCCGCCGGGCTTGCCCAAGTGCGACGCGGGGCCGCTGCCGGCCTGCAGGCCGACGACGGGCGAAATTCGGTGGGCGGCAGGCGGTGGGCTGCGCTACCAGGCCAGAGGGTCGGTGCGGTAGAGCCGTGCGAACTCGGCATACAGCGCCGGGTGCGCGGCGGCCAGCGCGGCGGGCTGTTCGAAGAAGTGCTCGCTCACCACCGCGAAGAACTCGGCCGGGTTGGTGGCCGCGTAGGGGTGGATGACGGCCCCGGCCGGCGGCCCTGCGTCATCGGCCACCCCTTGCGCCAGCCGCTGGCGCAGCGCATCGAACTCACGCTGCAGCACCATCGCCCAGCGCGCATAGCCCTCGCGCCGGCCCAGCCAGGGCGCACCGTTGGCATGGCCGCGCTCCTGGTCGAGCTGGTGTGCGAACTCGTGGATGACGACGTTGTGGCCGTCTTCGGGGTTGGCCGCGCCGGCGAGCACGTCGTCCCAGCTCAGCAGCACCTGGCCTTGCTGCCAAGATTCGCCGGCCAGCGCGCGCCGGGTTTCGTGCGTGAGGCCGCCCTCGCCCGTCTCGGTGCGCTCGACGACAAAAGCCCCGGGGTACACCAGCACCTGGCGCAGCCGGCTGAAGTAGCCCGCGCCGCGGTTCAACAGCAGCAGGGCGGCCTGCGCGGCTATGAGCACGCGCACTTCGTCGGTGATGGTGAAGCCGGCGCAGCCGATGAAGGGCTTCTCGGCCAGCAGCACCTGCACGTGTTTCTTGACCTGCAGCTGCAGGTCGGCAGGCAGGCGCGCGAAGGCCGGCATGCGGCGGCGCAGGATGTCGCGCCAGGCCGCGGGAAAGGGCTGGCGCCTCAGGCGCCCGCGCCGCCAAGCCGCCCAAACCACCGGCCCGGCCAGCCAGGCCACCACCGACACCGCCAGCAGCGCCAGCAAACCCAAAGGCCAGAGTGTGTTCACCCCGCCATCTGGGCGCAGGCCTGCGGCGTTTCAAGCCCCTGTTCGGGCTGGCGGCGGGCAGGTACCTCGGCTCATGCCTGCGGCTCCACACGCACCTCGGTCTTCACCGAGTTGGCGATGAAGCACTGCTCATGCGCTTCGTGGTGCAGCGCGGCCAGGGCGGCGGCATCGGGCGCGGTGCTGGCGAAACGCACCCGCGGGCGCAGCGTCACCACGGTCATCACGAGGCGGCGCTGGGCGTCGCGCGCCATCACGCCCACGGCCTCGTCTTCGTAGGCCTGCACCACGTGACCGCGGCCGGCGGCGAGGCTCAGGAACCACAGCATGTGGCAGCTGGCCAGCGAGGCCACGAACATCTCTTCGGGGTCGACCGCACTGGCGTCCGAAAAGGGCAGCGGCACCACGGAAGGCGAAGAAGAAGCCGCGAGCACGGCGCCGCCATCGAAACGCAGCGTGTGGCGGCGGCTGTAGCGCTGGTCGGTGAAGGTTTCGCCGGGGGCACGCTGCCAATGCAGCGCAACGGTGGTGGGGTCCATGGAAAGCAGGCCCGAAAGGAGGTGCGCAACGGTACAACGGCCGCCGGCCCCTAAGATGCCGAGCATGATCACCCTGCACTACTACCCCAGCAACGCGAGCTTTGCACCCCATGTGCTGCTGAGAGAACTCGGCGTGCCCTTCCAGCTGCAGCTGGTGGACCGCAACAACGGCGCCCACAAGACGCCCGAGTTCCTGAAGCTCAACCCCAACGGCCTGATTCCGGTGCTGGTGGACGGCGAGCTGGTGCTCTATGAAACCGCCGCCGTCCTGCTGCACCTGGCCGACACCCACCCCGCCGCCGGTCTGGCCCCGCCGCTGGGCAGCGCATCGCGCGCGCAGTACTACAAGTGGATGGTGTGGCTGAGCAACACCATGCAGGCCGCGATGACGCCTTACTACTACCCCGAACGCTGGGTGGCCGCCGGCAACACCGAAGGCGCGGCACAGGTGAAGGCCGCAGCCGAGGCCCGGCTGGGCAGCTGCCTGCAGCAGATCGACGCGCAACTGGCAGCCCACGGCCTCGGTGATGGCACCTCCGGCGGCCCCTGGCTCCTGGACGAGCGCTACAGCGCCGTGGACCCGCTGGCCTTCATGCTGTGCCGCTGGACGCGCCACTTCGCCCACCAGCCCGCGCGTGACTACGCGCACATCGGCCCCTACCTGCAGCGCATGCTGGCCCGGCCTGCGGTGCAGGCGGCCGTGCAGGCCGAGGGGCTGCAGCCCCCGCTGGTCTGAGCTACAGCGTACCGCTGGTGCGCAGCCGCTCCAGCCGCAGCTGCAGGGCCAGCCGCAACTCGGCTGCCTGCTGGCGCAGGGCCTGGGCGCCCGCCGCATCGGGCGCGGCTTTGGCGCGCGCTTCGAGCGCGGCGATCTGCTGCATCACCTCCACCTCCGGCGGCACGACGCCGGCGTCCTTGAGCATCTTCATCGGCATGCGCAGCTCGGCCGGCGTCTCGTCGAAACCGTCGCCCAGGTTCAGGGGCTTGCCGTAGCTCGGCGCCGACTTCAACTCGCCACTGCGCTCGCTTTCGCTCAGCGCTCGGCCGATGTCGTCTTCCAGCAGCTTCAGCCGCTGCTCGCGCTTTTCTTCGGCATTCATCGGCAGCTCCGGCAAGAGGGTGGGTGAAGACCGCGCAGGCCGGAGCCAGCCGAAGCTGGCCTCAGGCCCGGGCCTCTTCAGGCAGCGCCAGCTTTTCCAGCCAGTGGCGCGTGAGCGGCGTGACGGGCTTGGCCATGCAGCGTTCGTGGATCAGCGCGCGGCCCAGCTTGCGGCGGCTGCCCGCAGCGGCAGCGCCCAGCAGCGTCTGCGCGATGAGGTCGCGCTGCGCGTGGCTGCCGCCCAGGCGCTGCGCGCTGCCGTAGACGGGGTAGATCAGGTCGACGGCGCTGTCGGCATCGCCGCGCGCGTAGGCCACCAGGCCGCGCATCAGCGGCAGGCCCACTTCACGCGCCATGAGGTGGTTCGCGCGGCGCGCGTCTTCGGCGCCCAGCGCACGCTCGGCGCAGCGCGCCAGCCAGGCTTCGGCACGCGGCACCTCGCCGGCCACCAACAGCGCCAGCACGGCATGCACGTCGTTGAAGGCGTAGTCGCCGGCCAGCGCTTCGTCGAGCTGCCAGCCCTGCAGCAGCGCGGCGGCGTGGGCGCTGAGGTCCTGGCCCAGCAGGTGCAGGCGCCACAGCAGCGCGGCGGCGTCCACGCGCTGCAGCGTCACCTGCAGCGCGGCGCCGTTGAGGTGGCTGTCCAGCAGGCGCAGCACGCCCTGCACGTCCATCGCTTCCAGGCGGAACAGGCCCTTGTGCCACCACAGGTGGCAAGAGAAGCCATTGCCCTCGGCCCACTGCGCCTGGTGCTGGCGCAGCCAGGCCGAGCCTTCCTCGAAGCGGCCCTGCATCTCCATCACGTGCGCCACCGCGTGCACGGCCCAGGGCACGCGCGGGTTGGCGGCCAGCGCGCGCCGGCCGGCCTCTTCGGCCTGCGGGTAGAGGTTGCCTTCTTCCAGGCCGAAGGCGTGCAAGGCCAGCACATAGGCGAACAAGGGGTCGTTCTCGTCCCACGCAGGCAGGGCGCGCGCGGGTCGGGTGCGCAGCTGGGCGACATCGCCGCGGTAGAAGTCCCACAGCTGCGCCCATTGCAGGGCCAGCGCGTCCTGCGGGTGTTCGATGAGCACTTCGTCCCACACGCGGCAGGCGGCGTGCCAGCGCCCTTCCAGCACCAGCTGCACGGCCTGCAGGTGGCAGCGCTCGCGCGAGGTGGCGTTCTTGGCCAGCGCGCGGGCGTGCGAGAGGTGGGCATCGGCCTCGGGTGCCAGGCCGGGTTCGGTCAGGCTTAGCAGGAAGCCGGCCTTCATCACATGCGGCAAGGCCCAGCCGGGGTCGGCGGCCATGGCGGTGTCCAGGTCGGCCAGCGGCGTGTCGTAGAAGGACATCATGCGCCACAGCGCCTGCTCGGCAGCGGCCAGCGCCGGCCGGCACGTGCTGCTGCAGGGGTTGCCGCGCGCGTCGGGGTGAGACATGGCGCGAATGTAGCGCGGTGGCGTGACGGGTCGGCCGCCTGCCACCGGCGATGGCTGTCGACAGCGGCCCAGGCCGCTGCGGCTTCAGCGCTGGGCCATGAAGCGGGCGAGGTTCTTCGCCGCGGTGGCCCGCACCTTGTTGCGCAGAAAGGGCGACCAGCCCAGCAGCCAGCCCGGCAGGCCCAGGGCCTGGCGCGACCAGGCCCAGAAATCGAAGCGGTCGCGGTGGCGCGTGATGAGGCCCTGCGCGTTGAATTCGAACTCGGCGTCGATGCGGTTCAGCACCACGCGGCCGGTGGCCGAGAAGAGGTAGTTCGCGTCCCAGTGCGCGCTGCGCTCGGTGATGTTGCTCACGCGCAGCTGCCACTGCTGCATGCCCTTGGCGCGCGTGGCGGTGCACAGCATGCGCCACATGCCGCCGATCTGCTCAGCGCCCTGCAGCGAAAAGGCTTCGTCGTCGAACCGGGCATCGCTGGCGTAGCAGCGCTGCATGGTGTCGGCGTCCAGCGCGGCGAAGGCGGCGTAGAAACGTTCGATGGTGGCGCGGCTCATACGGGCTTCCTCTCTCGGTTTCAGGCTGCGGGCCCTTTCGGGTCCTCTGGGACTGCTTGCGCATCTTTCGCTTCTTGCGCTTCTGGCGCTTCTGGCGCTTGCGGCACCTCCAGCGCGCCCAGCGCCGTGTGCGTCTGCATTGTGGCGGCGGCCAGCAAGCGCCGGGTGTAGGCGTGCTGCGGTGCGTGGACGATCTGCCGCACCGGCCCCTGCTCGACGGCACGGCCTTCGTGCAGCACCAGCACTTCGTCGCACAGGTGGTCCACCACCGCGAGGTCGTGGCTGATGAAGAGGTAGCTCATGCCGTAGCGCTGCTGCAGGTCTTGCAGCAGGTTCAGCACCTGGGCCTGCACGCTGAGGTCGAGCGCACTCACCGGTTCATCGGCCACGATGAGCGCCGGCCGCGTGATGAGGGCGCGCGCAATGGCCAGGCGCTGGCGCTGGCCGCCGCTGAACTCGTGCGGGTACTTGTGCAGGTCTTCGCGAGCCAGGCCCACGTCGGCCAGCGCCTGCGCGGCACGCTCCAGCTGCTCGGCCGGCGTGGCCTGCTGCAGCACGGCCAGCGGCTCGGCCACGGTCTGCAGCACGGTGCTGCGCGGGTTCAGTGAGCCGTAGGGGTCTTGGAAGACCATCTGGAACTTGGCCCGCGCCGCGCGCAGGGCGGCGGGCCGCAGGCGGTGCAGGTCGGCGCCGTCCAGCCGCACCTGCCCGGCATCGGGGCGCTCCAGCGCCATCACCAGGCGCGCGAGCGTGCTCTTGCCCGAGCCCGATTCACCCACCACGCCCAGGCTGCGCCCGGCCTCCAAGGTGAAGCTCACGCCTGCCAGCGCCGGCACCACGGGCGCGGGCGCAAAGGGGTGCGGGCGTGGCAGGCGGTAGGCGCGGCTGAGGTTCTCCACCACCAGCAGCGGCGGGCGCGGCGCGGTGGCGGGGGCAGCCGTTGCAGGCGGCCCGGCACTCATGCCTGCACCGCCTGGGAGGCCGGCACGCGCACGCAAGCCGCGGCATGCCCGGGCGCCACCTGCGCCCAGACCGGCACGGCCTCGGTGCAAGGTGCCGCGGCCAGGCTGCAGCGTTCGGCAAACGCGCAGCCGCCCGGCACCTGCCCCAGCAAGGGCAGCGCCGGCACGCGGCCCGGGATGGTGGGCAGTGGCTGCACCCGCCCGCGGGAGCGCCCTTGCCCGAGCCGCGGCCGCGCTGCCAGCAGGCCTTGGGTATAGGGGTGGGCCGGCCGCGCCAGCACCTGGGCGGTGGCGCCTTGTTCGACGAAGCGGCCCGCGTACATCACGGCCAGCTGCTGCACGTGTTCGGCCATCAGCCCCAGGTCGTGGCTGATGAGCAGCAGCGCCATGCCGTCTTCGCGCACCAGCTGCGTGATGAGTTGCAGCACCTCGCGCTGCAACGTGGCGTCCAGCGCGGTGGTGGGCTCGTCGGCCACCAGCAGCGCCGGGCTGCAGGCCAGCGCGATGGCGATGACCACGCGCTGGCGTTGCCCGCCGCTGAGCTGGTGGGGGTAGGCGTCCAGGCGCTGCGCCGCCTGCGGCAGCTGCACACGTTCCAGCAGGCGCAGGGCCTGCGCACGCGCGGCGCCGGCCGTCATGCCCAGGTGCAGGCGCAGCGGCTCGGCCACCTGCTGCCCGATGGTGTGCAGCGGGTTCAAGGCCGTCATCGGCTCTTGAAAAACCATCGCGATGCGGCGGCCGCGCAGGCGGCACAGCGCGGGTTCGGGCAGTTGCGTGAGGGCCTGCCCCTCGAAGTGAACGGTGCCCTGCAACTGCGCGCCTTCGGGCAGCAGGCCCATGAGCGACAGCGCCGTGAGGCTCTTGCCGCAGCCCGATTCGCCGATGAGGCCCAGCGTCTGCCCGGCCTGCAGCGTGAAGTTCAAGCCGCGCAGCGCCAGCACCGGGCCGCGGGCACTGGGCAGCGACAAGCGCAGGTCGCGAACGTCCAGCAAGGCCATCAGCACTTCACCGCAGAAACGGGGCCGCGCTGCAGCGCTTCAGCGCCGGGCCGCGGCGGCGGCCAGCAGGTCGAGGTAGGCGCCGGCCAGGCGCTCGGCCTCGGCCAGGCCCAGCTGGGCCATCAGGCCTTCGGCCACCGCCTGGCCTTCGGCGTCGCTCTGGCCTTCTTGCAGCACCACTTCCAGTTCCATGAAGTCGCCCAGGCCGGCCACGCGGTCGAGGTGGATGCGCGTGGCGCCCACCAGGCACAGCCAGCGCTGTTTCTGCACGCGGCCGCGCAGCCCGCAGGCGCGAGCCAGTGCTTCGCGCAGCGCGGCGGGCTCGGGCACGGGCACGCGCACGTAGTCGCTGGCCTTGGCTTCCAGGCCATCGGGGCGGTGGTAGTGGATGAGCTCGGCACTGCCATCGGCGAACTCGCGCAGCTTCAGCCGGCCGTGGGGCACCTCGAAGAAGCTGTCGTCCTGCACGATGAGCTGGGCGGGCGCACCAGCCAGCGCTTCGGCGCGCGGGCGCAGGGCTTCGACGCTGGCAATGCGGGCCTTGATCTCGATGTTGCGCGGCATGGGCGGGCTCTGATGCGGTGTTTCAGGTGCTGGCGGGGCCGGCGGGTCCACCGCTCGTGGCGGCAATCTGCCGCAGCGCCTGCTCGAACACCTCGGGCGGCTGCCCGCCCGAGATGAGGTGCTGGCGGTTCACCACCACCGCCGGCACCGAGCGTATGCCGGCACGCAGCCAGTCCTGCTCGGCCGTGCGCACTTCGTCGGCGTAGCGGCCACTCTGCAGCACAGCCTCCGCCGCCGCGGCGTCGAGCCCGGCCTGGGCCGCCAGCTCCAGCAGCACCTCGGGCGCACCCGGGTTGCGGCCTTCGCCGTGGTAGGCCTGCAGCAGCGCATGCTTCAGTGCGCGTTGCGCCCCTTCGGGTTGGCCGGGCTGGGCGGCCCAGTGCAGCAGGCGGTGGGCGTCGAAGGTGTTCCACACCCGCACGCGGTCGCCGAAGGCAAAGCCCACGGCCGCACCACGTTCGCGAATGGCGGCACGGTTCTGCGCCAGCTGGCCGTCGCTGAGGCCGTACTTGGCCTTCAGGTGTTCGGCGGCGTCTTCGCCCTCGGGCGGCATCTGCGGGTTCAGCTCGAAGGGCTGGAACTGCAGCGTGGCCTGCACCTCGGGGCCTAGGCGCTGCAGCGCGGTTTCCAGCGCGTTCAGGCCCACGGCGCACCAAGGGCAGGCGATGTCGGAAACGAAGTCGATCTGGAGTGCGTTCGTCATGGCGTCGGGGGTTCAGGGGTTCATCGGCGGCGGGCCAGGCGGGGGTCGAGCAGGTCGCGCAGGCCGTCACCCATCAGGTTCAGGCCCAGCACGCTGAGCATGATGGCGGCGCCGGGCCACACGGCCAGCATGGGGGCCTGGAACATCAGGGTCTGTGCGTCGTTCAGCAGCCGGCCCCAGCTGGGCTGCGGCGGCTGGGTGCCCAGCCCCAGGTAGCTGAGGGCCGCCTCGGCGAGTATGGCCGTGGCGAAAGACACGGTGGCCTGCACGATCAAGGGGCTGGCGATGTTGGGCAGCACGTGGTGCCGCGTGATGCCCCAGGGCGTACGCCCCGCCGCGCGCGCGGCGGTGACGTGGTCGCGCGCCCACACCGCCACGGCCGCGCCGCGGGCGATGCGCGCGAACACCGGCACGTTGAAGATGCCGATGGCGACGATGCTGGTGACCAGCCCCGGCCCGTAGATGGCCGACAGCAGGATGGCCGACAGCAGCGCCGGGAAGGCGAAGGTGAAGTCGGCGCAGCGCATCAGCAGCGTGTCGAGCGCGCTGCGCCCGGCCGCACGCTGGGCCGCCGCCAGGCAACCCAGCGCCACACCCAGCCCCATGCCGACGCCCACCGCGATGACACCCACCACGAGGCTGCTTTGTGCACCTACCAGCAGCTGGCTGAAGACGTCGCGGCCGAGCGCGTCGGTGCCCAGCCAGTGCTCGGCGCTGGGCGGTTGCAGCTTGTGGGGGATGTTGATCTCGGCCGGCGGCCAGGGGGTCCACACCAGCGACAGCAGCGCTGCGGCCGCCAGCAGCGTGGTGAGCAGCGCACCCAGCAGGAAGCTGGGGTGGCGCAAGGCATGGTTCATCGCGGCTTCAAACAGCTTGCGCCTGGCGCAGGCGCGGGTCGACCACGGCATACAGCAGGTCGACCAGCAGGTTCACCAGCACCACCAGGGCCGCCAGCAGCATCACCACGTCGCGCACCACCACGAGGTCACGGTTGCTCACGGCCTGGAAGACGAGCCGGCCCACGCCGGGCAGCACGAAGACGTTCTCGACGACGATGGTGCCCGTCAGCAGGTTGGCGAACTGCAGGCCGGCCACCGTGAGCACCGGGATGAGCGCGTTGCGCAGGCCGTGGCGCAGCAAGGCCTGGCGCCGGCTCAGGCCCTTGGCGCGTGCGGTGCGCACATAGTCTTCGCGCAGCACGTCGAGCACGGCCGAGCGCGTCATGCGCGCGAGGATGGCCGCCTGCACCAGCGCCAGGCTCAGTGCCGGCAGCAGCAGGGCCTGCAGGCCAGGCCAGAGGCCGCCGCCGCCGTCTTCGGTCCAGCCCGGGAAGCCGCCCGCGTTCACCCACTGCAGCTGCACGGCGAACAGCAGGATCAGCAGGATGGCAAACCAGAAGTTCGGGATGGCGAGGCCCAGCTGACTGAGCGTCATCACGCCCACGTCGCCCAGTCGGTGGTGGCGCGCGGCGGCATAGACGCCCAGACCCAGCGCCAGCACCACGGTGATGAGCATCGCCAGCAGCGCCAGCGGCAGGGTGACCTGCATGCGCTCGGCCAGCAATTCGGCCGTGGGCGTGCCGTAGCTGATGCTGAGCGCGGTGCTGCCCTGCAGCAGGCCTGCCACCCATTGCAGGTAGCGCGTGAGAGGGGGCTGGTCCAGGCCCAGCTGGGCCTGCAGTGCGGCCACGGCCTCGGGCGTGGCGGTGTCGCCCAGGATGACTTCCGCCGCGTTGCCCGGCAGCAGCTCGAGCACGGCAAAGATCACTGCCGAGGCCAGCGCCAGCGTGGCCAGAAAGCCCGCCAGCCGCTTGAGTACGAACCAGAGCATGGGCTGATGATGCCGCATGAAAAAACAGGTGAAGGCTCCCTTGCGGGATGCCGTTCACCCGTGTGGCCACCACCCCGGGGCCAAAAGCAGCCCGCCCCTGACGGGGCGGGACTTCACACGTTGCCCCTGGCGGGGCGCAGGCCGGACACCGCCCCTCACGGGGAGCATGTCAGACACCGCCCCTCGCGGGGCGGTGGACCATCAGAACGAGTGGCGCAGACCCACTTCGTAACCCGACGAGCCGCTGCCGGCGCGGGTCGGGCCGGGGGCCACGACGAAGTTGGTGTTGGTGTTACCGATCTTCGCGTAGTTCGCGTAGATGGCGGTGCGGCGCGACAGCGCGTAGTCGGCACCGATGGCGGCGTGCTTGGCCGAGCGGTTGCTGATGCTGCCGCCGCCGTCCACTTCGTGGTACGAAGCGCGCAGCGTGGTCTTGCCGAACGGAGCCGACACACCCAGCAGCCAGTTGGTCTGGTCGGCCGCGCCCACGTCGGTGGTGCTGTACATGCCGAAGAGCCTGACGACCTTCATGTCATACGTGGCGCCGAAAGTCAGCAGCTTGGCATCGACGCTGCTCGTGACTTCGGTGATGCCGTAGGACAGGATGGCCAGCAGCGGGCCCGAGCGGTAGCCCACGCGGCCGCCGGTGTACTTGTTGCCTGCAGCGCCTTCGCCGGCGGCCAGGAAAGCCGTGCCGAAGAAGCCGGTGCTGCCCGGCGTGTGGTACGAAATGCTGTTGCTGGAGCGAGAGAAGCTGGCGTAACCGCCGCCTGCCGGCACCGAGAAGGCCTGGTGCATGCGGCCCGAGGCGCCCATGCCGGTGTCGGAGAAGGGGTCGAGCTGTTCCCAGGTGAGGCCGGTGGGGTTCTTCTCGCGGCCCATGCGCACTTCACCGAAGCCGCCCTGCAGGCCGATGGTCGTGCGACGCTGCCAGGTCTGGCCGGTCGCGTTGCCGTCGTCGGCGTTGATCTGGCCTTCGATCCAGAAGTTGGCCTTCAGGCCGCCACCGAGGTCTTCCGTGCCACGGAAGCCCAGGCGGCTGGTGCTCAGGCCACTGCCGGCGAGTTGCTTCTGCGAGACACCGTTGTCCACCGAGCGAGCGGCCAGGTCGATAACGCCGAAGAGGGTGACGGAGGACTGCGCCATCGCCGGCGCGGCGACGGCCAGCAGCGCGGCGGCGGCCAGGGTGGTCGTGGTCTTGTTCATGTGCTTCCTATCCTGAAGAACTTTTTGGGGGTCAGGCAAAGCCTGACGGTGTTGCCGGGAGACCGGGTACTGTGCCCCGGGGCAGCGCTGAGACTAGGGAAAACGTATGGCGTTCCCATGACAGCGTTGTTTATTTGCTAACTCACCATTTCAGCGATGGGAACGGTGGGCGCTGAACATCACACCGCCCAACATTCTCAGCTCATTTTGTAGGTTTGCAGGTGAATGCTGGTCTCGGTACCGGCGATGCCCTTGATCAGACGCACCCGTTCCAGCACCGCGGCCAGTTCCACGAGATTGCCGGCACGCAGTTCAGCCAGCAAGTCCCAGCGGCCATTGGTGTCGTGGAGACCGGCAACGCCAGGCTCTCCAAGCAAGTGAGCGATGACTTCACGAGTTTGATTGCCCTCCACGGTGATACTCATCCAGGCCGTGATGAGATCGGGTTGAGTGTCGGGTTTGAGCCTCACCGTGTAGCCGGTAATGACCCCATCGTCTTCAAGCCGTTTGACCCGGTTGGTGACGGTGCCTCGCGAAACGCCCAGTTTCGACGCCAGCGTGGCCACGGTGCTGCGTGCGTCCTGGCGCAGGAGGGCGATCAGTTGCAGGTCTGTCGAGTCCATCTGCGCATTTTGCCATCTATCCCTGCCCTTTCGCCAGAAAGCTGGCCAGAACAAGACACTTTTGCTGCTTCCGATTACCAGCCGAGGCTCGAACAATGGCGTTCTGCCTCTTCGAACCTCGGAGTTCCCCATGACCACCTTGCTCACCACCCAGGACATCGCCCGCATCGTGGCCGCCCACGGACTGCCCGAAGTGCTGCGCCAGCTGGTCGCCGGCATCGGCGCCGAATTCCGCCGTTGGCCCGAATTCGACAAGGTGCCGCGCCTGGCCAGCCATTCGCGCTCAGGTGTGATCGAACTGATGCCGGTGGCCGACGCCACCCACTACAGCTTCAAGTACGTGAACGGTCACCCGGCCAACGGCCTGCAGGGCCTGCCCACGGTGATGGCCTTCGGCGTGCTGGCCGAGGTGGCCACGGGCCGCCCGCTGCTGCTGAGTGAGCTCACACTCACTACCGCCATGCGCACCGCTGCCACCTCGGTGCTGGCCGCGCAGGCGCTGGCCAGGCCGGGTTCGCGCACGATGGCGCTCATCGGCAACGGCGCCCAGAGCGAGTTCCAGGCACTGGCTTTCCATCACTTGGTGGGCATCCAGACGCTTCGTCTATTCGACACCGACCCGGCCGCCACCGCACGCCTGCAGCGCCATCTGCGCGACGTGCCGGGCTTGAAGACCGTGGTCTGCGCCAGTACTGCCGAAGCGGTGCAAGGGGCCGACATCGTCACCACCGTCACGGCCGACAAGCGCAACGCCACCATCCTGACGCCCGAGATGCTCGCGCCCGGCATGCACATCAACGGCGTGGGCGGCGATTGCCCGGGCAAGACGGAACTGCACCCCGGGGTGCTGGAAGCGGCCCGGGTGTTCGTGGAGTACGAGCCGCAAACCCGCATCGAAGGCGACTTGCAGCAGATGCCGGCCGAGTTTCCCGTCACCGAGCTCTGGCGCGTGCTCACCGGGCAGGCGCCCGGCCGGCGCAGCGACGCCGAGGTGACGGTGTTCGACTCGGTGGGTTTTGCACTGGAAGACTTCGCCGCTCTGCGCCTGATGGGCGCGCTGGCCGCGCCCTTGGGCCTGGGCCAGGTGATCGATCTCATTCCGGAGATGGCCGACCCGAAGAACCTCTACGGCGAGTTGATGCGTTCCGACGCCCGGCGGCTGCGGGCGGCCTGATCTGGTTGCGGGCTCAGCCCGATCGCGTGAAATCGCGTTCGGGCCTTCGCCAGCCGTGCAAGGCCTTCCGGCCTTGCACGCGCGGGCTCAGCCGCGCTCGTGGCGGTCGGCGGCGGCCAGCAGGTCGCTGGTGAAACGCGGGTCGTGGCGGGCGAAACGCAGGGCGTAGCTGCGCAACTCGGCGGCTTCGGCTAGGCGGGCCGCCTGCACGCGGCGCTCGGCGCGCGCACGCTGGGTGGCTTCCAGCCAGCGCAGCACACCCATGACCACGGCGACGGCGAAAGTCGCGCCGCGGGGCGTGGCCACCTTGATCGGCGACTGGACGGTGATGGTGCTCATGGCATTTCCCTTCTAGCGGCGCCCAGGTCGGGCGCCATGGGCCGTATCTTAGGGTTAACCCGAAGTACGCACAAGTGAATAATGCGCATGGCTGATATTCACGAAACGCAGGTCATGCCCCTCAACTTCCGCACCCTCGACCTGAACCTGCTGCGCGTGCTGGACGCCGTGATGAGCGAAGGCAGCCTCACGCGCGCCGCCGCTGCGCTGGCGATGACACAGCCGGCCGTCAGCCACGCGCTCAAACGCCTGCACGACGCCGTGGGCGAAGAACTGTTCGTGCGCAGCGCCCACGGCATGAAGCCTACGCCCATGGCCGAAGCCCTGTGGCCCCAGGTGCGTGAAGCGCTGGGCGCGCTGCGCCAGGCCCTGGCGCCGGAAGACTTCAACCCACAGCGTGATGCCGTGCAGCTGCGCATCGCGATGGCCGACGCCACGGCCGCCGTGCTGGCCCCGGGCCTGGTGGCACGCATCGAGCAGAGCGCCGCGCAGGTGAACCTGCGCGTGCTGCCGCTGACCACGCGCGACCCCCGCCGGCTGCTGGACAGCGGCGAGGCCGACCTCGCCGTGGGCTTCTTCCCCGAAACCGTGGCCGAGGTGGTGGCCCGCGGCCAGGACAGCCTGCTGCGCCACGCCCGCCTCTACGAAACCCGCTATGTCTGCGTGATGCGCGCCGGCCACCCGCTGGCCGCAGCGCCCCTCACGCTGGACAGTTACTGCCAGGCCCACCACCTGCTGGTGAGCTTTTCAGGCCGCGCCTTCGGCTATGTCGACCTGGCGCTGCAGGGCCTGGGCCGGCAGCGGCGCGTGGTGCTGACGGTGAACCAGTTCTTCACCGCCGGGCGCGTGGTGGCGCAGAGCGACCTGCTCACGGTACTGCCCGAAGGTTTCGTGCCGGCCACCGGCTACGGCCCCCAGCTGCGCATCAGCGAACTGCCCTTCGCGATGGGCCCGGTGACGGTGGAGATGCTCTGGCACCTGCGCCACGACAGCACGCCGGCGCATCGCTGGCTGCGCGAGCAGGTGCGGGCGGTGGCGGCAGACAACCGCGGCTGAGCGCGGCCATGGCGGGGCTGCCCGCGCCGGCTGCCGCCTGGGCTTTCAGTCGATGACGGCGGCCATCGCCACTGCGGTGCGTTCCACGTTCCCCGTGTTCAGCCCGGCCACGCACAGGCGCCCGCTGCGCACCAGGTAGACGCCGAACTCTTCGCGCAGCCGGTCCACCTGGGCCGCGCTCAGCCCGGTGTAGCTGAACATGCCGCGCTGGGTGAGGAAGTAGCCGAAATCGCGCCCCGGCTTCTTGGCCGACAGCACGCCGTGCAGCGCGCGGCGCATGCTGGCGATGCGCTCGCGCATGCCGCCCACCTCGGCCTCCCAGCTGCGGCGCAGCTCGGGGTCCGAAAGCACCCGGCTGACGATGCCGGCGGCATGCAGGGCCGGGCTGCTGTAGTTGCGCCGCACCGTGGCCTTCAGCTGGCCCAGCACCAGCTCGGCCTCGGCCGCGGTGGGGCACACCACGCTCAAGGCGCCGGCGCGTTCGCCGTAGACGCTCATGCTCTTGCTGAAGCTGTTGGCGACGAAGAAGCTCAGGCCCTCGGCGGCCAGCAGGCGCACGGCGTAGGCGTCTTCCTCGATGCCGTCGCCATAGCCCTGGTAGGCCAGGTCCAGGTAGGGCAGCAGCTCGCGTTCACGCAGCACCGGCACCAGGGCCTGCCACTGCGCAGGCGTGAGGTCCACGCCCGTGGGGTTGTGGCAGCAGGCGTGCAGCAACACCACGCTGCGTGCGGGCAGGGTGCGCAGCGTGGCCAGCATGGCGTCGAAGGCCAGGCCGCCTGTCTTCGGTTCGTAGTAGGGGTAGGTGTGCACCGTGATGCCGGCGCCTTCGAACATCGCGCGGTGGTTGTCCCAGGTGGGGTCGCTCACCCACAGCGCGCTGCCGGGCAGCCAGCGCTTGATGAAATCGGCCCCCACCCGCAGGCCGCCGCTGCTGCCCACGGTCTGCAGCGTGGCGATGCTGCCGCTGCGCACGGCCTCGTGCGCGGGGCCGAACAAGAGCTGCTGCACGGCCTGGCGCGCTGCGGCCGAACCCTCGATGGGCAGGTAGGGCTTGGGGCCGCTTTCGGCCAGCATCTGCGCCTCGGCCTGCTTCACGCTGGCCAGCACCGGAATGCGGCCGGCGTCGTCGAAGTAAATGCCGATGGAGAGGTTCACCTTGTCGGCGCGCGCGTCTTTCTGGAAGGCCTCGTTCAGGCTCAGGATGGGGTCGCCCGCGTAGGGCTCGAGGTGGCTGAAAAAGCTCATGCGCGTGTTCCTCAGGGGGCGGGGGCCGCCAGGGCCTTTTCGATGTCGCCGCGCAGGCCGGCGGGGGTGTCGGTGGGGGCGTAGCGCTTGATCACCTGGCCATCGCGGCCGACCAGGAACTTGGTGAAGTTCCACTTGATGGCCTGACTGCCCAGCAGGCCGGGCTTCTCGCCCTTCAGCCACTGCCACAGCGGGTGTGCATCGCTGCCATTCACGCGTGTCTTGGCCATCATGGGGAAGCTGACGCCGTAGTTCATCTCGCAGAAGGCGGCGATCTGCGTGTCGCTGCCCGGGTCTTGCCCGCCGAACTCGTTGCTGGGGAAGCCCACCACCACGAGGCCGCGGTCGGCATAGTCTTTCCACAGCTGCTCGAGCCCCGCGAACTGCGGCGTGAAGCCGCAGGCACTGGCCGTGTTGACGATGAGCACCACCTTGCCGCGCTGCGCAGAAAACTGCGCCGGCTTGCCTTGGATGCTGACGGCGTCGAAATCGTAGAGCGTGGTGGTCATGGGTCTTCCCGTGCGGCGTGAGCGCGGCATGTTATCGCCGCCCCTCAAAGAACCCTTGTGCGTGCCGCCGTGCGAGCCCCTGGACGGGCGTTTGACAGCACCCGGGCCGCCCGCCACCATCCGGCGCTGGCGCGTCTGCACCAGCCCTTCCCCGTCTCCCTTCCTATGCCGCACCGCGTCGCCTTCCTCGGTTTCAGCGATTTCGAGCGCAAGGCGCTGGCTTCGTATTTCCGCCTTGCGCACAACCGCAGCCCGGCCTACGAGCAGGTGCCCACGCTCACCGACGCCGATTTCCTGGTGGCCGACGCCGACCACGGCCCCTCGGTGCAGCTGGTGCAGGCCATCGAGCGCATGGGCGAAACCGTTTTCATCGGCAAGCAGGCACCCGAAGGCAGCTGCGCGTGGATGATGCGGCCCATCGACGCGCTGCACGTGATGCGCGAACTCGATGGCCTGGTGGCACGCGCTTTGGGTGCCCGCGCACCGCGCGACGACTACGCCGGGCCGCAGACCACCATCATCCAGCTGGCGCGCCAGCGGCGCGGCACGCCGGTGGCTGCGCCCGACCCCGAAGGCGACGCGCTGTTGCGCGACCTGCCGCTGGCCGCGCTGGCCCAAGAACCTGCGCCGGCCCCAGCGCCTGCGCCAACACCGGCTGTGGCCGATGACGCGGCCACTGAAGTGCCGCCACTGACCTTGCGCAACCCGCAACCGACGGCAGACCCGGCCCCGCCCGCCGCCGACCCGGCAACCGCCCTGTTCGTCGCTCATGAGGGGCCGCTGCCTGTCGCACCGCTGCCCAACCCCGCGCCGCTGCTTGCTGAGCCCCCCGCGCCGCCCAGGCGCCCCACCGCCCGCGCTGCCAAGCCCCCCGCCAGGAACCCGCCGCCGCGCCCGCCCGCTCCGCCGCCCACGCCGCGTGCACTGCTGGTGGACGACAGCCCCATCGCCCTGCGCTTCCTCGAACTGCAGCTGGGCGCCTGGCAGGTCGACATCGACCGCGCTGCCACCAGCCAAGGGGCCCTCGCGCTGATGGCGCGGCAAAGCTACGACCTCGTCTTCCTCGACATCGAACTGGGGCCCGACAGCCAGCTCGACGGCCTGTCTCTCTGCCAGCGCATCAAGCAGACGCCGGCCTTGATGAGCGCGGTGGTGGTGCTGGTGTCTGCGCACCACAGCGAACTGGACCGCGTGCGCGGTGCGCTGGCCGGCTGCGACGCCTACCTGGCCAAACCTCTGGACAAGCCCGAGCTGCAGAAACTGATGCAGCGCCAGGGCGTGCCCGCCGCCCGGGTGGAAGGCACGCCGTCGGCCTGAGGACCTGAGGGCCTGACAGCGCGCAAACCGGCAGCGAACGCCGGCCCGCCTTCAGCCGCGCACCGACAGCAGCGCAGCCGCCAGGATCAAGCCGCCACCCAGGGCCAGCGCGGGCGTCACCACCCCGGCGCCCAGCAGCACGGCCGAGAGGCTGGCGAAGAGCACCTCGGTGATCATCACCACCGCCGTCACGTTGGCGGGCAGGCGCGCCGCGCCGTACTGCAGGGCCAGGTTGCTGGCCACGAAAGCCGCGGCCAGCGCCAGCGCACCCAGCACCCAGGCCGGCGCGGGCACCGGCGGCGTGGCCACCGTGCCCTGCAGCGTGAGCGCCGTGGCCAGCGTGCCCGCCACCACCACCCCGCCCAGGAACATGGCCAGCGCGCGCGCGGCCTCGGGCTGGTGGGCCTCGCGCTTGAGCATCACGTTGTTCAGCGCGAAGCTGAAGCCGCCCAGCACCGCCAGCGCTTCGGGCAGCGTGCGCGGCAGCGGCAGGCCGCCCCCTTCCGCAGGCCACAGCACGATGGCGGCGCCGGCCAGCGCCAGCGCCACACGGGCCAGGGCCAGCGGCGTGAAGGCCTCGTTCAGCAGCAGGCGCGCCAGCAGCACGGCCCACAACGGCATCAGGTAGAACAGCAGCACCACGCGCACCACGTCGCCCACCGTCACGCCCCAGTTGAAGGCCGCGTTGGTGGTGCCCGAGGCCAGCACCAGCACCCACAGCGTGCGCGCCCGCCACAGCTGTCCCCAGGCCTGCGGGCGCCACCCCGTGATGGCCAGCACGGCCACCGCGTAGATCAAGGCCGTGGCCCAGAGCGGGTGCAGGCCGCGCGCCTGCAGTTCACGGAAAGGCCACCAGGACACGCCCCACACGAAGGCGTTGAAGGCCAGGGCGAGGGCCGGCAAAGCCAGCAGGCGGGCGGGTGGTGAGGATGGGCCCGATGCGCCAGAAGGACCAGGCACGGGCACGACCGTAGGCTGCGGCTTCAGGCGCGCCGCTTCAATGCGAATCGCTGCGCGCGATGACGAGCAGCCGCTCCACTTCCTCGCGGTGTATCACGGTGTTGCGCTGGTGCCAGCGGCGGATGAGTTCCATCACCACCGCCACCACCACCCCGAACACCGTGATGGCGCCGAAGGCCGAGAGGCCGAAGCGTGTCATCAGCACATAAAGCGCACCCAGGCCCAGGATGCAGGCCTGCTCGTTGAAGTTCTGCACTGCGATCGAACGCCCCGCGCCCATGAGGTTGTGGCCGCGGTGCTGCAGCAGCGCGTTCATCGGCACGATGAGGTAGCCGCAGATGGCGCCCATCACCACCAGGAAGGGCACCGCCGTGAGCAGGCTGTCGATGAAGACCAGCCCGATCATCAGGAAGCCCACGCCCACCGCGATGGGAATGACGTTGGTGGCGCGGTCGAGCTGCGTGGTGAAAGAGGCTGCCACCGCGCCCATCACCGAGCCGATGACCACCACGCCGGCCAGGTTCGAGGCCTGCGCCGTGCCGTAGCCCAGCGCAGCCGCGGCCCAGGCGAACACGATGAGCCGCAGGTTTCCGAAGATGCCCCACAGCAGCGTGGTGGTGGCCAGGGTGATCTGCCCCAGCTTGTCGGCCCACAGCCGGCTGTTGCAGCGCGAGAAGTCGCCCACCAGCGCCGCGGCGCCCTGCATCGGGATGAGCGGCGCGCTGGTGCGCGGAATGAACAGGTTGAAGGCCGCCGCCACGAGGTAGAGCAGCACGATGCTGGCAATGGCCGCCTGCGGCGCGGTGCTGATGCCCAGGTTCAGCCCCGGCAGGTCGAAGGCCAGCAGCAGGGGCGAGAGCGCGGGCCCGATGAGCTGCCCGCCGAGCAGGATGCCCAGCACGATGGAGGCGATGGTCAGGCCCTCGATCCAGCCATTGCCCTTGACCAGCTGCGAAGGCGGCAGCAACTCGGTGAGGATGCCGTACTTGGCCGGCCCGTAGGCCGCCGCCCCCATGCCCACCACCGCATAGGCCAGCAGCGGGTGGCCGCCGAAGAGCATGAGCAGGCAACCCGTGATCTTGATGGCATTGCTGACGAACATCACCCGGCCCTTGGGGATGCTGTCGGCGAAGGCGCCGACAAAAGGCGCCAGCACCACGTAGAACAGCGCGAACATTGGCGCCAGGGCCGGCACCTGCCAAGCCGGCGCCTGGCCCAGGCGCAGCAGCTCAACAGCGGCCACCAGCAATGCGTTATCAGCCAGCGAGCTGAAAAACTGCGCCGACATGATGGTGGAGAAACCTTTTTTCATCGTGCCGCGCGCACCGCAGCGCCTTCGCCAATGACGGGCGCTTGTGTCTCCAACTCTTGTGCGTCTGGTTATAGCACGCGGTCTTTCGCGTCCCGGGGCCGCTGGCAGAATGAAGACAGCCATGCCACGCCCCATCGAAGCCCTGGTTCACGTCTCGGCACTGGCCCACAACCTGGGCCGGGCGCGCGCCGCCGCGCCCGATGCGCGCGTGTGGGCCGTGGTGAAGGCCAACGCCTACGGCCACGGCATCGAACGTGCCTTCGCCGGGCTGCGCGGCGCCGATGGTTTTGCGCTGCTCGACCTGGCCGAAGCCGAGAGGCTGCGCGCGCTGGACTGGCGCGGCCCCATCCTGCTGCTGGAAGGCTGCTTCGAGCCGCGCGACCTGGAACTGTGCTCGCGCCTGCAGCTGTGGCACGTGGTGCACTGTGAAGAGCAGATCGGCTGGCTGGCCGCGCACAAGACGCAGCAGCCGCACCGCGTGTTCCTGAAGATGAACAGCGGCATGAACCGCCTGGGCTTCATGCCCGCCGCCTTCCGCAGCGCGTGGGTGCGCCTGAACGCGCTGCCGCAGGTGGACGAGATTTCGCTGATGACGCACTTCAGCGACGCCGACGGCCCGCGCGGCGTGGACCACCAGCTCAGCGCCTTCGCCGCCGCCACGCACGACCTGCCGGGCGAACGTTCCCTGAGCAACAGCGCGGCGACCTTGCGTCACGGCCTCAACAACGATTGGGTGCGCGCCGGCATCATGGCCTACGGCAGCGCGCCCGACTTCCCTTCGCACGACATCCACCACTGGGGCCTGCAGCCCGCCATGACGCTGCGCTCGCGCCTCATCGCCACGCAGCAGCTGCAGCCGGGCGACACCGTGGGCTACGGCAGCAGCTACACCGCGCAGCAGGCGCAGCGCATCGGCATCGTGGCCTGCGGCTATGCCGACGGCTACCCGCGCCATGCCGGCAGCGACACGCCGGTGCTGGTGGACGGCGTGCGCACCGGCACCGTGGGCCGGGTGTCGATGGACATGCTGGCGGTCGACCTCACGCCCGTGCCGCAGGCCGGCGTGGGCAGCAAAGTCACGCTGTGGGGCCACGGCCCGGCCGTCGACGGCGCGCCCAGCCTGCTGGCCATCGACGACGTGGCCCACGCCGCCGGCACCATCGGCTACGAGCTGATGTGCGCGGTGGCGCCGCGCGTGCCCATTCGCAGCGCCGAATGAAACAACGGCGCGACCTGGGCCTGCGGGTTGCAGCGCGCCAGCACCCCCACCCTCACACCTTCAGCCCTGAGTTTCCGAAAGCCACCGCATGCAGATCCTGAGCCTCATCTTCCTCGGCCTCATCGTCGGCTTCCTGGCGCGCGGCATCATGCCCGGCGAACAGAAGATGGGCTGGGTGCTCACCTGCCTGCTGGGCATCGGCGGCTCGGTGCTGGCGGGCGTGGCCGGGCGCGTGTTCGGCTGGTACGCGCCGGGCGAGCCGGCGGGCTGGTTCGCCTCGGTGGCCGGCGCGCTGGCGCTCTTGTTCGTGGTGGGCCTGCTGCGCGGCAAGAAGGCCTGAAGGGCCATGGCCCGGCGCGTGCTGGTCAACCGCGCCGAGGTCGAGTTCAGCGCCATCCGCGCCCAGGGCGCCGGCGGGCAGAACGTCAACAAGGTCAGCAATGCCGCGCACCTGCGCTTCGACGTGGCGGCCTCTACGCTGCCTGAAGACGTGAAGGCGCGGCTGCTGGCCCAGGCCGACCAGCGCATCAGCGGCGAGGGCACCGTCGTCATCAAGGCCCAGGACCACCGCAGCCTGGTGCGCAACCAGGCCGACGCGCTGCTGCGCCTGCAGGAGATGGTGGACGCCGCCACACACCAGCCCACGCTGCGCCGCGCCACCAAGCCTACTTATGGCTCGAAGCAGCGCCGGCTGGAAGGCAAGGCCGTGCGCGCCGAGGTGAAGGCGGGCCGCGGGCGGGTGCGCGGCGACTGACGCCGGGCCCATGACGTTTCGCGCCCGGCGCCAGCAACTCGTCGCAAGGCCATCGCCAGGTGCCGAGGCCGCCGCCACAGTGCGGCCCACACACCCGCCAAGGAGCCCCGCGATGAAAGTTTCCAGCACCTGCCTGCTGACCCTGTGCCTGCTGAGTGCAGCGGCCCAGGCCCAGACCACCCCTACCGCCCCAACCGCCCCCACCGCCCCGACAGCACCGACAGCGCCCGCCACCGGCTGCGCCACCGTCACCATCGACAACGTGCGCCCCCAGCAAGGCCAGCTGATGCTGGCCGCCTACGGCGATGCCGCCACCTACGGCAAGAAGCCGATGGTGGCGCTGCGCGTGCCGGCTGGCGAGGCGCGCATGCAGGTGCAGCTGTGCGGCCTGAGCGGCACCCAGGTGGCGCTGATGCTCTACCAAGACCTCGACAGCGACGGCAAGATGGCGCGCAACCTGATGGGCCTGCCCACCGAGCCCTGGGGCTCTTCCGGCAACCCCGGCATGTTCGGCCCGCAGTGGGACACCGGCAAGGTGGCGCTGGATGGCAGCCCCATCGCCGTGAAGATGTCGCTCTGAAGGCTGCGATGAAGCACTCCACCATGCAACGCCGCCATCTGCTGCAAGGCCTGGCCTCGGCAGGCGTGGCCGGTCTGGCCGCGGCCACCGGCCTGGGCCCGGCCACCGCCCAAGCGGCCCCAGCCGGCACCGCACGCCCGCAAGACTTCGATGCCGCCGCCGCGCAAGAGCCGCTGCTCACGCCGCTGAAAGGCGTGAGCGACGCCACCGGCGACCGGGACGGCACCGCGCTCTTGCGCGGCCGCTGGCCGGCCGAGCTGCGCGGGCGCTTCTACCGCAACGGCCCGGCCCTCTTCGAGCGCGCCGGCCAGCGCTACCACCACTGGTTCGACGGCGACGGCATGGTGCAGCAGTTCACGTTGGCTGACGGCGCCGTGCGCCACCGCGGCCGCCTGGTGCGCACCACCAAGCTGCGCGCCGAGCAGCAGGCCGGCCGCTTCCTGATGCCGGCGCTGGGCACGCACATCCAGGGCGGCCCACCCATCAGCGGCCCCGACGCGGTGAACACCGCCAACACCAACGCGCTGGAACACGCCGGCCGCGTGCTGGCGATGTGGGAAGGCGGGTCGGCCTGGGGTCTGAGCCCGGAAGACCTCAGCACCCGGGGCGCCATCACCTGGCGGCCCGATCTGGCGCAAATGCCGTTTTCAGCCCACCCCAAGGTCGACCGCGACGGCCACCTGTGGAACATCGGCACGGCAGGCCGCAAGCTCGTGGTGTGGCACCTCGGCCCGCAGGGCCAGCTGCTGGGCGTGCAACTGACCGAGCTGCCGTTTGCCGGCGGCATGGTGCACGACATGGCCATCACGCAGCGCCACATCGTGGTGCCGTTGCCGCCCGTCACTTTCGACTTCATGCAGCGCCCGGCCGATGGCCGCCGGCGCTTCACCATGAAGACCGGCGAGCCGCTGCGCGTGCTGGTGATGGAGAAGGCCGACATCACGCGCCAGCGCATCTTCGAACTGGCGCCGGAGATGGTGTTCCACGTCGGCAACGCCTACGACACGCGCGATGGCGAGGTGGTGCTCAGCTACATCGGCGCGCCTGACGCCAGCTTCCTGGACGAAGGCGCCGTGGCATTGCTCGCAGGCCGGCGGCACGAAGTCAGCCCCTCGCAAACGCGCCAACTCCGCCTGCACCTGGCCAGCGGGCGCGTGCAGACGCAGGCCTTTGCGGGCGAGGTGGAGTTTCCGCGCGTGCACCCGCAGCACATCGGCCTGCCGGCGCGCTGGCTGCTCACCGGGGCGGCCTGGCCCACCCACGCGGGGCGGGCGGGCAGCGGCCCGAGCCTGGGCCCGAGCTTCAACCTTTTGCATGGCGTGCAACTGCTCGACACCCACACCGGCCGCAGTCGGCGTTACGACTACGGCGCGCACGCCATCGCCGAAGAGCATGTGCTCGTGCCCAAGCCCGGCAAGACCGGCGAGCTCGACGCCTGGCTGCTGGGCACCACCTTCGACGCCCGCCGCCAAGCCACGGTGCTGAACCTGCTGGACGCCGCGCACATCGAAGACGGGCCCATCGCGCAGGCCGTGCTGCCGTACGCGCTGCCGCTAGGCTTTCACGGCAACTTCACGGCGGCTTGAGGGTTTCAGGCCGCTGACACCACCTGCGCCTCGCGACGGCGCGTCAAGCTGCGCGTGAGCCCGCAGCCCAGCAAGGCCAGCCCTGCCAGGCCGAAGGTGGCAGGCTCAGGGATGGGGTTCTGGGTGCAACTGCCGGTGCCGACGGCCACGCAAGCGCCGGTGTACTGCAAGTTCAGCACCCCCGCAAAGCCGCTGGCGTCGAGGCGCCCCGTGACGAGGCGCTCGAAGTCAGGGTCGGCGCCGAAGTCGAGGAAGCTCACGCCATCGGCCAAACCCGTGAAGTCCACCAGCATCAGCGTGAAGCTGTCGCCCTGCAGGGCATCCAGCTGGGCATCGGTCAGGTACGAGGTCAGATCGCTGCCGACCATGCCGTCGCTGGCATCGGTGTCGAACCCGAACAGGGTGCTGGAACCACCCATCACCGCCGTCGCCGTAGACACGTCGATGCCACTCAAGGTCAGCGCGCCCGTATTGAAGGAGATGTTCAGGTCGAAGCCGCTTACGATTTCGCTGGCACTGTCCAGGCCGCTGATGACGATGGCGACTCTGACCGCGCCACCGACAGCGACCTGATTCTGGGCCGGCACGATGGACAGTACAGGGGCAGCCCCTGCAGAGCCCAGCCCGGCAATGGCAAGGGTCATCGCGGCGGCTAGCGATTTCAGCTTCATGGGGCTACTCCTTCAGGAAACGGTTGAATGCGGCGCTCGTCACTGCGCGCAGCTCGGGCGTGTGCAGCGCGTGGCACAGGTCCGGGTGTCGACGATGGTGATCTTCAGGTCGCCGTTGGGGTCGCGCGGGTCGCCGGCGGCCACGCTCTGGCCGAGCGCGTTCCGGATCAACACGATGTCGGCGCTGTCGACATCGCCGTCACGGTCGATGTCGCACACCATGTCGGGCTTGGTCAGCGTCAGGTCGAACAGGATGGGCGAGTTGCCGGAGGTGTTGGCATTCAGGCGCGCCTGCACCTGGATGAAACGCCCGGTCAGGCCGGGGTTGGCACCGTTGGCCACCGGCACGAAGGGCAGGCTGCTCAGGTTGGCCTGCACATCGCTGGCACGTGCCGACACCAGCACGCTGGCCCCGGCGGGC
Organism: beta proteobacterium AAP51; assembly: GCA_001295905.1. GTDB lineage: Bacteria > Pseudomonadota > Gammaproteobacteria > Burkholderiales > Burkholderiaceae_C > Rubrivivax. The sequence continues at coordinate 144,930 of LJHT01000009.1, read as the reverse complement.
ACCGATTCCGTCCAGTTCACCTTCGACCACGACTGGCCAGCCACGCTGCTGTCGTTCACCACCGTCCACGTGCCCGTGGGCGTGGTGGTGTTGCGCGCGGCAAAGCCGGTGGCGTCGCTGTAGGTGTAGGGGTCGAAGCCCACGGGGAAGGTGCCCAGCGGCGCGCAGTCGGTGCCGCGGTACTTGGCCACGCTGTTGGTGAAGCGGTTGATCTGCCAGATGTTGTTGTCGGCATCGACAATCACACCCCGGGCCTCGATGGAGCCGGCGAACTGGTTCGCACCGCTGCACAGCAGCGCGCCCGTGGTCTTGTCGTACTTGCGCACGCCGCCCGTGGTGTAGGGCCCGGTCCAGATGTTGCCGAAGCCGTCCACCGAGATGCCGGTGGACGAGAAGTTCTTCGAACCACCCGGCGTGGTGAAGGTGTTCGCACCGGGCGTGAATTCGCGGTAGCCCAGGTTGTTCAGCGAAGCCAGGTAGACCTTGCCGTTGCCCAGCGCGATGCCGTAGTTCGTGCTGCCGTCGCTGAAGGCAGTTGCGGTGGTGGCAGGGTTGGCGGCGTTCGTGTCCATGCGACCGAGCACACCGCCGAGCGAGGCGCTCCACAAGATGCCGTTGCCGTCGACCAGGCAGCCGTACGGGCTCCAGGGCACGCTGTAGGGGCCACCGATGATGGCGCCGTCGGTGGCACGCAGCTTGTAGTAGCGGCGGGTGTTGAACACGCCCACCCACAGGTTGCCATCGGTGCCGATGCACAGCGCACGCCCCAGCTGGCCGTTTTCGGTGGCCGGCAGCGTGCTGGTCCAGGCCACGCGCTCGTCGCGGCTTTCGCAGCTGGTGGCGTTGCAGTCGAAGTTGGCGCCGGTGCCGTTGACCACGTCCCGGGTCTCGGCGGCGCTGATGGTGCCGCTGTTGTCCACGTCGGTGGAGGTGCCGGTCTGCCCGGGGCGGGCGATGGAGGTCTCGGCCAGCACCTTCATCACCATGGGAGGCCGGCTGTCGAAGTGGCGGTTGGCAATGTAGGCGTTGCCGTCGATGTCTACGGCCGAGCGTGAAGGCGCTGGCCCGCTGAACGCACCCTTGTTGCCGAAGGGCCCGCTGCCGAAGAAGGTGCGGTAGCGACCGAGTTCACGCCCGGTGTTGGTGTCGATCTTCGACAGCGTGTCTTCACCCGCGTTGGCAATCCACATCACGGGGAAGGTGGTGCCCACCAGGTTCAGCTGCAGCTGGTTGCTGTTGGGAGCGTTGAAGTTCACGCCCGACAGCACGCCCTGCGCGAAGTCGGCATCGTTGGTGTAGACCACCACCGCCGCCTGCGCCGCCATGGGCAGCGTGGCGGCTGCAACGGCCGCTGCACCCAACCAGTGGCGCCACGGGCGCGCTGGTGCGCGAAAGCCTGGCTCTTTGTCTTGCATGGTGTTCTCCTCGCCCTTGTTATGAAGGTTCATGGGTTGCGGGCCGCAGCCGCCACGGTGGTTGCGGCAGGCCGCCCGACCGGGAAGCCCTCTTGCGATGCTGATTTGGTCAGGCGCTGCAGGCCCTGCCCGTCGGCGCCGATGCGGTAGATCTGCCCGGGCCAATCACGGAAGCTCATGAAATAGACATGCTGGCCATCGGCAGACCAGCTGGCGCCCATGTCGGCGTGTTCCCAGCGCGTGAGGTTCACGACGCCGGTGCCGTCGGCGTTCATCACGTGCACGTTCATCGTGCTGCCCTGGCTGGTGGCGTTGCTGAGGAAGAGCAGCTTGCTGCCGTCGGGCGAAAACCGCGGCTGACTGTTGGTGTAGCCGTCCTTCGTGAGTGCCACGGAGGTCTGGCTGCCCAGCTGCACCTTGCGCAGGTTCACGCCCTCGGTGCGGCTGCCGGAGTGCACGAAGACGAGGCTGCGCCCGTCAGGCGACCACACCGGCCCGAACTCGCCGCCCTTGCCTTCGGCAGCCGGCGTGATGGCGCCGGAAACGAGATCGGCGACGAACACGCGCAGCTTGCCGTTGACGTTCGCGTTGAAGGCGATCTTCGTGCCATCGGGCGACCAGGCCGGCGACCCCACTTCCGCCATGTCGGCGGCGATGAGGCGGTCGCCCGTGCCGTCGGCCTTGACCAGCCGCAGTTCGGCGCGGCCATCGGTTTCGCCGATGTAGGCGAGGTGCTGGCCATCGGCCGACCAGGCCACGCTCTGCTCCAGGCCCGGCCGCGAGGTGAGCTGCCGCAGGTCGCCGCCCTGGGCGTCCATCGTGTAGATGTCACCGCCGCCCGAACGCGTCGAGACGAAGGCTATGCGCCCCTGCCGCGACCACACCGGCTGCAGTTCGCTGTGCTGGCTTTGCGTGAGGCGGGTTTCGCGGGCGCCGTCGGCGTCGATGCGGAAGATCTGCGAACTGCCGGTGCGCAGCGAGGTGTAGATGAGGTCGCCGTGCAGGCCCGCCGTGGGCGACGCCACGGGCGCCCCCTGGCCGGGGCTGGCCGCCACGGCCAACTGCGCACAGCAGGCCACGCAGAAAACGCCCAGCGCCTGGCCCACGGTGTGGAATCGGGACGCGTTCATCGGCGCCAACCCCTCAGCGTGTGGCCTGGAACAGGAGTTCGGGCGTGGCCGCACTGCCATCGGCCAGCAGCAGCTGCACGCGGTGGGCGCCGTCTTGCGCCACCACCAGCGTGTGGGTCAGGCTGCCGTCGGCCGCCACCACCACCGCGGCCATCGACACCGTGTCGCCCGGGCCGGTGACGCGTACGCTGATGAGCGCGCCGGGGTTGAACCCGCCCCCGGTCACGGCCACCGGCCGCCCCACCGTGGCCACCGAAGGCACGCTGGCATGCGGCGCCGCCATGGCCGTGCCACACACGAAGAGGGTGGCCCACACCACCCGGCGAAGTTTCAGAAAGTTCATAGCACCTACCTCCCGCGACTGAACAGCCACCCTCGCCGAAGAGACGATCTCTTCGGTGCAGTAATTTCTTGTTGCACACGAGGTTAGGCGCGGCACCAGGCTTGAACAACCCCACGACCCCGGGGGCCACTCTCGGTAGGTTAGGGGGCAGGCAAACCCGTAGCGCCAAGCACTTGGACGAGGCTGGCTGTGCAGCGCAAAGCTCAGGCGTTGGAATACTCCACCGCATCGGACAGCGGTGCCAGGTGCACGGCAGCCACTCCTGGCACCGGGTGGTTCGCCGTCACAGCCGGCGCTTGGGCGCGCTGCAGCGCTGCCTGCTTCTTCACGCCCAACTGCCGGATGAAGTTCTGGCGCTGGCTGGCAATGAAGTCCATCGCGCGCATGGGCGGCCGCGGGTTGTCGGCGTCCCAGTCGTACACCTTGATGCGCTGCACCTTCACGCCGCGCGTGGCCAGCACGCGCAGGGCCTCGGTGAGGTTGTGGTCGGTGGGCTTGTAGTGGCCACTGTCGCCGCGCATGCCCAGGATGAGCCCGTCCACCACCAGCATGGTGCCGGCAGCCACGAGCGGGCCGCCGCCGGTGTAGGTGGAGTGGTAGATCACCTCCTGCCCATCGTTGCCGTCCTCGGCCAGGCTGATGAAGTGCCGCGTCATGTAGAGATCGCCTTCTTCACCCATCGCAAAGGGTGCCCAGGCCTTCATCGTCGGCACGCCCTTTCGCACCAGCGCCGAGTGGAAGTCGGCCGAATTCAGCTTCACCATGCGCTGCGTGCCCTTGGCCGACAGGCGATAGGCCACGCCGTTCTCGAAACGCACCGCCGTGGCCTGGCGGCGCAGCGTGTTGAAGTAGTAAGCGCTCGGCGGCGTGGCGGTGTCCACCGTGTCGCCGACCAGCTGGTCGATGAAGGCGCCGTGGTCGGTGAGCGTGCGGCACTTGAAATCGGTGACGAACTGCGCCACGGCCGCGGCGTCGCTGCAGCCCACCTGCTGGCGCAGTGCTTCCACCACGGCCCCGTGCAGCGCCTGCACGGCGGGCAGGCGCTCAGACTTCAGCGTGGCGTGGTTCTGGGCGTTGGCCGCCAGCCGCACCCAGTAGCGCGTGGCCATGAAGAGGTCGGTCAGGGCGGCCAGCGCCAGCAACTGGTCTTCGGTCTGGGTGGCGAAGCGCCGGCGCTGGTAGAAGTTCAACAGGTTGTCGATGCGCGTGAGCACGGGGTCGCTGGCACGCCGCGCCCAGCTGACGCTGGAATCGCGCTTGAAGGTTTCGGGCAGCGGGATGTAGCTGTATTGCATGAGAGAGCAGCACCAAGGTGCGGAACTGAAGGTGCGCCCATCGTGCGGCTTGCAGCGGCGGGCTTCTGTCAAACTCCGACCTCATTCCCTCAGCCCTGGGATGCGGCCCGGCCCTCCTTCGGGCAGCGGATATGCAACCCGCATGCAAGGCTGGTGCGATGCTCGAGCCCCCGGCGCCCTGGCTGCGCCACCACCCCAGCGCCTGGCGCGCAGGCACGCTGGACGCGCCCCGGCTCCGCAGCACCGCCGATGCCTTGCGCCAACGGCCCGGCTTCCTGCAGGAGGTGCAGCACTTCGCCGCCTGCTGGCAGGCGGGCTACGAGTCGCACCCCGTGCTGCCCTCGGCCATGCGCAACAACGCGCGCTACGTGATGATGGTGGCCTGCTTGTGGCTGGACCATGTGCGCGACCCCGCACGGCCCACGGAAAGCATCACGCAGGCGCGGCTGCTGGCGTTCTACGAGCGCCTGGGCCGCGGGCTGGTGAGCGCCAGCCCCTGGCGCGTGAAGGCGATGCTCGGGCATGCCCGCGCTTCGGGCCTGCTGCAGCCCATGGCGCACGTGGGCGACGCCCGCTGGCGCCCGCTGGAACCCACGCCCGCGCTGCGCGAGGCCATGGCCGGCTGGACAGCCGGCTTCCTGCGCGGCCTGGCGCCCGTGCTGCCGCTGCCCGAGCCGCCCGAACGCATGGTGCAACGGCCCGGGCTGGTGGGCGAGGTTTTCACCTACCGGCTGAGCGCGCTGCTGGAAGACCGCTACGCCATCACCGTGGGCCTGCCGGCGATGCGCTGGGTGACCGACCGCGAAAAGGGCTACCACCTCTTCCTCAGTCTGATGCGCGGCGCGGCGCTGCAGCCCGACGGCGGCGCGCTGGCCCTGGTGGTGCCGGAAGAACTGGCCCAGCGCTCGGGCCTGGCGCGCAACACGGTGCGCAACTTCATCCAGGCCTGCGTCAGCCAGGGCTGGGCCGAGGCCCAGGCCGACAACCGGCTGCGCCTGACACCCGGCTTCGTCGATGAAGCGCTGCACTGGTTCGGGCTGGAGTTCGTCTGGATGCACACCCTGGCCGTGGCGGCCTGGCAGCGGCTGCGGCCGGGTTGGCCGGCGTGACGGCGGCGCTGCTTCAGCGTGCGGGGCCGGCAGGCGGCACCGCCGCCACGGCACGCAGCTTCTCCACCCACTGGTCGCGGCGGCGCCGCTCTGAAGACTCCACCAGCACCAAGGCGCCCAGCGCAGCGGCGTAATCGGCCGCGGCTGCGCCCAGTTCCGGGGCACCGGGCGCGGCTTTCTGCAGCAACTGCACCAAAGGCCCGAAGGGGAAGCACACCGCCGTGAGCGGCTTCTGGCCCAACCAGCGGGCATGCGCGGCAGCAACGCCGACCAGGGCCCCGATGCTGGAAGCCGCCGGCCAGGGCTTGCGTGCGAGTGCGGCACCCAGCCAGTCGGCCAGGCCCTCGGCCAGGACATCCAGCAACTGGCCCCCGGCGCTGGACAGGCCGAACTTCGAATACTCGCCCGCCCAGCCTTCCAGCAGCGCCCGGGCCTGCGGCAAGACCAGCGGCGCACCCGGTTCGCGGGCTTCCACCAGCACCTGCAGGCGCGCCACGCGCAGCAAAGGCTCGGCCGCGTCTTCGCCGGGCGCAAGCAAGTGCTGTTTGGCCAACTGGCCCCGCTCGTCACCCGCCATCTGCGACCAGCCATTGCCGAAGGCCCGCCATTGCGCCGGCTCATCGAGCCGCCAGCGCGCCAGCAGGTAAGCGTGCACGGCGGCAGGCAGGCCGTGCGTTTCGGTATCACGCAGGCCGGCAGCCAGCAGGGCTTGCCAATGCGGCCAGTCAAGACGGTTGGGGCTTCTTTCCATCAAATGCAAGAGTCAATGAACGCTTCGCCGAAGTACTGCGCCAGTTCAACAAAGCCGCCGATGAGGTTAACAGGAGGCGCGTCCGGCCCCAGCGCATTGAGAATACGCCTGCGTTGAGCCTCGCTGAAAGGTTGGCTAAAGAAAACTGATATTGGCCGCTTATCGCCTTGCGCATCGCGGATCTGATTGATGAGTCGAGTAAGTGCTTCGGAGCCAGCCTTCGGAACCTTGTACTTGACCTCCAAGAGCTCATTTCTTCCCTTCAACTCCAACAGGAAATCAATGCTCCGGCGGCCCGCACCTACGGGGATGTTCCGCTGAATCGGCCCTTGGAAGCATTGCCGAATCATCTCTTGAACGCGTCGTTCGACCACTTTGCCGAGCGTACGAACTGCTTGCCCACCGACAACCCGTCCAGTTTGGAACGCGAACTGAGCTCGCGTTGCGAAACCGGAGACGATGTTGATCGAAACTCCAGCAACAGATGCCAGCGACATCTCCCCACTCGGATCAACGTATTGGAGTGGGTCCGAATTGCCATAGACGTACCGAGCGATGGACTTCGGCAGAGTGGTTTTGCCCAGCAGTGGATCCAGCGACAGGAAGCGACCACTGTCAGGCGCATACCACCGTGCCCGCAAGTACGTCAGCCCCGCCTCCGCCTCCCAGTACTCCCCCGTGTACTGGTGCCTCAGCCGCGGGCTGGTGTTCGCCAGTTCGCCATACGCCGTGGCTTCGGTGGTCTCCACCACCGCACCGGCCGTGTCGATGGCCGCCAGCGTGGTGTTCAGGTGGCCCTGCAGCGGAATGAGGTTCTCAGCCGGCGCCGTGGCCGCCGTGCCTGCTGAACCGCGCGCCTGCTGGCGCAGCGTGTCGCCCCACACATAGGCCGTGGCCTGCGTGGCGCCGCTTTCCAGCACCACCTGCGGCCATTCGGTCGTCGGGTCGATCAGGTAGCGCGTGCTACCGGCCGGCGTGGTCTTGCGGATGCGCTGGCCATCGCCGTCGTAGCCGTAACTCGCCACCGTGCTGGCCGTGCCCTGGGTCGGGCCGCGCCGCACTTCGATGAGCCGGTTGTCGGCATCGAAGATGTAGCCGGTGTACTCGCCCGGGCTGCTCTTGCTGGCCAGGTTGCCGTTGCCGTCCCAGCTGTAGGTGGTGGTGACGGTGCTGCCCGTGGCCGTGGTCAGCGTTTCGCTGGTCAGCCGGTCGTTGTTGTCGTAGCTGTAGCTGGTGCTGTCGGTGCCGGCGGCCGTGGTCACGGTCTTGGCCGTGCGGTTGCCCACGTTGTCGTAGGTGTAGGCCGTGGCCTCGGTGGCTGCGGCCGCCGGGTTGCCCAGGAAGGCCGCGAGCTGTGCGCCCTTGTAGTTGCGCTCGCTGGTCAGCCGCGCGTTGGCGTCGTAGCCGAAGGTCTGCACGCGCACCGGGTTGCCGCTGAAGCTGCCCGTGCCCGCCACGAAGGCGGCGCTGCTGTCGTAGGTGCTGATGCGGCTGACCGCGCCGCCCGCACCGCGCGTGAGGGCCTGGCCGGCCAGCAAGGTGCTGGCGCCGCCCTGGCGGCGAAGGTGCGCAATGGCCACCAGGCGGTCTTGCGCGTCGTGCCGGCGTTCGGTGACGAGTTCGATGCCCGCGCCGGCGTCCAGCACCTGCTCGCTGCGCAGCGGGCGGCCCGCGGTGTCGTAGCTGTAGGTGGTGGCCTTGCCATCCGGGGCCACCAGGCGCGTCAGGCGGCCGTCACCGTCGTAGGTGTAGTCGGTGTTGCCTTCGCTGGTGCTGCGCCGGGTGATGCGGTCGGCCGCGTCGTAGGCCCAGCCCAACGTGCCCTGCGGGCCCGACAGGCCGGTGAGGCGGCCCTTGGCGTCGTAGGTGTAGGTGGTGGTGCCCTGCGCCGAGGTGGGGCCGGTTTCCGTTTGCGTGGCGCGCTGGCCGTCGGCGTTGTAGGTCCAGGTGATGGTGCGCGCCGGGGCGTTGGCCGTGGCTGCGATGCTGCGGCTGGTTTCGCGGCCTTCGGTGTCGTAGGTGCGCGTGATGCTCTGGCCGCCGAAGGTGCTGTGCACCGTCAACCGGCCTTCGGCGTCGTAGCTGAAGTTCTCGTTCGTGCCGTCAGGCAGCGTGCGCCGGGTGGGACGCCCGGCTTCGTCGTAGCGCCACAGCACCTCGCGCCCGGCAGCGTCGCGCTGCAGGGTGCGGGCGTTGGTCTCGTCGTAGCCGTAGGCGGTGGGCGTGGCAATGCCGCTTTGCACCACGCTCACCAACCGGCCCGCGGCGTCGTAGCCGTAGGTGGTGGTCACGCCGCGCGCGTCGGTTTCGGTGGCCTTGCGGTTGTCGGTGCGGTAGGTGACCGTGTGGCTGCTGCCGTCGGGGAAATCGGTGCGGGTCAGGCGGTTCAGCGCGTCGTAGACGTAGCCGATCACGCGGCCGTCGGGCAGCAGGGTCTGCGTGCGGTTGCCGGCAGCGTCGTAGCTGTGCTCGGTGCGGCGGCCGCTGGCGTCGGTGTTCGAGGTCAGCTGCGAAGCCGCGTCGTAGCCGCTGGCGCGGCGCGCGCCGGTGCCGTCCACCTCGGCCGTCATGCGGCCGGCGGCGTCGTACTCCATCAGCACGCGGCTGCCGTCGGGGTGCTCGGTCTCGACGTGGCGGTTCAGCTCGTCGTACACCATGCGCGTCACGCGGCCCTGGCGGTCGGTGCGGCTGGTTTCGTTGCCGTTGGCGTCGTAACCCACCAGTTCGGTGCTGCCGTCGGGGAACTCGGTGCGCACCAGGCGCGAGTTCGCGTCGTAGCTGTAGCGTGTGACACGGCCCAGCGCGTCGGTGCTGGTGTCCATCTGCCCCGCGGCGTTGTAGCTCATGCGCCGCACGGCGCCGGTGGGGTCGGTTTCCTGGGTGACGCGGTTCTCGCCGTCGTACACGCGCGTGGTGGTTTCCACGCGCGGCACACCGGCCACGGTGCGCGTGGTGCGGCGCGTGAGCTCGTTGCCGTTGGCGTCGAAGGTGTAGTCCACCACGTTGCCCACGCCGTCGGTTTCACGCGTGCGGCGGCCCTGGGCGTCATAGGCGTAGGTGGTGGCAATGCCGCCGACATTCAGCGAACTCAGGTTGCCGCGCGCGTCTTGCCCGATGGTCGTAACGCGGCCCAGCGGCTCGGTGATGCTGCTGGGAACGGCGCCAGGGGTGGTGGCGTCGCCCGGGCGGTAGGCGTAGTTGGTGACGCGGCCCAGCGGGTCGGTCACGGAGGCCGGGTTCTGGCGCTCGAAGTCGAGCCCGCCCGTCACGTAGGTGGTGGTGGTGGTGCGGCCCAGGGGGTCGCGCTCGGTCAGCACCTTGCCGGTGACCGGGTTGTAGGTCTTGGTGACGGTGTGGCCCAGCGGGTCGCTGCGCGTGAGTTCGTTGCCGTTGGCGTCGTAGGTGAGGTTGGTGATGCCGCCCCGCGCGTCGGCCACGCGGGTGATGTTGCCGGCGGCGTCGAAGGTGTAGGTGGTGGCGTTGCCGCGGCGGTCCACCACGCGCTGCAGGTTGTTCGCCTCGTCGAAGGTTTGTGTGGTGGTGGCGCCATTGCCGTCGGCGTTGCCGGCCAGGCGGCCGAACTCGTCGAACTGCGCGCGCATCACCACCACGCCGCGCGGGTCGGTGATGCTGGCCAGCAGGTGGGCGCTGTTGACGCTGCCACTGTCGCCGGCACCAGGCTGGCGCGTGGCGGTTTCGTACTGGAAGTAGGTGATGTCGCCGCGGCGGTCGGTCACGCTGGCCAGCTCACCTTCGCTGTTGTAGGCGTAGGTCAGGCTGCGGCCGGCGGGGTCGGTGGCGCGCGTGATGCGACCCTGCGCATCGCGCGTGAGCGTCACGCCCACGCCAGCGCTGTGCTGAATGCCGCCCGGGCCGTAGTTCACGGTGTTGCCGTAGCGGTCGGTCATCGAGACCACGCCCACGCCTTCACGCAGCGTGTAGCGCGTGCCGTCGGCGTTGGTGAAGCGGAAGTCGGTGGGGTTCCAGGGCCCCAGGGCGTCGAAGCTGAAGAGCTGGCCGCCGCGGAACTCCACCAGTTCGGTGTTGATGACTTCCAGGCGGCCGCCGCCGGCCGCCGCGCCGGCCATGCCCCCCACGGGCAGGGGCAGCGGGTCGAAGACGATGTTCACGGCCGGGGGCACCGCGAAGGCGCACTCGGGCACGTTGCGGCCCTGGAAGCGGTAGACACCGCCATCAGGCAAGGTGACCGTGACGCGGCGGTTGCCCACCGGGCGCAGGCATTGGTTGAAGCCGCTGCGCACCAGCTGCCAGTTCAGGCCCAGCACGATGTTCTTGCGCACGCTCACGTCGGTGGCGTCGGCGCTCCAGCCCCAGCCGAAGTCGCCCAGGGTGTCTTTCTTCAGGCTGTCGTAGGTGCGCGTCAGCACCAGCGGCATGCCGCTGGCATCGGCGCTGATGTCGGTGAAGCTGAGGCGGAAGTTGCCGAGCTTGCGGTCACGCGCCACCTCGAAGGTGACCTGCGCGGTGCTGGCGCGGCCGTTCACGTCCACCACGTTCAGGCCGAGGTCGTAGACGCCGTTGGCCAGCGCGGTGGGGTCCAGCGTGCCCAGGGTGCCGGCCGACACGGCAGACAGGCCGCGGCGGATTTCCACCCAGGCCGTGGCCGGTGCGCCGGCAGGCTTCAGCAGCAGCTGGTAGTAGGCGAAACGTGCGTCGGTGGCGGTGCCCACCACGGGTACGGGCTGCAGCACTTCGCTGTCGGCGGCCGGGCTGGTGATGGCGGCCACCGGGGCGGTGACGTCGGTGCCGTCGCGCACGGTGAGCAGCAGGTCGCGCGTCTGCGCGGCCGGGGTGTTGCCGTTCACCGGGCTGCCGGTGGCCACGACGCGCACCGTGTGCACGCCGGCGGGGGGCGCCGTGAAGCTGGCCGTGCCGCCCACCAGCGGCAGCGGCGTGCTGCCATTCAGCGTGGCGGTGGTGGTGACGGCGCCTCCATTGCCGCCGCTGACGGCCACCGTCAGCGTGACGGTCTGGCCGGCGTTGGCAATGCTCGGGTTCAGGCCGGCCGACAGCTGCAGCGGCGTGGGCTGCGCGCCCACCACGACGGTGAAGCTCTGCGTGGCGCTCAGGCCGGCGGCGTCGGTCACGCGCACCGTCACGGCCTGGTTGCCCAGCTGCACCGGCGTGGGCGACCACGTCACCAGGCCCGTGGCCGGGTTGATCGCCATGTTCGGCGGCGCGGTGACGAGGCTGTAGCTCAGCGTGTCGCCCGCATCGGGGTCGGTGGCGTCGACGTCGTAGAGATAGGGCGCCCCCACCGTCGCCACCAGCGAAGGTGCGGTGACGATCACCGGCGGCCGGTTCGTGGCCACGGCATTGGCCGTGATGCTGGCCAGCGCAGTGGCGCTGAGCGTGCCGTCAGAGACGGTGAGCTGCAGCGAGTAGGCGCCGGGCTGGTCGGGCACGAAGCTGGCGGTGTCGCTGCTGGCGCCGGTGATGCTGGCGCTGCTGCCCGCGGGGCGGCTGGCCACCGTCCAGGCGTAGCTGAGCGGGTTGCCGTCGGGGTCGCTGGAGCCCGCGGCGCTGAGCGTCACGGTGCTGCCCACGTCCACCGTGGTGGGCGCGGCGCCGGCCACGGCCACCGGCGGCCGGTTCGGCGTGGTGACGGTGATGGTGACGGTGGCCGGCACGCTGGCCAGCGTGCCGTCGCTGACGATCAGCTGCGCCACATAGGTGCCGGGCAGGTCGGCCACGAAGGCCGGCTGCACGCTGGTGGCGGGGCTGATGACGGCGGCACTGCCGGCCGGGCGGGTGGTGAACGACCAGCTGTAGCTCAGCGGGTTGCCGTCGGCATCAGCCGAGCCGCTGCCATCCAGCTGCACGGTGCTGCCCGTGTTCACCGCCTGCGATGGGCCGGCGTTGGCCACCGGGCGCGAGTTCTCGGTGGAGATGATGACGGTGTCGGGCGCGCTGGACAGCACGCCGTCGCTGACGATCAGCTGCACGGCGTAGGTGCCGGCGCGGTCGGCGGTGAAGCGCGGGTTGGCGGCGTTCGGGTTGTCCAGCACGGCGCTGCTGCCGGCAGGGCGGCTGCTCAGGCTCCAGGCGTAGGTGAGCGGCTGGCCCTCGGGGTCGCTGGAGGCCGTGCCACTCAGCTGCACCAGGGCGCCCAGCGGCACGGTCTGGTCGGGGCCGGCGTTGGCGCTGGGCGCGGCGTTGTCGGTGGTGATGGTGACGGTGGCCGGCGGGCTGGCGAGCTGGCCGTCGTTGACGATGAGCTGCACCACGTAGCTGCCGGGCCGGTCGGCCACGAAGCTGGGGTTCACCGAAGACGGGGCCGTCAGCACGGCCGTGCTGCCCGCAGGGGCGCTGAGTAGGCTCCAGGCGTAGGTGAGCGTGTCGCCGTCGACATCGGTGGAGGCGCTGCCGTCCAGCGTGACCAGGGCACCCAGCGCCACCGAGCGGTCGTTGCCCGGCCGCGCCACGGGGGCGCTGTTCAGCGTGGAGACGAGCACGCGGTCGCCCGCGCTGGCTTCCACGCCGTCGTTGACGACGAGCTCGAACTCGTAGGTGCCCGCGGCATCGAGCACGAAGCGCGGCTGCACCGCGGCGGAGTTGTCGAGCGCGGCCACACTGGAAGCCGGCGCGCTGACGATGCGCCAGGCGTAGGTGAGCGCGTCGCCGTCCGCGTCATTGGACAGGCGGCCGTCGAGTGTGACGGTTTCGCTGACACGCGCGGTCTGGTCGGCGCCCGCGTTGGCCACGGGGGCCGAGTTGCGGGTGCTGATGGTGACGGTGTCGGCCGCACTGCTGAGCCGGCCGTCGCTGACGACCAGCGAGACGGTGTAGTTGCCCGGCCGGTCGGCCACGAAGCTGGGGTTCAGCGTGCCGGCGCCTGCCAGCACGGCGGCGCTGCCAGTCGGCCGGCTTTGCAGCACCCAGGTGTAGGTGAGGGGGTCGCCATCGGGGTCGCTGGAAGCGGCGCCGTTCAGGCGCACCGTTTCGTTCACGCGCACCGTCTGGTCGAGGCCGGCGTCGGCACGGGGGGCGCCGTTGTTGGCGCAGCTGGGGTAGGTGCAGCGGAGGGCGCAGATGCGGCCGTCTGCCGAGTTGATGGCGAAGTTGTTGTCGGCGTCGCGCGGGTCGTCAGGGCCGGTGACTTGAGCGTTCGCGAGGAATGCGTTCTGAATCAGAACCAAGTCGGCGCGGTCGATGCGACGGTTGTTATCAACATCGCACTTCAGAGCCCATGCCTGGCCGCCAGTAAAGGCAAGCAAAGACGCGAAGACAAGGCGAAGCACAAGCAAGGACACGCTGCGCATACGAACTCCTCCTGTAAACGACCCTCGTCGGGGCCTACGGCGCTGGGGAGTCTGGCCTTGGCCAATATCCCGACGCGCCTCCTCAAGGCAACGAAGCGCGCGTCGACCGATCGGCCAGCGCACGCCTCGGGATATTCAATCAGCCCTGGGGCTGGCGGCGACGCGCAAGCGCCGCAGATACCGCTGCAGCAAGCAGCAGGCCCACCGTCCCAGGCTCCGGCATGGGCGCGGGCGTTCCTGCCTGCACGGTGACCGTCGCGGAGTTAGACGTGAAGGACACGATGTCGCCGTTCACGTCAGAGAGGGTCCCGGTCAGCATGTTCAACAGACTGGAGCCCACATTCACCGCGTTGAAGTACACGGTAAACAAAGTCAAGTCACCCGCTTGTTGGCTGGCTAGCCACAGTGGGTCGTCCAGCGAAAAATCGATCAAGCGAAGGGAGTTACCAGTCAGCGTAGGCACAAGGCCGAGGGCGATGCCAAGACTAAAACCGTCCTCGACACGATCAAAGCCCAACACATTGCTGTCGAAGCCCAGCACGAAGTCATAGCTCCCGACACCTTGAGAACTCAGGTCGGAGAGCATGACGTCTACCGCCACCGTAGCCCCTGTGCTGACCGTCTGCGCGGCCGGCAAAAGCGACACCGTGTAGGCCTGCGCCTGCACCGAGAAGGCCCCTGCGGCCACCACCAGGGCGGTCTGCAAACCGCGGCGAACCCGCCGCGCCCATTGAATCGTTGGCACCATGAGCTTCTCCCTTGCCCCTCGTTTTCTTCATTATTTCTCACACCTACGACGCAACGGTGTCAGGGTGTGACCACCATCTCCCGCATTCAGGGGGGCGCGCGAGTTGCGCGCGCCGACGAGGCCTGCATGCCCACTTCAGCAGACGCAGACTCTCGGCACGAAGCCGCCACAATGGCCGCCACCTCAGCACGCTGCAGTCCCGATGGCTCCCTCACGCCGAATCCTCGCTCGCCCACGCCCCCGCGGTTTCACGCTGCTGGAACTGCTGGTGGTCGTGGCCATCATCGCGTTGCTCGCGGCCTATGTCGGGCCGAAGTACTTCTCGCAGGTGGGCAAGTCGGAACAGGCCGTGGCGCGTTCGCAGATGGCCGCTTTCGCACGCGCGGTGGGCGCCTACCGGCTGGACGTGGGCAGCTTCCCCAGCACCGAGGAAGGCCTGGAGGCGCTGCTCGTCAAGCCCGCGAATGCCGCGCGCTGGAATGGGCCCTACCTCGAGAAGACGGTGCCACCCGACCCCTGGGGCCGGCCCTACCAGTACCGCTCGCCGGGCACCGACGGCAGCGACTTCGAGATCACCAGCCTGGGCAAGGACGGCCAGCCCGGCGGTGAGGGCGACGCGGCCGACCTGAACCACCGCTGAAGCCCGCGCAGCATGCAGTTCCGCGCCCGGGCGGTGGACGCCGCTTCACAGCAGGTGCTGGATGTCGAGCTGGAAGCCGCCGACGAAGCCGATGCCCGCGCGCAGCTGCACACGCGCCAGCTGGTGGCGCTGTCGCTGCGGCCGGCGCGCGCGCTGGCGCTGGCACGCCGCGGCGAGCGCTTTTCGGTGGAACTGTTCGCGCAGGAACTGCACGCCCTCACGCAGGCTGGGCTGGGGCTGGTGGAAAGCCTGGAGGCCTTCCACGAGAAGGAACGCGGCGCCGAAACGCGCGCCGTGCTCGAGCGCCTGATCGCCGCGCTGCACAACGGCCAGCGCTTTTCCACTGCGCTGCGTGCGCAAGGCGCGGTGTTCCCGCCGCTGTTCACGGGCGTGGTCGAAGCGGCCGAGAACACCGGCGAACTGGCCGGTGCGCTGGAGCGTTTCATCGGGTATTCGCAAAGCGTGCAGGCCGTGCGCCAGCGCATGGTGAGCGCGGCCATCTACCCCGCCATCCTGCTGGTGGTGGGCGGGTTGGTGGCGGTGTTCCTGATGGGCTGGGTGGTGCCGCGTTTTTCCGCCGTCTACCTGGGCAGCCCGCGTGAACTGCCCTGGGGCTCGCAGCTGCTGCTGGACTGGGGCCGCTTCGTGGGCCAGCACGGCTGGGCCCTGGGCGGCACCGCGCTGGCCGTGTTGGGGCTGGGCGGCCTGCTGCTGTGGCGGGCGCTGCAGCAGGGCGGCCTGGCCGCTGTGGCGCGCGTGGTGCCGGGCATGGCGCGGTGGATCGAGCTGATGACGCTGTCGCGCCTGTTCCTCACGCTCGGGCTGCTGCTGCGGGGCGGCCTGCCGGTGCAGCAGGCGCTGGGTTTGGCGCGTTCGGTGCTGCCGGCCAGCCGCGCCGGCGCGGTAGACCGCGTGCTGGCGCAGGTGACCGAAGGCCAGGCGCTTTCCGCCGCGCTGGACGAAGCCGGCCTGGCCACGCCGGTCTCGCGCCGCTTCGTGCGCGCGGGCGAACGCTCGGGCCAGCTGGCCGAGATGCTGAGCCGCGCCGCCGCCTACCACGACGCCGAGACGGCGCGCTGGGTGGAGCGTTTTTCGCGCACCTTCGAACCGGTGCTGATGGCGGCCATCGGCGCCGTCATCGGCGGCATCGTGCTGCTGCTGTACATGCCCATCTTCGACCTCGCGGGCAGCCTGCAATGAGCCCCGGCACGCCGCGCCCGCTGGAACCCGCCCTGCTGCAGCGCCTGCGCCAGGGCCGAGGCGACGCCATCCGCCAGCTGTCGCTGGCCTGGGGCTGCACCGACTGGCAGGCCGCCCAGGGCCTGGCCCAGGCCTTCGGCATGCCGTGCTTCGACATGGCCGAGCTGCAGCGCCGCGCGCCGGCCTTCGACCGCCTGCCGCTGGCCCGCGCGCAGCAGCGCCGCGCGCTGCTGCTGCAGGCCGGGCCCGACGACGGCGGGGCGGCGCTGGTGGCCGTGCTGCCCGACCCCTTCGACCAGGACCTGCTGCTGCAGCTGGAAGACTGGGCCCAGGCCCCGGTGCGCGCGGCCCTGGCCACCGCCGAAGACATCCACGCCTGCCTGAACCAGCACGAGGCCCAGGCCCGCGCGCTGGAAGACGTGAACACCGGCGCGCCGGGCGAAGCCGCGGGCGAAGGCGCCACCGAGGTGCTGTCGCTGGCCACGCTGTCGCAAGCCACCGGGCCGGCGGTGCGCCTGCTGAATTCCACGCTCTACGACGCACTGCGGGCCGGCGCCAGCGACGTGCACCTGGAAGCCTCGGCCAGCGGCCTGGCGGTGAAGTACCGCATCGACGGCGTGCTGGACACCGTGGCCCAGCCGCAGGGGCGGGCGCTGGCCGAGCAGGTGGTGTCGCGCCTGAAGGTGCTGTCGGGGCTGGACATCGGCGAGCGCCGCGTGCCGCAGGACGGCAGCTTCCGCGTGCTGGCGCAGGAGCGCCGCATCGACCTGCGCGTGTCCATCATGCCCAGCGTGCACGGCGAAGACGCGGTCATCCGCATCCTGGACAAGCAGTCCGTCATCGAAGCCCACGGCCGCCTCACGCTGGACGCCCTGGGCTTCGACGACGACGCGCTGGCCACCATCCGCGAGCTCATCGAAGCGCCGCACGGCCTGCTGCTGGTGACCGGGCCCACGGGCTCGGGCAAGACCACCACGCTGTACGCCGCCCTCTCGGAAACACACACCGGGCGCGAGAAGATCATCACCATCGAAGACCCGGTGGAATACCAGCTGCCCGGCGTGCTGCAGATTCCCGTGAACGAGAAGAAGGGGCTGAGCTTCGCGCGCGGCCTGCGCTCCATCCTGCGCCACGACCCCGACAAGATCATGGTGGGCGAGATCCGCGACCGCGACACGGCCGAGATCGCCGTGCAGTCCGCACTCACCGGCCACACGGTGCTGTCCACGGTGCACGCCAACAGCGTGTTCGATGTCTTCAGCCGCTTCTCGCACATGGGGCTGGACCCGTATGCGCTGGCCTCGGCGCTGAACGGCATCTGGGCGCAGCGCCTGCTGCGCACCAACTGCCCGCACTGCACGCGTGACGAAGCCCCGGCGCCGGCCGAGCTGCAGCGCGTGGGCCTCACGGCCGAGGCAGCAGCGGGCTTCCGCTTCCGCCGCGGCATGGGCTGCGGCGAATGCCGCGGCACCGGCTACCGCGGGCGGCGCGCCGTGGCCGAGGTGCTGCGGCTCGATGACGAGCTGCGCGAGATGGTGGCCGGGCGCGAGCCCATCCGCCGCATCAAGGAACTGGCGCGGCGCAAGGGCACGCGCAGCCTCGCGGAAGCGGCGCTCGATCTCGTGCGGCGCGGCGAAACCACGCTGGAGGAGGTGCGCCGTGTCACGGTGGCGGTCTGAGGCACTGGCGCTGGGCCTGGACGGCCAGGCCCTGGCCGTGGCCGGGCGTGTGGTGGCGCAAGCTGCGGGCCCCTGGGACGCAGCGACGCTGGCCTGCGGCTTCAGCGCGGCTTTGAATGCCGCAAGTGGCGACCGTGGCGACAGTGGCGGCACTGGCGGAAGCGGGGGCGCGCCCGTCGTTGCAAGCCTGGCGCGCGGCCGCCGGCGCGCAGCCCGCGTGCTGGTGGCGCCCGACCTGTGCCGCCACTTCCCGCTGGCACCACCGGCCGGTCTGCGTTCGCTGGCCGAACTGCAAGACCTGGCCCAGGCGCGCGCGCTGCAGCTATTCGGCGCCGGGCCTTGGGTCGTCACGGCCGACTGGCGCCTGGACGCGCCTTTCCCCTGCGCGGCCCTGCCACGCGCGCTGCACGAAGCGCTGCAGCAGGCGGCCCGGGAAGCCGGCTTCGCGCTGCAGCTGGAATCGTCGGTGCTGGCGGCCTGGGCGCGCGCCGCCCCTGCGCCAGGGCTGGCCGCCTTCGCCACGCCACAGCACGTGGTGCTGGGCCGCTGCGATGCCGCGGGCCCGCTGGCGCTGCGCTGCCTGCGGCGCACGGTGGGTGATGCGGACGGTGGTGCGGACGTTGGTGCAGACGTTGGTGCAGCCCCTGGTGAAGCCAGCGCCCGCGCCCTGGCCACCCAGGAGGCCGCGCGCGAAGCGCTGCGCGGCCACGGGGCTGGCGGCCCGGGCGCGGCCGAGCCCTCCAGCGGCGGCCTGCCGCTGCAATGGCTGCTGCCCGTGGCCGAACAGGCCCACGAAGGCGAGGCCGCCTGGGCCAGCCGCGTGGCCTTGCCCGAGGCGGGCTGAAGCACCATGGCCGCACGCCGTACGCCCTTGCACTCGCCCGCCTTCGGGGCGCCCCCGGCCGCCTGGCTGCTCGGCCATCGGCACGGCCGCCGGCGCGGCGCCATCGCTGGCCTGGCCCTGGCCGTGATGGCGCTCGCCGTCGCAGCCGGCTTCTTCATGCAGCAAGGTGCGCTGCTGCAAGCCGTGGTGGACTCGCGTTCGCTGCAGGCCCGGCCAGCGGCGCCCGTGCGGCCGGCCGCCACGGCACGGCCGGCGGTCAGTGCCGACGTGGCGGCACGCGCCAACCGCGTGGTGCGCAGCCTCAACACCGACTGGCCGGCCATCTTCGCCGCGCTGGAGCGCGAGGCCCGTCCGGCCGAGGTGGCGCTGGTGGCGCTGGAAAGCGATGCCGAACGCGGTGCGGTGCGCGTGGTCACCGAAGGGCCGGCGCTGGATGCCCTGCTGGCGCACGCCGAGCGGGTGCAGGCCTCGCCGCGTTTCCAGCGCACGCGGCTGCTGCGGGTGGAGCCGCCCGAGGCCGGTGGGCAGGCGGTCGGTCCGGCCGGTCTGGCCGGCACGTCCGGCGCGGCGGGCAGCGCCGAGCTCTCGCGCCTGAGTTTCGACCTCGTGCTGACGCCATGAACCCGAGCGCAGCCACCCCTGCAGCACCCGCGCGGCCCCGAGTGGCGCCGTCGGTGCATCTCAGCCTGTGGCTGTGGCGCCATGGCGCCTGGCTGCCACTGTGCCTGCTGATGCTGGCCGCCGCCGCCTTCTTCGGCGCCCAGGGCTGGGCACTGGGCCAGCAGCGGCAGGCCCTGCAAGCGGCCGGCACCAAGCCAAGCGCCGCCCCCGTGCGCGCCGCGCCGCTGGCCGCGCCCGGGGTGGAGGAACTGGCCGCGCTGCGCCGCCTGCTGCCGCCTGCCGGCGAAGCCACGGCCGAGGTGCGGCGCCTGGTGGCACTCACACGGCCCCAGCTGGCCTGGCAACGCGCCGAGTTCCAGCACAGCGAAGACCCCATCGGTGGCCTGCTTCGCGTGCAGGTGACGGTGCCGGTGGCTGGCGAGTACGCGGCCATGCGGCAGGCGCTGGACCGCAGCCTGGCCCGCATGCCGCACGTGGCGCTGGACCAGGTACAGCTGCAGCGCCTGCAAGCCAGCGACACGCGGCTGGAAGCGCGGCTGCGCTTTTCTATCTGGCTGGCCAGCGACGCGCCTGCGGCGCCTCAGCCCGCGCCGGTGTCTGCACAGGTGCCGCGATGAACACACGCGCCAGCGCCTCCGCCGCCACCCCGGCCTCTCGCCTGCGCTGGGGCTTCTGGCTCGTGCTGCTGGCCGTGGCCGCCTGGCTGGCCTTCTTCGGCGACAAGACCCCGAACCCCGGCCCCCGCGCCGCCGCTGTGGTGAATGCCGTGGCGCCCGCAACGGCCGCCCGCCGCCCACCCGCGCGCACCGAGTCCGTGGCCGAACCGGTGCAGGCCCTGCGCCCGCGCGCGGAGCCCGAAGCACGCGCAAGGCCGCAGGCCGACCTGTTTGCGGTGGCCGACTGGCACCGCCCGCCCCCACCACCGCCGCCACCACCGGGCCCGGCGCTGGCACCCGTGGAAGCGCCCGTGCCGGTGCCGAACTACCGCGTGCTGGGCAAGAAACAAGAGAACGACACCTGGGAGGTCTTTTTGGGCCGAGACGACTTGAGCTTCATTGCCCGCGAGGGCGAAACGCTGGAAGGCCTGTGGCGCGTGGAACGCATCGAACCGCCGAGCCTGCAGCTGGTGCACCTGCCCAGCCGCCAGGTGCGCGTGGTGGCCATCGGGGAAGCGCGATGAAGGCGCTGCTGCGTCGGTGCGGGCCGCTGCTGCGCCGGCTGGCCTTGCTGGCGGCGGCGGCCTGGCTGGCCGGCTGCGCGGCGCAGTCGGCCTTCCGCGACGGCCAGGCCTTGAGCCAGCAAGGCCAGCTGCCCCAGGCCCTGGAACGTTATGCCGAGGCCTCGCGCCTGGAGCCGGGCTCGGCCGAGTACCGCGCAGCCTACCTGGGCACGCTGGAACGGCTGGTGACGCGCACGCTGGGCCAGGCCGACAAGGCGCTGGCCGATGGCGACCTGGCCGGCGCCGAGGCCGGCTACCGGCAGGTGCTGGCGGTGGCTGCGGGCAACGACCGCGCCCAGGCCGGCCTGCGCCAGCTGCAGCAGCAGCAACGCTGGCAGCGCAGCTTGCGCGAAGCCGAGCTGGCCGCCGCCCGCGCCGACTGGCCCGCCGTGAACGAAACGCTGCGCCCGCTGCTGCTGGAAGCCCCCACCCACCGCCGCGCGCGCGAACTGCAGCAGGCCGCCGAAGACGCGCTGGGCCGCAGCGCGCAGACGGCCCAGCAGGCGCCGAAGGAGCTGGCTGCGGCCTACCGCAAGCCCATCTCCATCGAATTCCGCGACACGCCGCTGCGCACCATCTTCGAAGTGCTGGCGCGCTCATCAGGCCTGAACTTCGTGCTCGACAAGGACGTGCGCGGCGACCAGCGCGCCAGCATCTTCCTGAAGAACAGCACGGTCGAATCGGCGGTGAACATGCTGCTCACGGCCAACCAGCTGGAGCAGCGCGTGCTGGACGCCCACTCGGTGCTGGTCTACCCGAACACGCCGGCCAAGCAGAAGGAACACCAGCCGCTGATGGTGCGCAGCTTCTACCTGGCCAATGCCGATGCCAAGAGCCTGGCGGCCACGCTGAAGAGCCTGCTGAAGGTGCGCGAGGTGGCGGTGGACGAGCGGCTGAACCTCGTCATCCTGCGCGACACGCCCGAGGCCATCCGCGTGGCCGAGAAGGTGGTGGCTCTGCACGACGTGCCCGAGGCCGAGGTGATGCTGGAAGTGGAGGTGCTGGAGGTCAAGCGCACGCGCCTGCTCGACCTGGGCGTGCGCTGGCCCGACCTGCTGTCGCTCTCGCCGCTGCCCTCGGCCACGGGCGCGGCGCTCACGCTCAGCGACCTGCGCAACCTGGGCAGTGCCACCACGGGCGCGGCGCTGGGGGGGTTGTCGGTCAGCGCGCGCCAGGCCGACACCGACGCCAACATCCTGGCCAACCCGCGCGTGCGCGCCCGCAACCGCGAGAAGGCCAAGATCCACATCGGCGAGCGCGTGCCCAACATCTCCATCACCTCGGCACCGAACACGGGCTTCGTCTCCGAGTCGGTCACCTATGTCGACGTGGGCCTGAAGCTGGACGTCGAACCGACGATCTATCTCGACAACGAAGTGGCCATCCGCATCGGGCTGGAGGTGAGCAACATCATCAGCCAGGTGCAGACGAAATCGGGCACGCTGGCCTACCAGATCGGCACCCGCACGGCTTCCACCGTGCTGCGCCTGAAGGACGGCGAGAACCAGGTGCTGGCCGGGCTGATCCGCGACGAAGACCGCAGCAGCGGCGACAAGCTGCCGGGGCTGGGCGAGGTGCCGGTGCTGGGGCGGCTGTTCGGGCGCCAGACCGACGACAACTCGAAGACCGAGATCATGCTGTCGATCACGCCGCGCGTGGTGCGCAACGTGATGCGGCCGCCAGCGTCGGCGCAGCAGTTCGATTCGGGCACCGAAACGGGCACCGGCGGTGGCGGGGTGGGGGGCGCAGCGCCGCCACCGGCGCCCGTGCGGCCGGCGACCACCGCGCCTTCGACCAGCTCTTCGAGCAGCGCCCCGCCGACGGCCACGCCCGCCGGCAACCCCACCTCCACCAGCGAGGCAGCGGGCTCGGCCGTGGGCGGTGGTGTGGGGGGTGGTGTAGGAGGTGCCCTGGGGGGTGTGGCCACCAGCCCCGCCACCGCGGTGGCGCTGCGCTGGGAAGGGCCGGCCAACGTGCGCGCGGGCGAAACCTTCACCGTCACCGTGCTGGCGCGCGGCGACCAGCCCGTGGCGGCCTTGCCGCTGGTGCTGGGCTTCGACCCGCAGGTGCTGCAGGTGGTGGGCGTGAACGAAGGCAGCTTCCTGCGCCAGGGCAATGCCAGCACCAGCTTCACCAGCCAGACCAATGTGGCCGGCCAGGTGCGCGTGAACCTCACGCGCGGCGGCACCACGGGCGCGGTGGGCGAGGCCGCGGCCGTCAGCCTGACGCTGAAGCTGCTGGCCCGCCCGGCCAGCGGCCAGGCCAGCCTCAGCCTGCTGAGCGCCGCGCCGCTGGGCCTGCTGGGCCGCACGCTGGGCGTGCAGCTGCCGCAGCCCCTGACGGTGACCGTGGCGCCATGAGAAACCCGGCGCCGGTGCGCGGCTTCACGCTCATCGAGCTGCTGGTGACGCTGGCCATCCTGGCCGCGCTGGCGGGCATGGTGGTGCCGCTGGCGCAGGTGCAGGTGCAGCGCGCGAAAGAGCAAGAGCTGCGTCTGGCCCTGCGCGAACTGCGCGCCGGCATCGACGCCTACAAACGCGCCGCCGACGAAGGCCGCATCCGTCGTGAAGCCGGCAGCACCGGCTACCCGCCCACGCTGGAACTGCTGGTGCAGGGCGTGGAAGACCAGCGCGACCCGCAGCGGCGCAAGCTGTACTTCCTGCGCCGCATTCCGCGCGACCCCATGGCCGCCAGCGACGACGGCGCGTCCGATGCGCAGACCTGGGCCTTGCGCGCCTACGCCTCGGAACCCGACGACCCGCAGCCCGGTGCCGACATCTACGACGTGCTGTCGCGCAGCACCGCCGTGGGGCTGAACGGCGTGCCCTACCGCCGGTGGTGAAGCGCATGGCCAGGCGGGTGCTGCGGGGCTTCACGCTCATCGAATTGCTGGTGGTGCTGGCCATCGTGGCCACGCTGCTGACGCTGGCCCTGCCTCGCTACTACGGCAAGGTGGAGGTGGCCAAGGAAACGGTGCTGCGCGAGAACCTGCGCACCACGCGCGACGTCATCGGCAAGTTCTACGGCGACACCGGCCGCTACCCCGAAAGCCTGCAGGAACTGGTGGACAAACGCTACCTGGGCGGGCTGCCCTGGGACCCCATCGTCGAATCGGCCGAGGCCTGGACGCTGGTGCCCGCGCCCGAGGGCACCAAGGGCGCGGTCTACGACATCCGCAGCACCGCACCCGGGCGCGCCATCGACGGCAGCAGCTATGCGCAATGGTGAACGCAGCCGGCGCCAGCGCACAGCGGGCTACGCCTACCTGCTGCTGCTGCTGACGCTGGCACTGCTGGCCGTGGCCGCCAGCGGCAGCGTGGTGCTGGGCCACGCGCTGGAGCGCCGCGCCGCCGAACGCGCGCTGCTGGAAGTGGGCGATGAATTCCGGCGCGCGCTGCAAAGCTGGCGCCGCTTCGGCGCGGCCGGGCCGGCCACTTTGGAAGAACTGCTGCGCGACCCGCGCGCCCCCGGCGTGCGGCGCCACCTGCGCCGCCTGCCGCACGACCCGATGACCGGCACCCCGCAGTGGGGCCTGGTGCTGGACGGCCAGCGCCGCATCGTGGCCGTGTACAGCCTGGCCCCCGGCCGGCCGCTGCAGCGCACCGGCTTCGATGCGCTGGCCCAGCCCGGCTTCGAAGACGCCGAGAGTTACGCGCAATGGCGCTTCGGTCTGGCGCCGGTGCGTGTGCCGGCGGCGTCCACCCCGGCCGCGCCTGCCCCGCCCCCTGCACGGCCCGCCGGTCTGCCGGCTTCCTGAACCCAGGGCCCGCCGCGCAGCCGGCCGCGTGCGCGCGGCCCACAATGCCGCATGGCCAAGACCGTCTACACCTGCCGCGAATGCGGCGGCACCAGCCCCAAGTGGCTGGGCCAGTGCCCGCACTGCAAGGCGTGGAACACGCTGGATGAAGCCGTGGCCGAGGAGAAATCCGCTTCGGGCCCGGCCACGCGCAACACGCGCTTCCAGGCCCTGGCCAAGAGCCAGCCCGTGGCCACGCTGAGCGAGATTGCCGCGGCCGACATTGCGCGCACGCCCACGGGCCAGGAAGAACTCGACCGCGTGCTCGGCGGCGGCATCGTCGAAGGTGCGGTGGTGCTGATCGGCGGCGACCCCGGCATCGGCAAGAGCACGCTGCTGCTGCAGGCGGTGGATGCACTGTCGAACCAGATGCCGGTGCTGTATGTCACCGGCGAAGAAAGCGGCGCGCAAATTGCGCTGCGCGCGCGCCGGCTCGGTCTGCCGGGCACCAAGGTGCGCGTGCTGGCCGAGATTCAGCTGGAGAAGATCGTCGCCGCCATCGAGGCCGAGAACCCTGCCTTCTGCGTCATCGATTCCATCCAGACCGTCTACAGCGAGCAGCTCAATTCAGCCCCCGGCAGCGTGGCCCAGGTGCGTGAATGCGCCGCGCAGCTGACGCGCGTGGCCAAGACGCGCGGCTGCACCGTGGTGCTGGTGGGGCATGTCACCAAGGAAGGGGCGCTGGCCGGGCCGCGCGTGCTGGAGCACATCGTCGACACGGTGCTGTATTTCGAGGGCGACACGCACAGCAGCTTCCGCCTCGTGCGCGCCATCAAGAACCGCTTCGGCGCGGTGAACGAGATCGGCGTCTTCGCGATGACGGAAAAGGGCCTGCGCGGCGTCAGCAACCCGAGCGCGATCTTCCTTTCCACGCACAGCGAACCCGTGCCGGGCAGCTGTGTGCTGGTGACGCTGGAAGGCACGCGGCCCTTGCTGGTGGAAATTCAGGCGCTGGTGGACAGCGGCGGGCCCAGCCCGCGCCGGCTTTCCGTGGGGCTGGACCGCGACCGCCTGGCCATGCTGCTGGCGGTGCTGCACCGCCACGCGGGCGTGGCCTGCCTGGACCAGGATGTGTTCGTCAACGCCGTGGGCGGCGTGCGCATCGCCGAGCCGGCGGCCGACCTGGCCGTGCTGCTGGCCATCCAGGGCAGCCTGCGCGGCAAGGCGCTGCCACGCGGCTTCATCGCCTTCGGCGAAGTGGGCCTGGCCGGCGAGGTGCGCCCCGCGCCGCGCGGCCAGGAAAGGCTGAAGGAAGCCGCCAAGCTGGGCTTTTCCGTGGCCGTGGTGCCGAAGGCCAACGCGCCGAAGAAGCCCATCGAAGGGCTGACCGTGCACGCGGTCGACCGCGTGGAGCAAGCCATCGAAGCCGTGCGCGGCCTGGGGTGATGGGGGCCTGCCCTTGCAGGGCGGGCGCGGTGTCCCAAACTGTCTGGCGCGGGCCATGGGGGCTGCCGCGAAGGAATGCGCCATGTTGAAGAGGCTCGCCATGCTCTGGACGCTGCTGCGCGGTGACGCGCGCCAGCTCTGGCGCGCGCTGCGCCACCCGCTGCAGCCGCGCTGGCTTAAGCCGGCGGTGGCGCTGCTGCTGCTCTACCTGGTGTCGCCGGTGGACTTGCTGCCCGACTTCATTCCGCTGCTGGGCATCGTCGACGATCTCGTGCTCATTCCGCTGGCGGTGCGCTTCCTGCTGCAGCGCCTGCCGCCGCACGTGCGCGCCGATATCGCGCGCGGCTAGCGCGGCTAGTCGCGCTCAAGCGTGGCCGAACAACGTCAAGCGCTGCCGGCACCCTTCTCGCGCCAGGTCTCGCGCAAGCCATAGGCCAGCCGCCGCAGCTCGTTACCCACGCGGTAGGCATAGGTGGGCAGGCGGTGCTGCCAGGGGAATTTGCGGCTCACGCCCACCGGCGCGGTGATGGTGCTGGCAATGTGTTCGTCGTGCCCGCAGGGTGTGGGTGTCACCAGGCGGTACTTCAGGCCGAAGCGCCAGCCCTGGTCGAACACATGGTCGTAGGGCAGTTGCATGGGCAGCAGGCCGCCGGGTTCGCGCAGATAGGCCTGCGCCGCGCGGCGGTTCATCAGGTAGGCGCTGCTGCCGGTGCAGCGGCTCAGCATCACGGCGAGAAAGTGGCCTGGTGCCACTTCCAGGTAGGGCTGCGGCGTGCCGCGGTGCACGGCCGAGAGCTTGGCCACGTCCCAGCGCGTGGGGTGCTGCATCAGCCCTTGCAGCACGGCGGGCAGGCTGGGCTGCAGCAGCACGTCGTCCTCCAGCACCAGCGCGAACTGCGCGCCGCTGGCCAGGAAGGCGCGCATCACCTCGATGTGCGACAGGTAACATCCCAACTCGCCCGCCACCGGCGTCATGCCGTGTTTGCGGTGGAAGGCCGGCTCGTCCAGCGCCGCGCGCTGGGCCGGCGTCAGGGCTCGCGCATCCACCGCCGCCAGGCGGGTGTAGGGCAGCTGCAGATGCCGCAGCTGTTCATCGATGCGGGCCAGGCGCTCGGGCGCCCTGTCGAGATTGATCACCCATGTCTGCAAAGCCGTCATCGCTGCGATTCTCTGCCAAGGCACAAGGCGCGCTGGGTTGGGCACTGGCGGCGGCTGCGCTGGTGGGGGGCTGGTGGGCCTACGGTGCGCCCGGCGTGGCCTTGGCCGTCACGGTGGTGGTGTTCTGGCTGCTGCTGCAGTTCAGCCAGGCCATGCGCACGCTGCGCATCGCCAGCCAGCGGCCGGTGGGCCTGGTGCCCAGCGCGGTGATGCTGAACGCGCGCCTGCACCCCGGCCTGCGGCTGCCGCAGGTACTGCGCCTGACGCTGAGCCTGGGAAGGCGCGTGAGCGGAACCCCGGGCGAAGAAGAGGTGCTGGTCTGGGCCGACGAAGCCGGCCACGAGGTGCAGGTGACGATGGTGGCCGGCCGCGTGCAGCAATGGCAGCTGCAGCGCGCAGAAGCCCCGGCCGAGCCCCAGGCCCCGACCTAAAATCGCGGGCTTCCTGCCTGCATCTTTTCCCCCCGAAGGAGTTCCCATGTCGATGTCAGACCGCGACGGCAAGATCTGGATGGACGGCCAGCTCGTCGAATGGCGCGACGCCAAGATCCACGTGCTGAGCCACACGCTGCACTACGGCTGCGGCGCCTTCGAGGGCGTGCGCGCCTACAAGACGGCGCATGGCACGGCCATCTTCCGCCTGCAGGAACACACCGAGCGCCTCTTCAACAGCGCCAAGATCCTGCGCATGAAGATTCCCTTCACGCACGAGCAGGTGATGGAGGCGCAGCGCGAGGTGGTGCGCGTGAACCAGCTGGAAAGCTGCTATCTGCGCCCGCTGACGTGGATAGGCGACAAGAAGCTGGGCGTCAGCCCCAAGGGCAACACCATCCACCTGATGGTGGCGGCCTGGCCCTGGGGCGCCTACCTGGGTGAAGAAGGCCTGCAGCGCGGCATCCGCGTGAAGACCAGCAGCTACACGCGCCACCACGTGAACATCACCATGACGCAGGCCAAGGCGGTGAGCAACTACACCAACAGCATCCTGGCCAACATGGAAGCCACCGATGAGGGTTACGACGAGGCCATGCTGCTCGACCCCGCCGGCTTCGTGGCAGAAGGCGCGGGCGAGAACCTCTTCGTCATCAAGAAGGGCGTGGTCTACACGCCGGATCTTTCTGCCGGCGCGCTGAACGGCATCACGCGCGACACCATCTTCCACATCTGCCAGGACCTGGGCCTGACGCTGAAGGAAAAGCGCATCACGCGTGACGAGGTCTACATCTGCGACGAGGCCTTCTTCACCGGCACCGCCGCCGAAGTGACGCCCATCCGCGAGCTTGACCGCATCGAACTCGGCGCCGGCCAGCGTGGGCCCATCACCGAGAAGATCCAGACCGCGTTCTTCGACATCGTGAACGGCCGCAACCCCAAGTACGCGCACTGGCTCACGCCGGTGGCCTGAGCTGCAGGAGACACGCCATGGCTGAACCGAAAGCTGTCGTCGAGGTGAGCGCGGCCGATCTGCAGGGCCCGGGCGTCACCTTCTGCCCCAACCCGAAGATGGCCTTGTGGAGCAACCATCCCAAGGTCTTCATCGACGTGGCCACCACGGGCGAAGGCCGCTGCCCGTATTGCGGCACCGTGTACCGGCTGAAGGCCGGAGAGCACGTGCACCACCACTGAGGTGCGAAGCCTTCAGATCGGCTTGAAGCCGGCCTTGAAGTGCTCTTTCAGTGGCTCGCCGGGCAGCGGCGGGAAATCGATGCTCACCTCGGGCACGGCGTGGTCGGGCAGGCGCTGCAGCAGGTCGCTGATGAGCGCGACGCGGCCGCGGCGCTGGTCGTTGAAGTCCACCAGCGTCCACGGCGTGTGCTTGCCGTGCGTGGCCTGCAGCATGGCGTTGCGTGCTTCGGTGTAGTCGGCATATCGCGCGCGGGCTTCCAGGTCCACGGCGCTGAGCTTCCACCGCTTCAGCGGGTCGGCGCGGCGCTCGGCGAACCGTGCTTCCTGCTGCGCCTGGTCGACCGTCAGCCAGTACTTGAAGAGCAGGATGCCGTCGTCCACCAGCATCTTCTCGAACACCGGGGCCTGCTTCAGGAAGGCCAGGGCCTGCTCTTCGCTGCAATAGCCCATCACACGCTCGACGCCGGCGCGGTTGTACCAGCTGCGGTCCAGCAACACGATCTCGCCCGCCGCCGGCAGGTGCGGCACGTAGCGCTGGAAGTACCACTGCGTGCGCTCGCGCTCGTTGGGCTTGGGCAGCGCCACGGCGCGGCACTGGCGCGGGCTCATGGTGCCGCTGATGGCGGAGATGACGCCGCCCTTGCCGGCGGTGTCGCGTCCCTCGATGAGCACCAGCACCCGGTGGCCGGTGTGCTGCAGCCAGCGCGCCATCTCCGTGAGCCGCAGCTCCAGCGGCGCCATCTGTTCTTCGTACTGGCTCTTGCTGAGCTGCGAGGTCTTGGCTGCCTTGGCCATGGAGCGTCTTTCGAGGTGAAGCCGGCCCCGACTATGCCCAACGCGGGCCAGGCTGCCCACCAGGCCCTGGAAACCGAGGCTCGGAAACACACACGCCGAATACAAACCGCCCGCCGGGCGCAAGCACGCGGCGGGCGGTGGGCACCGGGCGCTCGACGCCCGCTGCGTTTACTTCTTGCGCAGCTTCTGGATGGCGGCCAGCTGGGCGGCCATCGCGGCGAATTCGCCTTGCGCAGCGGCCAGGTCGATGTCGCTCTTGGCGTTTTTCATCGCCTCTTCGGCCTGCTTCTTGGCTTCCAGGGCCTTGGCTTCGTCGAGGTCGTGGCCGCGGATGGCGGTGTCGGCCAGCACGGTGACGGTACCCGGCTGCACTTCCAGAATGCCGCCAGCGACGAACACGAACTCCTCGCCCGAGCCGTCGGCCTTCTCGATGCGCACGGCACCGGGGCGGATGCGCGTGATCAGCGGCGTGTGCCGCGGCAGGATGCCGAGCTCGCCGTTCTCGCCCGGCAGGGCGACGAACTTGGCTTCGCCGCTGAAGATGCTTTCTTCAGCCGAAACCACATCAACGTGGAGGGTGGCCATGGTGGTGTTCTCGCAGACTTTGAAAAAGGTTCAAGGAGCAAGCAGTCGGGCCGAGGGCTAGGCACGACGCGCAGCCGTACTCCCGTACGGCGAGCATCGCAACGACGCCATCGGTTCGAATGCGCCGCTCATTGAATCTTTTTCGCCTTTTCGAAGGCCTCGTCGATGGTGCCGACCATGTAGAAGGCCTGCTCGGGCAGCGCGTCGCACTCGCCCGCCACGATCATCTTGAAGCCGCGGATGGTTTCCTTCAGCGGCACGTACTTGCCCGGGCTGCCCGTGAACACTTCGGCCACGTGGAAAGGCTGGCTCAGGAAGCGCTGGATCTTGCGCGCGCGGGCCACGGCCAGCTTGTCTTCCGGGCTCAGTTCGTCCATGCCCAGGATGGCGATGATGTCGCGCAGTTCCTTGTAGCGCTGCAGCGTGGCCTGCACGGCGCGCGTGGTCTCGTAGTGCTCCTGGCCCACCACGTTCGGGTCGATCTGGCGGCTGGTGCTGTCCAGCGGGTCGACGGCGGGGTAGATGCCCAGCGAGGCGATGTCGCGGCTCAGCACCACGGTGGCGTCCAGGTGGGCGAAGGTGGTGGCGGGGCTGGGGTCGGTCAGGTCGTCGGCAGGCACGTACACGGCCTGGATCGAGGTGATGGAACCCACCTTGGTGGAGGTGATGCGCTCCTGCAGGCGGCCCATTTCCTCGGCCAGCGTCGGCTGGTAGCCCACGGCGGAAGGCATGCGGCCCAGCAGGGCCGACACCTCGGTACCGGCCAGCGTGTAGCGGTAGATATTGTCGACGAAGAACAGCACGTCACGGCCTTCGTCGCGGAAGCTCTCGGCGATGGTCAGGCCGGTCAGCGCCACGCGCAGGCGGTTGCCCGGCGGCTCGTTCATCTGGCCGTAGACCATGGCCACCTTGCTCTCGGCCAGGTTCTCCTGGTTCACGACGCCCGAGTCCGACATCTCGTGATAGAAGTCGTTGCCCTCGCGGGTGCGCTCGCCCACACCGGCAAACACGCTCAGGCCGCTGTGCGCCTTGGCGATGTTGTTGATGAGCTCCATCATGTTCACGGTCTTGCCCACGCCGGCGCCGCCGAACAGACCCACCTTGCCGCCCTTGGCGAAGGGGCAGATCAGGTCGATCACCTTGATGCCGGTTTCCAGCAGCTCTTGCGAGGGGCTCAGCTCGTCATAGGCCGGGGCCTTGCGGTGGATGGGGGCCGACAGCTCCATGCTCACCGGGCCGCGCTCGTCGATGGGGTTGCCCAGCACGTCCATGATGCGGCCCAGCGTCGCCTTGCCCACGGGCACGGTGATGTTGGCGCCGGTGTTGCTGACCATCAGGCCGCGGCGCAGGCCGTCGGAAGAACCCAGCGCGATGGTGCGCACCACGCCGTCGCCCAGCTGCTGCTGCACTTCCAGCGTGAGGGCCGTGCCCTCGAGCTTCAGCGCGTCATAGACGCGGGGCATGGCATTGCGCGGGAACTCGACGTCCACCACCGCGCCGATGCACTGGACGATCTTGCCTTGGGCTTGCGTGTTCGACATTTCAGTGATCCTTGAAAACGTAATCTGGTTCAGCCGGCGGGAGCGGTGGCGTCAGCCACTGATCGCGGCAGCGCCGCTGACGATCTCGGAGAGTTCCTTCGTGATCGCGGCCTGGCGGCTCTTGTTGTAGATGAGCTTGAGCTCGCCGATCAGCGTGCCGGCGTTGTCGGTGGCGGCCTTCATGGCCACCATGCGGGCGCTCTGCTCGCTGGCCATGTTCTCGGCCACGGCCTGGAACACCAGCGCCTCGATGTAGCGGGTGAGCAGCTCGTCGATGACGCTGGGCGCATCGGGCTCGTAGATGTAGTCCCAGCCGTACTGCGATTTCTCGGCTTCGCTCTGCGCCAGGCGGTCGGCCGACAGCGGCAGCAGCTGCTCGACCATCGGTTCCTGCTTCATCGTGTTGATGAAGTTGGTGTAGCAGACGTAGACGACATCGAGCTTGCCTTCGACGAAGGCATCCAGCATCACCTTGACCGGGCCGATGAGCTTTTCCAGCTGCGGCGCGTCACCCAGCTGCGTGGCGTGGCTGACGACGTTGGCGCCGATGCGGTTCAGGAAGCCGAAACCCTTGTTGCCGATGGCCACGGCCTGGATGGCCTTGCCCTCGGTCTGCACTTCCTTCATCTTGTTCGTGACGGCGCGCAGGATGTTGGTGTTCAGGCCGCCGCACAGACCCTTGTCGGTGGTGACGACGATGAAACCCACGGCCTTGGCCGTGCTGTCGGTCCGCATGTAGGCGCTTTTGTACTCAGGGTTGGCCTGAGACAGGTGCGCCGTGATGTTGCGGATCTTGTCGGCGTAGGGCCGCGCCGAGCGCATGCGCTCCTGCGCCTTGCGCATCTTCGAAGCGGCGACCATTTCCATGGCCTTGGTGATCTTCTTGGTGTTCTCCACCGACTTGATCTTGCCGCGTATCTCTTTGCCGACCGCCATGGTCTTGCTCCTTGGTACGGCTGCTTAGGCGAAGGACTTCTTGAACGCGGCGATGGCGCCGGCCAGTTCTTCTTCCGCGCCCTTGTCCATGGCCTTCTCGTTTTCCAGCTTGGCCAGCAGCGCGGCGTGGCTGCTCTTCAGGTGCTGGTGCAGGCCGTGTTCGAAGGACAGCACCTTCTTCACGTCGATGTCGTCGAGGTAGCCCTTGTTCACCGCGTACAGCGTGGCGGCCATCAGGCTGATGGGCAGCGGGCTGTACTGGGCCTGCTTCAGCAGTTCCGTCACGCGGGCACCGCGGTCGAGCTGCTTGCGGGTGGCGGCGTCCAGGTCAGAGGCGAACTGCGCGAAGGCGGCCAGTTCACGGTACTGCGCCAGGTCGGTACGGATGCCGCCCGACAGGCTCTTGATCAGCTTGGTCTGCGCAGCACCACCGACGCGCGACACCGAGATACCGGCGTTGATGGCGGGACGGATGCCGGCGTTGAACAGGCTGGTTTCCAGGAAGATCTGGCCGTCGGTGATGGAGATCACGTTGGTGGGCACGAAGGCCGACACGTCGCCGGCTTGCGTTTCGATGATGGGCAGTGCCGTCAGCGAACCCGTCTTGCCCTTCACTTCACCCTTGGTGAAGGCTTCGACGTAGTCGGCGTTCACGCGGGCGGCGCGCTCCAGCAGGCGGCTGTGGAGATAGAACACGTCGCCAGGGTAGGCTTCGCGGCCCGGCGGGCGGCGCAGCAGCAGCGACACCTGGCGGTAGGCCACGGCCTGCTTGGACAGGTCGTCGTAAATGATCAGCGCGTCCTGGCCGCGGTCGCGGAAGTACTCGCCCATCGTGCAGCCCGAGTAGGCGCTGACGTACTGCATGGCCGCCGATTCAGAGGCCGAAGCCGCCACGACGATGGTGTATTCCATCGCGCCGTTGGCTTCCAGCGCGCGCACCACGTTCTTGATCGACGAAGCCTTCTGGCCGATCGCAACGTAGACGCAGGTCATGTTCTGACCCTTCTGGTTGATGATGGCGTCGATGGCCACGGCGGTCTTGCCGGTCTGGCGGTCGCCGATGATCAGTTCGCGCTGGCCGCGGCCCACGGGCACCATCGAGTCGATGGACTTCAGGCCGGTCTGCACGGGCTGGTCGACGCTCTTGCGCGCGATCACGCCCGGGGCCACCTTCTCGATGACGTCGGTCATCTTGGCGTTGATGGGGCCCTTGCCGTCGATGGGCTGGCCGAGCGCGTTGACCACGCGGCCGAT
Source organism: beta proteobacterium AAP51 (assembly GCA_001295905.1). Taxonomy (GTDB): domain Bacteria; phylum Pseudomonadota; class Gammaproteobacteria; order Burkholderiales; family Burkholderiaceae_C; genus Rubrivivax. The sequence goes on along the minus strand of LJHT01000009.1, from coordinate 111,577 downwards.
CAGCTCGGGGCCCACGGGCACTTCCAGGATGCGGCCCGTGCACTTCACGGTGTCGCCTTCGCTGATGTGCTCGTACTCGCCCAGGATCACCGCGCCCACGGAGTCGCGCTCGAGGTTCAGCGCCAGCCCGTAGGTGGCCTGGCCGCTGGCGGTGGGCGGGAACTCCAGCATTTCGCCGGCCATCACTTCAGACAGGCCGTGCACACGCACGATGCCGTCGGTGACGGACACGACGGTGCCCTGGTTCTTGATGTCGGCCGAGACGGCAAGGCCTTCGATGCGGCTCTTGATCAGCTCGGAAATTTCAGCGGGGTTCAATTGCATGGTGTTCTCCGGGGACGTGGGTGCCGACGACGCTGGTCAGCGGCGCCCGGCGCACGAGCCAATTCGGGCTCAGGCGGTCAATGCAGTTTTCATGCGGTCCAGGCGGGCCTTCACCGAGGTGTCGAGCACTTCGTCGCCCACTTCGGCACGGATGCCGCCGATGAGGCTGGTGTCGACTTCCACGCTCAGCTCCAGCTTGCGGCCGAAACGCTTCTCGAGCACAGCGCGCAGCTCCTGCACCTGCGCTTCGCTCATCGGGAAGGCGCTGCTCACGCGGGCCTGCGAGATGCCCGAGCGGGCGTCCAGCAGGGCCTGCGCCTGCGCGGCCATCTCGGGCACGGCTGCCAGGCGGCCGTTGTCGATGACGGCGCGCAGCAGGTTCTGCACGGGGGCCGACAAGGCCTGCCCCGTGGCCGTGCAGATCAGGTCGAACACCTGTTCCGGCGCGGCCTTGGGGTGGGCGGCGAAGCTTTGCAGCTCGGGCTCGGCAGCCACCCGCGCCACAGCGTGCAGCTGCGCGACGGTGGCCGCGTCGGCGCCTGCTGCCAGCAGGGCTTCCGCATAGGGCCGGGCGATGGTGGCGAGTTCGGCCATGGCTTACAGCTCGTGCTTCAGGCGCGTCAGCAGCTCGGCGTGAACCTCGCTGTTGACCTCGCGGCGCAGGATCTGCTCGGCGCCCTTGACGGCCAGCACGGCCACCTGGTCACGCAGAGATTCGCGCGCGGCCACGAGTTGCTGCTCGGCGTCGGCCTTGGCAGCCGCCAGGATCTTGGCGGCTTCCTCGTTGGCGCGGCGCTTGGCCTCTTCCACCAAGCCCGCAGCCATGCGCTCTGCGTCGGCAATGCGCTTGGTGCTTTCTTCACGCGTGGCAGCCAGCTGTTGCTCAACGCGCTGGTTGGCGCTGCTGAGCTCTTGCTTGGCACGGTCGGCGGCGGCCAGGCCGTCGGCAACCTTCTGCGCCCGCTCGTCCAGGGCCTTGGTGATCGGCGGCCAGATGAAGCGCGCCGTGAACCAGGCCAGGAAGAGGAACGGAATCCACTGAATGAACAGACTTGCGTTGATGTTCACGGCTTAACTCCTTTCAAGCGTGAAAGGGCGTGACGTTTACTTCGGCAGGTTCGCCAGCAGGGTGGCAGCGAAGGGGTTGGCGAAGGCGAACAGCAGCGCAATGGCCACGCCGATCAGGAAGGCGGCGTCGATCAGGCCGGCCAGGATGAACATCTTGGTCTGCAGTTCGTTCATCAGCTCGGGCTGGCGCGCCGACGACTCGAGGAACTTGCCGCCCATGATGGCGATACCGATCGAGGCGCCGATAGCGCCCAGGCCAACGATGATGCCGCAAGCCAGAGCGACGAGACCGAGGATGTTTTCCATTTTTGATGCTCCTAAGGGTGAGAAAAAAGTAAAGCGAGAGGGAAGAAAGGAAAGACCAGAACCAAGCTCAATGCGCGTCGTGAGCCTGGCCGATGTAGATCAGCGTGAGCATCATGAAGATAAAGGCTTGAAGCACGATGACCAGGATGTGGAACAGCGTCCACACCGTGCCGGCGATGACGTGGCCGAGGCCCATCAACATGCCCGTGGCATTGAGGGCCCAGGCGCCGCCCATCAGGGCGATGAGCATGAACACCAGTTCACCGGCGAACATGTTCCCGAACAGCCGCATGCCGTGTGACACGGTCTTGGCCACGAACTCGATCATCTGCATGAAGAAGTTGAACGGCCAGAGCACGGGATGGTTGCCGAAGGGCGCCGAGATCAGCTCGTGGCCCCAGCCGCCCAGGCCCTTGATCTTGATGTTGTAGTAAAGGCAGAGCAGCAGCACCAGCGTGCTCAGGCCCAGCGTGGTGGACAGGTCGGCCGTGGGCAGGATGCGCATGTAGTCCTTGAAGCCCAGGGCCGGGCCCACCGTGGCCCAGATCTGCGGGATGAAGTCCACGGGGATCATGTCCATGAAGTTCATCAGGAAGATCCACACGAAGACGATCAGCGCCAGCGGGCCGACGAAGCGGCGGCTCTGCGCGTTGTGGATGACGCTCTTGGCCTGGTTGTCCACCAGCTCCACCAGCATTTCCACCGCCGCCTGCCAGCGGCCCGGCACGCCCGAGGTGGCGCGGCGTGCGCCGGTCCACAACAGGAACAGGGCCAGCATGCCCAGCACGCTAGCGAAGACGATCGAATCCAGGTTGAAGACGCTGAAGTCGACGATGCTCGTCTGCTTCACGCTCTGGAATGCAAAGTCCTTCTGCAGGTGCTGCAGGTGGTGGACGATGTACTCGCTCGCGGTCGGCGCCTGTGCCGCGGCTTGCCCCTCGACTGCCATGTGCGTTGTTCCCAGCTGTCAGTTCTTCTTCGAGCCACGCCACAGCAGCGCAACCCAGTAACACTTCAGGCACAGCACCAGACCCGCCAGCAGGGCTGGCCAGCTCAAGGGCTGCACGAACACCGGGGCCAGCAAAAGCAGCGCCACCGCCGTTCCAACTTTCACGGCCTCCCACACGAAGAAGCTGGCCACACCAGCGCCAGCCGACGAGCGAGAAACCGGTCTCGTGATGCCCCAGGCCATCAAGGCACCTGGAACCACCACCGCAGCCGCCCCGTACAGGAACGACCACGTCCAAACCATCGGGCCCGGCGACAACGCCAGCAACAGCGCCACCACCACACCCACGCCAGCCTGAACCCCCACCACCCGCCATGGCGACATGGGGGGCTGCAGGGCACGCAGGGCCTGCGCTTCTTCGGGCGTCAGCGGCTTGTGGGCCTCTTGCGCCTTCCGGGCCTGTTCTGCGGCCTCGTCTTCTGTTTCCACCTGTCGCCACTGCCGGGTTGCCGCGGGCTGGCCCTGGGCCGCCGGGGGCGCTTCAGCCCCTTCGCGTTGCAACGCCGGTAGATTCGCCATGTGAAAACCTCAACGAGCCCAGCAAAGCCTCGGGAGTATACGAAGAAACCCGCACAAACCGAAACCACGGGCCGCCGCAAGCCCAACGGGCCCGCGTAAGCTTCGTGCGCTTTGCAGCCTGCGCGGCACGCCGTCGCACCCGGGCTGCCCTTGCCGGGAACCTCCCGCGCCACCCGACCTCAGAGCCTGTCATGCGCCTCATTCCGCCCTCGCCGCCCTGCACAGCCACCCGGGCCACGCCCCCTGCCCGTCGCCCTGGCGCCCCTGTTTGGCGCTCGGTGCTGGGCGGCATTGCCCTGATGGCTAGCACGGTCTTCAGCGGCGCTGCGTGGGCCCAGGGCGCCGTGGTCACCACGCCACAGGTCACCGCCGAACTGGTGGCCCATGCGCCCGAGGGCGTGGCCGCCGGCAAGCCGCTGTGGCTGGGGCTGAAGATCGAACACGCGCCGCATTGGCACACCTACTGGAAGAACCCTGGCGATTCCGGCCTGCCCACCACGATGGAGTGGCAGTTGCCTGCCGGCGTGCAGGCGGGCGAGATCGCCTGGCCCACGCCCGCCAAGCTGCCGCTGGGCCCGCTGTTGAACTTCGGCTACGAAGGCACGCTGCTGCTGCCGGTGGCCCTCACGGTGCCGGCCGGCTTCAGCGGCGATGCGCTCGACGTGAAGCTGCGCGCCGACTGGCTGGTGTGCAAGGACGTCTGCATTCCCGAAGGCGGCGATTTCACGCTGCGCGTGCCCGCCCAGGCCGCCACCGCCGGCCAGGCGGCGCTGTTCAAGGCCGCCCTGGCCGCCGTGCCGCAGCCTGCCGCCGGCAGCCAGGCCAGCGCAACGGTGGAAGACGGCACCCTGGTGCTGAAAGTCAGCGGCCTGCCGGCCGCCTGGCAAGGCAAGGCGCTGAGCTACTTTCCCGAGACGGCAGGGGTGATCCAGAACGCCGCGAAACCCGAGACTCGCTGGGAAGGCGGCACCTGGACGGCCCGCGTACCCCTGGACCCGCAGCGCACCGAGGCACCCACCACGATGCCCAGCGTGCTGGCGGCCGAGGGCGTGCCCACCGGCGCCTTCGTGCAGGTGGCCGTCAACGGGCCCTGGCCGGCCGGCGCCGCCGTGGCCACGGCCCTGCCGCCGCGGGTGGAGGCCCTGCCCCAGCCGGCTGCGGCGCCGCCGGCCGCCACCAGCCTGGGCTGGGCCCTGCTGCTGGCGCTGGTGGGCGGCGCGCTGCTGAACCTGATGCCCTGCGTCTTCCCGGTGCTGTCCTTGAAGGTGATGGGCTTCGCCGCCCACGGCCAGGACCGCCGCGCGCTGCTGGCTGGCGGGCTGGCCTACACGGCCGGCGTCGTGCTGTCCTTCGTGGCGCTCGCGGCCCTGCTGCTGGCGCTGCGCGCGGGCGGCGAACAGCTCGGCTGGGGTTTCCAGCTGCAATCGCCCGCGGTCGTGGCAGCCTTGGCGGCGCTCTTCACCTTGATCGGCCTGAACCTGGTGGGCGTGTTCGAGCTCGGGTCCGTGCTGCCCAGCTCGGTGGCCAGCGCGCGCGCGCGCCATCCCATCCTGGATTCCGCCCTCACCGGCGTGCTGGCCGTGGCGGTGGCTTCGCCCTGCACGGCACCCTTCATGGGCGCTTCGCTGGGGCTCGCGGTCACGCTGCCCACGGCGCAGGCGCTCAGCGTCTTCGCGGCGCTGGGCCTGGGCATGGCGCTGCCTTACCTGGCGGCCAGCGCCTGGCCGGGCGTGGCCCGGTTGATGCCGCGGCCGGGGGTGTGGATGTCGCACTTCAAGGTGCTGATGGCCTTCCCGATGTTCGCCACCGTGGTGTGGCTGGTGTGGGTGCTGGGCCAGCAGGCGGGCATCGACGGCGCGGCGGCGCTGCTGCTGTTGCTGCTGGCCCTGGCATTTGCAGCCTGGGCGCTGGGTTCACCGGGGTTGGGCCCCCTGGCGCGGCGCGGCTTCGGCACCGCCGCGGTGCTGGTGGTGGCGGCCACGCTGTTCTGGGCCGGCCCCAGCCTGCGCAGCGAGGCGGTGGCCGCGGCCGGCGCGGTGAGTGCCAGCGACACCTGGCAGCCCTGGTCGGCCGAGCGCGTGGCGCAGGCGCAGGCCGAGGGCCGGCCGGTGTTCGTCGACTTCACCGCCGCCTGGTGCGTGACCTGCCAGTTCAACAAGCGCGGCACCCTGGCCGATGCCGAAGTGCTGCAGGACTTCGAGGCGCGCCGCGTGCTGCTGCTGCGCGCCGACTGGACGCGCCGCGACGCCGCCATCAGCGCCGAACTCAGCCGGCTGGGCCGCAGCGGCGTGCCGGTGTACGCGCTCTATGCCCCTGGTGGCACGGGGCCTCGCCTTCTGAGCGAAATTCTGACGGTGGACGAGGTGCGCAGCGCGCTGTCGTCTCTGCCCAACCCCTGAAACACCGGGCCTCCGAGCCCCTCACCCCCAGGAGCCGTGACATGCTGAACTTCAAGCCCACCCTGGCCACGCTGGCCGCCTTCGCCACCGCCTCTGCACTCGGCCTGGCCGCCGGTGCCGCCAGTGCCAACGCCACCGTGGGCCAGCCGGCCCCGGCCTTCAGCGTGGCCGACACCAACGGCAAGACCGTCTCACTGGCCGACTTCAAGGGCAAGCACGTGGTGCTGGAGTGGGTGAACCCGGGCTGCCCCTTCGTGGTGAAGCACTACGGCAGCAACAACATGCAGGGCACGCAGAAGGAAGCCACCGCCAAGGGCGTGGTGTGGCTGGCCGTCAGTTCCACCGCGCCCGATTCTTCCGACTACCGCAAGCCGGCCGACCTGGCCAAGTGGATGCAGGGGCAGAAGGCGGCCGCCACCGCCACGCTGATGGACGACGACGGCAAGGTCGGCCGCGCTTTCGGCGCCCGCACCACGCCGCACATGTACATCGTCGACCCCGCCGGCACACTGGTCTACGCCGGCGGCATCGACGACAAGCCGACCTCTAACGCGGCCGACATTCCGGGCGCGAAGAACTACGTGAAGGCCGCGCTGGCCGAAACCCTGGCCGGCAAGCCCGTGACCCAGGCTTCGACGCGCCCCTACGGCTGCTCGGTGAAGTACAGCAAGCTCTGAACGCAGCGCGGCACGCGCCGCGCCGCGTAAGGAGCCGAGGCGGGGCTCGACTCAGGTGGACATCACCCACCTGAGGAACGACCCCGATGAAGCTTCTGACCCTGACCGCTGCCGCAGCCGGCGCCTTGTGGATCTGCACGCCCGCGGCGGCGCAAAGCCCGCCGCTGGACCAGGTGAACGCCCTCGAAGGCCTCTTCGGCCAGCACAAGGGCTTCAGGCGCTCTGGCGCCAAGGGCGTGTGCGCCAGCGGCCACTTCGTCGGCAACACCGTGGGCCGCAACCTCAGCAGCGCCCGCGTCTTCAACGGCGACAAGGTGCCGGCGGTGCTGCGCTTCTCCATCGGAGGCGGCAGCCCCAAGGCCAGCGACAAGGGCCGCTCGGTGCGCGGGCTGTCCTTCCAGTTCACCGGGCCCGGCGGTGAAGTCTGGCAAAGCGCGAACATCTCGGCGCCGGTGTTCTTCGTCGCGAAGCCCGAACAGTTCGCGCCCTTTCTGCAGGCGCGCACGCCCGACCCCGCCACCGGCAAACCCGATGCGGCCAGGCTCAAGGCCTTCAACGAGGCCAACCCCGAGACGCTGCGCCAGGCCGCCTACTTGGCCAAGGCCCCGGTGCCCGCGAGTTACGGCAGCGTGAATTACTGGAGCACCAACGCCTTCGTCGCCACCAACGCGAAGGGCGAGAAGACCACCCTGCGCTGGCAGTTCGAGCCCGTGGCCGGCACCCTGGGCCTCAGCGACGAGCAGCTCAAGACGATGCCCGATGACTTCCTGGCCGACGAACTGCGCCGCCGCGTGGCCGCGGCACCGGTGGTCTTCGACCTGAAGTTCCAGATCGCCGAGGCCGGCGACCCGGTGGACGACCCCACGCAGGTGTGGCCCGAGAGCCGCCGCCTCGTGCCCGTGGGCCAGCTGTTCGTCACGCAGGTCGAGCCCGGTGCGGGCGGCGCCTGCGAAGGCATCACCTTCAACCCGACGGCGCTGCCCAAGGGCCTGGAGGCCTCCAGCGACCCGGTGCTGCGCGCGCGCGCCGCGCCCTATGCGGTGTCGCTGGGCCGGCGCTTGAGCGAAGCGCCGCGCTGAGCTTCGCGCCGCCGGGCCCTGGCAGGCCTGGCGTCTATGCTCGGCCCCTCTCGCGATTTCCGCGATGAAGGGGCCGGGTTTGCGTGGGTCTTTGCCGCTGTCGGCGCTGGTGGCCGGTTTCGTGGCCGTGCTGGTGGGTTTCACGAGTTCGGTGGTCATCGTCTTCCAGGCCGCCGCCGCCTTCGGCGCCACGCCGGCGCAGGCCATCTCGTGGATCTGGGCGCTGGGCCTGGGCATGGGCCTCACCAGCCTGGGCCTGAGCTGGCACTACCGCATGCCGGTGCTGACGGCCTGGAGCACGCCCGGCGCCGCTCTGCTCGTCACCGCCGGCGCCGGTGTGCCGATGGCGCAGGCCGTGGGCGCCTTCATGGTGTGCGCGGTGCTCATCACGCTGGCCGGCGCCACGGGCTGGTTCGCGCGCGTGATGGACCGCATTCCCCAGGCCCTGGCGGCCGCCTTGCTGGCCGGTGTGCTGGCGCGCTTCGCCTTCGAAGCCTTTGCTTCGCTGCGCACGCAGTTCACGCTGGTGGCGCTGATGTTCGCAGCCTACCTGCTGGGCCGGCGCCTGTGGCCGCGTTACGCCGTGCCCGGCGTGCTGGCCGTGGGCGTGGCGGTGGCCGCGCTGCAGGGGCAACTGCACCTGGGTGGCGTCGACTGGGCGCAGGCCTGGGCCGTGCCGGTGTTCACCGCGCCGCAGTTCAGCCTGGCGGCCACCATCGGCATTGCGCTGCCGCTGTTCATCGTCACCATGGCCTCGCAGAACCTGCCCGGCGTGGCGGCGCAGCGTGCAGCCGGCTACGCGGTGCCGGTGTCGCCCGTCATCGCCACCACGGGCCTGGCTTCGCTGGTGCTGGCGCCTTTTGGCGGCTATGCGCTGAATCTCGCGGCCATCACCGCTGCCATCTGCATGGGCCGCGAGGCGCATGAAGACCCTGCGCAGCGTTGGAAGGCTGCAGCGGCTGCGGGCGTGATCTACATCACCGTCGGCCTGCTGGGCGGCGCGGTGGTGGGGCTGATCGCGGCCTTCCCGAAAGAGCTGGTGCTGGCCGTGGCCGGCTTTGCGCTGCTGGGCACCATCGGCGGCGGCCTGGCCACGGCGATGAAGGACGAAAGCCAGCGCGAGGCCGCGCTGGTCACCTTCCTCGTCACCGCCAGCGGCCTCACGCTGGGGGGCGTGGGCGCGGCCTTCTGGGGCGTGGTGGCCGGTGTGCTGGTGCTGGCGGTGCAGCGGGCAGGCGCGAGGTAGCACGCGCTGCGCAGGGCGCGGGCCGCGGCGGCGCGCGCGTGTCCGGCCGCCGTTGACCCTCGCAAGGGGGATGTGGCGTGGTGTCGACAACCGCGGTGCACTGCGCCCCTACAGTGCGCCGCGTCGGGCCCGAGGCGCGACATTTCAAGGGTCGTCCGTCGATGGCCCATCCACCGGGAGTACCCATGTTCCACAACAAGAATTCTTTCCTCCGCAGCTCGCTCGCCACCGCCGCCCTGCTGACCCTGGCCGCCGCCGCGCAAGCCCAGGCCACCAGCTACCTGCTGGTGGGCGGTGGCCGCAGCGACTTCAGCCTCGACTGCAGCGGCACCAGCGCCTGCGACACCTCGGGCAGTGCGCTGCAACTCGTCGGCGGCCATCGCATGGCCAGCGGCTGGGCCTTGGAAGGCCTGTATGTCAATTTCGGCAAGTCGACGGCCGTCAGCTTCGGCATCAACGCCGAGGTCAAGGCCACGGCGCTGGGCGGCGGTGCGGCCTTCATCGTCGAAACCAGCCCGAACTGGACCTTCACGGGCCGCCTGGGCCTAGCCAACGTGAAGCTGAAGGGCCGCGCCAGCCTGGGCAGCGTGTCGGGCGGCGCGTCTGAAAGCAGCACCAACCTCTACACCGGCCTGGCGGTGAGCTACAACTTCAGCAAGACCTTCGGCACCGAGCTCGGCTACCTGCGCACGCGCGGCGAGATCGAAGGTGACAAGGGCGACCTCAGCGCCTTCACGCTGAGCGCCCGCTTCACCTTCTGAGCCTGCGTCTGGCACGGCCGGCGGCACACCGCTGGCTGTGCCACAGTTCGGGCCCCGCACCCACGCAAGCTGGAGCCCAGGCCCGTGAAACTGCTCTTCGTTGCCGACCCGCTCGAGACCTTCAAGACCTACAAGGACTCGACCTTCGCGATGATGCGCGAGGCCGCCCGCCGCGGCCACACGCTGATGGCCTGCGAGCCGAAAGACCTGCGCTGGCAACGCGGCGAACCCGTGACCGGCTTCGTGCGCGACATCACCCTCACCGGCCGCCCCGGCAACGGGCACTCGGGCGACTGGTTCGAGGCGGCACAGCAGGCACCGAACGAACGCCCCCAGCCCCTGCGCGACGTGGACGCGGTGCTGATGCGGAAAGACCCGCCCTTCGACCCCGAGTACTTCTACGCCACCCACCTGCTGAGCCAGGCCGAGCGTGAAGGCGCGCGCGTCTTCAACAAGCCTAAAGCGCTGCGCGAGCACCCCGAGAAGCTGGCCATCCTCGAGTTCCCGCAGTTCATCGGCCCCACGCTGGTGACGCGCGACGCAGCCGACGTGAAGCGTTTCCACGCCGAGCACGGCGACATCATCCTCAAGCCGCTGGACGGCATGGGCGGCATGGGCATCTTCCGCGTCGGCCCCGACGGCATGAACCTGGGCAGCATCACCGAGACGCTGAACCAGGGCGGCGCCACCACGCTGATGGTGCAGAAGTACCTGCCCGAGATCGTGCACGGCGACAAGCGCGTGCTCGTCATCGGCGGCCAGCCGGTGCCCTACAGCCTGGCGCGCATTCCGCAGGGCAGCGAGATCCGCGGCAACCTGGCCGCTGGCGGTAAGGGCGTGGCCCAGCCGCTGAGTGAACGCGACCGCGAGATCGCCGAGACCCTGGGCCCCATCCTGGTGGCGCGCGGCCTGCTGCTGGTGGGGCTGGACGTCATCGGCAGCCACCTCACCGAGATCAACGTCACCAGCCCGACGTGTTTTGCCGAGATCACCGAGCAGACCGGCTTCGACGTGCCGGCGATGTACATCGACGCGCTGGAAGCCGCGCTGCGCTGAACGCCGCGCCACCCTGCCGACCCTTGCCGACCCCCCGCTGAACCCCCGCTGAACCCCTGCTGCAGGCCCCCATGCCCACGCCCAGTTCCGCCCACAACCCCACCTTGCTGGCCTTGCTGGACGCCGGTGCCGGCCACCACGCCGAGTACGGCGACCGCCTCAGCAACCACCTGCCCATGGCCGCCTTCGCGCTGCACCGCCTGGGCGCGCCCCCGGCCCGCCTGCAGGCCTGGGCCGCGGCCTACGCCACGCGCCTGCAGCCCGCGCCGGCGGCCGAGGCCTGGCCCTCGGGCGATGCCTGGGCCGCCCACCTGGGCCGGCGCGAGGCCTGGCCGATCTACCGCGACCTCTTCACGCAATGGCTGGCCCAGGAAGGCGCCGGCGACGTGCTGGAAGCCGTGCTGCCGCGCCTGATGGAGGGTTGCGCGGGCGCGGCCTTCCACGGGCTCATCCGCACCGCCTACGCCACGCAATCGGCGCACCGGCAAGAGCTGGCCGACGCGCTGGCGCACTGGGCCGCTGTCTGGCAGCCGGTGACCGTCGCGGCGCCCGCGCCCGGCGATGCTTCAGAACCCGACCCCGCTGCCGTGCTGCGCCGGCTGCCCTTGCCGCCCTTGCCCATCGCGGGCGGGCTGATCGCCGACCGCGTGGCCACCGTCGCCGCCTGGCCGGGCTTTGCCGAGGCCGCGGCGCAGCTGCGCGTGGACGAACACACGCTCGAACGCCTGGCCCGCGGCGCGGCCGAGCTGTACGCCGCCAGCGGCAGCTTCACGCTGCTGCACCTGCTGACCAGCGCCCACGCCGTGCGCGTGCTGCTGCCGGTGCTGGACGACCCGCTGCCCGCGGTGCAGGCCTACTGGCGCGCCTATGCCGCCGCCTGGGCGGCGAGCAATGCGCGCGCGCTGGGCGCGGTGCCGCTGCAGCCCTGGGCGCGCATCATCGAAGCCGCCATCGCCGCCGATGACGACCACAGCGCCAAGCTGGTGGACAGCTGCCGCGAGCAGCAGCGCGCCTATGGCGGCGACGTGTGGCGGCGCGCCGCGTCGCGCGTGGTGGCTGCGCGCGCCTGAGCCGCGGGGCTTTCGACGCGAGGGCCGCGGGTTCCGGGCGCGGGGCCCTGACAATCCCCGCATGGCCCTGCTCACCCTCTCCAACGCCCACCTCGCTTTCGGCCATGTGCCCTTGCTCGATGGCACCGCGGTTTCCCTCGAGGCCGGCGAGCGCATCGCGCTCATAGGCCGCAACGGTGCGGGCAAATCCAGCCTGCTGAAGATATTGGCCGGGCTGGAAAAGCCCGACGAAGGCACGCTGCAGCTGCAGACCGGCCTGCGCCGCGTCTACGTGGCGCAAGAGCCGCTGTTCGAGCCCGGCATCAGCGTCTTCGATGCGGTGAGCGTGGGCGTGGCCGAGGCGCGCGCGCTGCGTGAACGTTTCGAGCGGCACGACCCTTCCGACGATCTGGACGACCTGATGACGCGGCTGGAGCACCTGGAGGGCTGGACCTGGGAGCAGCGTGTGGACGAAGCCCTGCACCGCCTGCGCCTGGACGGCAGCCTGCAGGTGGACGCGCTCAGCGGCGGCACCAAGAAGCGTGTGGCCCTGGCCCAGGCCCTGGTGGCCGCGCCCGACCTGCTGCTGCTGGACGAGCCCACCAACCACCTCGACATCGAGGCTATCGAATGGCTGCAGACGCTGCTGAACGAACGTGCCGGCGCCCTGGTGCTGGTGTCGCACGACCGCGCCTTCATCGACGCCGTGGCCACGCGCATCGTCGAGCTCGACCGCGGCATGCTGCGCAGCTACCCGGGCAGCTTCGCGGCCTTCGAGAAGACCAAGGCGCGTGAGCTGGAAGACGAAGCGCTGGAACGCGCCCGCGCCGACAAGCTGCTGGCGCAGGAAGAGGTGTGGGTGAGGAAGGGCGTGGAAGCGCGCCGCACACGCAGCGTGGGCCGCGTGCAGCGCCTGGTGAAGCTGCGTGAGCAGCGTGCGCAGCGGCGCGAGCAGCTCGGCCGCGTGAAGCTGGAGCTGGACGCCGGCCTGCCGCCGGGCAAGATCGTCGCCGAGCTGAAGCACGTGGGCATGCAGTACGGCGAGCGGGTGCTCATCGACGACTTCAGCGGCACCATCCTGCGCGGCGACAAGGTCGGCCTCATCGGCCCCAACGGCGTGGGCAAGACCACGCTGCTGAAACTCATCCTGGGCGAGCTGCAGCCCACGCGCGGCAGCGTGCGCCAGGGCACCAAGCTTCAGGTGGCCTACTTCGACCAGATGCGCGCCGGCCTGGACCTCGACGCCACGCTGGCCGACACCATCAGCCCCGGCAGCGAGTGGATAGAGACCGGCACTTCACGCAAGCACGTGATGAGCTACCTCACCGACTTTCTCTTCAGCCCCGAGCGCGCGAACTCGCCCGTGCGCACGCTCAGCGGCGGTGAACGCAACCGCGTGCTGCTGGCGCGGCTGTTCGCGCTGCCCGCCAACGTCCTGGTGCTGGACGAGCCCACCAACGACCTCGACATCGACACGCTGGAACTGCTGGAAGAGCTGCTGCAGAGTTACGCCGGCACGGTGTTCCTGGTCAGCCACGACCGGCGTTTCCTCGACAACGTCGTCACCAGCACCATCGCCTGGGAAGGCGACGCCACCTACGGCGGCCGCACCGGCCTGTGGCGCGAGTACGAAGGCGGCTATGAAGACTGGAAGCAGCAGCGCGAGCGTGGCCGCGTGGCGCTGGCCGCGGCTGCGCCCCCGGCAGCGCCCGCAGCGCCTGCCGCGCCCAAGCCCACCGCCAGTTCACGCAACGAGCCGGCCAAGACCAAGCTGAGCTTCAAGGAACAGCGTGAGCTGGACGGGCTGCCGGCGCGCATCGAAGCGCTGGAAACCGAGCTGGCCGCCATCGCCGCGGAGCTGGCCGGCGCCGACATCTACACAAAGCAGCCGCAGCGGGTGCCGGTGCTGCAGGCGCGGCACGAGGCCCTGGAAGAAGAACTGCTGGCCGCAATGGAGCGCTGGGAGGCGCTGGGCGCTCGTTGAACCTTCCCGCCAGGGGCGGGCCCATGCATGGCCAACTCCAGGCCCATTCAAGGCCCGCGTCAAGGCCAGCATCAAAGGCCGCTCAGGGCCCCCGGGTGTGACCGCGTGACGATCAGCGCCGACTGCAGGTACAGCGCATTCAGCAGCCGCGTCGCACGGTCGCGGTCGAAGCCGGGCCAGCTGGCAATCTCGCGCAGCGGCGTGGTCTGGCCTTGCAGGCGCTGCACGGCCACGGCCAGCGCGCCCACGGGTTCGGCCACGTCCAGGCTGGCACCGGGGGTCACGCGGTAGGTGGCCACGCCGCCTATCTCGGGCAGCAGTTCGCCGCGGGCGCCGTGCAAGGCCAGGTGCCACAACAGCGGGCCCAGGTCGTAAGGCCGGCCGGCGGCATCGCTGTTGGCGGCAGCGCCTTCGCTGCCGTCAGAGGCCAGCGAGGCCACGCGCAGCACGCGCAGCGTCAGCAGGCCCAGGCTCTGCCAGGGCGGCGCGTCGAGGGCGCAGCGCACCAGCCGGTGAGCCGGCAGCACGGTCATCTGCAGCACCTCGGTCTCGGTCTGCAGGTGCAGCAGCAGGCTGCTGTTGTGGCGCAGCGAAGCGGCCAGCACCTCCAGCAGGTCGAGGCCGTCGCCCGGGCGGTGGTCGGCGGCGAAACGCTGCAGGTCCTGCAACAGCGATGGGTTCAGCGAGGCCAGGTGCGTGGCACCCGCGTCGGTGTTGCGGCGCAGGCTGCGGCGGGCGGCGATGCGCTGCAGGTCGCCCACACGCCGCTGCGGCTGCCCGCTGTGCGGTTGTGTGGTGCTGAAGTGGGGGCCAGGAGACGGGGTCACCCCTGGATTGGAAGCGCCAGACTGCACACAGCGGGCCGTCCCGTTGTTTCAACTGTGTCGGAATGTGCCGTGGGCGGAGGCGGTGGCGGCCTGCCGCAGCGCGCGCCAGAAGCGCACGTCTTGCGAAGTGGCGAAGTTCACGCGCATCAGCGTGGTGGGGCGGCGCGTGGCGTGGAACAGGGCGCCGGGGGCGGTGAGCCAGCCCTGGTCCAGCAGGGTCTGCGCCAGGGCTTCGGTGTCGGCACCCACCTGCAGCCAGCCGAACAGCCCGGCCGGCGGCGTGCTGAACTCGAAGCCGGCCTCGCGCGCCAGCTTCACGGTGCGCGCGCGGGCCGCTGCCAGCTGCGTGGACACGCGTTCGGCATGGCGGCGCAGGCTGCCTTGCTCCAGGCACAGGGCCACCGCGCGTTCCAGCGGCCCGGGCGTGCCCAGGGAAGCCACGAGCTTGCTGTCGACCAGGCGTTCGGCCAGCGCCGGCGCCGCCGCCAGGAAACCCACGCGCCACTGCGGCACCAGGATCTTGCTGAAACCCGAGACATAGACGGTGCGCTGCAGCCCGTCCAGCTGCGCCAGGCGCGTGGCGTGCGGCGGCGCCAGCCAGGCGTAGGTGTCGTCTTCGACGATGGTCAGGCCGTGGGCCTCGGCCAGCCGCAGCACCTGGTGCGCGGCGCCGGGCGTGAGGCTGGCCCCGGTGGGGTTGTGCAGCACCGAGACGGTGACGTACAGGCGCGGCCGGTGCGCCTTCAGCAGCGCCTCCATCACGGCCAGGTCGGGGCCGCCGTCGGCGCCCTGCCCGCGCGGCACCGGCAGCAGGCGCATGCCCAGGCGCGTGAGCCGGGCGTATTCCACCGCCCAGCCGGGTTCGTCGACCAGCACCGCATCGCCAGGCTGCAGCAGCGTGCGGGCGATGAGGTCCAGCGCCTGCGTGGCACCGCTGGTGGTGACGATCTGCGCCGGCGCCACCGCCAGGCCCAGGTCGGCCAGGCGCTGGGCCAGGGCCTCGCGCAGCCGCGCATCACCCGCCGGTTCGCCATAGCGCAGCCAGGCCTCGGGCTCGGCACACACGCGGCGCAAGGCGCGCTGCAGCAGAGGCGCATCCAGCCAGGTTTCGGGCAGCGTGCCCATGCCGGGCGCGTGCAGCCCGCCCTGGGCCTGGAACATGCTGCGGATCAAGGCGGTGGCGTCCACGGGCGCGGGCAGGGGCGGCGCGCCCTCGCGGCCACGCGCGCGGCCCGGGGCGGCAGCGGCGCCGGGGGCTTCGCGCAGGTCGCGCACGAAATGGCCGCGCTGCGGGCGCGCTTCCACCAGGCCGCGCGCCTGCAGCAGGTCGTAGGCCGCCACCACGGTACTGGGGCTGACGCCGTGGCGCTGCGCGCAGCTGCGCACCGAAGGCAGGCGCACCCCCGGCGCCAGCAGGCGCTGCTGGATGCGTTCGGCAAACCGCGCCGCCAGCTGCTCGGGCAGCGGCGTGGTGGCATCGCGCAGCAGCGCGGTGGGCGGCAGGGGGTTCTGTGATACAGGCATGGGCAGTACAGCGCCGCAGGGTGTAATGCAAAGTGTATGGTTACTGTACTGCCCGCCCGCCTAGACTGGCGCTGATGTCGACGATGCCTTCCACGCCACCCGCGCTGCCCGAGCCGCCAGCGCCTGCCGCAGCCCCCGCCCCTGACCTGCACCGCGGCTTCCTGTTCGGCGGCCTGGGCGTGGTGATCTTCGCGATGACGCTGCCGATGACGCGCCTGGCCGTGGGCGACGTCAGCGCGCCGCAGCTGCCGCCGGCCTTCGTGACCGCCGGGCGCGC
This sequence comes from beta proteobacterium AAP51, assembly GCA_001295905.1. GTDB lineage: Bacteria > Pseudomonadota > Gammaproteobacteria > Burkholderiales > Burkholderiaceae_C > Rubrivivax. Next base: position 95,472 of record LJHT01000009.1, on the reverse strand, counting down.
GGCCGCCGCCGGGCTGCTAAGCCTCATCTACCTGTGGGCGGTGCGTGCACCCCAGCCGCCGCGCCGGCTGTGGGCCACGCTGGCGCTCAGCGCCCTGGGCACGGTGGTGGGCTTTCCGCTGTTCCTGGCGCTGGCGCTGCGCGAGGTGGAAGCCATGCACGCGGCGGTGGTCACCGGCGTGCTGCCGCTGGCCACGGCCGTGGTGGCGGCGCTGGTGCTGCGCCAGCGGCCCTCGGCCGGGTTCTGGGCCTGCGCGCTGGGGGGCTGCGGGCTGGTGCTGGCCTTTGCCGGCTGGCAGGGCGGAGGGCGGCTGGTGCCGGCCGACGGCCTGCTGCTAGTGGCCGTGCTGTGCACTGCGGTGGCCTACGTGGCGGGCGCCAAGGCTGCGGCCGTCATGCCGGCCGAACACGTCATCGGCTGGGTGCTGGTGGGCTCGCTGCCGTTCACCGGGCCGGCGGCGCTGTGGCTGTGGCCGGCGCAGCCCGCCAGCGCGGCGGCCTGGGGCGGCTTCGCCTATGTCAGCGTGTTCTCGATGTGGCTGGGCTTCTTCGCCTGGTACCGCGGCCTGGCGCTGGGCGGCGTGGTGCGCGTCAGCCAGGTGCAGCTGCTGCAGCCCTTCCTGGCGCTGCTGTTCGCCGTGCCGGTGCTGGGCGAGACGCTCGACCCCGTGACGGTCTTCTTCGCGCTGGCGGTGATGGCGGTGGTGTTCATCGGCCGCCGGATGCCAGTGCGCTGAGCCTGTGCATAGAGCCCGTGCGTCAAGCCTGCGCATGGCGCCAGCGCGTTAACCTTCCCATCCCTGATCGCGAAAGCATCCAATGACCGCATGGCAACTGGCGCGCCGCGCCGACCGGCTGAACCCTTCCACCATCCGCGAGATCCTGAAGGTCACGGAACGCCCGGGCATCATCTCCCTGGCCGGCGGCCTGCCCTCGGCCGACACCTTCCCGGTGGAAGCCATGCGCGTGGCCACCGAGCGGGTGCTGCGCGAGCAGCCGCGCGAGGCGCTGCAGTACGCCGCCAGCGAAGGCCTGGGCCCGCTGCGCGAATGGGTGGCCGCCGAGCTGGGCAGCCAGGGCCTGAAGTGCGAGGCCGGCCAGGTGCTCATCACCACCGGCTCGCAGCAGGGGCTCGATCTCGTGGGCAAGGTGCTCATCGACCCCGGCAGCGTGGTGGCCGTGGAATCGCCCACCTACCTGGGCGCGCTGCAGGCCTTCGCGCCTTACGAGCCCGAATTCCATGCCCTGGCCGGTGACGACGAAGGCCCGCTGCCCGAAGCCGTGCTGGCGGCGCGCGGCGCGCGTTTCGTCTACCTGCTGCCCAACTTCCAGAACCCAAGCGGCCGCTGCGTCAGCGCGGCGCGGCGCGATGCGCTGGTGGACGCCGCCGCTGCCGCCGGCCTGCCCATCGTCGAAGACAACCCCTATGGCGATCTGTGGTTCGACACGCCGCCGCCCGCGCCGCTGAGCGCGCGCGCCGGCGTGGGCGAAGGGGGCGGCGCGCTCTACCTGGGTTCGTTCTCCAAGGTGCTGGCACCGGGCCTGCGCCTGGGCTATGTGGTGGCGCCGAAAGCCATCTACCCCAAGCTGCTGCAGGCCAAGCAGGCGGCCGACCTGCACACGCCGGGCTTCAACCAGCGTGTGGTGTACGAGGTCATCAAAGAGGGTTTCCTGCGCGAGCACGTGCCCACCATCCGCGCGCGCTACAAGCAGCAGCGAGACGCCATGAGCCAGGCGCTCACCACCCACATGCCGGCCGGCACGCGCTGGCAGGTGCCGGTGGGCGGCATGTTCTTCTGGCTGCAGCTGCCCGCGCACCTGGACGCCACCGCGCTGCTGCCGCGCGCGGTGGAAGCCGGCATGGCCTTCGTGCCCGGCAGCACCTTCTTCCCGCATGGCGGGCATGCGAACACGCTGCGCCTGAGCTTCGTGACGGCCACGCCGGCGCAGATCGAAACCGCCGTGGCGGCGCTGGGCCGCGTGCTGGCCGCCGCCTGAACGCTGCACCTGAAAGGCCCGTGATGCGCCGACGTTTCCACCAGGTGGACGTGTTCACCGCCCGCCCCCTGAAGGGCAACCCGCTGGCCGTCGTGCATGCCGCCGAAGGGCTGGGCGAGGACACGATGGCGGCTTTCGCGCGCTGGACGAACCTCTCAGAGACCACCTTCCTGCTGCCCCCGCAGGACGCGGGCGCCGACTACCGCGTGCGCATCTTCACCCCTGGCGGTGAACTGCCTTTCGCCGGCCACCCCACGCTGGGCAGCTGCTGGGCTTGGCTGGCCGCGGGCGGCGTGCCGAAAGCGCCCGGCGTGGTGGTGCAGGAATGCGGCGTGGGCCTGGTGCGCGTGAAGCGCCAGCCAGCCGGCGCGGGCACCCGGCTGGCCTTCGCTGCGCCGCCGCTGCGCCGCACCGGGCCGCTGGAGGCCGAGCTGCTGCAGCGCATCACCACCGCACTTGGCCTGCAGCCTGCCGACGTGCTGCACCACCAGTGGGTGGACAACGGCCCGGGCTGGTGTGCGGTGATGCTGAAGAGCGCGGCGCAGGTGCTGGCCGTGCGGCCCGACTGGCCGGTGCTGGGCGACGTGAAGCTGGGCCTGGTGGGCGCGCAGCCGGCCGGGCACGACAGCCTGTTCGAGGTGCGCGCCTTCGTGCCCACGCTGGGCGTGCCGGAAGACCCCGTCACCGGCAGCCTGAACGCGGGGCTGGCGCAATGGCTGGTCGGCGCCGGCCTCGCCCCGCCGGCCTATGTGGCGGCCCAGGGCACGGCGCTGGGCCGTGAGGGCCGCGTGCATGTGCAGCGCGACGAAACGGGCAGCCTCTGGGTGGGCGGCGACGTGGTGTGCTGCATCGAAGGCGACGTGCAGCTGTGAGCACCGGCGCAGACCCCACGCCGCCCATCATCACCGGCGCCGCCACCGCGCTGGACCACCTGGTGGTGGCTGCCGCTTCGCTGTCGCAAGGCGTGGCCTGGTGCGAAGCCACGCTGGGCATCACGCCCGGCCCTGGCGGCCGGCATGCGCTGATGGGCACGCACAACCGGCTGTGCCGCATTGACGGGCCCGTGCATGGGCCGACATTCGCCAACGTCTACCTGGAAATCATCGCCATCGACCCCGAAGCGCCGGCCCCCGGGCGGCCGCGCTGGTTCGGGCTGGATGAACCCGCCTTGCAGGCACGCATCGCGCGCACGCCCGAGCTCGTGCACCTGGTGGCGCGCAGCGCCATGCTCGACATGCACCGCTGGGGCCTCATCACCGTGGGCCAGCAACCCGGCAACCCGGTGAAAGCCGGCCGCGACACGCCGCAGGGCCGGCTGGAGTGGCAGATCTTGTTGCGCGACGACGGCACCCTGCTCTGCGGCGGCGCCCTGCCCACGCTCATTCAATGGGCCGGCCCGCACCCCACGCAAGCCATGCCACCCTCGGGCGTGACGCTGCAAAGCCTGCAGCTCAGCGGCGTGCCGCCCCGCGCACGCGAAGTGCTGCGCCTGCGCGGCGTGCAGCACGCCGACACCGGCCCGGCGCTGCGCGCCGCGCTGCACACGCCGAAAGGCGAGGTGGCGCTGGAAAGCGCGCTTGGTGCGGGCCAGCAAGCAACCTCACGCGATCAAGCTTCCCCCCACGGAACCGGCTTTGCCGGGCCGTTGGGGGACGGCCCCCTCGGGGGGTAGCGAGCGCCAGCGAGCTCGGGGGCCCTTACCTCACGGATTGCGGAAATCGTCGTGGCAAGCCTTGCAGGTGCCCGCGGTGGCCGTGAAGGCGGCCTTCAGGCCGTCCAGCGTCTTGGCGTTGGCGGCCAGCTTGGCGCTTTCTTCCTGCAGCTTCTTCGCGCCGGCGTCGAACTTCGCGCGGTCGGTCCAGACGTTGGCCTTGGGCGTGCCCTTCTCGGTGCCTGCCGTGCCTTCCACGAAGCCGGCGAAAGGCAGCTTGGCCATGTCGGCCACGATCTCGGCGTTCATCGTCGCGGCGGCGGCATCGAAAGGCACCCGGCCCTGCGCCATGGCGCCCAAACGGCTGAAGTGAGCGGCCATCACGGTGAAGCCGGCCTTGCGGTACTTCACCGCGTCTTCGGGCTTCTGGAACTGGGCGGCAGCCGGCAGGGCGGTGGCCAGGGCGGCGATGGCGGCCGTGGTGAGAAGAAGGCGTTGCATGCGGTCAGACTCCGTGCGTTTTCCGAGTGTCTCGGACGTTGGCGACTCCAGCGGCGGCGGCCCCAGGGCCGCCATCCGCTGCGCAGTGTAAGGAGCCGTGCACCTTTCCGGGTACGTTTCCGGCTACGTTTCCGGGGCCGTGCTTTCAGCGCCGTGTTTCAAGCCTTTTCTCTGCCGCCCCCGCCCTGGGCGAGGCCCAGCGCACCTTGGCCGCAGCCGAACTCTTGGTATGGTTACGCACCGCCCACGCCGGCCTTCCCGGCGGGGCCCGCCCTGCGAACCCCACGCACCACCATGCCCGACCCCACCGCCGCGCTGCCCACGCAGGCCCCGGCCAGCCGCCCCGCCCTGGCCGCCGTGCGCGTGTGGGACCTGCCCACCCGCCTGTTCCACTGGCTGCTGGCCGCGGCCGTGGCCGGCTCGGTGATCAGCGCCAAGATGGGGGCGATGGTCTGGCACTTCCGCTTCGGCTATGTGGTGCTGGCGCTCATCGCCTTCCGCGTGCTGTGGGGGCTGGTGGGCGGGCGCTGGTCGCGCTTTGCCAGCTTCATCTACTCACCGCTCACGCTGTGGCGCTACCTGCGCGGCACCAGCCCGCCAGCACACAGCCTGGACGTGGGCCACAGCCCCACGGGCGCGCTGTCGGTGTTTGCGCTGCTGGCCATCGTGGCGGTGCAGCTGGGCACGGGCCTGGTGGCCGATGACGAAATCGCCAACCAGGGGCCGCTGTACCGCTTCGTCAGCAGCGATATCGCCTTGCTGGCCACCAGCTGGCACAAGACCTGGGGCCAGTGGATCATCCTGGGCCTGGTGGCGCTGCACGTACTGGCCATCGTGTTCTACCTGGTGAAGAAGCGCGTGAACCTGGTGGGCCCCATGCTCACCGGCGACAAGCAACTGCCCGCCCACACCCCTGCCAGTGCCGACGGCCTGAGGCAGCGCCTGCTGGCCTTCGTGCTGCTGGCCTTGTGCGTGGGCGGGGCGTGGTGGGTGCAGACGCTGGGCGTCTTCTAGGCCCGGCCCGCCGATGGAACCCGACCCCTCCCCCGCCAAGCCCGACATCCAGCTGCTGCAGGCCGACACGCCGGCCCTGCTGGCCCAGGCCAGCGAGCTGTTCCGCGAATACGCCAGCGGCCTGGGCGTGGACCTGTGCTTCCAGAACTTCGAGGAAGAACTGGCCGCGCTGCCCGGGCCCTATGCCGAACCCGGCGGTGCGCTGCTGGTGGCCCTTGTGGATGGCCAGCCCGCCGGCTGCGGCGCGCTGCGCCCGCTGCCCGAGGCCGACCACCCCAACGCCTGCGAGATGAAACGCCTGTTCGTGCGGCGCGCCTTCCGCCGCTTCGGCCTGGGCCGGCTGCTGGCGCAGCAGCTGCTCGACCTGGCCACGCGCGCCGGCTACAGCAGCGTGCTGCTGGACACGCTGGACGACATGGAAGCCGCCCGCGGCCTGTACGCCAGCTTGGGCTTCGAAGAGATACCGCCCTACTACTACAACCCCTTGCCCGGCGCGCATTACCTGAAGGTCGAACTCGACCAGCCCGGCACCCGTTGGTAGGCCTGCGGCATCATCCGGGGCTGCCCACTCCTCACCGGCGGAGACCATCATCGCCCCCTCACTCGAACTGAACGCCGGCGCGCTGCGCCTGGCCCTGCGCCCCGACCTGGGCGGCTGCATCGCCGGCCTGTGGCTGGGCGAAGACGCGGTGCTGCGAAGCACCGCCCCTGCTGAACTGGGCAGCTCCCGCCTGTCGGGCTGCTACCCGCTGGTGCCCTACAGCGGCCGTGTGGGCTACCGCCGCTTCCAGTGGCTGGGGCAGAGCTACAGCACGGCGCAGAACTTCGATGACAACCCGCACTCGGTGCACGGCGTGGCCTGGCAGCGGCCCTGGACGGTGACGCACCACAGCGCCACCCAAGCCGAGCTGGTGTGCACCCACAGCCCCGACGCGCACTGGCCCTTCGCCTTCACGCTGCGGCAGCGCTTCACGCTCAGCCCCGAAGCGCTGGAAGTGCAGCTGCACTTCACCAACCAGGCCCCGCAGGCGCAACCCGTGGGGCTGGGCTGGCACCCCTACTTCCCGAAACGCGAACGCAGCCACCTGCAAATCGATTTGAACCAGCGCTGGGACAACGACGCCAGCGGCCTGGCCACGCACCGCGTGCCGCAACCCGCCATCGACGCCGATGTGGCGCAGCTCGGCTTCGACAACTGCTTCGAAGGCTGGCAGGGCCCGGCGCTCATCCGCGACGAAAAGCTGTCGATGCGCCTGAGCTCCTCGCTGCCCTACCTGGTGGTGTTCACGCCCGACACCAAGCCCTACTACTGCGTGGAGCCCGTCAGCCACGTCAGCAACGCCATCCAGCAGCCCGACCCGCTGGCGCACGGCCTGCAGAGCGTGGCGCCCGACGCCAGCGCCGAAGGCTGGATGAAGCTGGAGGTGGCGCGCGCATGAGCGACGCCACCGCATGGCAGGCGCTGCCGGCGCCGCCCAGCCTGCTGGGCGAATCGCCTTTCTGGCACCCCGACGAGGCGGCGCTGTACTGGTGCGACATTCCGGGCCAGACGCTGCACCGCTGGGTGCCGCGCTGGGTGCCGTCTTCCACGGCCGATGCAGCCACCGCCGGCACGCACACCGCCTGGCCGCTGCCGAGTGAGCCCGCCTGCTGCGCGCCGCTGCCCGGCGGCCGCCTGATGCTGGCCTGCCGCGACGGCCTGTGGCACTTCAACCCCGCCAGCGGTGAGCGCCAGCGGGTGGCCGCGCCGCCCTACGACCCCGCCATCGAACGTTTCAACGACGGCAAGGCCGACCCGCAAGGCCGCTTCTGGGTGGGCACCATCTATGAACCGCGCCAGCCCGCCCACGCGGCGCTGTACCGCTGGGCCGCAGGCAGGCTCAGCCGCATGGCCGGCGACATCACCGTCAGCAACGGCCTGGGCTTCAGCCCCGACGGGCGCACGCTGTACCGCAGCGACACCACCAGCCACCGCGTCTTTGCCTGCAACTTCGACGGCGTGGAAGGCAGCCTGTCGAACGAACGCGTGTTCGCGCAGTTCCCGGTGAAGCAGCCGGGGCAAGACCTGGCCAGCTACGGCGGCCGGCCCGATGGCGCCGCGGTGGATGCCGAAGGCGCCTACTGGTTCGCGATGTTCGAGGGCCAGCGCCTGCTGCGCCTGGCGCCCAGCGGCGAGGTGCTGCAAGAGCTGGCCCTGCCCGTGCGCTGCCCCACCATGCCCTGCTTCGGCGGGCCCGACCTGCGCACCTTGTACGTGACCACGGCACGCCACGGCCGCCCGGCCGAAGAACTGGCGGCCCAGCCGCTGGCCGGCTGCGTGCTGAGCCTGCGCGTGCCGGTGCCCGGCCTGCCCGTGAACTTCGCCAAGGGCTGAAAGCGGCTGCCCCGGCCCGCTGCTCGCCTGCCCACGCCTGAACAGCGCCTGAAACCGCCTGCATGACCGACCGCGCCGCGCTGCTCGAACGACTGCAATCGGCCCCTGAATGGGACCTGGCCGTCATCGGCGGCGGCGCCGTGGGCCTGGGCGTGGCGCTGGACGCCGCCGTGCGCGGCTTCAGCGTGGTGGTGCTGGAATCGCACGACTTCGCCCAGGGCACCTCTTCCCGCGCCACCAAGCTGGCGCACGGCGGCGTGCGCTACCTGGCGCAGGGCGACATCGGCCTGGTGCGCGAGGCGCTGCACGAACGCACCGCGCTGCTGCACAACGCGCCCCACGTGGCGCAGCGCCTGCCTTTCGTGATGCCGGCCTACCAGTGGTGGGAGCGCGGCTTCTACGGCGCCGGCCTGAAGATGTACGACGCGCTGGCCGGCCGCCAGGGCCTGGGCAGCACCGAATGGCTGGGCGCGGCGCGCACCCAGACGCTGCTGCCCGGCCTGGCCGCGCAAGGCGCCTTGGGCACGCTGCACGGCGGCGTGCGCTACTGGGACGGCCAGTTCGACGATGCCCGCCTCGCGCTGCTGCTGGCGCGCACGGCCGCTTCGCGCGGCGCGCTGGTGCTGAACCACTGCGCCGTCACCGCCCTGCTTCATGAAAACGGGCAGGTGCGCGGCCTGCAGGTGCAAGACCGCGACCCGGCCCGCCCTTCGGCCGAAGGCGCCCCTTCAGCCGCCACTTCGGCCGCCACTTCAGCCCCCATCACCGTGCGTGCGCGTTGCGTCGTCAACGCCACCGGCGTGTGGGTGGACGCCGTGCGCGCGATGGACCAGGGCGCAACCGACGGGTCGACGACCGCAGGCCCCGAGGCCGCGCGCGGCCCCGCCCCTGCGCCGCTGGTGGCGCCCAGCCAGGGCGTGCACCTGGTGGTGGACCGCGCCTTCCTGCCCGGCGACCACGCCCTGCTGGTGCCCAAGACGGCCGACGGCCGCGTGCTCTTTGCCGTGCCCTGGCTGGGCAAGACGGTGCTGGGCACCACCGACACCCCGCGGCAAGACCTGGCGCGCGAACCCCAGCCCTTTGCCGAGGAGGTGGCCTTCATCCTGGGCGAAGCCGGGCGCTACCTGGCGCGTGCACCGAAACGCACCGACGTGCGCTCGGTCTGGGTGGGCCTGCGGCCGCTGGTGAAGCCGCAGGGCGACAGTGCCGACACCAAGGCGCTGTCGCGCGAGCACACCGTGCTCATCGCGCCCTCGGGCCTGGTCACGGTGACCGGCGGCAAGTGGACCACCTACCGCTCGATGGCCGAAGACGTGCTGGCCCGCGCCATGGCGCGCGGCCTGCTGCCGCACAAGCCCGGCGGCGCCACGGCGCGGCTGCCGCTGCTGGGCTCGGCCCCCGGCCGCCCGCTGAGCGAGCCGCCCGGCGAACACCTCTACGGCAGCGAAGCCACCGCGTTGCGCCAGCTGCCCGGCGCCACGCACTGGCTGTGGCACGACGCCGAAAGCGGCCGCCCCGCCCTCAGCGAGGCGATGGTGCGTTTCGCCGTGCGCTTTGAGATGGCGCGCAGCGTGGAAGACGTGCTGGCCCGACGCTGCCGCGCGCTCTTCCTGGACGCCGCCGCCGCCGCGCAGCTGGCGCCGCGTGTGGCCGAACTGCTGGCCGAAGAACTGGGCCGGCCGGCCGAGACGCAGGCCTTCCTGGCCCTGGCCGCGCAATACCAGCGCCTGCCCTGACACCGGCCACCACCCCGCAACGTGCATCACTACAAGGCCCCTGCCTGGCTGCCCGGCGGCAACCTGCAAACCATCTGGGCCGCCAAGGCCGCACGCCGTCACCTGGGGCCGCCGCCCTCGTTCACGCGCGAACGCTGGACCACGCCCGATGGTGATTTCGTCGATGTCGACCACCTGCAGCGCCCCTCCGGCGCGGCGCCCGCGGCGCCTGCGACACGGCATCTGGTGCTGTTCCACGGCCTGGAAGGCAGCAGCGCCAGCCAGTATGCGCAAGCCTTCGCCACCGTGGCGCGCCAGCGCGGCTGGGCCTACAGCGTGCCGCATTTCCGCGGCTGCTCGGGCGAGCTGAACCTGGCGCCGCGCGCCTACCACTCGGGCGATTTCGAGGAAGTAGGCTGGATGCTGCAGCGCCTGCGCGCCGGCAGCAGCGCGCCGCTGCTGGCGGTGGGCATCTCTCTGGGCGGCAACGCGCTGCTGCGCTGGGCGCAAGAGGCCGGCGACAGCGCCGCGGCCACCGCCTCGGCCGTGGCGGCGGTGTCTTCGCCCATCGACCTGGCTGCCGCCGGCCACGCCATCGACCGCGGCTTCAACTGGCTGGTCTACGCGCGCATGTTCCTTTCCACGATGAAGCCGCGCGCGCTGGCCAAGTGGCAGCAGCACCCGGGCCTGTTCGACCGCGACAAGCTCGCCCGGGCGCGCACGCTCTACGAATTCGACGATGTCTTCACCGCGCCGCTGCACGGCTTCGCGAACACGCCCGACTACTGGGCCCGCGCCTCGGCCAAGCCGCAGCTGGCGCGCATCCGCATACCGGCGCTGGTGCTGAACGCACGCAACGACCCCTTCGTGCCCGGCGCCAGCCTGCCGGGGCCGGCGCAGGTGGGGCGCCATGTCACGCTGTGGCAGCCGGCGCACGGCGGGCACGTGGGCTTTCCGCACGGCCGGCCGCCGGGGCGCGTGCTCCGCATGCCGCAGGCCGTGGCCACGTGGCTGGCAGGCCATTGAGGCCGCCGCCACCGAAACCGGCGCAAGATCGGCCCATGGACGCCATCGTTGAAGCGGCACTGCGCAAGTGGCCCGACGTGCCGCACTGCCACGGCTGGCTGGCGCTGTGCGCGCGCGGCCACTGGTACATGCGCGACGAGCGCACGCAGCACGCCGGGCCCTTTCCACAGGTGAAGGGCAGCCGCATCGAACACGAGAAGCTGCGCCAGTTCATCGAACGCAATTACGCGGCCGACGCGGCCGGCGCCTGGTTCTTCCAGAACGGGCCGCAGCGCGTGTATGTGCAACTGGAAGCCGCGCCCTGGGTGTGGCGCGTGGGGGCGGCGCCAGGCTGGCCCGTCACCAGCCACACCGGCTTGCCGGCGGAAGTGCAGAGCGCCTGGCTGGATGAAGCCGGCCGCCTGTTCCTGCACACCACGCTGGGCCACGGCCTCGTGCACACGCTGGACATGGGCCTGGCGGCCGAAGCCGTGGAAGCCGGCGCCTGGCAACCGCAGGCGCTGCCTTTCGCGCAGATGCCTGCGCGCTTCGGCTACGTGCTGCAGCCTTGAGCGGCTGAGGCGGGGCCGGCTGGGGCCCCCATCAGGGGCCTTCAGCGGCCCCCGGCGCTGAGTTTGGTACTCAGTTCGGCGCGCTGGCGGCCGAGGCCGCAGCCGCCGGCGGCTGCGGCTCGGCCAGCTTGCCGCCGGCCGAGTTGGCCATGTAGACCACGGCGCGGGCCAGCTCGAAATCAGAGTACTCGCCACCGCCCTGGGCGGCCATCGCGCCCTTGCCCTTCAGCACCGAATTCAGCAGCGCGTCGTAACCCGTCGGCAGGCGCGGCGCCCAGGCGGCCACGTCGCCCAGCTTGGGCGCACCGGCCACGCCGGCCGTGTGGCAGGCGGCGCACTGGCCGGCGTAGACCTGTTCGCCCGTGCGCAGCACCTTCGGGGCCGAGGCATCGCGCACCTCCACCGTGCCGATGGGCTGCAGGCGCTTGGCCACGGCCTCGGCGGCCAGGCCATCGCTGCCGGCAGCGGGCTTCACGCCGCGGTCGACATACACGACCAGCAGCACGATGAGCAGGATGGGAATGATGAAAGAGGCCGCCACGGCCACGACCAGCTGCTTGGGGGTCTTGATCGGCCCCTCGTGGTTTTCAGCGTGGGCGTTCTCGTGGCCCTGCGGGTCGTTCTGTTGGCTCATGGAAACCTCGGATCCGGTCCTTGAATGGAAGGCTTGCCCGGAAGGGCAAAAAAACCGCCAGATTATAGGGGGGCCCCCTGGGCCCGCCGCCACTCGGGCTGCTGCGCCGCCGGAGCCTGCACCCCGGGGGCTAGAATGCCGGGCTGTCCACGAGCGACCGTGGTGAAGTGGATATCATGCGGCCCTCCGAAGGCCACGTCGCAGGTTCGATTCCTGCCGGTCGCACCAGCGATGGTGACCGGTGGCGGCAGAGCGGCGAAAGCTGCTTCCAGCCCCACCTGATGCAAGTGCCACGCCGAAGCGTGTGCCGGGGTTGGCCAGCCTGCCCGCCGAAGGCGCAGCGCGCTGGCATCGAATTCGCCAGAAGGAGCCGTCCATGCGCCCTGTCGTCTACCCGGCCGACTACATGCTCAGAGACCCCCCGCCGCCGCTGGAGCAGTATGCGCGGCGCCTGCTGGCCGAGGGCGACTCGTGGTTCACCATCGGCACGCTGAACCTGCCGCGCGCCTCGAACGTGCTGTTCACGCTGGAGTTCCAGCAACCGGTGGCCATCGTCAACTGTGCCTACCCCGGGCACACGCTGCACCACATGGTGGACAACCTGCACGACCCCTACTTCGACCGCCTGCTGCGTGCGCCGGGGTTCGCTTCCTACTGGGAAGCCCTCCTGATTTCCGGTGGCGGCAACGACCTCATCGATGCGGCGGCCGTGGGCCCCGTCGGCAGCGACGGCCAGGCGGTGCCCGCCGCAATGCGCCTGCTGCTGACGCCGGCCGAGGCCGCCGCCCAAGGCTCGGCCGACCAGGCACTGTCTTACGTCAGCGAAGCCGGCTGGTCGGTGCTGGCGGGTTACCTGCGCAGCAACTTCATCGAACTGGTGGCGCGCCGCGACCAGGGGCCCAGCGCCGGCCGGCCCCTGTTCACGCACACCTACGCCACGCCCACGGTGCGGGCCTCGGGCACGGTGGGCGCGAAGCAGGGCTGGCTGCACCCGGCCATGGAAAAGCTGGGCATTCCGCTGCCTGTGCGCCAGCCGCTGGCCGAACTGCTGTTCGGGCGGCTGCGCGCGCTGCTGCTCGAACTGGACCAAGACTCGGGCCTGCCCGGCGCGCTGCCCCAGGTGCATGTCTTCGACAGCGCGGCGCTCAGCACCATCGTCCCGGCCACCCCCGGCGCCACGGGCATTTCAGGCGATTGGGTCAACGAGATCCACCTGCTGCCCGAGGGCTACAAGAAGATGGGCCTGCCCTTCGGCCAGTTCATCGACCAGACGCTGGCCCGCTACCCTGGCTGAGCCCGCACCCCCGGCCCCAGCAAAGCCTGCGGAAGGCCGCGCAGCAGGCCGGCCACCACCTCGGCATTGAAGCGCGCGCCGGCATCGTTGGTGTGGGTGCGGGCGTCTGAGAACAAGCCCTCCACCACCGTCGCGCCCACCTGGCGGTAGCGCTCGGTGATGGCGCCGGTGAGATCGGCGAAGAGGCCGCCTTCGCGCAAGGCCACATCGCGGCCCCAGGCGCTGTGTTCTTCGAAGTCGCGCCCGGTCTGCCAGCGGTCCTTGTGCGGGATGGGCGACAGCACCACCGGCACCGCGCCCGCGTCCAGCGCTTCACGCACGTAGCGCGCGAGGTAGGCACCGAAGGTCTGCACGGCTTCCACCGTGCCGTCGGGCAGGGTTTCGTGCTGGCGCTCGGGGCCGGTGCCGGGCAGGCTGCCGCGCTGCTTGCCGGCGGGGTCGCCCACGCGCGCGCCGTCGTTGTGGCCGAACTGGATGAGCACCATGTCGCCGGGCTTGAGCTGCGCACGCACGCGCGCCCAGCGGCCTTCGCGCAGGAAGGTGCGTGTGCTGCGGCCGCCGATGGCGTGGTTGGCCAGCTGCAGCTGCGCGGCATCCAGCCAGGGCGCCAGGCGTTCGCCCCAGCCCCAGTGGCCGTTCTGGCCGGCGCTGCGCACGGTGGAATCGCCCACCAGGAAGAGCGTGGGCAGGCGCGGGTTCAGCGGCGGCGAGGCGTTGGAAGGGGGGTTCGCAGGGGGGCTTGTGAGGCCGGCGTCGGCGGGCGCCGCAGGCAGGAAGGCCGCGGCCGGCAAGAGTTGCTGCGCCTGCAGCGCCTGCCGCACCAGCTGCGCGTTCAGCGCCGCGCCGGCCCAGTTGGTGTGCACACGCTCTTCGGGCGTGGTGCGCGGGAACAGCAGGTCCACCACCTGCGGGCCCAGCGTGTCGTAGCGCTCGGCGGCGAGTGCGTCCAGGTCGATGAGGGGCACGCCGGTCTCCAGCGCCACCGCTGCCGCCCAGCCGGCGTGCGCCGCGGTGCCGCGCAACGTGCGGCCCTGTTCGTCGCGCCGCTTGCGTGGCACCGGCGTGCACAGCACCGGGCGTGCGCCCAGGGCGCGGCAGTCGGCGATGTAGCCGCGCAGGTAGGCGCCGTAGGTGAGCACGGTTTCGCGCTGGCGCGTCAGCAGGTTGTCGATGGTTTCCTGCTCGGGCCCGGTGCCGCGCAGCGTGCCGCGGGCGCGGTGGGTGTCGTTGATGGGGCCGCTGTCGTTGTGGCCGAACTGGATGAGCACCACGTCGCCGGCCTTGATGAAGGCGCGTGTGCGTTCCCAGTGCCCGCCCGTGCGGTAGGTGCGGCTGCTGAGGCCGCCGATGGCGCGGTTCACGGTGTTCACCTGCGCGGCGTCGAGGTAGCGCGCCAGCACATGGCCCCAGCCCCACTGGCCCGCGGGCCCCAGGCCCTGGCCGTCGTCGCGGCCGTTGCGCACGGTGCTGTCGCCGATCAACACCAGCGAGGGCAGCGCGGGGTTGGCAGGCTCGGGCAGCTGCAGCGGCGGTGTGCGGGGGTCGGTGTTGACGGCAGCCGGCGGTGCGGCGCTGGGGGCGTTCGCGGGCGGAGCCGGCAGCCCAGGCGCGGCGGCGGCCACTGCGGGCTTGCGCGCCGTGCCGCAGCCGCCGGCCAGCGTGGCCAGGCCGCTGGCGCCCAGCGCGCCACACAGGCGCAGCCAGCGGCGGCGGGTGGGCAGGGGGGCGGGGGGGCGCATCGGCAGGTCTCCATCAGGCAAGGGCCGCGCTTGACTCTGTTGGTCGGGCTCGGCGGGTCGTCAGGCTGGCAGGCCGGGCCGCGCGCGGCAGGCTTGAAGGCTAAGGGCCGCCGGGGCCGCAGCCCGGGGCGGCGGGGCTTCGCTCAAGTTCGTGAGCATTGGCACCGGCCTGGGGTGGGCCCGCTGCCGGCCGGTGGGTGGCGTGTCTAGAGTCGGGCCGATCATGAAAACAGAGACCCCCATTCGCCCGATGGCGCTGCCCTTGCGCGCAGCCCGCCCGTGCCGCGCCTTGCGCCCCTTGCGCCTGCTGGGCCTGGCCACCGCGCTGCTGCTGGTGGGCAGCAGCGTGCTGGCGCAGATCGGCCAGCGCTTTCCTTCGGAACGCCGCGTCGTGCCCGACCCCGTGACCGGCGTGCCGCTCATCTTCCTCACCACGCAGCCGCGCGGTGATTCGAAGATCTACCCCTCGCACCCGCAGTGGACGGCCGATGGCCAGTGGCTGGTGTTCCGCAGCGACCGCGCCGGCCGCGAGGCCATCGCCGTGCACGAAGCCAGTGGCGAGATGGTGCAGGTGACCGAAGGCGGCTACAGCGGCATGCTCAACCTCGACATGCGCGCCAACCGCCTGGTGTTCCTGCGCGAAGTGCCGGGCAGCGCGCCCTTGCCGCGCGGCGCACCGCGCGCCATGCAGGCCGTGGAGGTGGACCTGGACCGCCTGTTCGCCGACAGCGCCAGCGGCCAGCTCAGGCCCGAGGCGCAGGCAAGCTACCAGCGCGTGTTCGCCACGCTGCCGGCCGAGTGGCACGCCGATGGCGACAGCGCGCTCGATGCCGACGGCCAGTGGCTCTACTTCCGCATCGGCAAGGAGGCCGCCGCGCGCCGCCTGCCACCCGGCTCGCGCGTGGAGCCGAACTTCGGCCCGCGCAACATGGGCGCCGGGCCGACCGGCATTGCGCGCGTGCACCGCCAGACGGGCGAGGTGCAGCACGTGGTGAGCGTGGGCTTCCAGATCGGCCACGTGCAAAGCAACCCCTGGGTGCCGGGCGAGCTGGTGTTCAGCTGGGAAACCGGCGGCAAGAGCCCGCAGCGCACCTGGACGGTGAAGGGCGACGGCAGTGGCCTGCGCCCGCTCTACCCCGAAGCGCCTTACGAGTGGGTCACGCACGAGGCCGTGATCACACGCGACGAAGTGGCCTTCGCCATCATGGGCCACCGGCCGGTGCCGGCGGCTGTGCCCGGCGCGGCCGGTGCCTCGGCCCCCGCCGGCACTTCGTGGCAGGGCGCCAACCCCGGCCAGGAAAGCGCCTGGGGCCCCAGCGGCACGCGCGAAAAGCCCACTGGTCTGGGCATCGTGAACCTGCGCACGCGCGAGATGCGCATCGAAGCGCAAACACCGCGCGGCAGCGGGTTGTGGCACGTGCACGGTTCGCCCGACGGCCGCTGGGCCGTGGGCGACGACTTCACGCGCAACCTCTACCTGCTGGACCGCCGCAGCAGCCGCCTGCGCCTGCTGAGCACCGGCCACCGCGACACCGCGCGCGACCACCCCCACCCCACCTTCAGCCCCGACGGCCGGCGCATCCAGATTCAAAGCGCGATGCTGGCGCCCGACGGCCGCGCGATGAACATCGTGGTGATCCACGTGCCCGAAGCCTGGCAGAACGAGGCACCCGCAGCGACCGATGTGCCGCGCTAGGCAGGCCCTATGGCGGGCCCTGTGGCGGGCCCTGTGGCGGCCCGTACCGCAGGCCGGCGCGAGGGCGGCCCCAGCCCTGGGCGCCCTGCTGATGGGGTGGGGCCTGGCCGCGGCCGCGGTGGCGGCGCCGACGGGTGCGCCAGCGGGGGCCCCTGCCCCCAGCGCTGCGGCCGACACCCGCCCGGCCCCGCGCCCGCTGTACCGCGACCCCGTGCACGACGGCGCGGCCGACCCTTCTCTCGTCTACAACCGCCACACGCAGCGCTGGGAGATGTTCTATACGAACCGCCGCGCCACGCTGCGGCTGGAAGACCCGAAAGACGTGCGCTGGGTGCACGGCACGCACATCGGCATCGCCACCACCGAAGACGGCCAGCACTGGCGCCACCTGGGCGTGGCGCAGTTCCCGCCCGAATGCAGCGGCCCCACCGACTGGGCGCCCGAGATCGTTGAACACGAAGGCACCTACCACCTCTGGCTGACCGTGGTGCCCGGGGTGCACGCGCGCTGGCAGGGCACGCGTTACCTGCAGCACCTCACCAGCGCCGACCTGCGGCAATGGCGCTGCGAACAGCGCCTGCAGCTGGGCAGTGAACGCGCCATCGACGCCACCGTGCTGCGCCTGCCGCAGCCGCTGGGCGGCGGCTGGCGCCTGTGGTTCAAGGACGAGAACCAGGGCAGCCAGCTCTTCGCCGCCGACAGCACCGACCTGCGGCGGTGGACGGTGCGCGGTCCCGTCACGCGGCAGGCGGCCGAGGGTGCCAAGGTCTTCTTCTTCAGCGGGCGCTGGTGGATGGTGGCCGATGTCTGGCGCGGCCTGCTCGTGCAGCGCAGCGACGATCTCCTCACCTGGGAAGCCCAGGCCACGCGCCTGCTCGCCGAGCCCGGCCAGCACGCCACCGACCGCGCCAAGGGCCAGCACCCCGACGTGGTGGTGCGCGGCGACCGCGCCTTCCTCTTCTACTTCGTGCACCAGGGCGGCGAGCCCCAGGCGAAGGACGACGAGCGCTTCCACCAGCGCAGCGTCATCCAGGTGGCTGAACTGAAGCTTCAAGACGGCTGGCTGGTGGTGGAGCGCGATGCGCCACCGCCCGATCTGCGCCGCTTCTTCGGTGCCGGGCAGGCGCCGCGCTGAAGTGCGGCACTGAAACGCAGCCCTGAAACGCAGCACTGAAGCGCTGCACTGAAGCTCATCAGCGCGCTACAGGCCGCCGGGCCGCCAGCCGATGCGCCGCAGGTTCTGCATCGGCAGGAAGAGCGGCGCGGGCAGGGCGTCCCAGCCGAACCAGGCCCAGCCTTCGCATTTTTCGGGCTCCAGGTTGCGCGGCGTGCCCTGCGGGCCGCGCGCCACCACGTACACCGTGAGGAAGTGCTGCGCCGCCGCGCCGTCGGCCGCAAACACGTCGTTCGTGTAGGGCCCCAGCTCCAGGTGGCTGGCCGTGAGCCCGGTCTCTTCGGCCAGCTCGCGGCGCGCGCAGTCTTCCAGCGCTTCGCCGAATTCCAGCCGGCCGCCCGGCGGCGCCCAGTGGCCCGCGCCATGCGCACCGCGGCGCTTGCCCAGCAGCATCAGGCCCTGGTGCACCACCAGCACGCCCACGCCGACGCCGGGGCGGGCGGAAGACCATTCGTCGCCAGGAGGCTGGGGGTCGGGGTGGGGCATGGGGGGCACAGGGAGTCAGGGCGGGCCGCTCAGCCACGCCAGCGGCGCAGGATACTTCGGGCCCAGGCTGGCGCCAGCCCGCGCCCATCCCCATCACTTCCCGCGCGCCGACCTCTTGCACCCCGCATGACCCGCCTCCTCCACACCGCCGACTGGCAGATCGGCCGCCAGTACGGCAGCTTCGACCCCGACGACGCCGTGCCGCTGGCCGAAGCGCGCTATGCCGCGGTGGAGCGCATCGCCGCGATGGCCCAGGCCGAGCAGGTGGATGCGGTGCTGGTGGCCGGCGATGTGTTCGATGCGCAGACGGTCTCGGCGCGCAGCATCCGGCGCCTGTTCAACGCGCTGCAGGCCTTTGCGGGGCCCTGGGTGATGATCCCCGGCAACCACGATGCGGCCCTGGCCGAGAGCGTGTGGACGCACGCGCAGCGCCTGGCCGTGGTGCCGCCGAACGTGCATCTGGCGCTGACGGCGGGCGTCATCGCGCTGCCGCAGGCGCGCCTGGCCTGCCTGTGCGCGCCGCTCACGCAGCGCCACACGCATGGCGACCTCACGGCCTGGTTCGACACCGCCGCCACGCCCGAGGGCTGGCACCGCGTGGGCCTGGCGCATGGCGCGGTGCAGGGCTTGCTGGCCGAGGGCATCGACGCTGCCAACCCCATCGCGCCCGACCGCGCCGAACGTGCGAACCTCAGCTACCTGGCCCTGGGCGACTGGCACGGCACGCGCCGCATCGACGCGCGCACCTGGTACAGCGGCACGCCCGAGCCCGACCGCTTTCGCAACAACGAAGCCGGCCAGGCCTTGCTGGTGCAACTGGGGCAACTGGGCGAACCCGGTACCGCGCTGCAGGTGCAGCCGCTGCGCACCGCGCAGTTCGCCTGGCAGCAGCACAGCGCCACGCTGCAGGTGCCCAGCGACCTGGATGCGCTGCTGGCGCAGCTGGCGGCGCTGGGCGCGGCTGATGTGCTGGAGCTCACCGTCGCGGGTGCGCTGGACGTGGCCGCGCACACGCGCCTGCTGCAGGCCCTGGGCGAGACCGAGGCGCGCGTGCGCTGCCTGCGCCGCGACCTGGGCGCCTTGAGCCTGGCGCCCACCGAAGCCGACCTCGCCGCGCTGCAGGCCGATGGCTACCTGGGCGAGCTCATCACCGAACTGCGCACGACCACCGGCGAAGATGCCCGCCGCGCGCAGGACGCGCTGGCCATGCTGACGGGCCTGCTGGCGGCGCGGCCGGCGGCCGAGGCAGCCGCCACGCGTACAGCCGGCGCGGCGGCCCCCACCGGCAGCGCGGCATGAGCCTGCTGCTCACCCGCCTGCGCGTGGCCGAGCTGCGGCGCTTTCGCCAACCCTTCGAGCTGGCGAACCTGCAGCCCGGGCTGAACCTCTTCAGCGGCCCCAACGAAGCCGGCAAGAGCACGCTGGTGCGCGCGCTGCGCGCGGCCTTCTTCGAGCGCCACCGCTCCACCAGCGTGGACGACCTGCGCCCCTATGGCGACAGCGCCGCCACGCCCAGCATCGAGCTCGATTTCCTCATCGACGGCGTGCCGCACCGCCTGAGCAAGAGTTTCCTGGGCAAGAAGCGCTGCGAACTCTTCATCGGCCCACAGCGGCTGGAAGGCGTGGAGGCCGAAGACGCGCTGGCCGAGACGCTGGGCTTCCAGTTCGCGGCCAAGGGCGCCAGCCGCGAAGAGCACTGGGGCATACCAGGCCTGCTGTGGATGGAGCAGGGCGCCGCGCAGGCCGTGGAAGGCCCCGTGCTGCATGCCGCCGACCACCTGCGCAAGGCGCTGGAGCGCAGCCTGGGCGAGGTGGCCGCCAGCGGCGGCGACGAGGTGGTGGCCCAGGTGCGCCGCCTGCACGACGAGCTGCTCACCAGCACCGGCCGCCCCAAGGCAGCGCTGCAGAAGGCCCACGAAGAAGCCGCCGAGAGCAGCGCGCGCGTGGCCGCCTTGCAGCAGGCGGTGCAGGACCAGCGTGCCCAGGTCGACCGCCTGCGCCTGCTGCGCGAGGCCCACGCCGCCGACCAGGCCAGCGCGCCCTGGGCCGCGCTGCGCGCGCAGCAGGCCGCGGCGCAGCAGCAGCTGCAGGCCTGCGAAGCCCTGGCCCGCGACCGCGAGCGCCTGCAGGAACGCCTGCGCCAGGCCCAGGGCCTGCGCAGCTTGCTGGCCCAGCAGCTGGGCGCCGGGGAAGCGCAGGCGCAAGGCCTGCAGGTGCGGCAGGCGGCGCTGGAAGCCGCCGAGCGCCAGCACGAACAGGCCACGGCGCAGGAAGCGCTGGCCCAGCGCAGCGAAGCCGCTGCCAGCGACACACGCCGCCGCGCCCGCGAGGCGCTGGCCCTGGCGCGGCAGGAAGACAACCGCCGCGTGCTGGCCCGCCAGGTGGCCGATGCCGGCACGCGGGCTGCCGAGCTGGCCGCGCTGCTGCAGCGCGCCAGCGCCGAACACGAACGTGCGCTGCGCCTGCAGCAGGAAGCCGCGCCGCTGCACATCGACCCGCGCGAGCTGAAGCAGCTGCGCGAACAGCAGGCGCGCCTGCAAGAGCTGCACATCCGCCAGGCCGCCGTGGCCACCCGGCTGCAGTTCGAGCTGCAGCCCGGCGCCCAGCTCACGCTGGGTGAAGAAAACCTCGCAGGCAACGCCGAGCGCCTGCTGCTGGCGCCCACCACGCTGCAGCTGCCGGGCCTGGGCCGCCTGCACATCGCCCCCGGCGGGCACGACCTGGCCGAGTTGGCGCAGGCCCAGGCACAGCTGCAGGACGAACACCAGGCGCTGCTGCAGCGCCTGGGCCTGGCCAGCGGCGCCGAAGCCGAGGCCCGCGCGCAGGCGCACGCGCAGCGCAGCGCCGAAGCCCATGCCGCCACACAAGCCCTGGCGCTGCTGGCACCCCAGGGCCTGGACGTGCTGCGCAGCGAACAGCAGACGGCCCAGGCGCGTGAAGCCGAGGCGCGCGCCGCGCTGGCGCAGTTGCCGCCGCCGCCTTCGCCTTCGCCCGAGCTTCCGGCCGCCCTGCCCTTGCCCCAGGCCGAAGCCGCGCACGAAGCCGCGCGCCTGGCCGCCGAAGCCGCCACGCGCACGCTGCAGGCCGCGCGCACCGCGCTGGCCCACGCGGCCAGCCAGCGCGAAGCCGCGCAGCGTGAGCACCAGGCCCTGCAGACCCTGCTGCAAGACCCCGCGCGCCAGGCGCAGCTGGCCGCGCGGCAACGCGAGCTGGTCGAAGCCACGGCGCTGGAACACACGCTGCAGGCCGAAGCCGGCACCCTGGCATCGCAGATGGCCGCCGCGCGCCCCGACATCCTGCGCCAGGACGTGCATCGTTTCGGGCGCAGTGCCGACGAAGCCGAGCAGCAGCAGCGCGCGCGTGAACGCGACATCCTGCAGCTGGAAACCACGCTGGCCAGCGCCGGCGCCGACGGCCTGGAAGAAACGCTGGAACGCGAGCGCAGCACGCTGGCCCGGGCGCAGCGCCGCGCCGCCGAACTGCAGGCCCGCGCCGAAGCGCTGCAGTTCCTGCTGCAGCGGCTGGAAGCGCGCCGCCAGGCCCTCACGCAGCGGCTGCAGGCGCCGCTGCAGCAGCGCCTGGCGCACTACCTGCCACTGCTGTTGCCGGCGGCCAGCCTGGCGGTGGACGAACGCCTGGTGCCCGGCGCCCTCAGCCGCCCCGGCGCGCGCGGGCCCGAGACCGCCGCGTTGGAGACGCTGAGCTTCGGTGCGCGCGAGCAGATGGGCGTCATCGCACGCCTGGCCTATGCCGACCTGCTGCAGGCCGCCGGCCGGCCCACGCTGCTGGTGCTGGACGATGCCCTCGTGCACAGCGACGCCGAACGTCTGGCGGCGATGAAGCGCGTGCTCTTCGACGCCGCACAGCGCCACCAGGTGCTGCTCTTCACCTGCCACCCGGAACACTGGCGCGACATGGGCGTGCCGCTGCGCGCACTGCAGCTTTCTTGACGCGGGTCATGCGGCGCAGGGGGCCGCCCAGTGCCGCCGGCTCAGCTTTGGTTACATACTGCCGACAACATGAGGAGCAAGGCCGCGCAGGCTGGCGAGGGGCGCCGACCTGCAGACCACGCGGCGAACAAGCACCGAGCCAAGGAGACACCATGGCCACTCTCCCGCTGGGACCACCCGCGGCGCACCCGCGCCGCCGCCTGCTGCTGGGCGCCGCCGCCACGCTGGCCCTGGCTGGCCTGTCGCCGCCACGCGCCCGCGCCAGCGCCGCGCCCCGCATCGCGCACGTGATGAGCTTCGATTCCCCCTGGCGCTGGACCGACGGCCAGCTCGAAGGCTTCCGCGAAAGCCTGGCCCTGCCGGCGGCCGACATCCGCGTCTTCCAGATGGACGTGAAGCGCCATGCCAGCGACGAAGCCAAGACCGAGCGCGGGCGCCTGGCGCGCGCCTTCATCGACGACTTCCGCCCCCAGCTGCTGTATTGCAGCGACGACGATGCCCAGCAGCACGTGGCGCGGCACTACCTGGGCACCGCGCTGCCGCTGGTGTTCAGCGGCGTGAACCGCGACCCCCAGGCCCACGGTTTCGAAGGGGCGCCCAACGTCACCGGCGTGCTGGAACGCGAGCACGTGCCCGAAACGCTGCGGCTGCTGCGCGAGCTGGTGCCCGGGCTGCGCCGGCTGACCGTGCTTTCCGACCATGGCGCCTACTGGGACGCCGTGGTCGGCCGGGTGCAGGAAGGCGCGGCCGCCATCCCGGGGCTGGCGCCGGTGCAGGTGGTGCGCACGCACCACTATGCCGAGTACCAGCAGGCCATCCTGGCTGCGCAGCCGGGTGCCGAGGGGGCCGAAAGGCCCGCGCAGGCCGACGCGCTGCTGCACCTGGGCATCCTCACGCTGGTGGACAGCGCGGGCCGCCCCGTGCCCTACCAGACCGTGCAGCGCTGGGTGGTGGAACACAGCCAGCTGCCCGATGCCAGCTTCTGGCTGGACCGCATCCATCACGGCACGCTGGCTTCGGTGACGGTGTCTGAACTGGCGCAGGGGCGCGCCGCCGGCCGCCTGGCGCGCGCCATCCTGGTGGATGGCGTGGCGCCGGCCTCGCTGCCGATGCGGCCCACGGCCCAGGGGCAGCCCACCATCAGCCTGCGCCGGGCGCGCGCGCTGGGGCTGGTGGTGCGCAGCACGCAGCTGCTGCAGTCGCACATCGTGCGTCATTACGAGTGGGAGCCCCGGTCTTGAGGCCGGCGGCAGGCCACTGGGGCCTGCGGCGCCGCATCGCCGTGGTGGCCGGCCTGGGGCTGGTGCTGGCCATCCTGGCCAGCACCCTGGCCAGCCGCGCCCTGGCCACGGCCCAGCTGCGCGAAGCCCAGCAAAGCCGCGCCCAGGCCATCGGCGAAGGGCTGGCGGTGCAGCTGCAGCGCATCCTGGCGCTGGGCCTGCGCATCGACGAGATCCAGGGCTTCGAAGCGCAATGCCGCGAGGCGCTGGAAGCCCACCAGGGCCTGGCCTACGTGCTCGTGGCGGCCCCCGGCGGCACCCTGCTGGCAGGCGTGGCGCTGGAAGGCGATGCCACGCGCCTGGCCGCCGAGACCCAGGCCGCGGTGGCGCGCCACGGCCCGCGGCCGCCGGCGCTGGCCGACGGCAGCCATGCCGTGGTGGTGCCCGTGCGCGACCTCACGCAGACGCCGGTGGGCCAGGTGGTGGTGGGTTTTCCGGCCTCGCTGCTGGACGAGGCCGAAGCGACGCTGCTGCGCACCCACGCTGCCGTGGGCGGGGCCACGCTGGTGGTGGCGCTGGGCCTGCTGTGGGTGGCGATGTCGCAGCTGGTCACGCGGCCGGTAGCGCGCCTGGTGCAGGCCATGAACGGCATCGACACCGCCAGCGCCGGTGCCCTGGCCGCGCAGCCGCGCGCCCACCAGGACCCCGACCTCGTGGCCATCGACGACGCCGTGCGCCGCCTGCTGGCGCGCATTGCCGAACACGAAGCCGAGCTCACGCGGGCGCGTGACGAAGCGCTGCAGGCCAGCCGCCTGAAGAGCGAGTTCCTGGCCGTGATGAGCCACGAGCTGCGCACGCCGCTGAACGCCGTGCTGGGCATGGCGCAGCTGCTGGAACTGACGAAGCTCGACGAGCAGCAGCAGCGTTACGTGGGCCATGTGCGCCAGGGCGGGCTGATGCTGCTGGCGGTGGTGAACGACGTGCTCGACCTCGCCTCCATCGAAGCCGGCCGCCTGCAGTTGCAGCCGCAGGCCGTGGCGCTGGCGCCGCTGCTGCAGGGCGTGGTGGCGCTGCACGAAGCACTGGCCCGTGCCAAGGGCCTGAAGCTGACCCTGGCGCTGGCACCCGGCCTGCCGGCTTCCGTGCAGGCCGACCCGCAGCGCCTGCGCCAGATGCTGGGCAACCTGGTGGCCAATGCCGTGAAGTTCACCGAACACGGCGAGGTGGTGCTGCGGGCCGAGCCGATGGCGGCGGACGGCACGCGCGCCGCCGGGGTGCGGCTGGTGGTGCGCGACACCGGCCCGGGCATACCCGCGGCCTTCCAGCCCTACCTGTTCGAAAGCTTCCGCCAGGGCGACGCCAGTGCGCAGCGCGTGCACGGCGGCACCGGTCTGGGCCTGGCCATCGTGCGCCGGCTGGCGCGGGCCATGGGCGGCGAGGTGCAGGCCCATTCCGTGGTCGGCGAGGGCGCCACCTTCACGCTGGAACTGCCGCTGCCCGCGGTGCAGGTTCAGCCGGCCTTGCAGGCGGGCTGAACGGGTTTTCAGTCGGCGCTGTTGCCGGGCTCGCGCGGCAACCTTTCCTGCACCCAGCGCGCCGCCAGCCCGGGCCAGTGCGCATGGGTGCCGGCACGCTCGCGCAGCGCATAGCCGTGAGGCGCGCGCGGGAAGATGTGCGCTTCCACGTCGCCCCCGGCCTGCTGCAGGGCCTGCACCAGGTTCAGCGCATGGGCCACCGGCACCAGGGCGTCGTGCAGCGCGCAGCTCAGGAACACGGGCAGGTGGGGCAGGCCCCGGGGCTCGGCGGTGATGCCGATGGGCCAGGCGTCGTAGAAGGCCTGCTTCTCGGGCGGCGGGTAGTCGGGCTTGCCGGCCGGGGCCTTGTAGAGGCGGTGGTTGGCATTCAAGGGTGCGTAGGCCACCAGCAGCCCGAAGGTGCGCAGCGGCAGGGGCTGGCAGGCCAGCACGCCGGCGAGGTGCCCGCCCGAAGACAGGCCCGCCAGCAGCAGCGGCAGCGCCGCGCTGCGCGGCTGGGCGGCCAGGTGGGCCAGCGCGAGCAGGCCGTCCTGCAGCGCGATGTCGAAGGGCCACACCGCCTGCGGCAGCGCGGCCTCGTCCGCGGCGGGGGCCCCCGGTTGGGGCAGCCGGGGCTGGCCGGGCAGGCGGTGCACCAGCACGTGGGCGTCCAGGCCCAGGGTGTTGAGCCACTGCGCCACCTCCACGCCTTCCTTGTCGTGCACCAGCTGCAGGTAGCCGCCGCCGGCACACACCAGGGCCTGGCCGCGCGCGGTACCGGGGGCGTGGAAGCTGTGCAGCTCGGGCCGCAGCACCCGGGTGTAGCTGCGGTCGGGCCAGGTGCCGGCCAGGGTGTTGGGCGGGCCCTCGGCGAGCACGGTGACGAGGTCGGCGGCAGCGGGTGAGGTCATGAGGGGGCTGCGGTGGGGGTGGAGGTCGAGCTGTTGGACGGGGCGGCGGTGGGCGCCTTGGGTGTGGGGCGGCCGGGCTGCTGTGCCAGCCAGGTGCGGGCGGCCTCCAGCACGGCGTCGCGGCCGCGCAGCAGCGCGGCGGGGTCGGCAAACACGGCTTCGTCGGGCACCACGCCCACGCCTTCGATGCGGCGGCTGCCGTCGATCAGCATGTCGGCCTCGCTCAGCAACAGCTGGCCGCCGCCGGGCAGCCCGCGCGAGGGGCGCACGACCAGCAGGCAGCCGCAGGTGGTGGTGCCGAACAGCCGCGCGCGGCCACGGCTTTGCAGCAGCGCGGCGGTGAACTCGGCACCGCTGGCGCTGGCTTCGTCCACCAGCACTGCCAGCGGCTGCTCCAGCCGCAGCGGCTGCGCGGGGATGTCGAGCTTGGGCGTGACGTCCAGCAGCCCGGCCATGGCCGTGAGGCGCTTGTTGTCGCGCGTGATGACGCTGCCGCCGCTGCCCGGCGGCAGCAGCCAGCCCACGAGCTGCAGCGTCAGCCGCAGCTGGCCGCCGCCGTTGCCGCGCAGGTCCAGCACTAGGCGCTCGGCCCCGGCCAGGCGCTGCAGCGCCAGGTTCAGCTCGGCCGCGGCGGCGGGCTGGAAGCCGGCGAAACGCAGGTAGGCCGTGCCGTCGGCCAGCAGGTGGCTGCGCACCAGCGGGTGCTGCAGCACGTCCTGGCGCAGCGTGATTTCCTTCTCCTGCCCCTCCGGCCCGCGCACGCGCAGCACGCGGCGGCTGCCCACCTCGCCGCTGTTCAAGGCGTGGTTGATGAGGCTCAGCTGCGAACGTTCGGTGGAGCTGCCGCGCACCTCCTGCGCCTGCTGCGCCCACCACGCGGCCACGGGCTGGCCGTCCACGGCCAGCAGTTCCATGCCGGCGCGCAGGCCCAGCAACGCGGCCTGGCTGCTGCCGTTGACGCCCATCACCAGGGTGCGGCCCTCGTGCGGCTGCACGCGCAGGCCGTGGTTGCCGCGCTGGTCGCGCGTGGCGCGCGCTTCCATGGGCGAGACCACGCGCGTGTGTGCGTCCTTCAGCTCGCCCACCATGCGGTTGAGTTCCTTCCAGAACAGCTCGTCGCTGGGCGCCAGCATCGCCTTGCTGCGGTAGCGCTGGGTGATGGCGGCCCAGTCCACGCCGTTCAGGCGCGGGTCGACGTACTCGTCGCGCACCATGCGGGCCACTTCGTCGAAGGCCTGCAGCCGGCTGTCGGCACGCAGCGCCTCGGGCACGAAGGGCTGGGGCGGCTGGGCGGGCGGGGTGGCGCAGGCACCCAACAGCAAGGCCGTCATCAGGGTGGCCAACCAGGTGGCGGGGTGCGGTCCCGGGCGGCGCGGCAAGGGTTTCATCGGCGGGGTGTCCTCAAGGGCGAGCGCCGGCACCAGAACGGCCGGCCCTGCCGATTGAAGCAGGCCTTCGGTGGGTCTGCAGCGGAGGCTGCCGCGGCGTTTCAGGGGGGCCCGCATCGCCAGATCTCGAAGTCACGCAGCTGCCAGCGGCTGGCCGTGGTGCGAAAGGCGAACCAGCCGCGCTGCCGATGCGGCTTGGGCACGTCCTGCGCGAGCTGGAAGAGTTCTTGTGCGCCCAGGAACAGGCGCCCGTGCACGGGGTCGGCCGCCGTGGGCGTGCGTGACAGCAGCCGCAGCAGCACCGGCTGCCCCGCCACCAGCCGGGTGGCCGGCGTCATGGGGCCGTGGCGGTCTTGCGGCGTGGCCTCACTGCCATCGGCCCAGCCCTGCAGCAGGGTGCGTGTGCCGCTGCCGTCGTAGTGGCGCAGCCGCGTGGTGGTGTTGCCGTTGGCGCCGATGCCGGCGTAGTAGGCGCGCAGCGTGTCGTAGCGGGCGAAGGCGCCGTCGCGCGGTTGCGGCTCGCGGCCATCGGCTTCGGTGGCGTGCCAGAAGAGGTTGAGGTCGCTGATGCGGCCGGCCAGGGGGCCGGCCGTCCCTGGGGCGGGCAAAGCCGTGGCGGTGAAGCGCAGTTCGAAGTCACCGCGCAGCTCGTCGCGCCACCACAGGCTCAGGCCGGCAGGGGTTTGCACGTCGAGCACGCCGCCCTGCGCCTGCACCTGCGCGCGCGGGTCTTGCGCTTCCAGGCGCCAGCGCGCCAGGCCTTGCGTGAAGCCGTCGCCGTCCACGCGCTGCGCCCGCTGCCCGGCCGGGCAGGCCAGCAGCGAGGGCGCTGCACAG
Source organism: beta proteobacterium AAP51 (assembly GCA_001295905.1). Taxonomy (GTDB): domain Bacteria; phylum Pseudomonadota; class Gammaproteobacteria; order Burkholderiales; family Burkholderiaceae_C; genus Rubrivivax. The sequence goes on along the minus strand of LJHT01000009.1, from coordinate 67,800 downwards.
GCGCTGCCGGCCAGGCTGGCCAGCAGGGCAACGGCAGCCCCCAGGCGCGTTCGGCGAGGTCGGGGCTTCACGTGCCTCGGGCATGCCGGCGGCGGCGGGCGCATCGTGGTCTTCAGGGCAGGTGGAACATCGCCGGCAGCGGCCACTGCAGCGGCTTGTTGCCGGGCTCCACCCGCATCAGCGGCGCCATGTGGTCCCACCAGCGGCGCATCACGGGCAGCGTGTCCAGCGCCGCGAAGCGCGCATCGGCCGCCGCATCGCCGGGCCGGCGCTTGAGCACGGCGAAGAGCGAGAGCGTAGCCTCGTCGAGAAAGATGCCGTAGTCGAAGATGCCGGCCTCGCGCAGCGCCTGCGCGAGTTCGGGCCAGATGTCGTCGTGGCGCTTGCGGTATTCGGCCACCACGCCGGGCACCTCGGCGCGCAGCTGCATCTTGAAGGCCAGGGTGGTGGGTTCGGTGGCGGTGTTCATCGGGGTGGGGTCCGGGGTGAAGGTTCGGGCTGAAGGATGGGGGCTCACTGCACGTCCTGCACTTCGGGCGCCAGGGCCGAGACATCGCGGCGCGGGTGCGCCGGATCGATGCGCTGCAGCGCGGCGGGCAGGCCTTGCGTCACGCCCGCCTGCTGCAGCACCACGGGCGTGCCCAGCTGCAGGTGGCAGCCTTCGAAACGCACGGCCTGCACGTCGAGCAGGTGGCCGCCGTGGGCCGCCGCGATGCTGCACTGCTGCAGCTGCAGCGTGCCGATGGGCGCCTGCGCGTCGGCGTCCACCTCGAAGGCGGTGCGCGCGCCGCTGGCGTGCAGGCACTGCAGCGTCAGGCTCTTCAGATGCATCAGGCCCTGGGCGGCGGGCACGGGCGTGGTCAGCAGCCGCCAGTGCGGCGGCGCGTTCTCGGCTTCTGCTGGTGGCAGCACGGCGCGGCTGTAGGCGGGGTTCCAGTCGAGCGTGATGCGCAGCGGCACGGCCACGCCGTCCAGCCGCACATCGGTCAGGCGTATGTCTTGCGCCCAGCCGCCTCGCGTGCGCGCGCTTTTCACCAGCACGCCCACGGGCACTGGCGCGCGCACGCGCAGCCGGCGCACGCGCACACGCTCGAAGCCGCCCGAGGTTTCGCTGCCGAAAGCCACGCCGGTGGCGCCATCGGTCACGCGGCAGTCGGCCACCAGCACATCGCGCGTGGCGCGTGCCACGCGCAGGCCGTCGGCATCGCGCCCGGCCTTGAACGCAACGGCGTCGTCGTTCACCGCGATGTGCACGCGCCGCACCAGCACGCGTTCGGAAGAGTCGATGTCGATGCCGTCGGTGGAAGGGCCGCGGCCGTCGTCGTTGTTGCGGATGTCGAGGTCTTGCACGCGCACCTGGCGGCTGTAGCAGAGGTGCAGCGTCCAGAAGCCCGAGCGGCGCAGACGCAGGCCGCCGCCGACGAAGATGTCTCGCGCGCTTTGCACCAGCACCAGGCGCGGGCGCTGGGCGTCGTAGTCGCTGGCCCAGCGCAGGCCGCGCGGCGCGTATTGCTCGCGCAGGGCCCAGTAGGCGGCCCAGAAGCCGGCGCCGTCGCCATCGATGGTGCCGGCACCGCGCAGGGCGCAGTGCCGCACGCCGATGAGGTTGACGAGCGCGGCCGGCCAGCGCATCTCGATGCCGGCCACGCGGGTGTCGATCAGCGGGTAGTCGGCCCGCTGCGGGCTGCCGCGCAGCGTGGCGCCCTCGGCAAGTTCCAGGGCCATGCCGCTCTTGAGAAAGAGCGCGCCGCTGCGCCAGACCCCGGGCCCCAGGCGCAGCACGCCGCCGGCTGCGGCGGCGGCGTCGATGCCGGCCTGCAGGGCGGCCGTAGCGAGGCCCGGCGCATCAGGCTCGGCGCCGAAGTCTTGCGGCGTGAAGACACGGCGCTCAGTGGCTGGCATGGGCGGGGCGGTGACAGCAGGGCTGGACATGAGCGGTATGCGCGTGTTTGCTGATTGTTCGTGAGCGTCAATGCGCGTAGGCTGAGCGCGAACGAGCACAGGCCGCGCCATGACGAACCACAAACGCCACAAGAAGCTGCTGAAGCTGCTGGACGACCACGGCCAGGCCAGCACCGAAGAACTGATGGCCTGGCTGAGCGCCTCGGCCGCCACCGTGCGGCGTGATCTCGCCTGGCTGGCGGCGCGCCAGCAGCTCGTGCGCTGGCGCGGCGGCGCGCAACGCCTGCCGCAGGCCGGTGGCGGGCTGCTGCGCAGCCAGAACTTCCGCCACAACATCGGCCAGCGCGCGGGCGAGAAGCGCGCCATCGCGCGCTACGCCGCGGGTCTGTGCCTGCCGGACGAAACCATCATCATCAACGGCGGCACCACCACCTTCATGATGGCCGAGTTCCTGGCGACCCGGCGGTTGCGCATCCTGACCAACAGCTTCCTGCTCGCCGAGCGGCTGCTGAACACCAGCGAGAACCAGGTCATCCTGCCCGGCGGCAGCGTCTACCGCGAGCAGAACGTCATCGTCAGCCCCTTCGAGAACGACATCGCGCAGCACCACTACGCCGCACGCATGTTCATGGGCGTGCACGGCATCTCGGCCGCCGGCCTGGTGGAAGCCGACCCGCTGCTGGTGCAGGCCGAGCGCCGGCTGATGCAGCAGGCCGAACGCCTGTACGTGCTGGTGGACAGCAGCAAGTTCGAAGGCCGCAGCGGCCTGCTGCTGTGCGGGCTGGACCGCGTGAGCACCGTCATCACCGACACCGGCGCGCCCGACGCCGCCGTGCAGTGCCTGGAACGCCAGGGCGTGCAAGTGGTGACGGTGGCGCCCGAAGCGCTGCCGGCCGGCACGCTGCAGGAAGAAGCCGGGTTCAAGCTGCCGCTTCATGCCAGCGAGGGCCAGCCGTCGGCGCCCCAGCGCAGCGCGGCGCGGCGCAGCCGGGGCTGGCCTTCGGCCTCGGCGTCGTAGGCATGCCAGACCAGGGTGTCGCCTGCGGGCGATGACCACACGTCCTGGTGGCCCGGGCCCTTCCAACGCGGGCCGCCGGCCAGCAGCAGCGTGCCGCCGCCCTCCAGCAAGGGCCGGCCTTCACGGTCGATGAACGGCCCGCGCGGGCCCGGGCCGCGGCCCACGCGCATGTCGTAAGTGCTGTTCACGCCCTTGCAGCACTGGCCCGCGCTCATGAACAGGTAGACGTGCTCGCCGCGCTGCAGCAGCGTGGGCGCCTCGATGCCGCCATGGCGGCGCGCCAGGTGGCTGTGCGTGCCGCGCGGGCGCAGCGTGGCGGGGTCGAGTTCGGTGACGAAGAGGCCGCGCCACCAAGAGCCCCAGGCCATCCACAGGCCGCCCTGTGCGTCGGCGAAGAAGTCGGGGTCGATGGCGTTGTAGCCCTCGTCGGGGCGCTGCTCGTGGCTGTCCAGCAGCAGGCCGTCGTCGCGCCAGATTTCGGCGCCCGGGCCCTCGGCCAGGGGCACGCTGGCCAGGCCGATGGCCGAGGTGCGCTTGCCGAAGGTGGAGATCGAATACATCACCCACAGCCGCCCCGCGTGCGCGAAAAGCTTGGGCGCCCACACGTCGAGGCCCTTGTGCGCGGGCACGTGCTGCGCCCACCAGGCGGGTTTGCGCGCGGCGTTGAAGACGGGCGGCAGGCGCTGCCAGTGGCGGCCGTCGCGGCTGTGCAGGCGCGCCAGGCCTTCGCCGGTGGCGAAGACCCATTGGCCGCCTTGCGCATCCAGCCACAACGTGGGGTCGTGGGCGGCCAGCTCGCCGCTCAGGCCACCGCCGGGTTCGGCGGTGCTGTTGGCAGCAGCAGGCTGCTGGGCAGGCAGCCCACCCACGGCGGCCAGCGCGCCCAGCGCCAGCAGCGGCCTTCTGCGCATACGGGGTTCCTGCGCTCAGCCCAGGCGCCGGCGGCGGTGCAGGCCGGCCATCAAACCCAGGGCGCCCAGGGCCAGGGCCAGCGTGCCCGGCAGCGGCACCGAAAAGGCACGCACGCTGTCGATGGCAGGCACGCTGTAGCCGCTGCTGTCGGCGGGGCTGTCGAAGGCGTAGAGGCGCACCTCGTTGAAGCCGTCCTCGTCGCGCAGGCCCATCACGCCGCCCACGCCGCCGCTACCCAGCGCCACGCGGCCGCTGCCGGTGCGCGTGTTGTCGAGCCAGGTTTCCCAGAGCAGGTTGATGCTGCCGTAGCCCGAGTCGGCCGCGAACTCGATGGCCGTCAACCGCGTGACGCCGCTGCTGATGCGGATGTAGGCGTTGGTGCCCGCCGTGGCGAAGTAGTTGCCGCTGAAGGCCTGGCTGTAGCCATCGCCCGGGTTGGCCTCGCAGTTCACGCCGGCATAACCGCAGCCGCCGTTGTCGTTGGCAAAGCCGGTGTGCGAGAACAGCAGCCCGCCCTCGCTGTAGTTGTTGGCCAAGGTGGTGTTGGCGGTGAAGTCGGCACTGAACTGCACGAAGCTCACGGCCGAGCCGGCGCCCAGGGTCTGCACGACACCTGCGCTGCTGCCGAAAGCGCCCAGCGGGCCGAGGACAAGCGCGACGGCCGCGCGAAGAAGGATGGGGGTTTTCATCGGAGTGTTGGTCAACAGGTGTGGAAGAGGTTCAGGGCACGCGCACCAGGTCGATGGCGTCGAAGGCGATGGACGGGCTCAGGAAGCCCGCGCCGGCCGTGCCGCTGATGGTGTTGATAACCAGGGTGTTGGTGCCCACCACCAGCTGGCTGGCGGGGATGTCCCAGGTGTAGAGGCGGTTGATGCCGCGGTAGCTGCCCGTGGTGAGGTTGCGCGTGAGGTTGGGCGTGGCCGAGGGGAAGCTGGAGTTCCAGCTGTTCACCACCACCGCCGGCCGGCCGCCGGCGAAGGCCGTGGTGGTGCCGATGCGCAGGCGCAGGGGCGCGGTGTTCTGGCCGCGGCGCAGGTTGAAGCGCACCACGAGGCCGTTGTTCACGCGCTGCCACTGGTAGGCCGGCCAGTCGGTGGCGGGGTTGCTCTGGCCCACGACGAAGGGCCCCACCGTCCACGGCGCCATGCGCACGTCGCTGGGGTGCATGTCGGTGAGCTTGTCGCCGTTGATGAACTCCTTCGGCGTGCCGTTCCACTCGCCGATGCGCCACAGCGCCGGGGTGCTGGCCGGGTCGTTGGTGATGGCGATGTGGTCCAGCGCGAAGCTGGTGTTGGCCGTCACCGTGACGGGCAGGGTCTGCACCGGCAGCTCGTCCTTGAAGACGGTGAGCGTGTAGTTGCCGGGAATGGCGCCTTCCAGGTTCACGGCGCCGGTAACGGGGTCGGGGTCGGCCCAGTACTGCGCCTGCGCATTGCTCAGGCCCACGGTGTAGGGCACGCCCGGCACGCGGCCGGTGAGCCCGCCCACCACCACGCCGCCGCGGCCTTCGGGCGGTACGTAGCCCACCAGGCCCATCACGCGGTGCCAGCGGGTGTCAGGCGCAGCAGTCGGTGGCGCGCCGGTGGTGAACATCAGCGTGTACAGGTTCAGCACGCCCAGGCGGTAGGGCTCGGTCTGCGCCTGGCCGTAATTCACCATGTAGGTGAGTTCGTTGTAGGTGGTGGTGATCTGCTGCAGCAGGCAGCGGTAGAACGGGCCGCCGGAATTGCCTTCGTTGTTGCCGCGCCAGAACCACATGCCGACGTTGTTGCCGGTACCGCCGAAGTACTGCCAGTCCTTCAGGCGCATGTTGGCGTAGTGCTTGGAGCGCGTCTGGCCCGCGAAAGGGCTGGTGGCCGGGAAGCCGAAGATGTCGGACGACTCCACCGCGAAGCTGGTGCCGCGTGTGTCGCCGGCCCAGGTGCCCTGGCTGCTCAAGCCACCGGGCGTGCCCGCGGGGCCGCCGTTGGGCAGGCGCGAGATGGGCACGCGGGCGATGAAACGCACCTGCGCATCGGTGGTGGGCTGCTCGGTGAAGTGCGTGCCCATGTGGATGTTGTGTTCACCGCGGCGGGCCATGTAGTAGTGCGTGAACACGCCGCCCAGCGTGCTGCGCACGGTGACGGTGACGCGGGCGTAGTGCTCGCCCGAGACCACGCCATTGGGGGCCGTGGAGGCCGGGGTGAGGTTGCCTTCGGCGTCCACCAGCTCGGCCTTCACGGCCACGGCGTTGGGCCCGGAGACGCCGTTGTAGATGAAGTCGGCGCCCGAGTTGACGTGCGTGCCCCGGTTCGCGTCGGCGTACTCCACGCCGTTGAAGACCATGCTGGAGATGTCGCCGGCCGAGGTGGTGCTGGCGCCGTTGTCGTAGCCCCGCACGCGGAACACGAGGCCCGAATCGGTGTTGATGACGTACTGCGGCCGCGCCAGGTTACCGCCGTCGTACACCGTGGTGATGGTGATGGCGGCCAGCGCCACGGGGGTGAGTGTGGCCAGCAGCAGGGCGGCGCCTGCCACGCGGGCGCTGCGTTGCAGGGCCAAGCTTGAAATCCAGGGTTGCATCGTGTCTCCGTTCTCTTTTTGGGGTGGGGGTGAGGCTGGGAACCCGCAGCGTCAGTCCGCCAGCGCCTGGCGGGCCAGGACCTTCACGCGCTGGTTGATCGTGCTGTCGGCCGCCGGGCGCAGCTGCGCCAGGAAGATGAACACGCTCTGGGTCTCGGGGTCGACCATGTACTGCGGCACGTAGGCGCTGCCCCAGCCGTAGCTGCCGGGGCTGGCGAGTTCGCTGCGCGTGCCGGGGTTGCTGGCCACCCAGAAGCCGAAGCCCGCGCCTTCGGCATCGCCGGTGAACTTCGCGCCCAGGTGGTCGCGCGTCATCATCGCCACGGTGGCCGGGTTCAGCAGGCGCACTCCGTCGAGCACGCCGCCGTTCAGCAGCATCTGCAGGAAACGCGCGTAGTCGGGCGCGCTGCTGACGAGGCCGGCGCCGCCCGAGGCCAGCTTGCGCGGGCCGCGCAGGAAGTCGCTGTTGGCCGGCGTTTCCTTCAGCACCAGGCGCCCGCCTTCCAGCGCGTACACATGCGCCAGGCGCGGCGCCTTTTCCGGGGGCAGGAAGAAGTGCGTGTCGGGCATGCGCAGCGGCTGCGTGATGCGCTGTTCGACAAAACGCTCCAGCGGCAGGCCCGACCAGATCTCGACCAGGCGGCCCAGCACATCGGTGGCATAGCCGTACTGGAAAGCTTCACCGGGGTGGCCCTGCAGCGGCAGCTTGGCCAGGCGCTCGCTCCACTCGCCGATGGTCTCGTTCAGGTGCAGCAGGTACCAGTCGTTGAAGCCGGCGCGTTTCCACTCTTCGGCCGCGGGGCCGCTGCCGTAGGTCATGCCCGCGGTGTGCAGCAGCAGGTCGCGCACGGTGATGGCGCGCTTGGGCTTCTCCAGCCGCGGCGGCGTGCCCGGGGGTGAACCCGCCGGCGGCGCCACCGCCACCTGCACGTTCGCAAAAGCCGGCAGCCACTTGTGGATGGGGTCGCGCAGCAGGAAGTGGCCTTCCTCGTAGAGCATCATCGCCGCCACCGTGGTGACGGCCTTGCTCATGCTGGCCAGGCGGAAAAGCGTGTCGGGGCGCATGGCCTCCTGCTCTTCCACACGGGCCAGGCCCTGGGCCTGGAAAAACACCGGCTGGCCGTGCCGCGCGAGGTAGGTGACGGCGCCCGCCAGGCGGCCTTGGTCGATCTCGCGCTGCACCGCGGCCTGCAAGCGCGCCATGCGCTCGGGGTAGACCGGCGCGGCGCCCGCGCCGGTGGGCGCCCGCGGGCCCGTGTTGGTGGCGGTGTCGGTGTCGCCCGCGGGCCGCTGCTGCGTGGTGAGCGGGCTGGCGGCGATGGTGATGTCGGCCAGGGCCGGGGGCCTCGCGGCGTTCACCTCGGGCGCGTCGCGCCGCAGTTGCGCGGCAATGGGCAGCTTCAGTTCTTGCAGGCCCTGCGCCACCAGGCCCGCCAGCAGCCAGGCGCCGGGGTTGTTGTGGTGCGTGGGGTCCACGCGGCCATCGGCGCCGGTGGCGGAGAGCCCGGGCGCCTGGGCCGGGCCGTAGGCGGCGTACAGCGTGCGGCTGGCGGCGTTGAGGTCGAGCAGCGGCACCTGCGCTTCGGCGGCCACGGCGCGCATCGCGGCCACGTGCTCGGCCAGCGTGTTGCGCAGCGAGCCGTCGGGTTCGAAGAAGCGGCGTTCCACTGGCGTCACCAGCACCGGCTGCAGGCGCGCGGCCTGCAGCGCGGCGAGGTGCTGGCGGATCTCGGCCTGGTAGCTGGCCACGCTGCCGCTGCCGTCGCGCAGCTGCTTCTGGTCGTTGTGGCCGTACTGCATCAGCACGGTGTCGCCGGGGCGCGCCAGCGCCAGGATCTTGTCGAGGCGGCGGCGCTGCAGGCTGTCGCGGAAGGTCTCGCCGCTCTGCGCCAGGCTCACCACCGCGGCGCCGGGCCCGAACCAGCGCGGCAGCATCTGGCCCCAGCTGGCATAGGGCTCGCGCGGTTGGTCGGCCACGGTGCTGTCGCCCAGCACGAAGAGCAGCGGCACCTGCACGGGCTCGATGCGCAGGGCCTGCAGCGCGGTGGGCGCACCGTGGATCTCCAGCGTGAGCTTGCCGTCCCAGTTCCAGGCTTCGTCCACGCTCTCGCGCGGCACGCGCAAGGCCACCTGGCCGGCGGCACGGTTCGGGCCGGCGCTGATGAGCGCGTTGCGCACGTGCACGGTGAAGCTGGCGTCCACCGTGCGGCGCGGCGAGGTCGGCAGGTTCTGCAGCACGAGGCGGCGCAGCTCGGCCTTGACGGTCGTGAGGCCGGCTTCGGCCATGCCGCCCAGCGTGGCGGTGACGCGGTAGCTGCCTTCGGGCAGGGCCACCGAGAAGTAGCGCGCGCCGGCGCTGCCGGTGGCCAGGGGCTCGTAGCCGTGGCCGCGGTCGGCGCTGTAGGGCGTGTCGGCCGCCACGCGCACCGCGCCAGCCGGGGCCGGGCCGCTGCCGAAGTGGAAGCGCTGCGCGACCGTCGCCGGCTGCGCTGGCGCCGCGACCGCGGCCTGCGGCGCCGCAGCCCAGCAAGGGGCGCCGAGCACCAGCGCCGCCAGGGCCGCCAGCGCCAGCGTGGTGGTGGTGAAGAGCCGCCGCATCGCCCTCAGTCCTTCGGCAGGTGCGCGCCCACCCAGGCCAGGTTCTGCATCGCCGCCAGGCTCCACTGCGCGGCGTCGTTGGTGCTGACCCAGGGCGCCACGTCCACCGGGCGCAGCACGGCCGGGCCTTCGATGCGCGTGGTGGCCAGCGGGCGGTTGCCGAAGCGCCGGTCGCCCAGCATCTCGGCCCAGGCGCGGCGCGCCAGCGCGGGGTCGTTCAGGCGCATCGCGGCGTAGGCGGTCAGGCGCGAGTGCCCCACCGTCAGCGCGTTGGTGCCGCCGTGCGGCATGCCGAGTTCACGCCGCTGCTCTTCCACCGGCGCGTTGTAGAGGCGGCAGTACTGCAGCCAGGCCTTTTCGAAGCCCGGCACCTCGATCAGCTCGGCCAGCTCGGCCAGCATTTCCACGAGGCCGAAGACGGCGCTCAGGTGGCTGGCGCTGGCGCGCTCGCCAATGAGGTTGCTGAGCGCGCCGGTCTCAGGGTCGTAGCCGGCGCCCGACGCACTGAAGAAGCCGCGCGGCATCGCCGCCACCGAGGCCATGCCGCGCGCGATGCGATCGCGCCAGCGCGCGTCGCCGCTGCGTTCCCAGGCCGTCAGCCAGTTGGCCAGCATCGAGCCCCAGTCGGTGCCCACGCCCATCACGGCCTGGCCGGGTGGCAGCTTGGGCGCGTCCTTGATCTTGCGCGTGGGGTTCAGCGCGATGAGCTGGCGGTCGGCCGTGGTCAGCATGTCCAGCACGTCGCCGATGCGCTCGTCGGCCGTGAGGTAGAAGTACTGGCGCCGGTAGGCGCCGGTGCTGATGCGCAACTGCTTGGCGCTGTCGCTCCAGTGCAGCACGCCGTGCCGCGTGCCCAGGCCCTTGAAGCGGCCGAGGTGGTAGGTGTCCACCTCGGTGGTGTGGCGCACCATGGCTTCGGCGAAGCGGAAGATGTCGGCACGCCCGCTGCGCAAGAACATGCTCCACAGCCAGAGGTCGGGCGACAGCTCGCTGTTGGCCCAGGCGTAGCCGCCGACGTCGTAGCGCCACTCGTGGCGGTCGGCGTCGAAGGTGTGGTGCACGTCGCCGTAGTCCCAGAAGCCGGTCCAGCGGCGCTGTTCGGCCTGGTCCTGGTAGAACTTGACGACGAAATCGAGCCGGTCTTCGAGGGCCGCCTTCTGCGGCGTGCTGCGGTCGGGCAGCGTCCACAGCGTGCCGAAGACGCGCGTGTCCAGGTAGCGCTGCGGCGCGGCCACCAGCAGCGGCGGCGTCTGCACCAGGCCCGCCAGCTGCACCAGCCGTTCGCGCGAGGGCGTGGCGGGCAGGGCGAACAGCGTCAGCTCGTGGCTGCGGCCCACGCCCACGGCGGTGTCGAAGCCGGGCTCCCAGTCTTCGTAGGTGACTTCCAGGCCTTCGAGCTGCTTCTCGAAAGTGTCTTGCCCCAGGCCATCGTGGTAGGGCCGCAGGTCCATCGCGGGCGCCTCGGGCGCCCAGAACCAGCAGCTCACCTGCGCGCTGGCGGTGTGCGCGTTGCGGATGTCCAGCTGCGCCGGGTGGCGTTGCCAGAAGTCACGCAGGCCGAAGGCCACGCCGCCTTGCGTGTCGCCCACATAGCCCAGGCCGGCGGCACGGCCGCCCCAGGCGCTGTGCACCCAGGTGTGGCCGGCCCGCGTGCGCTTCTTGATCTGGAAGCTGTCGGGGCCCAGCTGCGACAGGCTCACATCGCCCCAGGCCGGAATGCGTTCGAGGAAACGCCGCACCGAGGCGTGCTGCCAGGTCTCGGGCGGCGGGCAGCGCTGGCCGGCCAGCTGCGCGGCACGCACCGCGGCACCGGGGTCGCGGCGCAGGCCGGTGAGGCCGCGCACGGCTTCGGCCCACAAGCCGTAGGCGGCCTGGCCGTTCGGGCCCTCGCCTTCAGCGGCAAAGCGCACATGCCGGTCGTGCGGGGCGTCGCGCAGCGGCACGTCGAAACGCAGGCCCAGGCCGCGGATGAAGTCGCGCTGCGGTTCACCGTCGAACACCCAGCTGTGCATCACGCGCAGCGCGTCGCCGCCGGCGTAGAAGTAGAGGCGCAGGTCGAAAGGCAGCCAGGCGCGCGGAGCCTGCGGCCCGGCGGTGCCAGGCTGCGCCACACGGTGCTGCCCGCGCAGGCGCAGCACCGCGCGCTGCGGGCCGCGCTGTTCGATGTGGAGCTGCTCCACCACACCTTCGAAGGCAGTGAGCTCGCCGCTGCCGCTGGCGTCGGCGCTGCTCTGCGCCACCAGCTGCACCTGGCGCATCACCTCCACGCCCCTGCGCGTGACGCTGCGCACCAGCACCGGCCCGCGGCGCGGCACCACGCACACCACCGTGCCGGTGTTCACCGTCACGGCCTCGGCGCCTTCTTCCACCGTCACCACCACGCTGGGCGTGGAGGGCGCGGCCTGGCCCGCAGGCAGCGGCTGCACTTGCCAGCCGGCGCCTGAGGCACCTGATCCATCACCCACCGACACCCCGGGCGCGATGGCGTGGCCCGTCCACTTCAGCGAGCCGTCGGGCCACCAGGCCAGCGGCCAGGTCTGCAGCGGCTGCGGCTGGCCCTGCGGGTCGCGCAGCACGAAGGCGGTGCCGCGCGGGCACTGCCCTCGCGCCCAGGGCAGGCCCCAGGTGACGCCGGCATGCAGCGCGGGCGCCTGGCCATCCAGCCAGCGCAGCGCCTGCGGGCGGGCGGGCGCGCTGCTGCCGGCGCCGGGCGTGGGGCCGGCAGCGACGGTTGAAGCCGCTGCGGCCGGGCCGGCAGCCAACGCGTGGCCGCTGGCCGAGGCCACGCCCAGCACGGCACCGCCGCCGACGAACTGGCGCCGGTTCAGGCGCGGGCTGTGTTCACTCATGATGGATGCGGGCGCGGGCTGCCTTCAGGCCGTGCTGCGGGTTCGGGGTTCAGGGGTTCGGGTGCGCAGGGGCTCAGCGGCTCAGCAGCTACGGGGCTTCAGGCCGCCGGCTTGCGGTTCTTGTCGCCACGGCCCCACAGGGTCTCGTAGCGCCAGCCGGTCAGGTCTTCGACGATGCGCTGGGCTTCCGGGCTGGAAGGCTCGGTTTCGCCCGCGCGCAAGCGCTCGACTTCATCGACCAGAACGCGGTGCGTCTTGGCGGTGAGGTTGAAGTTGTAGGCCGCCCACAGGCCCAGCAGCATCATCAGGATGGGGCCGACCACCATCACCAGCGTCACCGTCATCACCGCGGTCTCGCTCTGCGTGACCACGCCGCCGGCCACGCTCTTGGGCGAGACGTAACCGCCCAGGCCGATGAGCCAGCCCGTGGCGACGATGGCCACGCTTTGCGCGACCTTGCGCACCATGGTCATCACGCCGGCGAAGATGCCTTCGCGGCGCAGGCCGGTGACGGCCTCGTCCACATCAGGCAAATAGTTGTAGACCGACCAGGGCACGAAGTTCAGCGTGCCGCGGCCCAGGCCGGCCAGGATGATGGGCCCGAACAGCCACAGCGGCGAAGGCGCCTCGGCCCCCACAGCACGCTGCTGCAGGTAGAGCCAGCCGTACAGCAGCGTGGCCGTGATGAACAAGGTGATGGCCGCCTTGTAGGCGAACACCGGCCCGACCTTGATGACCACGCGGATGGCGATCATCACGCTGAAGAACTGCGCGATGTACATCACCGTCATCAGCTGGCTGATGGCCAGCGTGGCCCCCATCGAACCCAGCAGCACCGTGGCCACGAAGATGGGGAAGGCGGTGTTGAAGATGTCCTGCGACAGGTAGCCGCCCAGGTAGATGGACAGGTGCTGGCGGAAGGCCCGGATGCGCAGCGTGGAGAACAGGTCGCGGAACATCTTGAACGGGATCTGCGCCGCTTCGGCCCAGCTCAAGGTGGCCACCGGTTGGCGCAGCTCTTCTTCGGTATAGGGCCGCTCCCAAGAAGACAGCAGCACGATCAGCACCACCAGGCTGAACAGGATGCCGAAGATCACCGCCATCCAGAAAAAGGGTTCGGCCGTGTCCTTGCCGCCGAACTGCGCGATCAGCAGCGTGGGCAGGAAGCTGGCCAGGATGGCCGAGCCCTGGGCCACCAGCATGCGCGCACCGGCGAACTTGGCTTTCTCGGCGTAGTCCTTGCTCATCTCGGCGGCCATGGTTTCCCAGGGAATGAGGAAGGCCGTGTAGAGCAGCTCGAAGAAGATGAAGACCGCCAGGTAGTACCAGAAGGTCTGCCCCGTCACGAACAGCAGCGCGAAGCTGGGCAGAAGCGGCAGCACCGCAATGAGGAAGATGCGGCGCCGCCCGATGCGCCGGCCGATGCGGCTGTTGCGCAGGTTGTCGGACATGTAGCCGATGAGCGGGCAGCTGATGGCTTCGATGAGCCGCGGCAGGCCCAGGATGAGCCCGGCCTCGACGGCGCTGAGGCCGCAGAAGGTGACGAAGAAGTAGAACAGCCAGCCGGTGATGACGGCCTGCGCGCCGGCGCCCAGCATGTCGCCGGAGCCCCAGCCCCAGTAGTTGCGCCAGGTGGGCTGGCGCATGGGGGCGGTGGTCAGGGAAGTGGCGCCCATGGTCACAGGAAGCGGTAGTTGAATTCGACGAGGGCCAGCAGCGCCATGCTCTGCCCGAAGGGCATGCTGGTGAGCGGGATGTCCTTGTATTCCTGCAGCGTGTTGAACACCGGCGTGCCGAAGGACACCTGCGTGAGTTCACCTGCGTCGTTGATGTGCCGGCGCACGGCCAGCGCGGCACGGCGGCCCACGGTCTCGAATTCGGCCGGCAGCAGGCCCAGGCGCACGCCCTTCAAGATGCCGTAGGCGAAGCCGGCCGTGGCTGCAGCTTCTTCATAGGAGCTGGGGTCGTCCAGCAGCGTGCGGAACATGCCGCTTTCGGTTTGCAGCGGCGCCAGCGCCTTCACCTGCGCCGACAGCGTTTCGGTGAGGAACATCCGCAGGGCGTCGCCCTCGGGCAGCGCCAGCATCTCGATGAATTCGGGGATGGCGATGGTCACCCACGAGTTGCCGCGCGCCCAGCGGGCCTTGGCAAAGTGGTGGCGGCCGTCGAAGGTCCAGCCGTGGAACCACAGGCCGGTGGCGGGGTCGGCCAGGTACTTCACGTGCACCATGAACTGGCGCTTGGCTTCTTCGATGTAGTGCGGGCGCTTGAGCACCTGGCCGATGCGCGCCAGCGGCAGCACGCTCATCATCAGCGTGTCGTCCCAGAGCTGCTGGTGGTTCACGCTGTTGTAGACGATGTGCTGCAGCCCGCCTTCCTCGGTGCGCGGCATCTGCCTGAACACCCACTCGGCCCACACGTCCAGGTAGGGCTGGTAGCTGGGCGTGCCGGTGCGCTCGTACAGGTTGGCCAGCGTCAGGAACGGCGCCACCGTGTTGATGTTGCGCGAGGGCGAGCCTTCGGCGAAGCGGTCGGCGAACCACTGCGTCATGGTCTTCCAGGCGGCTTCGTCGCCCGTCATCTGCCACACTTTCCACAGGCCATAGAGGCCGATGCCCTGCGTCCATTCGAAGCCGTGCCAGCTCTTGGTGTCGATGACGCGGCCGTCCTCCAGCTTCAGCAGGAAGCTGCCGTCCACGTCCTTTATGTTGACGAGGTTGTGGATGACGCGGCGGATGGTGTCCTGCCAGTCGGCGCGGTCGGCACCCAGGCCGGCGACGTGGTGGCCCAGCAGCGGGTGGATGCGTTCAGGGTGGGTGGGAATGAGAACCTGGTTGTTCATGGCTGGAGGACCTGCAGAAAAAGGTTCAAAGCGGCAGTTCGGCCGCCACCAGGCCCGGCGCGCTGACGCGCAGGCGGGCCGGTTCGACCGCCGGGCTGCCGACGGCGCCGGTGCGGCGCAACACCGCGAGGCCGCGGCCCTGGTGGGCGGCGTGGTGGGCGTCGCGCGGGTCGTCAATGTCGCCGAGATGGCCGTTGCCGATGCCCAGTATTTCCACCGCGCCCTGCAGTTCGAAATGCAGGCGCTGTTCGGCATCGGGCACGCGCACGCCCTGGGCGTCGGTGACGGTGTATTCCACCTGCACCACGCCGTCCTGCAGCGGCAGGCCGGGCACAGGGGCCACCGTGCGCGGGCGCAGTTCGATGCGTGCCGCCGGGCCGGCCGTGCGCAGCACGGTGCTGGCCACCGGCTGCCCGGCCTTCAAGCCCACGGCGCGCAGCTCGCCGGCCTCGAAGGGCACGGTGAAGCTCAGCACGCCTTCCACGGCCTGGGCGGCCGTTTGTGTGGCCAGCAGGCGGCCGTTCAGCCACAGCTGCACGGCCTCGGTGTTGGCATAGGCCGCCACGTTGATGGTGCTGCCGGCAGGCCAGTTCCAGTGCTGCTGCACGCGGGCGCGGCGCTGCTGGTCGAGCAGCGGCGTGCCCTGCCCCGAGGTAGAGGCATGGGTGGCGGCGTCGGCCGGCGCTGCTGCCAGCTGCACCACGGGCTGCGCGCTCCACAGGCTCTCGCGGAAGGCGCCGCGCGGCTTCAGGTAGCCGGCCAGGTCGAAGAGGCCGAAGTCGGCCGCGCGCAGCGGGAAACGGCCGGCTTCGCCGAGGTAGTCATGGCCGGTCCACAGGAATTGGGCGCTGATGTAGGGCAGGTCGCGCACCACGGCCCAGGCGCGGTAGTCGTGCCGGTTCTCGCTGCCGTAGATCACGCGCTGCGGGTGGCGGGCACGGTCGGCCGCGTAGCGCTGTTCCTGGTAGTTGTAGCCCACCACGTCCAGCAGTTCGGGCAGGCCCACGGCTTCGCTCATCTCCAGCGAGGCCAGCGCCGCCGTCACGGGCCGCGTGGGGTCCAGGCGCTTGACGGCCTGCACCAGCGGGCGCGCCAGACGCGTCAGCTCGCTGGCCGGCGGGTTCTGCGGGCGGTAGCGCGCTCCCAGCACGGGGTGCGAGAAAGGGTCGTTGGGGTAGTCGACCTCGTTGCCGATGCTCCACATCACCACGCTGGCGTGGTTGCGGTCGCGGCGCACCAGGTCTTCGATGTCGCGCACGCTGTCGCGCAGGAAGTCTTCGGCGTAGCCGTGGCGGCTGGGCAGGCCCACGTTCCAGCCTTCCACCCACTTGTTCTTGGCCGGTGTGAACTCGTCGAAAGCCTCCACCTGCACCAAGAGGCCCAGGCGGTCGGTGAGTTGCAGGAACTCGGGCGCCATCGGGTTGTGGCTGGTGCGGATGGCGTTCACGCCCAGGGCCTGCAAGGCCTGCAGGCGCTGCGCCAGCAGCGAAACCGGCACGGCAGCGCCCAGGCTGCCCGCGTCGTGGTGCAGGGCCACGCCGCGCAGTTTCAGCGGCTGGCCGTTGAGGAAGAAGCCGCGGTCGGGCGTGAAACGGAAATCGCGCACGCCGAAGGGCGTGTCCACGACATCCGCTTCGCGGCCCGCCCGCAGCACGCGGCTGCGCAGCGTGTACAGCACGGGCGTTGCCGGACCCCAGCGCTGCGGGTTCGCGAGCTGCAGCGTCTGCTGCACCGAGAGGTGCTCGCCTGCAGCCAGGCGCCCCTGGCGTTCGGCCTGGGCCAGCACGGCACGGCCATCGGGAGCGAGCAGCTCGGTGCGCAGCGTGTAGGCCTGCGGCGCGGCGCTGCTGTTGTGGACGGTGGCCTGGACCTGCACCTGGGCCTGCGCCGCCGTGATGCGCGGTGTCTGCACGAACACGCCCCAGGGGGCGATGTGGACGGGATCGGAATAGGTCAGCCGCACATCGCGGTAGATGCCCGAGCCGGTGAACCAGCGTGAATCGGTCTGGCGGGTGCGGTCCACACGCACGGCCAGCACGTTGGGCCGGTCGGTGAACAGGTAAGGCGTGAGCTCGAAGCCGTAGCTGATGTAGCCGTTGGCCCGGCCGCCCAGCAGGTGGCCGTTGATCCACACCTGCGCGTGGCTGTAGACGCCGTCGAAATCGACACGCACGCGCCGGCCCTGCTGCGCCGCGGGCAGGCTGAAGCGGTGGCGGTACCAGCCCACGCCGCCGGCCGCGTAGCCGTTGCCGCTGCCGTATTCGGCGCGGAAGGGCTCGTCCATGCTCCAGTCGTGCGGCACACGCACGGCGCGCCAGGCGCTGTCGTCATGGGCCGGCTGCATGGCGGTGCTGGGGTCGCCCTTGTGGAAGCGCCAACCCTCGGCCAGCAGCTGCACGCTGCGCCCGGTGAACGATGGGGCAGCTGCAGCAGCGGGCACAGCCGCTGCAGGCGCCGCCACAGCCCCGGCGCTGACCAGCGCTGCCCACAGGCCGAAGGCGGCCAGGGCTGGCAGGAAGGAAGGCCGTTGTGCCGCGCGCATGCCGCTCACCGCTGCAGGTAGCGCGAAGGCGGCAGCACCGTCAGCGGCACGCCGCCGCGGGCGCTGCGCAGCGGCACCAGCTTCACGCTTTCCAGGGCGTTGGCGGCCTGCCCGTCGCTGCTGACCACCAGGGCCAGCGTGTTTTCACCCCGCGGGTTGACGATGCCCGGCGGCAGCACGAACACACGCTGCGGCCCCACGTGGGCGATGAACTGGCCCATGTTCCAGCCGTTCACGAAGATCAGCACGCGGTACTGCGCCGTGGGCGAACGCGGCACGCTGGTGTCGCCGAAAGCCAGGCCCAGCTGCACGTCGTGGTCTTCAGGCAGGTTCAGCGTGAAGTTGGTGCGCAGCCAGTAGGGGCCGGGCGCGGGCGGCGCAGCCTGGGGGCTGACGCTGTCCCAGCCGGTGCGCAGGTCGCGGTCGGGCGCGCTGGGCAGGTGCCAGCCGCGCGCTTCGCCCGCCAGGCCGCCGTTGTTGTAGGGCCCGCGTGCGAGGTCGGCAATGGCCTCGGGTGCGCCGCGCAGGCGCCAGCTGATGGGCAGGCTGTGGCGGCGGCCGGCACGCGGGGCCAGCGAGGCCGCGATCAGGCCGCGCGCTTCCTTGTGCGCTTCGTCAGAGAACAGGTTCCAGTTGTGGCCGTTGTTGCGCACCTTCACCGCCAGCACGTGTTCACCCGGCGGCAGCGCGGGCAGCTGCAGGCGGAAGGTGTCGGTGGTTTCGGGGAAGGGGCGGCCGGTGTCGAGTTCATGCTGGCCCAGGAACTGGCCGTTCAGCCACACCTGGATGAGGCCGGCACCGCCGCCGCCGTAATAGAGCTGCAGGTCCAGCGGCGTGCCCGCCGGCGTGGTCTCGGCGGTGGTCTTGAAGCGGCCGCGGTACCAGATGTCGCCGCGGTGGAAGGCGTAGTCGCTCATGGCCAGCACGGGGGCGCCGCGCTCGCTGGCGCTCCACACCTGGGCGGCCGAGCTGGGCGCGTCGGCCACGCGCCAGCGGCTGTCGTCGAAACCGGGGGCGGCTTCGGCGCTGTCGGTGCGGCGCAGCCAGGGCAGGCTGCCCAGGTCGGGCAGCGTGAAGTCGCGGCCGGCCTGCAGCGGGCCGGGCAGCGGCGTGCGGGCGGCCAGGCTGGCGTTGGCGGCGGCCACGGTGGGCAGCGCGCGGCCGTTCCAGCGCAGGGCCTTCACCTCGGGACCGGCCCACACGCGCAAGGCGCTGTCGGCTTCGGTGTCGCCTTGCAGGGCCAGGGTGGTGCCATCGCGGCTTGAAGTTGGTGAAGGCGCGCCCTCCAGGCGCGCGTGGCGCGGCAAGGCCGTGCTTTGCACCAGCACGGTGTCGGCGCCGGCCTGCAGCTGCCAGAACTGCGCGATGGTGGGCTCGTCGGCCAGCAGCAGGCGCAGCGGTGCGCGGCCGCCGCCGTCGATCTCCAGCTCGATCAGGCCCTGGTGGCTGTAGTTCAGGCGCAGGTCGCCGCGCGCGGCGTCCCAGGTCTGCTGCACCTGGCCGGCCAGCACGCGCACGCGCGGGCGGCTGCTGTAGCGCAGCACGGTTTCGCCGTCTTCGGCGCTGCGGCCGTGCAGCAGCAGCAGGTCGTGCGTGCCGTGGCGGGTGTGGGCCCAGAGTTCCGAGGTGCTGTAGACCAGGCGCTGGCGCTGCAGCTCCACGCCGGCCAGCATGAACTTGGCGTCCTGCCCGTTGATCTGCAGCGTGCCGGCCTGGGGCACGCGGTAGCGGCCGTCGGCGATGTCGATCTCGAAACTGAAGCTCTCACGCCCGGTGTTCGAGCTCGGGTTGTGCACGGCGAAGAACACGTGGCTCTTCAGCGTCGGGTTGACGTTGTGATAGAGCCTGATGCGCGGGTTGCTCGGCGTCACGGCCGGGCCGATGTCCATCTGCGCCAGCACCGGCTCGGCGGCCTGGATGAAGCGGCCGAGGGCCTTCAGGCCGTAGGCCTTGGGCCGCAGGCCGCGCGCTTCATCGATGGGCGCGCCGTAGTCGTAGCTGGTGAAGACCACCGGCGCGGCCTGCCAGCCCCAGGTGGTGCCGCCGAACCCCATGTAGATGCTGTGGATGACGATGCGGTTGATGAGGTTGCTGCCGTAGAACACGCGCTGGTAGCCCGTGCCCTGGCGCAAGGCCGTGCAGGGGTAGGTGCCGTTGCTGCCCCAGTAGTCGAACCAGCCGGCACCGATTTCCGCGCCGAAGCCCGGCGTGTGCGGCGAAGCCAGCGAGCCCACGCGCGGGATGTTCTTGCCGTAGATGCCCCAGTCGGGCGCCACCGAGGGAATGCCGGGCTGGCCGTGCACGTCGCACACGCCACCGGGGTAGCCGTCGAAGGCATACAGGTCGGTGGGGCCGGGGTTGGCAAAGGGCGCGGTGCTGTTGCGCGGTGTCCAGTCGGGCAGTCGCGAAGCGGCGTTGTGGAAGAGGGGCACGGTGATGCCGTCGGCGCGCGCCTTGTCCGCCAGGAACTGCATGTGGCGGGCGTTCTTGGGCTGCACCGAGAACTGCTCGTTTTCCAGCTGGTACGCAATGACGGTGCCGCCGCCGTTGGTGATCTGGAAGCGCGAGATGATGGCGTTCACCTGCGTCAGCCATTCGGCGGTGGCGTTCTGGTACTCGGCCGCGTCGGTGCGCGCCTCGGCGCGCTGGCGCGTCACCCAGCCCGGGTAGCCGCCCATGCTGAGTTCGGCGTTCACGTAAGGGCCGTTGCGCACCATCACGTACAGGCCTTCTTCCTTGGCGATCTGCAGTGCGCGCTCGAGGTTGCGCACGCCGGTGAAGTCGTAATGGCCGGGGTGGGGCGAGTGGTAGCCCCAGTTGAAGTACAGCGAGATGCCGTTCAGACCGATGGCCTTGTACTTCTGCAGCACGTCGCGCCACAGGCTGGGGCTGGGCAGGCGGAAGACCTGGAACTCGGCGGCCCAGATCATCTTGCGCTCGCCGTCGATCATCAGCGAGTACTGGTCCCAGGTGATCTTGCGCGGCGTGCCGGTGGGCGCGGTGACCTGGGCCAGGTGCGCGCTGTCTTCGGCAAGCACCGTGAAGTGCCGCGCCGAGCCCGAGGCGCCGATGATCTCGCGCCGCGGTGTCCAGGTGTTCAGGCCGTCGAAGCTGTCGCTGAAGTAGTAGCGCTTGTCGACGTAGCTGTCGGCATGCAGGCGCCAGCCGGGCTGGCCCTTGCTGTCGACGATGCGCACCAGCGCCTGGCCTTCCAGCGGGCCGCCGAAGCCGGCCCAGTCGCCGGTGCGGTCGTAGGTCCACGGGCCATCCAGGCTGGTGGCCGTGGCGCGCTCGATGAACTTCGTGCTTTCGTTCTTCGTGAAGGCGACATAGCGCCCACCCTCGCGCACGATGAAGGTGTCGATGGGGTTGCGCGTTTCCAGGCCGCGCAGCAGCTGCGGCGCGCCGAAGGCCGTGAAGTCGGGCCGGGTGGGCTGCAGGCGCCAGGCCGCGAAGGGGCCGCCCGTGCCTTTCGTGGACAGCGAGACCACCACGCTCAGGCTGCCGTCTTCATCGCGGAACCACTCGGGTGCCCAGACGTTGGTCACCTTCTCGCTGCCCGGCAAGGCCACGGGCACGTCGGCCACGTGCTGCCACTGGTTCAGCCTGCACGCGCGCGCCACGCCGAAGGTGCTGCTGTTCCAGTCGGTGGTGTAGACGATGGCCCAGCAGCCATCGGCCGTGCGGATGATGCTGGGGTCGCGCAGCAAGCCCTTGGGCGGCTGCCAGACCTCGGAATGCAGCGAGGTGTAGGTGCTGCCGTCCTTCGAGGTGAAGAGGCTCAGCTGGCCTTGCGAGGTGGCGTTGAAGGCCGAGATGAGAAAGGTCTTGCCCGGCGCCGGGCCGGCCACGCGCGGCACCGCCTGCACGGGCGCCGGGGCCGCCACCAGTGCGCCGTGGGCGCTGGTCTGGCCGGGCAGGTCTTGCGCCAGCACCGTCACCGCGGCCAGCGTGAGCACCAGGCCCAGCGCGATGCCGAAGAGGCCGATCTGGGAGATGACGGAGGCGCTGAACACGCGGCGCCAGAGGCGGCTGGAGGGTTTGTACATCACGGTCTTGAAGCAGAGGAAACCGAAGGTGCCGGTCTTGCGGCACCCAGAAAGAAAGAGGGGTGCGGCGGCTGGTTGTAGCCCGCGTTCTGCGCGGCCACCTGCACGCGGTACTGCAGGTCGTGCATCAGCGTCACTTGGCGGTGCGCGGTGGGCAGGGCGGTGCTGAAGACGAGCAAGGCTTCGTTGTCGGCGCGGCGCCAGACGACTTCTTCGCGCCAGTCGCCGAAGAGGTCGGCCGACAGCACCGGCGTGGCCTTGGTGCCGTTGTTCGATTGCGCCTGGTGCGGCGCGCCCGAGAGCAGCGGCTCCAGCTGCGCGGTGGCGGAGTTCCACTTCTCGATGGCCACGCCGTCCAGCGATTCCCGCAGCAGGTCGCCATCCCACCACAGGCCGAAGTTCACCTTGCGCGGGCGTTCACGGCTGATGAGCTGGCCCTGCGCGTTGTACAGGCCGCCCACCGAGGCCCAGCATTCGTTGCCCCAGTGCGCGGCGTCGATGTCCATGCACACGCCGCGGCCCACGTCCTGCCGGCCGCCGTCGTGGCTCCAGAGCAGGCGGCCGGTGGCGGCGTCGTGCACCTGCACGCCGTGCTCGCCATAACAGCGCGGGCTCTCGTGCACCATGAAGACCTGCTGCCCGGGCTGGCTGGGGTCGTGCCGGCCCACGTGCAGCGCATCGCCGTGGCACAGGCCGGTGCTGTAGCGCATGCGGCCTTCGCTGCCGATGGTGGCGGCGCCGTAGACGATGTCTTGCCGGCCATCGCCATCGACATCGGCCACCGAGAACCAGTGCGCGCCCTGGCCGCGCACCTCGGCATCGGCCACGTCGGTGTCGAACACCCAGCGCCGGCTCAGGCGGCCGTCACGCCAGTCCCAGGCCACCAGGGCGGCCCGGGTGTAGTAGCCCCGCGCGAACACGGCGCTGGGCAGGCGGCCGTCGAGGTAGGCCACGCCGGCCAGGAAGCGGTCGACGCGGTTGCCGTAGGTGTCGCCCCAGGCGCCAACGTCGCCGCGGCCAGGCAGGTAGTCGGTGCTGGCCAGGGCCGCGCCGGTCTGGCCACTGAAGACCGTCAGCCACTCCGGGCCGGCCAGCACATAGCCGCCCGCATTGCGGTGGTCGGCGCTGGCGTCGCCCAGGGTCTGGCCCTGGCCATCGACGGTGCCGTCAGCCGTCTTGGCCATCAGCTCGGCGCGGCCGTCGCCATCGAAATCAAACACCAGGAAGCTGGTGTAGTGGGCCCCGGCGCGGATGTTGCGGCCGAGGTCCACGCGCCACAGGAAGCGGCCGTCGAGCTTGTAGGCGTCGATGTAGGTGTTGCCGGTGTGGCCGCGCTGCGAGTTGTCTTTCGCGTTCGTGGGCTGCCACTTGATGACGAGTTCGTAATCGCCGTCGCCGTCCAGATCGGCGGCCGAGCCGTCGTTCACGGCGTAGGTGTAGGCCACGCCGTCGGGCGTGACACCGCCAGCCGGCTTGCGCAGCGGCACGGTGCGGAAAGGCGCCGCCCAAGCCTCGGTGCGGGCGGCCAGAGTTTCGGCACCCCCCTGCACGGTGCGCAGTTCGTAGCGGCTGCCGGGCTGGCCGGCCGCATCAAGGAACTGCGTCAGCGCCTGGGGCTGCGGCGTCAGCGCCTGGCCGTCGCGGTACAGCTTGAACTGCAGGCCGGCGGGGTCGGTGGCCAGCAGGCGCCAGCTCACCAGCGCGCCTGCGGCAGAAGGCACGGCCACGGCGCCGCGACCCAGCTTCTCCAACACGGGCGCCAGGGCTGCGGTGGGCAGCTCGGTGCTCGACGCACCCTGCCGCTCTTGCTGCGGCAGCGTGCAGGCCCCAAGGGCCAGCACGGCCGCCAGCAGCGGATGCCGATGCCGCTGGAAGTGCGGAGCAGCGCGCAGGGCCATCAGCAGCTCAGAACTTGTACGTGCCCGTCAGGAAGAAGCGACGGCCGTTCCAGGTGTAGTCGCGCGGCAGGTCGGTGCGCAGCATGTACTGCGTGCTCTCCTGGCGGCCCAGGTTCTTGCCCTCGACGGCCACCGTCAGGTTGTCGGTGAACTTGTACGAGACCTTGGCGTCGACGAAGGTCGACTTGATCTGGAACCAGGGGTAGTTGCGACGGTCCAGGCCGCGGTAGAACTCATCGCGCGCAGACACCGCCACGCGGCCGCTGAGCTTGCCGTTGTCGTACCAGAGGCTGTAGTTCGTGGTGGTGGCCGACATGCCCGGACGCGGCGCCAGCACGTTGTACGAGCCGGCGATGTTGATGAATTGCTCGGCGCCCGGCGCGTACTTGGCACGGTTGCGCGTGATGTTGAAGTCGGCGCCGAAGTGGCGCCAGAAGCCCGGCAGGTAGTTGAAGGCCGTACGCACACCGAATTCGACACCGCTAGTCGTCGGGCCGGGCTCGTTGTTGGTGGGCACCGTCACCGAGCGCAGGATGCCGTCACCGAGGTCGATCTCGCCCAGGAAGCGGCGCGCCGATCCGGGCGAGTCGACCTTGATGTCCACCTGGTAGAAGGCCAGGTTGATCTGCGAGCCCCGCACCGGGTAGAACTCGAAGCTCAGGTCGGTCTTGGTGCCGCGGAAGGGCTTGAGCACCGGGCTGCCGCCCGTGCAGTTGTCGATGCCGTCGCTGGCCGGGTTGGTGGGGTCGTCGGCCGTGCAGACGATGTTCGGGCGCAGGCTGTCGAGGTTGGGGCGCGTCAGCACCTTGCCCCAGCCGAGGCGGGTGGTGAACTTGCCGCCCAGGGCATTGGCCGCGAGGTTGAAGGAAGGCAGCACGTCGTTGTACTGGTGCTTCACGACCACCAGCGAACGCAACGGGGGGGGCACGGCGGTCGAACCCGGCACCGGGGCGCCGGGCACCTGCAGGAAGCCGGCCGAATCGACCGTGGTGCGCGTGTAGCGCACGCCGAAGTTGCCGTCCAGCACGAGGCCCTTGAACTCGGGCAGGTCCCAATCCAGGCGCACGTAGGCGGCCTCCACGCGCTGCTTCACGTCGAAGGTGGGCTGCTGCGGATAGGTGCGGCCGTCACTGCCCAGCGACTGTGTGAGCCTGCCGGTGTTCATCAGGGCGGTGGTGTTGGGGCCGTCGAACAGCCCGCTGGCCAGCGCGGCATCCCGGCTCGGGGCCATCCAAGAGGCCGGCACCGAACCGGCCAGCGCCGAGTCGGCCATGAAGGTGCCCGGCGTCATCTGCAGCACGGCCTGCAGGTACTGCTGCATCTGCGGGCGCGTGATGTTGCGCTCCATGTTCACGCGCGAGACGAACAGGTTCGGCGTTGCGCCTGCAGCGCCGCCCGTGGGCCGCCACAGCTGCGTGGAAGCCGGCACCACGTTGAACGGGTTGAGCGAGTCGAAGATCAGCGTGGTGTTGACTTCGGAACCCTGGGTGGTGACGTTGGTGCCGTACTGCGAGCTGGTGTTGCTGGAGTAGCGCACGCTGCTCTGGTTGGTGAGGCTGCCGCCGAAAAGCAGGCGGTTGAGCGGGCCGACGTCCAGTGCCCGCGTGAAGTCGAGCTGGCCCGTCTTTTCCTTGCGCAGCTGCAGGTTGGCGGCGTAGTTCAGCGTGGCGCTGGAGTAGTTGTTCGGGTTGTACCAATCGAAATTGGCGGGCAGGACGATGGTCGAGATGTTCTGGGCGGTGGGCTGCAGCTGCAGGCCTGGCGCGTTGATGCCCAGGCCCGAGACGAAATTGCTTTCCACATAACCCTGGCGCGAGGCGCCGATGAAGCCGTCGATGCGCCAGAGGTCGCCCCGGTAAGCCCAGCCGAGCTGGTTGTACTCGGACTTGATGTTGATGTCCTGCTCGCGCGTGGAGCTGCTCAGCACGTTGTTGCCGCCCAGGTTGCGCACGAAGTTGCAGTCACCCAGCGTGAGACCGGTGACCAGGTTGGCGGCGTTCAGCGTGACCGGGATGTTGGTCGTGGCCGTGGGCACCGGGCCGCAGGTGCCCACCGTGCGCTGTGAACCATCGGTGTTGTAGACCGGCGCGCGGCCGCCAGCGGCCGGCGCGAAGCGGTTGTACATCGCGCCCAGGGCGCTGCCCAGGTCATCGGCCACCAGCGTGAAGCCATAGTCGAAGTTGCGGAACTTGAACTTCTGCTGGTTGGGCTGGTGCGTGAGCCAGGTGCTGAGCTTGTCGTTGATCCTGAACTGCAGCGTGAGATCGGCCGACACGCGCTTCACATCACGTTCGCGGATGTTGAAACGCGGCACGGTCGGCGCGTAGTCGTTGAACTGGCGGTTGCAGTCGGCGATCAGGTTGGCCGTGGTGATGGCGGCTGTGTTGCTCGACACCAGCGCGGCGCAACCGGCTTTGGCCGTGACGGCCGCCGACTGCGCGTTGGCTGACACGAAGGTCTTGGCCTGGTTGGGGTCGGTGAAGTTCCAGTCGCGTTGCAGGTTGAAGTTGGCCCCGGCCCCGGCACCGCCGCCGCCGCTGGTGGCGGCGTCGCCGCGCACATCAACGTCGTCGTAGGTGATGTTGAACATCACGCCCAGCCGGTTGTTGAGGAACTTGTCGGTGGCAATGAAGGCCAGGCGCGGCGTGGTGGTGCCGATATTGGTGACGTGCTGGGCCGCCGCCGAGAGCTGCACGAAGCGCTCCTTGAAATCAAAGGGCTTGCGCTTTTCCACGCGCACGCTGCCGCCGATGCCACCTTCGCGGATGTTGGGCAAGGTGCCCTTCACCACTTCGATGGACTTCACCAGCTCGGCCGAGATCTCGCGCAGGTCGCCGGCGTTGCTGCTGTTGTTGATGCTGGCACCCAGCTGCGTCATGCCGTCGACTTCAACGCGCGTCCATGTGGCATCCATGCCGCGGATGGACACGCCGCTGCCTTCGCCAGAGTCGCCATCGCGGCCCAGCTGCACGCCGGTGATGCGCGCCATGGCATCGCCGATGGTCTTGTCGGGGAACTGGTTCACGTCTTCGGCCACGATGTGGTCGCTGACGGTGGCGCCGCGGCGCTTGCGCGAGATGGCGTCTTCGATCGAAGCCCGCGTGCCTTGAACGATGATGACCTGCTTGTCGTCGGTCTGGGTCGCGGGTCGCGCGGCAGCGGCTGGGGCGGCGGGGCGCGCCGGGGCGCTGGCAGCGGCGGCGGGCGCGGCCGGGGCAGCGGTCTGGGCGAAGGCCGCACCGGTGAAGAGCAGGCCACTCACCGCCAGGGCGATGGGGTGCGGCCGAAGGATGCGCGCAGCGCAGGCAGGGTGTCGCATGAAGTTGTCTCCGAGGCATTCACGGCGGTGGGTTCCGCCGGTGGTGGAAGGGTCGCCCGCCGGCGCGGCGTCAGGCCGCGGCGTCCGTGTCGGGGAGGTGTTCACCGCGGTTCGGCGCCACCCATTTCGTCGCCCGGAAATGTTCGTTCACACACTGCCGATGCGCGAAGCGGACATGCCCGTGGTTCACCCCACCCGGGCAGGCCCTGGCGCGGCACAAAGGCAGGCCTGCGGCCTAGGGGTTTGCCTGCAAGTGCGCGGGGTGCCCCGGCCTGCCTCCACACCCGTGCCGCACCCGGCCCGGCCCTCGCGGCGGCGTGCCTTCAGCCTTGCCGAGGCGGGCCTCGGATAAGCATTGCTTATCCCGAAAAGAAGCCTGCATGCATTGTCGCGATGGGGTCGCATGCCTACAGTCACCTCGGTAACACCCACCCCGAGCCCGGTCTCTGCACGCCGTGGCCGGGCTGCCCCGTTGCAGCCCGGGTGAACAGAACCCGCCAGCAGCACGCACCCTTCGCCCGACGCCGCCCATGACCGACCACCGCCCCTTCCCTCTCTGGAACGCCGAGCACGCCGCCGGGCTCGACGAACCCGGACTGCTGCTCTACCGCAGCAACCTGCTGGGCTCCGACCTGCGCATCACGAACTACGGCGGCGGCAACACCTCGGCCAAGGTGAAACAGCAAGACCCGCTCACCGGGCAGATGGTGGACGTGCTGTGGGTCAAGGGTTCGGGCGGCGACATCGGCTCGATGAAGCGCGACGGCTTCTCCACGCTCTATCTCGACAAGCTGCACGCGTTACAGGGCCTGTACCGCGGCCTGGCGCACGAAGACGAGATGGTGGGCTACCTGCCGCACTGCACCTTCAACCTGAACCCGCGCGCCGCCAGCATCGACACGCCGCTGCACTCGCAGCTGCCCTATGCGCACGTGGACCACATGCACCCCGATGCGGTGATTGCCATTGCCGCCATGGCCAACTCCGAGGAGATCACGAAAAAGATCTTCGAGGGCACGGTGGGCTGGATGCCCTGGATGCGCCCCGGCTACGAGCTGGGCTGCCGCCTCAAGGCCTACAACGAAGCCCACCCCGGGCTGCGCGGCATCGTGCTGGGCGGGCACGGCCTCTTCAGCTGGGGCGACACCTCGCAGAGCTGCTACGAAAACACCGTGGCGCTGATCGAGCGTGCGCAGGCCTGGCTGGCGCAAGAGCGCGCGGCGAAGAAGGCGGTGGTGTTCGGCGGCTCTCGTTTCGAGACCTTGGCCGATGAAGAACGCCTCAGCGTGCTGGCGCGTGTGCTGCCGGTCATCCGCGGTGTGGCTTCGGCCGGCAAACCGAAGCTGCTGCACGTCAACACGTCGCCGGAGGTGATGGAGTTCGTGAACTCGGCCGACCTGGAGCCGCTGGCCGCCCTGGGCACGAGCTGCCCCGACCACTTCCTGCGCACCAAGATCCGCCCGCTGGTCATCCACGAAGACGTCTGGCGCCTGGACGGCGACGCGCTGAAGGCCCAGCTCGACGAGCTGCTGGCCGCCTACCGCGCCGACTACGCCGCCTACTACGAGCGCTGCAAGCGCGCCAACAGCCCCGCGCTGCGCGACCCCAACCCGGTGGTGCTGCTGCTGCCGCGCATCGGCATGGTGACGGTGGCGGCCGACAAGGCCACGGCGCGCATCGCTGGCGAGTTCTACGTCAACGCCATCAACGTGATGCGCGAGGCCAACGCCGTCGATCAATACGTGGGCCTGCCCGAACAGGAAGCCTTCGACATCGAGTACTGGCTGCTCGAAGAAGCCAAGCTGCAGCGCATGCCGAAGCCGAAGCCGCTGGTGGGCAAGGTGGCGCTGGTGACGGGCGGTGCCGGCGGCATCGGCCAGGCCATTGCGCGCCGCATGCTGGCCGAAGGTGCCTGCGTGGTGCTGGCCGACATCGACACCGAAGCCCTGGCCAGCGTGAGCGCCGAGCTCGCCAAGGCGCACGGCAAAGACCACGTGCGTGGCGTGAAGTGCGACGTGACCGACGAGGCCAGCGTCATTACCGCCTTCGACACCACCAGCCTGGAATTCGGCGGCGTCGACATCCTCGTCAGCAACGCCGGCATAGCCAGTGCTGCGCCGCTGGAAGACACGAGCCTGGCGCTGTGGAACCGCAACCAGAGCATCCTGGCCACGGGCTACTTCCTCGTGGGCCGCGAGGCCTTCCGCGTGATGAAGCGCCAGCGCACCGGCGGCAACATCATCGTCGTGGCCAGCAAGAACGGCATGGTGGCCAGCAACCAGGCCACGGCCTACTGCGCGGCCAAGGCGGCCGAGATCCAACTCAGCCGCAGCTTCGCGCTGGAGGGCGCGCCGCTGGGCATCCGCAGCAACGTGGTGAACCCCGACGCCGTCATCCGCGGCAGCAAGATCTGGACGGGGCAGTGGAGCGCCGAGCGCGCCGCGGCCAACAAGATCGACGAAGGTGACCTGGAGACCTTCTACCGCGAGCGCAGCATGCTCAAGCGCAGCGTCTACCCGGAAGACATCGCAGAAGCCGTGTACTTCTTCGCCGCCGAGCAGTTGTCGGGCAAGTGCACCGGCAACATCCTCAACGTCGATGCCGGCAACCTGCCCGCGTTCACGAGGTAAGCCCATGACCACCTCACTGCCCATCGCCCCGCAGCTGATTGCGGACCAGAACGCGCGCCTGGAACGCCATGTGCGCAACGACTACGAGCACCTGGGCGAGCAACTCGCCCGGCGCGACATCGACATCGAGCGCGTGGCCGCGCAGGTGGCGGCCTTCGGTGTGGCCATCCCCAGCTGGGGCGTGGGCACGGGCGGCACGCGCTTCGCGCGCTTTCCTGGCGCGGGCGAGCCGCGCGATGTATTCGACAAGCTGCAAGACTGCGCCGTCATCCACCAGCTGGGCCGCGCCACGCCCACCGTCAGCCTGCACATCCCCTGGGACAAGTGCAGCGACTACGCCGAGCTGCGCGGCCAGGCGCAGGCCTACGGCCTGGGCTTCGACGCGATGAACAGCAACACCTTCAGCGACCAGCCGGGCCAGCCGCACAGCTACAAGTTCGGCAGCCTCACGCACACCGATGCCGGCACGCGTGCGCAGGCGGTGGCGCACAACATCGAGTGCATCGAAATCGGCAAGGCCTTGGGCAGCCAGGCGCTGACGGTGTGGGTGGGCGACGGCAGCAACTTCCCTGGCCAGCAGCACTTCCGCCGCGCTTTCGACCGATATCTCGACAGCACACGCCAGATCGTGGCCGCGCTGCCGGGCGACTGGCGCATGTTCCTGGAACACAAGATTTGCGAGCCGGCCTTCTACAGCACCGTCATCCAAGACTGGGGCAGCAGCTACCTGGCCGCCACGGCCTTGGGCCCGCAGGTGCAGTGCCTGGTGGACCTGGGCCACCACGCGCCCAACGTCAACATCGAGCTCATCGTGGCGCGGCTGATCGCGGCCAACAAGCTCGCCGGCTTCCACTTCAACGACAGCAAGTACGGCGATGACGACCTGGACGCCGGCAGCGTCAGCCCCTACCGCCTCTTCCTCGTGTTCAACGAGCTCGTGGCCGCGGCGCACGAAGGCGTGGCCGGCTTCAACCCGGCCTACATGCTGGACCAGAGCCACAACGTCACCGACCCCATCGAGAGCCTGATCGACAGCGCAGAACAGGTGCAGCGCACCTACGCGCAGGCCTTGCTGGTGGACCGCGCCGCGCTGGATGCCGCGCAGCAGGCCAACGACGCATTGGCTGCCACCAAGCTGCTCAAGCGCGCCTTCCAGACCGATGTGCAGCCCATCCTGCAGCAGGTGCGCCTGCGCGCCGGCGCGGCGGTGGACCCCATCGCCACCTACCGTGCCAGCGGCTACCGCGCCCGCATGGGTGCGGCGCGTCCGGCGCGCGCCGGCGGCGGGGGCGGCATTGTCTAGACAGGCGGCCGGCATGGGTGCGGGCCAGGGTCCGCTGGACCTCGTGCTCGACATCGGCAAGACCCGCAGCAAGCTGCTGGTGCTGGACCGTGGCGGCCACGTGGTGGCGCAGGCCGACCACGCCAGCGGCGCGCTGCCCGCCACCGCGGCCGTTCCCTGGGGCGCGCTCGACACCGCCGGCATCGAAGCCTGGTTGATGGAGGCGCTGGCCGGCCTGGGCCCGCTGCGCCAGCGGCTGGCCCGTGCCGTGCCCACGGCGCATGGCGCGGCCTTCGCGGCGGTGGATGAACAAGGCCTGTGCTGGCCCGTGCCCGACTACGAATTCGAAGACTTCGACGAGCGCCCGGCCGACTGGGCAGCGCAACTCGGCGCCTTTGCCGAAACCCAAAGCCCCGACCTGCCGCGCGGCCTGAACGCCGCCACGCAGTTCGACTGGCTGGAACGCCATGCGCCCGGCAGCTTCGCGCGCGGCGAGCTGCTGCCCTACGCGCAGTACTGGGCCTGGTGGCTGTGCGGCGTGGCCGCCAGCGAAGTCACGTCCCTCGGCTGTCACACCCACCTGTGGAACCCCACGGCAGGCGC
This sequence comes from beta proteobacterium AAP51, assembly GCA_001295905.1. Classification (GTDB taxonomy): domain Bacteria; phylum Pseudomonadota; class Gammaproteobacteria; order Burkholderiales; family Burkholderiaceae_C; genus Rubrivivax. Next base: position 36,794 of record LJHT01000009.1, on the reverse strand, counting down.
GCCTTCGAACCTGGCGCAGCGCCGCGGCTGGGCGGCGCGGCTGGCCCCGGTACGCCGCGCCTGGGAGAGCCTGGGCCTCGTGCGCCCGGCGCTGGCACGCAGCCTGGGCCTGCCGCCCGGCCTGCGCGTGCACACCGGCGCGCACGACAGCAACGCCTGCCTGGCGCGCTACCTGCGCAGCCACCCGCGCATGACGCTGGTGACCACCGGCACCTGGATCGTGGTGATGGCCCCGGGCGCGCCCGAGCGCCGGCTGGATGCCGATCTCGACCTGCTGGGCAATGTCTCGGTGCGCCAGGAACGTGTGCCCACCGGCCGCTTCATGGGCGGGCGTGAACTTCAGCACCTGTGCGCCGGGGCCGAGCCCGACCTGGCCAACGAGGCCGACCTGCAGCGCCTGCTGCAACGCGGCGTGATGGCGCTGCCTGGCTTTGAAACCCAGGGCGGCCCTTTCCGCCAGCAGGCCGGCCTGGTGGTGGAGGCACAGGGCGAGGTCGCGCTCGCCAGCCTGGGCCCGGCCGAACGCGCCACGCTGGCCGCGATGTACGCCGCGCAGGTCACGGCCTGGATCATCGAACGCCTGGGTGGCCTGGGCCCCACCATCGTGGAAGGCCCGTTCTCCCGCAACCCTGTCTACAACGGCGTGCTGGCCACGCTGCTGCCGCGCGAAACACTGCGGGTCAGTGCCGACCCCCTGGAAGGCACGGCCCGGGGCGCCTGGATGCTGGCGCACTGGACCGAACCCGGCATCAGCAGCCCGGCCACCGTGCCGGCAACGGCGCTGGGCGGGGCGGCCCTGGTGGCCCTGCATGCGCGCTGGTGCGCGCTGGCGCAGGAGCGTGCCGCCGAGCTGAGCCTCGGCCTGGCAGGTTGATGCACGTTCTTCAGCAAGGAAACGATGTTCATGTGGCGACCAGTCTTGACTGCGTGCTGGGCCCTGTGCCTGGCCACCACCGCCCTGCCGGGGCAGGCGCAGAGTGCGGCCCCTGCGCCCATTCCCTACCGCAGCGCAGAGGTGATGCAGCTGGCCGAGAAGGTGGGCATGCACCAGCTGGCCATGCTGGCCGGCGGGGCCATACCGGCCAAGGCCTCGCCCGACACGCCGCACAAGACCGGCTGGGTGCAGGGCGCGCTGTTCGTGGGTCTGACAGCGATGGCCGAGCGTTCACCCAACGCCATCTACAAGCAGACCATCCTGGCGCGCGGCGAGGCCAACAAGTGGCAGCTGGGCCCCATGCGCTACCACGCCGACGACCACGTCATCGGGCAGACCTATCTCTGGGCCGCCCGCAACGGCGCACCGCCCGAGGCGCTGACGCACCTGAAGCAGCGCTTCGACATGATCCTGGCCTTCCCGCCCGAGGTGGGCCTGAAACACCGCGAGTACACCGACCCGCGCGGCGTGGACTGCGACGACCGCTGGTGCTGGTCTGACGCGCTGTTCATGGCGCCGCCGGCGTGGCTGGAGCTGTCGCGCGTGACGGGCGACCCGAGGTACGCCGAGTACGCCAAGAAGGAATTCCTGGCCACCACCGAGTACCTCTACGACCCGCAGGAACGGCTGTACTTCCGCGACTCGCGCTTCTTCGACCGCCGCGGCCCGCGCGGCGAGAAGGTGTTCTGGAGCCGTGGCAACGGCTGGGTCTTCGCCGGCCTGCCGCTCATGATTCCGCTGCTGCCCGCAGGCGACCCCGTGCGCCAGCGCATGGAGCAGGTGTTCAAGGAGATGGCGGCCAAGCTGAAGGTCATCCAGAAGCCCGATGGCTACTGGTCGCCCTCGCTGCTGGCCGACCCGGCCCAGACCCTGCCCGAATCCAGCGGCACCGGCTTCTTCACCTACGGGCTGGCCTGGGGCATCAAGGCCGGCCTGCTGCCGGCCGCCGAGTACGAGCCCAGCGTGCGCAAGGGCTGGACGGCGCTGGTGCGGGCCGTGCACCCGAACGGCCGCCTGGGCTGGGTGCAGCCCGTTTCAGACCGGCCCGAGAATGTGGCCTTCGAAGACACGCAGTTCTACGGCGTGGGCGCCTTCCTGCTGGCCGCCACGGCCGTGGCCGATCTGAACCTGGCCCCGGGCCCCGACCTCACCGTGCAGCGCGAGCCCGTGCCCGTGCAGGCCGTGCTGAACGTGCAGGACGGCGGCACCGTGGTCAACCGCGTGCTGCAGGGCGGCGTGTTCCACCTGCGGCAGAGCTATGCCGTGCCGGCCTCGCACTACGTTGGCGACGGTCTGCTGGCCTTCGAAGGCATTGGCTGGGAGTCCGACCTGGTGGCCTACCGCCTGTACCTGGACGAGCGCCTGGCCATTGACATCTTCGGCAAGAAGCGCCCGCAACCCGTGCTGCACACCATCGGCCAGGGTCTGGACGACTACCACGCCGCCGCAGCCTGGGGCCAGGACATCCTGCAGGTGGGCGACAGCATCGGCATCGGCGGCATCGGGCTGCTGCGCGGCGGCCGGGCGCGGCAGCCGGGCAAGAGCACGCTCACCGCGAAGGTGCTGGAAAGCGGCCCGCAGGCGGCCGTGGTCGAGGTGGGCAGCAGCGGCTTCGACGGCCCGGCCTCCAGCCTCACCACGCGGCTGGAACTGCGCCTGGGCTCTGCCCTCACACGCGCCCAGGCCCGCGCCCAGGGTGTGGCCACGCCGCTGGTGACGGGGCTGGTCAAGCACCCCGGCGTGACGGTGCTGCAAGGGCCGGTGCAGGGCGCTGGCGCGGCGGCGAACGCGCCTCGGGGCTGGGCCTACATCGCCACCTGGGGCGTGCAGTCGCTGGCCAAGGACGCGCTGGGCATGGTGCTCTTCTACAGGCCCGCTGCCGTGCAGGGCGGGGTGCAGGACGACGGCAACACGCTCTTCGTGCGCTTTGCCGACCCGCAGGCCATGGACTACGCCTTCGGCGCCGCCTGGGCGCAAGACCAGCAAGGCGTGAAGACGCTGGAAGACTTCAAGGCTTGGATACAGACCCAGGCCCGCCAGGCCGGACTGACGCGCTGAGCCGGCGCCCCTGCGAGACACCTCCATGCAAAGACGCCAACTCCTGCTGGCCACGGCCGGCGCTACCGCGGCCGGTGCGGCCGTCTCGCCGGCGGCAGCCGGCAACGCCTTCAGTGGCGCCGACGACCGTGCCTACACGCTGGGCCTGCTGCAGAGGATGGCCGAGCCGGTGCTCTCGGCCATGGCCCAGGGGCAGCTCAAGGCGCGTTTGCCGCTGGAGGTGGGCCCCACCTGGGACGGCCGGCCGCGCGCCGTGGCCTACATGGAGTGTTTTGCACGGCTGATTGCCGGCGTGGCCCCATGGCTGGCCTTGCCCGACGACGACACCCCCGAGGGCCAGCTGCGCCGCCGGCTGCGCCAGCAGACCCTGCAGTCCTACACGCACGCCGTGGACCCGCAAAGCCCCGACTACCTGCTGTGGCGCACGAACAGTCAGCCGCTGGTCGATTCGGCCTACTTCACGCAGGCCCTGCTGCGCGCGCCGCAGGCGCTGTGGGAGCCGCTGGACGCCACCACCAAGGCGCGCATCGTCACCGAGATCAAGCAGCTGCGCCGCGTTTCGCCGCCCTACACGAACTGGCTGCTGTTCGCGGCCATGAACGAGGTCTTCCTGCTGATGGTGGGCGAAGACTGGGACCCCATGCGCGTGGGCGTGACCATCCGCAAGCTGCAGGAGTGGTACGCCGGCGATGGCTGGGTGAGCGACGGCCCGGTCTTCCATTTCGACTACTACAACGGCTTCGTCATCTACCCCATGCTGGTGGAGATGCTGGAAGTGCTGGCGCGCCTGCGGCCGCACTTCAACAACATCAAGCTCGACGTGGAACTGCCCCTGTGGCGCCGGCGCATGCAGCGCTTCGGCGAACACCTGGAGCGCATGGTCTCGCCCACGGGCACCTTCCCGCCGGTGGGCCGCTCCATCACCTACCGCACCGCCGGCTTCCAGCCGCTGGCGCTGATGGCCTGGCGCAAGGCACTGCCCGCATCGCTGCCGGAAGGGCAGGTGCGCGCGGCGCTCACCGCCGTGCACCGCGCGGTGTTCGACCACCCCTCGAACTTCACGCGCGAGGGCCATCTCACGCTGGGCTTCACCAGCCACCAACCCGAACTGGCCGACCGCTACACCAACACCGGCAGCCTGTACATCACCTCGGCCAGCCTGCTGGCCCTGGGCCTGCCCGCGGCCGACACCTTCTGGACCGCGCCCGCCCTGCCGTGGACGCAGCAGAAGGCATTTTCGGGCCAGGCCTTCCCGCGCGACTACGCCGTGACCTACTGAACCCCTGCAGCAACCAATGCGGGCACACTGCCGGGCTTGTGCCCACCTGGCCCTGCCCCATGCCCGCCTTCCGCTTCGACAACACCTACGCCCGCGAGCTGAGCGGCTTCTACACCCCCTGGCCGCCGGCCCAGGTGCCCGCGCCGCAGCTGCTGTACTTCAACGAGGCCTTGGCCGAAGAACTGGGGCTGGCTGGCGCCGAGCTGCAAGGCGCGGCCGGTGCGCAGCTGTTCGCCGGCAACGTACTGCCCGAGGGCGCCGAGCCCATCGCGCAGGTCTACGCCGGCCACCAGTTCGGCGGCTTCTCGCCGCGCCTGGGCGACGGGCGCGCGCTGCTGCTGGGCGAGGTGGTCGACACCCAGGGCCGCCGCCGCGACATCGCCTTCAAGGGCTCGGGCCGCACGCCCTATTCACGCGGCGGCGACGGCAAGGCCGCGGTGGGCCCCATGCTGCGCGAGGTGCTCATCGGCGAGGCCATGCATGCCCTGGGCATCCCCACCACACGCGCGCTGGCGGTGGCCGCCACCGGCGAACGCGTGCGGCGCGAACAGCCGCTGCCCGGCGCCGTGCTCACGCGCGTGGCCGCCAGCCACCTGCGCGTGGGCACCTTCCAGTTCTTCCTGGCCGAAGGCGACCTGCCCAAGCTGCGCCAGCTGCTCGACTACGCCATCGCCCGCCACGACCCGGCGCTGATCGGCAGGTCTGATGGCGAGACAGGCCGCGAGATGGCTTTCCTGCGCGCCGTGGCGCAGCGCCAGGCGCGCTTGATCGCGCAATGGATGAACGTGGGCTTCATCCACGGCGTGATGAACACCGACAACATGACGATCTCGGGCGAGACCATCGACTACGGCCCCTGCGCCTTCATGGAGGCCTACGACCCCGCCACCGTCTTCAGCAGCATCGACCACGGCGGCCGCTACGCCTACGGCAACCAGCCCGGCATCGCGCGCTGGAACCTCGCGCGCCTGGCCGAGACCCTGCTGCCGCTGGTGGCCGATGAAAACGACGAAGCCGCGGTGCAGCGCGTGGTGGCCGAGGCCACGGCGGTGATCGACGGCTTTCCGCTGTGGTGCGCACAGGCGCTGCTGCAAGGCCAGCGCGCCAAGCTGGGCTTGCAGGCCACGGCGGATGACGAAGAGGACGGCCGCCTCGTCGACGCCTGGCTGGCGCTGCTGCACACGCAGGCGGTGGATTTCACGCTGGCCTGGCGCCTGCTGGCCGATGCCGCCGAGGGCCGGCCCGAGCCCTTGCGCGACCAGTTCCGCGACCGCGCCGCGCTCGATGCCTGGCTGCAGCACTGGCAGGCCCGGGTGGCGCAAGACGACGCGGCCGCGCCCATGAAGCCCGCCGAACGCGCCGCCGCGATGCGCCGTGTGAGCCCCTGGGTCATCCCGCGCAACCACCAGGTGGAAACAGCGCTGGCCGCCGCGACCGCCGGCGACCTGGCGCCCTTCCACGCGCTGCTGGCCGCGCTGCAGCGGCCTTTCGACAGCGACCCGGCCCTCGCGGCCTATGCCGTGCCCGCGCCCGCGGCCGAGACCGCGGCCTACCAGACCTTCTGCGGCACCTGATCTGCGGTCTGAGCCGCGCGTGGGCCGTGCGTAGGCCGCAAGTGACGCCGCAGCGCGCGCTGCTGTTGATCCATCGCACCGGCTTGCATTTCGTCGCCAGCCGGCCGCCGCCGCCGCCCGGCCCGCGCAGCATGGCGCCATGAACACACCCACCCGCCTTCCCCTCCGCGCGCTGTTCTACCTGGCCCCTGCTTGGGCCCTTGCCGCCGCCTGCTGGGCGGCGGCACCGGCCTGGGCGCAGCGTTTTGTCGTCACCCCCGGGCCCGAGTTCCTGACCGGCGAGCCGGTGCGCATCGCCGTCGAGGGCCTGGCCCCCGGGACCGAGCTGCGCCTGCGCGCGCAGCGCAACGTCACGGAATGGAACGGCGGCCGCCGGCCTTACACGGCCGAAGCACGCTTCCGCGCCGATGCCCAAGGCCGCGTGGACCTGGCCACCGCGGTGCCCCTGCCCGGCAGCAGTTACGAAGGCGCCGACCTGCGCGGCCTGTTCTGGAGCATGGTGCCTGGCAGCGGCAGCAACAGCAGCGCTGCGCCCGCCTCCGCCTCCGCCCCCGCACCCGCGCTGGGCGAAGGCGAGGTGCAGCTCGAAGCCCAGCTCGAAGGCAGCACCGCCGCGCCGGTGCAGCAGCGCCTGCGCCTGCGCAGCGCCCTGCCCGACGTGCAGGCGCGTGATGCCACACCCTTCCCGGGCGCCCGCTTCTTCCATCGGCCGGGTGCGGCCAGGCGCCCGGCGCTCATCCTGCTGGGCGGAAGCGAAGGCGGCAGCCTGGTCACACGCGCCGGCCCCGACTGGGCCTCACGCGGCTACGCCGTGCTGGCGCTGCCCTACTACTCGCCGCCGGGCTGGGGCGCCAACGGCCCCATGCTGGCCGTACTGCCGGCGCTGCCCGCGGCCTTCGCCGACATCCCTGTTGACCGGCTCGAGCAGGTGCGCGCCTGGCTGGCCACGCAGCCGGAAGTGGACGCCACGCGCATCGGCGTGATGGGCACCAGCAAGGGCGCCGAGTTCGCGCTGCTGGCCGGCACCAAGATGCCGTGGATCAGCGCCATCGTGGCCGTGGTGCCCACCGACGTGGTCTGGGAAGGCTGGGGCCCCGGCGTGGCCAGCGGCCAACGCAGCAGCTTCAGCTGGAAGGGCGAGCCGCTGCCTTTTGTGCCCTACAAAGATTTCGAGAAAGAGCTGGCCGGCTTCCAGACGGGTGCGGAGGTGCGCATCCGCCGCCCGCAGGACGCCGGCCGTGCCGCCAATCCCGAACGTGTGCCGGCCGCGCGCATCGCGGTGGAGAAGATCGCCGCGCCGGTGCTGGTGATCGGCGGCCACGACGACCAGGTCTGGGACAGCGGCGGCATGGCCGAGGCCATCGTCAAGGCCCGCGCCGCGGCCGGCCGGCCCACCGAGGCGGTGATCGAACGCGAGGCCGGCCATTTCCTCGGCGGCACCGGCTGGGGCCCCACCACGCAATACAACGCCGGGCCCTCGAAGAGCGGCGGCACGCCGGCCGCCAACGCACGCACCCAGGCGCGCGCCTGGGCCGCCACGCAGGACTTCCTGGCGCGCACGCTGCGGCCGGTGCCCTGATTCGGCCGGCGGGCCAGGCAGGGGCCTCGCGCAGCGTGGGCACACGGGCGCTCCCACGCGGGCCTTCGGCGGGCGGCCCGCCGTGCACGGCCGCCTCAAAGCGCTGGTCTCGGAGCGCCGGTCTCGGAGCGACTGCCTCAGGCCTTGGGCAGGCGGTACATCGCGCAGAGCTTGTGGCCGTCGGGGTCGCGCAGGTAGGCCAGGAAGAGCTTGCCGGCAGCGCCTTCACGCACGCCGGGCGGGTCTTCGCAATCGGTGCCACCGGCGGCCAGGCCGGCGGCGTGCCAGGCCAGCACCTCGGCCTCGGACTGCGCGGCAAAACCCACGGTGCTGCCGTTGCCCACCGTGGCCGGCTCACCGTTGATGGGCTGCGTGACGCAGAACAAGCCGCCGGGCGAGCGCCAGAACACGCGGTAGCGGTCCACCAGGCCCGGCTTCACGCTCAGCGTGGCCAGCAGGGCGTCGTAGAAGGCCTTGGAACGGTTCAGGTCGTTGGTGCCGATCATCAGGTGCGAAAACATCGGGTCAGGTCTCCGTTGAGAGGCGCGGGCAGCGCCGGGGTGGGGAAATGCAATCGGGCCGGCCCTCAGGGCGTTATAGGCGTTACGGGCATGATCGGCGTGAAGGGCCCCAGCCGGCAGGCGGCGGCCTGCGTGCCGTGGGCCAGGATGTGGTCGCGCAGCAGGCGCTGCGTGGCCGAGAGCGGTGTGTCGCGCCGCGTAAGCACGCACCAGTCCAGCTGCTTGGGCGTTTCCAGCACGTCCAGCACCACCAGGCGGCCGGCGGCGAGCTCGCTCTGGAAGGTGTGGGCCGATGCGAAGCTGATGCCCATGCCGGCCATCACCGCGGCCTTGATGGCCTCGGGGCCTTGCAGCTCGACATCGGCGCGCACCTGCAGGCGCTGCATCTGCAGCAGGTGTTCGAGAAAGGCGCGCGTGGCCGAGCCGGCCTCGCGCAGGATGAAGGTGTCGTCGCGCAGCGCCGCCCAGGGCAGCGCGTGCTGGCCGGCGAGGCGGTGGTCGGGCGCGGCAATCACGCAGTGCGGGTGGCGCGCAAAGACCTCGGCTTCCACCTCGGCCTCGGCCGGCGGGTAGCCGCCGATCAGCAGGTCGAGCTGGCGCTCGGCCAGCAGCACCAGCAGATGGTCGCGCCGGCCCTGGCTGAGCTTCAGGCGCAGCTCGGGGTGCTGGGCGCGGAAGGCCGCCAGCAGCCGCGGCACGAAGTACTGGCCCGGCGACACCACGCCCACGTGCAGCTGGCCGCGGAACTGGCCCTGCAGCGTGCTCAAGGCGTCTTCGGCCACGCTCACCTGCGCCAGGATGACGCGGCTGTGGCGCAGCAGTTCGGCACCGGCGTCGCTCAGGCGGATGGGGCGCGCCTGGGTGTCGAAGAGCCGCGTGCCGAGTTCGTCTTCCAGCTGGCGGATCTGCTGCGACACCGCGCTCTGCGTCATGCCCATCAGCTCGCCGGCGCGAGAAAAACTGCCGGTGGTGGCAGCGGCCTCGAAAACACGCAGGCCGCGCAGCGTGAGGTTGCGCATCGATGGGCGACAGGAAAACGAACGAAGGGCGGTGGCGCAAGCCGGCCCTGCCGGCGGCGGGGCTCTGGCTGGGCCCAGGCGGGCCGCAGGATAACGGGTTGCCGCAAGGCCGCGGTGCGCCTGCGGGCGTGACGGGCCGCCGCAGGCCGGGGGATGTGCGAAGCGCCCGCGGATGTCACCATCTGTCACAGCGCTGCCTACACTCCGGGGCGCTCGCATCTGGGCCTCTGTGGCCCGGGCGCCGCCCGCGCTTTCGACCAGACCACGCTCGCCCGCCCACCATGCCCTTGCGCTTTTCCCTCGCCGCCGCGCGCCTGCCCGCCGCTGCGGCCACCCTGGCGGCCGCTGGCCTGGGGGCCACCTTCGCGGCCACTGCCGGCACGCCGGCGGCACCGGCCACACACAGCCCGGTGCAGGCCCAGACCAGCGAAGGCTCGGCCCCGCCGCTGCAGGTGCCGGCCCAGCTGCCCGAACTGAAGCTGCCTGAGCTGAAGCTGCCCGATGTACGCGAGCTCACGGTCGCCGTACCGCGCCCGGTGCGCGCCGCGCAGGCCGTCATGGGCCTGGGGCGGCCGCGGCTGGCGCTGGTGCTGGGGCTGGGCCAGGTGGGGCGCCGGACGGTGGTGGACAGCGCCGCACGCAACACGCAGGCCGTGGCCGCAGCCTTGCGCAGCGGCGGCTTCCTGGTGATGCTGCGCGAAGACCCGAGCGCCGCCGACCTGCGCAGCGCCTTGCAGGAGTTCCGCGAACGGCTGCAGCCCGGCACCGTCGGTTTCGTCTACGTCACCGGCCTGGGTGCGCAGGTGGAAGGCCGTAACCTGCTGCTGCCGCGCGACGCCATGCTGGAAGGCGAAGCCGGCGCGCTGGCCCAGCGGCTGCGCCAGAGCGCCGTGCCCCTGGAAGAGCTGAGCGATGCGCTCATCGGCCCGCCCGACAACCTGCGCCTGCTGGTGGTGGACGCCGCCTGGCAGCACCCGGCGCTGGCCACCCTGCCGCAGGCCGGCCTGGCCGCGCCGCGCCTGGGCCAGGGCACGATGGCGCTGCTGAGCCAGGTGCCCGGCCGTGTGCAGGAGGTGCCTGCCGTGGCCCCGCTGCCGCTGCCCTTGCCCACGGCGCCCGCCGAGCTGGCCGCCACGCCCTTCGTGCGCACGCTGGTGACGGTGCTGCTCACGCCGCGCATCAGCGGGCCCGAAGCCCTGCGCAAGACCCGGCGCGTGCTGGCCGAAACCACGCTGGGCCAGAACAGCCCCTGGCTGGGCGGCGACACCGACGACCGGGAAGAACTGGCCGAGGCCACGCTGCTGGACGGGCTGGTCCCCAGCTCGCCGGAAGAAGTGGCGCGAGAAGCGGTGCGGCAGGGCGCACGCGCCTTCACGCGCCGCGCGGCCGGCGAGCAGACCGTGGCCGAGGTGCTGGCCCAGACCGCGCCGGCACCCGCGCCTGCAGCCACCCCGGCGGCGGCACCGCCGCCGGCCCCGACCCCGGCATCCAGCACGCCTGAATCGCCCAGCCCAGGCCTGGGCAACGCGCTCGGCCAGGCAGCCAGCGTGGCGGGCACGGCGGTGGGCGTGGCCACCACGGTGGCCGGCGCGGCTGCCACGCTGCAGGTGGCGCAGACCGCTGCCACGGTGGGTGCCACCGTGACTGCGGCCACGACGGCTGCCAACGTAGCCAGCAACACCGCCAGCGCCTTGGGCAGCACGGCGGTGGCGCTGGCGGCGCGGGCGGGCGGTTCGTCGTCCAGCAGCAGCGCGGTGGTGGCCACGGCAGCCGCGGCGGCCCCCCCGGGCGTGGCCGGGGCCGCGCCCGGGGTGCCGGCACTGGCTACGGCCGCGGCTGCCCAAGCAGCCGGCCCCTCCAATGCCGAAGCACCCCCCGGCCCCGCCGCGCTGCCGGCGGGCGCACCGGCTGCGGGTGCACCGGGCCCTGGCCCTGGCCCTGGCCCTGCAACAGCGGCCGCACCCGCCGCCGCACCGGCCACCGCTGCCGCGCCGGCGCCTGCTGCGCTGCCCGCGCTGCCCCGCCGCAACCCGTTCGGCTACACCGAGGGCGACCGCTTCAGCTACCAGGTGGTGGACACCTGGGCCAACGAGGTAGTGGGCGAGTACACCACTGCCATCGACGAGGTGCTGGGCGACGGCCAGCTGCGCGCCAACGGCCAGCAGCTGCAGATGGACCCGCAAGGCCGGCCCACGCGGCTGGCCCGGCCCGATGGCAGCGTCTCGACCTTCGAGCCCCACCAGGACCTGTGGTGGGCCAAGCCCGAGCGCGGCGAGCGCCGCGCGGTGCGCTTCATCGAGAAGTTCCAGCGCGCCGATCAGGTGCGCGGCCAGACCGAATGGCGGGGCGGCAGCCTCGTGGCGCGCGCCACGCAGATCACCACGCCGGCGGGCCGCTTCGAGGTGCTGCCCATCGAGACCACCGGCACCTGGACCGAGACCCTGGCCAACGGCACGCGCAGCACCGGGCAGTGGTCGCGCACGGTCTACTACTCGCCCCAGCTGCAGCACCCGGTGGCCATCGACGTGCGCGACGCCGACGCCCTGGGCCGCCCGCTGCGGCGCGAACGCATCGAACTGCTGCACGCGCAACAGGCGCGCGCCACGCCCCCATGAGGTGGCGCGCTGCCGGCAGCTGGGCCAGCCTGTGCGCCGCAACGCTGCTGGCGGGCTGCGCCAGCGGCCCCGGCGGCATGAAGGACGGCCCCGAGGCGCGCCCGCCCGCCGGCCTGGAACGCGTGCCCGATGCCGTGCCGCGCATCGAGCCGCTGCGTGTGGGCGGGCCCAACAAGCCCTACCGCGTGCTGGGGCGCAGCTACACGCCGCTCACCGAAGACCTGCCGCTGAAGGAAAGCGGCCTGGCTTCGTGGTACGGCCGCAAGTTCCACGGCCAGCCCACCGCGAACGGCGAAACCTACGACATGTACGCGATGACGGCCGCGCACAAGACCATGCCCTTGCCGAGTTATGCGCGAGTGCGCAACCCGGCCAACGGCCGCGAGGTCATCGTGCGCGTGAACGACCGCGGGCCCTTTGCCGAGGGGCGCGTCATCGACCTCAGCTACACCGCCGCGCTGAAGCTGGGCGTGCTGGGGGGCGTGGCGCCGGTGCAGGTGGAGCGGCTGACTTTCGATGACATCCGCCGCGGCCGTTGGCGCGAAGCGGGTCGCGAAACGGGCAGCCCGGGGCCGCGCGAGGGGAGCCTCGACACCCCCACGGCCCACGCCCCCGCCGACGGCCTGCCCGGTGACGCCAGCCCCGGCGCCGGCTTCTGGCTGCAGCTGGGCGCCTTCCGCCAGCGCGACGGCGCGGTGCTGCTGCAGCAGCAGGTGCTGGCCACGCCCGAAGCCGACATCGACGCCGTGGCGGTGTTCGAGGAACAGGGCCTCTTCCGCGTGCAGGCCGGCCCCTACGCCACGCGCGCGCAGGCCCAGCAGGCCGCCGAACGCCTGCGCCGCCACACCGGCCGCGGTGCGCTGGTGCTGGAACGCACTCCCTAGCTCGGTAGTTGCGCCGGCTTGCCGGGCCCCAGCTTTGCGCCGATGCTCGGCCGCTGTCACTGCCAGCCAGGAAAACGCATGAGCCCAGCGCAAGCAGCGCCCTTCCCCCCCGGTGCCGAGCCCGGCCCGCCCAGCCACCAAGGCCCCATCAGCTTCATCGTGCAGGGCCAGCCCCTGCCCCAGGGCGTGCTGCCCGCAGGCGGCACGCGCAGTGGCGCCGCGGGTTCGGCCCCAGGCACCGCCGCGCCCGCCCACGACCTGCCGGGCCGCGCGAATTTCCGCGTGAAAGGCGCCGTGCAGCTGGGCGCCCTGCGCAGCCACGGCGCGCCGCAAACGCTGGTGGCCGTGCCCGACGAAGACCTGGTGGCGCTGCACATCGCCGGCGGCCCGGTGCTGCTGCTGCACCCGGCCAACGCGCGCGACCTGCTGCTGGCGCAAAGCGGCATCACGCCGCCCCCCACGCGCGGCGGGCTGGAGGCCGAGGCGCTGGCCACGCCCGACACCGTCACCGTCAACGCCGCCCTGCAGTGGCAGGGCCTGGAAGCCAGCACGCCCACGCGCGGCCTGCTCGGACACGTGGTGCTGAAGGCGGTGGAAGTGCTCACCGGCCTGCGCAAGGACGAAGCCGTCGATTTCGCGCAGAGCCAGGTGGTGGCGCGGGTGGACGGGCAGGTGGAAACCGGCGTCTACGCGCTCGCCCCCGACAGCCTGCACAAGCTGAAGGGCAGCGGCCGCCGACTCCACCAGGTGCCGGCCAGCACCGAGCCGATGCTGGTGCTCATCCACGGCACCTTCGTCGAAACCACCAGCACCTTCGGCAAGCTGTGGCAAGAGCACCCGCAGCGCGTGCGCCAGCTCTTCAAGCACTACGGCAACCGCGTCTACGCGCTCGAACACCCCACGCTGGACAAGAGCCCCGTTGAAAACGCGCTGGAACTCGTGCGCGCCCTGCCCCCGGGTGCGCGGCTGCACCTGGCCACGCACTCGCGCGGCGGCCTCGTGGCCGAGGTGCTGGCGCGCATGGCCCACCAGCTCGAATTCGGCGCCGCCGACGAGGCCTTCTTCGAAGGCGGCGGCGAGGTCTACGCCGAACAGCTGCGGCAGCTGGCGCGCGAGATGAAGCAGCTGAACGTGCGCGTCGAGCGCGTGGTGCGCGTGGCCTGCCCAGCACGCGGCACGTTGCTGGCCAGCCGCCGGCTGGACGCCTACCTCTCGGTGCTGCGCTGGACGCTGGAAGCCACCGGCGTGCCGCTGCTGCCGGCGGTGCTTGATTTCCTGGCCGAGGTGGCGCGCCGCCGCGCCCGCCCCGAAAGCCTGCCCGGCCTGCACGCCATGATGCCCGGCACGCCGCTGCTGAACTGGCTGAACGCCGCGCCCTTGGCCATCGCCGGCGAACTGCGCGTGGTGGCCGGCGACATGGAAGGCGATTCGCTGGGCAGCTGGCTCAAGACCCTGCTCACCGACGCCTACTACTGGACCGACAACGACATCGTCGTGCAGACCAGCTCGATGTACGCCGGCGCGCCGCGCGCCGGCGGCGCGACCTTCCTGCTCGACCAGGGCGCGAAGACCACGCACTTCGCCTACTTCGTGAACCCGCGCACCGCCGAGGCCGTGGTCGAGGCGCTGGTGCAGGCGCATCCGCCGGCAGGCTTTGCGCCCATCGGCCCGCTGTCCTGGGCGGGCGAAAGCGCCACCGGCCTGCGCGGCGGCGCGCCCGACCCCGCCAAGCCCGCCGTCTTCGTGCTGCCCGGCATCCTGGGCAGCAACCTCGCGGCCGATGGCCGCCGCATCTGGCTGGGCCTGGGCCTGGTGGGCGGCCTGGGGCAGCTGGCCTACGAGCCCGGCCCGCAGACCAAGGTGCAGCCCGACGGCGCCATCGCGCTGGTGTACGACGCGCTCATCGCCCACCTCGGGGCCACGCACGAGGTCATCGAGTTCGCCTTCGACTGGCGCCTGCCCATCGAGCAGGAAGCGCGGCGCCTGGCCGCCCGCGTGACGCAGGCGCTGGACGACCGCGCCGCCACCGGCACCCCGGTGCGGGTGCTGGCGCATTCGATGGGCGGCGTGCTGGCACGCTGCATGGCGTTGGAAGCGCCCGAGGTCTGGCAGCGCCTGATGGCGCACGCCGACGCCCGGCTGCTGATGCTGGGCACGCCCAATGGCGGCTCGTGGGCGCCGATGCAGGTGCTGTCGGGCGACGACACCTTCGGCAACGCGCTGGCCGCCTTCGGCTCGCCGCTGGCCGACCGCCAGGCGCGCGAGATCATGGCCGCCATGCCCGGCTTCCTGCAGCTGCAGGCGGGCCTGCTGGACCCGGCACTGAAGCTCGACCAGCACGACACCTGGGCCCGGCTCTACCGCGAAGACTACGAACGCCTGCAGCAGGCCAACTGGTGGCACCGCTATGCCGGCGAGGCCATGCAGGCCGCCTACCACTGGGGCGTGCCCTCGCAGGCCGTGCTGGACGCCGCCCGCGCTCTGCGCGTGCGCCTGGACCGCCAGCGCGACGAGGAGCTGCCCGCCTGGGCCCACAAGCTGCGGCTGGTGGTGGGCCGGGCCGCGGCCACGCCGGTGGGCTTCGAGGTGGGCGAACAGGGCTTCGTCTACCTCAACGCCCCCGATGGCGACGGCCGCGTGCCGCTGGATTCGGCGCTGCTGCCGGGCGTGAGAACCTGGCAGCTGGGCTGCGAACACGGCAGCCTGCCCAGCGAGACCTCGGCCTTCGGCGCCTTCGTCGAACTGCTGACCACGGGCGAGACGAGCGAACTCGCGCCGCTGGCGCTGCCTGCCGGCGCGGCAGAAGCCACGCGCGGGGTGGCGACGAAGCAGCAGCTGCCCACCAGCCGGCCTTCGCGGCAACGCCATTCGGCGCGGCCGGCCGGCACGGCGGCGGCGGTCTTCGGCGCCCTGCTGCCGGCGGCCGCTGGCGGCAGGGCGCGCAACCGGCAGCCCGCGCTGCGGCTGCGCGTGCTCAATGGCAACCTGGGCTTCGTGGCCGAGCCGCTGATCGTGGGCCACTACCCGTCCAGCGAGCTGACGGGCACCGAGGCCGCGGTCGACGGCATGGTGGGCGGCACGCTGAAGGCGGCGCTGGGGGCCGGGCTGTACCCGTCGGAGGTGGGCACGCACCAGGTCTTCACCAACACCCGCGTCGACCGCAACAACGCCTGGGCCGAACCGCGCCCGCACAGCGTGCTGGTGGTGGGCCTGGGCGAAGAGGGCGAGCTGCGCGAGGCGGGGCTGTCGCTCACGGTGCGCCAGGGCGTACTGTCGTGGGCGCAGCGCCAGGCGGAAAGAAGCGCCAGGCAGGGTGCCTCTTCCGCGCTGGCCGCCACGCTGCTGGGCAGCGGCGGCCTGGGCATCAGCCCCGCGGCAGCGGCAC
The DNA here is from genome assembly GCA_001295905.1 of beta proteobacterium AAP51. GTDB lineage: Bacteria > Pseudomonadota > Gammaproteobacteria > Burkholderiales > Burkholderiaceae_C > Rubrivivax. The sequence goes on along the minus strand of LJHT01000009.1, from coordinate 20,946 downwards.
GCGCCATCGCACGCGGCGTGGCCGACGCCAACCAGCGCGCCGAGGCCGCGGGCTGGCCCACCGTGCAGCGCCTGACGCTGGTGGAGCTCTACCTCGACCGCGCCACCGACGCCTGGAGCGGCCTGCGTCTGCTGGCCGAGATGCACGGCGACCAGTTCACGCTGGAGCCGGAAATCTCCACCGGCACCGGCCCGCTGCGGCGCCAGCCCGACAACGGCTACCGCGGCGCGCAGTACGACCTCATCCGCGCCACCACCCCGCGCGAGGGCTGCATCGAATTCGTGCTCGACACGCGCCGTGCGCGCACCGAGGTGCGCTCGCAGCGCGCCCAGACGCCGCTGCTGCGCGAGATGGTGAAGGCCGCGGCCACCCACCGCAACGACGACCCCCGCCTCGGCCGCACCCTGTTCCAGCTGCTGGTGCCCACCGAGATAGAGCCCTTCCTGGGCAGCACCGACCGCATGGTGCTGGAGCTGGACGCCGGCACCGCCGCACTGCCCTGGGAGCTGATGGACACCGGCGCCGGGGCCGGCGACGACGACCGCCCCTGGGCGCTGCGCGCGCAGCTGCTGCGCCGGCTGCAGAAGGCCGCGCAACCGGGCAAGCCGCGCGACGCCACCGCCGAGCACGACGTGCTCATCATCGGCGAGCCCGAAGTGCCGCAAGGCCCCGACGTGCGCGTGCACTGGAGCGAACTGCCCGGCGCGCGCGCCGAGGCGCTGGCGGTGGAAGCCGCGCTCATCCAGGACGGCCGCCTGCCGCCCGAGAAGGTGGTGGCGCTGGTGGACAAGCCCGACGCGCAGACCGTCATCGGCACGCTGCTCTCGCGGCCCTGGCGCATCGTGCACATCAGCGGCCATGGCGAAGAACCCACGCCGCGCGCGCCCGACGGCAGCCTGCCCCCGGGTGGCCACGATGGCGGCGTGGTGCTCTCGGGCCAGCACCACCTGGGGCCCACCGAAATTGCCGCCATGCGCGTGGTGCCCGAGTTGGTGTTCGTGAACTGCTGCAGCCTGTCGCAGTTCGACAGCGGCCAGGCGCTGCGCGCCGGCTTCGACCCCAGCGCCTTCGCTGCCGTGGTGGCCGATGCGCTGATCGCCAAGGGCGTGCGCTGTGTCATCGCCTGCGGCTGGCCCGTGAACGACGGCCCGGCGGCCGACTTCGCGCGCGTCTTCTACAGCCGTCTGCTCGATGGCGCGCGCTTCATCGACGCCGTAGCCGCCGGCCGCCACGCCTGCTGGAAGGCCATGCCCCAGGGCAAGAGCTGGGCGGCCTACCAGTGCTACGGCGACCCGAACTGGGTCTTCCGCAGCGGCCCCGGCGACGCCCAGGCGCCCACCGCGCCGCGCGACGAATTCGAAGACATCGCCTCGGCCCCAGCGCTGGCGCTGGCGCTGGAAACCCTGGCCGTCAACGTGCGCTTCATGGGCGGCGACAAGCCCCGCACCGCGCAGATCCTGGAAACGCTGAAACAACGCTTCGGGTCGCGCTGGGGCGGCATCGGGGCGGTGGCCGAAGCCTGGGGGCTGGCCTGGCAGAACGTGGGCGACCGCGCCAAGGCCATCGAGTGGTTCGACATCGCCGTCTCGGCCCCTGACGGCAGCGCCTCCTTCAAGGCCGAGGAGCAGCTGCTCAACCTGCAGGCGCGCCAGGCCTGGGCCGAGGTGCAGGCCGCGCAGGCCGACCCCGAGGCCCGGCGCGGCCTGGTGGAGCGCGTGAAGAGCGATCTCGAGAACCTGACGCAGCGCCGCCCCACCGCGGAACGCTGGAGCCTGCTGGGCTCGGCGTGGAAGCGGCTGGCGTTGCTGGAGCGCGAAGCCGCCGCGCTGGCCGAGGCCCAGGGGCAGGGCCAGGGCAACCCCGCCCACGAGACCCATCTCCTCGACGAAGCCCGCGCCCTGCAAGCGTGCTGGGGCGCCTACCTGAAGGCCGACGCCTGCGCCGCTGCCGTCAGCCAGGCCGAGCGCGCCTACCCGCTGGCCAATGTGTGGGCGCTGAGCCTGTGCTTGCCCGGCGTGGTGGACGCCTTCCCCGAGGCCGAACAGGAAGCGCTGCACGCCGCGCTGAAGGCTAAGGACGCGCAGAGCCCCGATTTCTGGAGCCGCGTGGGCCTGGTGGAGTTCCAGCTGCTGAAGGCCGCCAGCCAGGGCCGGCTGGCGGCAGAGCGGGCCAGCCTGGTGCATGCCTTCACCGAACTGCAGGGGCTGCACAGCGCGCACCGCGACTGGTCTTCGGTGGCCGACCAGGCCGAGCTGCTGCTGAGCCCGCGCGCGCCCCGCCTGGGTGGCCCGGCCGAGGCGCAGGCGGCGGCGGCGCTGCGCACGCTGCTGCAGGGCTTTGCGAAAGCCGGCGCGGCAGCGCCCGCTTGAGGAACGGGCCGCTTCAGCACCGGCCGCCTCAGCGCCCGCCGCTCACGTCGAGCACCGCCCCGGTGGTGTAGCTGGCGGCTGGCGACAGCAGCCAGACGATGGCCTGCGCCACCTCGTCGGCACGGCCCGGGCGCTGCATGGGCAGCGTGGGCGCCAGCCGGAAGGCGCGCCCGGGCTGGCCGCCGCTGGCGTGGATCTCGGTGTCTATCACCCCCGGCCGCACCGCGTTCACGCGCACGCCTTCGGCCGCCACCTCGCGCGCCAGGCCCACGGTGAACACGTCCACCGCGCCCTTGGCGGCGGCGTAGTCGACATACTGCCCCGGCGAGCCCAGCGTCGAGGCCACCGAAGACAGGTTGACGATGGCGCCACCGGCCCCGCCGTGCCGCTGGCTCATGCGGCGCACCGCCTCGCGGGCACACAGCATGGTGCCGAACACGTTGATGGCGAACATGCGCTGCAGCCGCGCGCCGCTCATCTCGTCCACGCGCGCGGCTACGTCCACCACGCCGGCGTTGTTCACCAGGCCGGCGAGCAAGCCGCCGCCATCCTGCAGCTGGCGGTCGAGCGTGGCGAACATCGCGCGCACCTGGCCTTCGTCGGCCACGTCGGCGCACAGCGTCAGCGCCCGTCGGCCCAGCGTGCGCACTTCGTCGGCCACGGCCTCGGCGGCGGCTTCGTCGCGGGCGTAGTTGATGGCCAGGTCCCAGCCCTGGGCGGCGGCCAGGCGGGCGGTGGCGGCGCCGATGCCGCGGCTGCCGCCCGTCACCAGCAACAAGGGCTTGGGGTCCATCGGTGCATTGTGAACGTCCCGCCTGCGCGGGCGGGTCTCCCACGGCCCCGGTGGGCTGATGCGGGGCGGGTCAGAATGAGCACCGAGTTTTCACGTGGCGCCGCGCGCCTGCAAACATGGCCAAGGACTTCAGCGAGATGGAGGACAGCAACCGCTCCTCCAACCCCAGCATCCACGAGGTGTCGGACCCCGAACGCCGGCTGTGGCTGCGCGGCGGGCTGGGGCTGTCGCTGGGTGGGCTGCTGGGCTCGGCCGGGGCCATCGGCGCCATCGGCGCAATCGGGGGCCTGGGCGGCTGTGCCAGCGGCAGCGCTGCCGGCGGCCCGGGGCCGGCGCTGGGCTTTGCGCCACTGCGCCCTTCGGTGGCCGACCGCGTGCTGGTGCCCGAGGGCTACACCGTGCGCGTGCTCGCGCCCTGGGGCGAGCCCGTGGGCCTGGCCGGCGCCATGCCCGCCTTCAAGTTCGACGGCAGCAACACCGCCGAAGAGCAGGCCGCGCAGATGGGCATGCACCACGACGGCATCCACTACTACCCGCTCGACGGCTCGCGGCGCGGGCTGCTGTGCCTGAACCAGGAATACACCGACGAACACCTGCTGCACCCTGACGGCCAGGCCACCTGGACGCTGGAGAAGGTGCGCAAGTCGCAGGCTGCGCACGGCATCACCGTGATCGAGATCGAACAGCGCCCCGACGGCTGGCAGATGGTGCGGCCCTCGCGCTACGCCCGGCGCATCACGGCCACCACGCCCTTCCGCATCGGCGGGCCGGCGGCCGGCCACGTGCTGATGCGCACCAACGCCGACCCCGCCGGCGAAACCGTGCTGGGCACCCTCAGCAACTGCGCCAGCGGCATGACGCCCTGGGGCACCTACCTCTCGGGCGAAGAGAACTGGGCCAACTATTTCACCGCCGCCGACGTGCCCACCGCGCACGAACGCCGCTGGGGCATACGCAAGGCCACCTGGTACCGCTGGCCCGAGTTCGACCCGCGCTTCGACACCGTGCGCAACCCGAACGAGCCCAACCGCTTCGGCTGGGTGGTGGAGGTCGACCCGATGGACCCGGACAGCGTGCCCGTCAAGCGCACCGCGCTCGGCCGCGCGGCGCACGAAGGCGCCTGGGTAGCGGTGACGAAGGACCAGCGCGCGGTGGTGTATTCGGGCGAAGACGCGGTGTTCGAATACATCTACAAGTTCGTCAGCCGCGACGCCATCCGGCCCGCCGGCAAGGGGCAGACCGCCGCGCAGGCCAATGCCACGCTGCTGGACCACGGCACGCTCTACGTGGCGCGCTTCGATGCCGACGGCACCGGGCGCTGGCTGCCCTTGGTGCACGGCCAGGGCCCGCTGACGGCGGCCAACGGCTTTGCCGACCAGGGCGAGGTGCTCATCAAGGCGCGCCAGGCCTCGGACCTGCTGGGCGCCACGAAGATGGACCGCCCCGAGTGGGTGACCGTCGACCCGACCAGCGGCTGGGTCTACTGCACGCTTACCAACAACAGCCAGCGCGGCGCGCCCGGCCGACCGGGCGTGGACGCGGCCAACCCGCGGGCGCAGAACACGATGGGGCAGATCATCCGCTGGAAGGAAGCGGGCGATTTCTCCGGGCTGGAGTTCGTCTGGAACCACCTGCTGCTGGCCGGCGACCCGGCCAACGAAAGGCCCGAGGCGCGCGGCAACATCAAGGGCGACATCTTCGCCGGCCCCGACACCATCGCCTTCGACCAGCGCGGCGTGCTCTGGATCGGCACCGACTTCAGCGCCACCTCGCAAGGCGAGTTCGCGCGCATGGGCCACAACCAGCTGCTGGCCTGCAACCCCGTCAGCGGCGAGGTGCGGCGCTTCCTGGTGGGCCCCTCGCGCGCCGAGATCACCGGCGCCACCTGGACGCCCGACGGCCGCACGATGTTCATCAACATCCAGCACCCCGGTTCGGGTTCGCCGCGCGACGGCAGCAACCCGCGCCAGTTCTCGAACTGGCCCGACTTCAACCCCACGGGCCGGCCGCGCTCGGCCACGGTGGTGGTGCGGCGGCTGGACGGGGGGGTGATCGGGGCGTGAGGGGCGTGACGGGCTGCGTCCGTCTCAGGGCGCCAGCACCAGCAGGTTGCGCCCTTGCCCCTTGGCCCGGTACAGCGCCTCGTCGGCGCGCTGCAGCAGCGTTTCCAGCTGGTAGGGCGGTGCGGCGGCCAGGCCGATGCTCACGGTGACGGGCACCGTGGTGCCGCAGGCACTCAGCCAGGGGTAGCGGGCCAGGCGCAGGCGCAGGCGTTCGCACACCTCGGCCGCGGCGGCCAGCGTCAGGCCGGGCAGCACGACCACGAATTCCTCGCCGCCGTGGCGCACCAGCACGTCGTCGGTGCGCATGTTCTCGCGCAGCAGCTGCGCCACCGCCACCAGCACCTTGTCGCCCACGCCGTGGCCGTGGCGGTCGTTCACGGTCTTGAAGTGGTCGAGGTCCAGCTGGGCCAGCGCCACCGGCCGGCCCAGGTGTTCAGCGCTGGGCAGCAGCTCGGCGCAGCGCAGGTGCAGGAAGCGCCGGTTGCCCAGGCCGGTGAGGGGGTCGCGCTCGGCGTGCACGGTGGCCTCGGCGGCGCGCTCGCGGTGCTGCTGGGCTTCGCGCCGCGCCTGCTCGGCCTGCCACTGCGCCTGCTGCGCTTCACTGCGCGTGACGAAGAGCTGCGACTGCGCGCGCAGCTGGGCGATGGTGCGGTGGCGCTCCAGGCGCTCGGCGGCCTCGAAGTGGCGCAAGGCCTCTTCGAAAAGGCCCAAGGCGCGGCAGGCGCGGTAGGCCACGGTGTGGGCGCGCTCCACCGTGAGCGGGGGCGCCTCGCCGCCGGCTTCGGCCAGCAAGGCGCGCATGGCCTCGCGCGCGGCGCCGGGTTCGCCCGCCGCCACCTGCCAGGCACCCAGCGTGGCGCGAATGCGCCATTCATAGGCGCGCAGGCCCTGCACCACGGCCTGGGCGTGGGCGTGCTGCAGCAGCGGGGCAGCGCGCGCAAGTTCGCCTTGGTAGAGCAAGACCTCGCCAAGGTTGCCGGGCACGGCCACGGCGTAGTTGGCGTCAGGGTGGTGCTCCAGCAGCGCCTGGGCCTGCTCGGCCGCGTGCCGCGCCCGCTGCAGCACGTCGCGCAGATCGTCGGACGCATCCAGTTCCAGCAGCCGGTGCACGATGCCCAGGGCGATGGCGCAGATGCCGTTGTTCGTCATCAGCAGCGGCAGCACGGTGTCGGGGCTGTGGGTCTCGCCAGCGGCGGCGCGGTGGTCGCTCAGCGACTGTTCCAGGATGCGCAGGGCCTGCCAGGAATCGCCCATGCGTTCGAAGCACACCCCCAGGCTGATGGCGGCCAGCAAGGCCGCGCCGTCGCCGGGCTCGCTGGCGCTGCAGCGCACCAATTCCTGGGCGGCCATGAGCGCTGTCTCGAAGTCGCCAAGTTCGCTGCCGGCCAGCGCCGTGATGCGCAGGAGTTCGCGCCGCTCGGCGCGCAGGGCCGGGGCCTGCACCAGCGGCAAGGCCTGCCGGCTGGCCTGCAGCAGTTCTTCGTTGCGCCCCAGGCGCAGCAGGTGCACGCAGCGCCACACCCAGGCGCGGCCGTGCTCGAGCCGGGCCTCGGCCCGTGGCGCGGCCAGTTCGATGGCGCGGCGGGCTGCGGCCTCGGCCTCGGCCGCATGGGTGCCGGCCGAGGGCTCGGCCAGCGCCAGGCAGGCCTGCAGCTCGGCCAGGCTGGGGGCCGAAGTCAGGTCTGCAGCAAGGTCAGCAGGGAGAGCAGGCGACCGCATGGTCGGTTATCGGCCGGTCGGGCGCATGGGCACAGGGTGGGGCGTGCGAGCCGGCCTGATGTCAGGCCGGCGGCGCCGTCAGGCGCAGCGGCGACTGCGCCACCAGCCACGCCGTCGCGGCCCAGCAGGCCACGTTCTGGGCCAGCTCGGCGGGCACGATGCGGTCCAACGTGTCGTGCACGGTGTGGTGCACATCGAAGTAGTTCGTGCCGTTCTGCGCCAGCTGCAGCGCCGGCCAGCGGTGGCGGCGCATCAGCAAGGCGGCGTCGGGTCCGGGGGTGCCTTCGTTGCGGCCGGCTTCGGGCCAGCCCACGCCCAGCGGCGCCAGCACCTGCGCGATGGCCCCCATCAGTGGCAGCGCCTGCGGCTGCACGCGGCTGCGCAGCGCCCACACCTTGCCGGCGCCGAAATCGCTTTCGCTCACCAGCTGGTGCGGCTGGTGCTGGTAGCGGCGGCTGTAGTCGAGCGCGCCATCGAAGCCGTTTTCTTCGTTGGCGAACAGCACCACGCGCACGGTGCGCCGCGGGCGCTGCCCGGTCTGCGCGGCCAGGCGCTGCATCAGGCCCGCGGCGGCGCTGACGATGGCCACGCCGGCGCCGTCGTCCAGCGCGCCCACGCCCAGGTCCCAGCTGTCGAGGTGGGCGCTGAGCAGCACGATCTCATCAGCCAGGTCGGTGCCGGGCAGTTCGGCGATGACGTTGTGAGTGACCACTTCCACGCCGCTGCGCGCGTTCAGCGTGAACTGCATGCGCAGCCGGGCACCGCCCGCATGCAGGCTGGCCATGCGGTCGGCGTCGGGCCCCGAGACGGCAAAGGCCGGAATCTGCGGCTGCCCCAGTTCGTAGCGCATGGCGCCGGTGTGCGCGATGCGCTCGTGGTTCGTGCCGATGCTGCGGATGGCCAGCGCCAGCGCGCCGCGCTTGGCAGCCTCTATCGCACCCTGGCTGCGCGCGGGCACGGCGGCACCGTAACCGCGGCCGTCGCGCGTGCGCTCGGTTCGCTGGTCGATGAAGACGATGCGGCCGTGGGCGCGGCTCTTCCCGGGCTCCAGCGTGTCGGCCTTGAGCGCGGCGAAATCGGGGTAGACGGCCACTTCGCCTTCGATGCCGCCTTCGGGCGCGGCCACGCTGTTGCCCAGGGCCGCCATCACCAGGGTTTCGGCCACCGGCGCCACCAGGCGGGCGCTGGCCGGGCCCCGCTGCCAGACGCGCACTTCGATGGGGTCGGCACGCACCTGCTCGAGTTGCAAGCCGCGCAGCGACTTCAGCGCCCAGGCCACGGCCCGGGGGTCGCCTGGCGAGCCGGCAGCGCGCGGGCCCACGTCGTTGCACAGCTGCTGCACCAGCCGCCAGGCTTCGCCGTCGGCCAGCCCGGCATCGCGCAGACGCGCGGCGTGGGCCAGGTCTTCGGGGCGGAAAGCCAGGGGCGGGGTGCCGGCGGCCTCGGGCTGGGCCCAGGCCAAAGGGGCGGCCAGCAAGCCGGCGGCCAGCAAGGGGCGGCGCTGCATGTCGGTGCTTCAGGCGAAGTGAAAGCGAATCAGTCTAACCATCAGCCAGTCTGCACAGGGCCCCGTGCTCACCCCGTGGGCGGATGGACAGAAAGAGGAAAAAGCTGCAACGGGGTGCACTTCTTTCGCAGCGCGCGGGCAAATGGAGAACCCGATGCCTTCGCAGCGAGCGGACAAAAAAGAACCCGCTGCTTGCGCAGCGGGTTGTTGCAAGTCCTCCGAAGAGGACGTCGTTGGGACCGGTGACCGACGCGCCGCACGACAAACACCGTGCAATGCATCAGCCTCCGCACACAATCTAGCCCTCGGCGCTGCGGCGCCCCATCCCTAAGCGAAGGGAATCCCGTGGCTCCCCCTAGTTTGACGCCGCTTTCCGACGCCGACATCCAACAGCTGGAGTCGCAGCTCGACGCCCTGCCCGAGCCCTTGCAGCCGCTGGACATCAGCGCGCTCGACGGTTACCTGTGCGGCGTGCTGCTGCAGCCCCGGCGCGTGGCGGCCGAAAAGTGGCAGCGCTTCGTGGTCGATGTCGACGGCCAGCCAGCGCCCGGCGGGCCTGCACTGAACGAGTTGCAGGCGCTGGTGCTGCGCCGCCATGCCGAAATCGACGCCGCCATCGCGCAGCGCGCCTGGTTCGACCCCTGGGTCTACCAGCTGGACGATGCCGACGACCCCAGCGAAAGCCTGCTGCCCTGGGTGGCGGGCTTCGCCGCCGCCATGGACCACTTCCCGGCGCTGATGGACCTGGACGCGCCCGAACTCGTCGAGCCCCTGGCGCTGGTCTACATGCACTTCCCGCCCGAAGACCTGGAAGATGCCGACGCGCTGCTGGAGGTCATCGAAACGCTGGAGCCGCCCGCCGACCTGCCCGAGGCCGTGCAAGACCTGGTGCGTGCCTTGATGCTGATGGCCGACGTGACGCGCCCGCGCGCTCCAGCGCCCCGCCTGGCGCAACGCCCGGCCCCCCGGCGCGGGCCCCCGCGCCGGCTCGGCGGCGGACCACGCGGCCGCTGAGCGCCGCTGAAGGTCGCTGAAGGTCGCTGAAGGCCCGCCACCGGTTGCCCGCAAGCCCGCATGCAGCGCGGGCGTGATTCGGCTAGCCTGCGCCCCACCGCCGGAGAACCCCATGTACCGTTCACACCCCTTGCGCGCCTGCCTCGCCGCCGCCCTGGCCGCCGGCCTCTGGGCCACGGCCCAGGCCGCCGACACCCCCGAGCCCGCACCCCCCGCAGCCCGCCCTGCGGCGGCCGAGCCTCTGGCCGCCGCACGCGCCCACCTGGCGGCCCAACGCTGGCAGGCGGCCATCACCGAACTGAAGAAGGTCAACGCCAGCGGCGACGCCGACTGGAACAACCTGATGGGCTACGCCTTGCGCAAGCAGGCCAAGCCCGACCTGGAAGGCGCGCAGCGCCACTACGACGCCGCGCTGCGCATCAACCCCGCCCACCTGGGCGCGCTGGAGTACGCCGGCGAACTGGCGCTGATGAAGAACGACCTGCCCACGGCCGAGGCCCGGCTGGCGGCTCTGGCCAGGCTGTGCAGCACGCCCTGCGAGCCGCTGGACGACCTGAAGCAGGCCATCGCCCGATTCAAGGCCACCGGCAAGCCCTGAACGAAGCGGCCCTACGGCGCTCAGGCGCTCAGGCGCCGAAGACGACGCGCGCGTGCAGGCCCAGGCCCTGGGCCACGCTGGCGAAACGGTCGCCGCGCACCACGGCGGCTGAAGGAAAACCGGCGGCGATGCGGTTCACCAGCGGCCGCAGGCCTGTGCTGCCGCCAGTGAAATAGACCACGTTCACCGCGCCAGGTGGCACGCCGGCCATGCGCGCGGTTTCGGCTGCGGCCTGCACGATGCGCTGCAGGTCGGCCTCGATGGCCGCCGCCGCACGGTCTTCCTGCAACGCGGCGGCCAGGCCGCCTTCCAGTTCGCCCAGGTCGATGTGCGCCGTGCCGTTGAGGGCCACGTCGATCTTCGCCTGCTCGGCGGCGGCCGCCAGCGCATGGCCCAGGCGTTCGGTGACGGCGTTCAGCAGGCGCGCGTGGTGGCGCGGCTCGGCGTACCAGCTCTTCATGCTGCGCAACTCGGCCACCCGGGCCGGTGCGTAGACGGTGTTGATGAGGTGCCAGGTGGCCAGGTCGAAGTAGACGGCGTTGGGCACCTCGCGCGGCGCTTCGCCCGGTCGCGCCGGCCGCAGGGCGCCATAGCCCAGCAGCGGCAGGATGGCGGCCAGCTCGACATGGCGGTCGAAGTCGGTGCCGGCCAAGTGCACGCCGTGGCTGGCCAGGATGTCGTCGCGGCGCTCGGCCCGGCCCTGGCTGCGCCGAGCGCGTTCCGGACCCACGCGCACGAGCGAGAAGTCGGAAGTGCCGCCGCCGATGTCGGCCACCAGCACGAGTTGCTCTCGCTCGATGTGGCTTTCGTAGTCCAGCGCGGCAGCGATGGGCTCGTACTGGAACTGCACCTCGGCAAAACCCACCTCGCGCGCGGCGGCTTCCAGCGCGGCGGCGGCCTGGGCGTCACGGGCCGGGTCGTCATCGACGAAAAACACCGGCCGGCCCAGCACCAGGCGTTGCAGCGCCTGGCCGGCTTCGGCCTCGGCCTGCGCCTTCAGCCGGCGCAGGTAGCCGGTGACGACATCGCGGTAGCGCACACGGCGCCCGGCACCGATGTCGGTGCTTTGGTCCAACAGCGAAGAGCCCAGCACGCTTTTCATCGAACGCATGAGCCGGCCGTCCACGCCTTCCACATAGGCCGCCACGGCGGCGCGGCCGTACAGGCGCTCGGCCTCGGGCAGGTGGGCGGGCGTGTCGGCCCGGTAGAACACCGCCGTGGGCATGGTGGGGTGGCCGGGCTCCAGCGCCACCAGGCGCACGCCCTGCGGCCCGGCCGGCAGGGCCACCGCCGAGTTGGAGGTGCCGAAGTCGATGGCCACGAAACCCGGGGCGGCTTCGGCAGTGCCGGTGGAGGTGCGCATGCGGGGGAACGGGCCCGAAGCCCGGGCGAGCGCCCGGGCGGGCGGGGCGAAAGATTCTATCGACGGCGCAACGCAGGGCGGTCGTTGCAAGCCGCCGTCAGCCCCCTTCAACCACCATCAGGCGCCGTGAATTGGCACACGCAGACCCCGTTGTTCGCTGTGCAGCGCCAGCCGCCAGCCGTGACACTGCTTACCAAGCTTCACAAACCAAACGCGATGGGGACTCCGATGACGAACAAGGCCGCCCAACCCCAGCGCTGGTTCCACAGCTGGCGCTCGACGCCACGGCCGGCCCCCGACACCGACCCCGCCGACCTGGGCACCGCCTTCGGCCTGGACCTCAGTCTCAGCGAGCCCGCCGCCCTGCCCGCCACACCGGCCGAACGCCGCCCGGGCTGGGTGCAGCGCCTGGCCGAAAGGCGTCGCGGCACGTCATAACTGCGCGACCAGAGAAAAACCGCACTGTCAGCCCAGAGACGCGTTCGTTCACCGAGCGACGCCGAAGGCTAAAATCGTGCCATGAGCCGCCTGTCTTTCCGCGAACAAGTGCTGCGCGTCCGTGAAGACGCCATCGTGTCCTCCGTCAACCGCCTGCTGGCCGACAAGGGTTTCGACCTGATGACAGTGGACGAAGTGGCTGCCGACGTGGGCATTGCCAAGGCCAGCCTCTACAAGCACTTCGCCTCGAAAGAGGCCCTGGCCGCCGCGGCCATGGTGCGCCTGCTGGAACGCACGCTCGCGTTCCTGGACCAGCAGGCCGGGCGCAGCGAAGCCACTGCCTTCCAGCGCCTGGAAGCCGTGATCCGCTGGGCGGTGGAACTGCAACTGGCCGGCGAGATGCCCACCGTGCCTTCACAGAACTCGACGCTGCGCGCCGAGCTGATGGCCAACAAGACTTATCTCGAACTGCTGATGCAGGTGAGCGAGCGCCTGGGTGGCTGGATCGAACAAGCCCAGGCCGACCAGCACATCGACCCCACCCTGCCGCCCGAGGTGGTGCTCTTCACCATCTTCGCGCGCGGCTGCGACCCGGTGCCGGCCTTCCTGAAAGGCAGCGGCAATTTCACCGACGAGCAGATCGTCAATTGGGTGATGGCCATCTGCCTGCGCGGGCTGCGGCCAGGCGCCTGAGCTTAAGCCCCTGACAGCGGGCCCCTGATAGCCAGCCCCAGAAGCCGGCTGGCGGGGCTGGCCGCGAGCCAGCCGCCCCGCCATCGCGCCCCTCAGCGTATCAGCAGCACCGGCGTGCTGCAGTTGGCCAGCACCTTGGTGGCCACCGAGCCCATCACCAGGTTGGTGAGCGTGCCGTGGCCGTGCGAACCCATCACCACGAGGTCGTACTTGCCCTTGCGTGCCGCCTCGGAAATCACTTCCGCGGCGTGGCCCACCTTGGCCACGTAGCTGGCCTGCAGGCCCTGCTTGCCGGTGAAGGTGCGCAGCGGCTTGAAGATCTTTTCCGCCGTGTCGTCGTAATAGCTCTTGAGCGTGGCCTTGTCGAGCACGGCTGCCGCGCGCGGGGGCACGGCGGTCACGACGGTGAGCATGGTGTATTCGTGCTGCGGGCCCATCCATTCGTCATGGGCCGCCAGGTAGGCCAGCATGCGGCGGGTGAAAGGGCTGCCGTCGACGGCCGCGAGTATCTTCATGAGGAACTCCTGACTTCTTGAGGTGGAGTGCTGAGTGTGGCACCAGCCCCGGCCTCGGCTCTTGATGAAGCTCAGAGCGCGAGCGTGAGCAAGGGATCGTGGCCTTCGTCCTCGCCCTTGGCAGCCAGGCCTCGCGGGTTGCACACCACGCGCACCGGCCGCTGGCCGGGGCGCGCCACGCTGTAGTCGTGCCGGCAGTGCAGGTGGCCGTGCAGCCAGAGATCGGCGCGCGGCAGCAGCGCTTCGTCGTCGTTGCAGAAGCTGGCGGTGCCGGGCTGACGGCCGTAGCGCGGGTCTGCGCTGCGCAGGCTGGGGGCGAAGTGCGTCACCACCAGCGTGTGTTCCCAGCGGCTGCGGGCCGGCACGGCCAGCGCCTGCTCCAGCCAGGCGCGGCAGGCCAGGGCTTCCTGGCGCACGGCGGCGGCGTCGAAAGGCCGGCCGCCGCGCGTGCTGCCCATCAGGCGCAGGAAGTACCCGGCGGCGCGCTCGGCGCGCGGGCGCTGCGTGGGGCCCAGCAGGTCGAAATCGCTCCAGCGCGTGGTGCCGAGCACGCGCACGCGCTGGCCGCTGGCGGCGGTGAAGAGGTGTTCTTCACGCTCCAGGAAGATGAAGCCCAGGCGCTGGCACAACGCGCGCAGGCCGGCTAGGCCGGCATCGACATCGCGCCCGTCGAATTCATGGTTGCCCGCCACCACCAGCACGGGCACGGGCCAGCCTGCGAAACGTTCGTAGCCGGCCCAGGTGCTGTCGATGTCGCCGGCCAGTACCAGCAGTTCGGCCCCGGGCGCAGGCCGGGGGCTGAAGGTCTCGGTTTCGAGGTGCAGGTCGGACAGCAGCTGCAGCTTCATCTGCGCGCGATGATGCCGCAGCAGGCGCCCGGCCTGCGCGCCCTCATGCGGCCAGACGCGCCTCGATCTGCGCCTTCGTGGCGGGCAGCTCGGCCGGCAGGTGGTAGGCCAGCTGCTGGAAGAGTTCGGCGTGCAGCTGCAGTTCTTGCTGCCAGGCAGCCTTGTCGATGCCGATGACGCTGTTGAACTGCTCGGCCGTGAAGGCCAGGCCGTCCCAGCGCAGGTCTTCGTAGCGCGGGCTGGTGCCGAAGACGTTGTCGGCACCGCCGGCCTGGCCTTCCAGCCGGCCCAGCATCCATTCCAGCACGCGCATGTTCTCGCCATAGCCCGGCCAGACGAACTTGCCGTCGGCGCCCTTGCGGAACCAGTTCACGCAATAGATGCGCGGCAGGCGCGCGCCGGCCTTCGCGGCATCGGCCGCCACACGCTCGCCGAGGTTCAGCCAGTGCTGGAAGTAGTCGCTCATGTTGTAGCCCATGAAGGGCAGCATGGCGAAGGGGTCGCGGCGCACCACGCCCTGTTGGCCGGCGGCGGCGGCGGTGGTTTCGCTGCCCATCGTGGCGGCCATGTACACGCCTTCGGCCCAGGTGCGGGCTTCGGTGACCAGCGGCACCGTGGTGCTGCGGCGGCCGCCGAAGATGAAGGCGTCGATGGGCACGCCGGTGGGGTTGTCCCACTCGGGGTCGAGCACCGGGTTGTTGGTGGCGGCCACGGTGAAGCGGGCGTTGGGGTGGGCCGCGGGGCTGGGCTTGCCGTTCGTGCCCTTGGCCTGGGCGATGGCCGGCGTCCAGTCGCGGCCCTGCCAGTCGATCAGGTGCGCGGGGGGCGTTTCGGTCAGGCCTTCCCACCACACGTCACCGTCATCGGTGAGCGCCACGTTGGTGAAGATGGCGTCGCGCTTCAGGGAAGCCAGGCAGTTCGGGTTGGTGAGCTCGTTGGTGCCCGGGGCGACGCCGAAGTAGCCCGCTTCGGGGTTGATGGCGTAGAGGCGGCCGTCGGCACCGGGCTTGATCCAGGCGATGTCGTCGCCGATGGTGGTGACCTTCCAGCCCTGGTAGCCGGCGGGCGGCACCAGCATGCTGAAGTTGGTCTTGCCGCAGGCGCTGGGGAAGGCGGCGGCCACGTGGTACTTCCGGCCCTGGGGGTTGGTCACGCCCAGGATGAGCATGTGCTCGGCCAGCCAGCCCTGGTCGCGGCCCATGGTGCTGGCGATGCGCAGCGCGAAGCACTTCTTGCCCAGCAGCGCATTGCCGCCGTAGCCCGAGCCGTAGCTCCAGATCTCGCGCGTTTCGGGGTAGTGCACGATGTACTTGGTGGGGTTGCAGGGCCAGGCCACGTCTTTCTGGCCAGCCTGCAGCGGCGCGCCCACGGTGTGCACGCAGGGCACGAAATCACCGTCGTCACCCAGCACGTCCAGCGCGCCCTTGCCCATGCGCGTCATGGTGCGCATGCTCACGGCCACATAAGGGCTGTCGCTGAGCTCGACGCCGATGTGCGAGATGTGGCTGCCCAGCGGGCCCATGCTGAAAGGCACCACGTACATCGTGCGGCCCTTCATCGCGCCCTTGAACAGCGCGGGGGTGCCGTCGGCGCGGCCCGTCTGCAGCAAGGCGCGCATCTCGGCCGGGGCCATCCAGTGGTTGGTGGGGCCGGCGTCTTCCTTCTTCTCGCTACAGATGAAGGTGCGGTCTTCCACGCGCGCCACGTCGGAGGGGTCGCTGCGGGCCAGGAAGCTGTTGGGGCGCAGCTCGGGGTTCAGCTTCATCAGCGTGCCGGCATCCACCAGCTGCTGGCACAGGCGCTGGTACTCGGCCTCGCTGCCGTCGCACCAGTACACATCGGCGGCTTCGGTGAGCGCGGCGGTCTGCGCCACCCATTCGATCAGGCGCGCATGTTTCACATACGCGGGCACGTTCAGGCGCAGGCCTTCCATCACGGGACGGTTCACGGGGTCTCCAATCATGGCAATGTAAAAACGGACTTGGGGGAACACCGCTGGCCGCTGAAGGCCCCGTGGCGGGGTTCGCCGAAGGCCGCTCATGCCTTGAACGCCTGAGCCCTTCGCCCCCGCTTCCCAGGCGGGGGCGCTGATTGTGGCGCCGATGTAATCGCTTCGTAACTCCAGGGCCGGGCGGGGTTATGCAATCTCGGCATGGAAGAATGCAGCACAAGTGGGCGTGTCGCACCAATTGCGGCGACTCAACGCCAATTACCGCGAAAATCGCCCAATCAGCTGTCGAAATTCATTGATCTCTGAACTTTCTCCGCTCAATCCTGAACTCTAGCCACCGCCTGAACAACGCGTAAATCTCTGATTTCACGGCATTTTTCTCAGGAAATCGGCGATGAGGCAGGCTTCGCGGCACAGCCAGCGCATCCGCCGGCCGCAGCCGCCGAATGCCCTTGGGCAAGGCTAAGTTGCCCGCGCCGCGAGCAGGTCCAACACAGTCAGCATGACCCTTCATCGCTGCGGCCGACCCCGCGACCCAAATCGAGTCGGCAACGCCTTGCCGCGCGCATCTAGATCGACGGCGCGCGTGATCGTTCACCGCACTAGCCTCGTCAGCTGGACCAGCAAGGCAAAACGTTGAAGCGGGCGCTCACATCAAGCTACAGCTCGAGCCCGGATGTCTTGCAGCACATCGACCAAGGTTGACACGCTCGCCGCCGGGAAGACCCCCAGCGGCCCCTGTGCACTGAGATCCGTGAACGGCGACTGAAACAGCCGATCGGCCTCCATCACCCCGTTCAAAGTCAGTTCCTGCACCACCAGCTCAATGAACTCGATCTGGTCCGGCGTCGCCGTCGATCCCTTCAAGAACTCACTGAACGCCTGCATCGCAGCCTCGCGGTCCAGGCCGACCAGGGAGCGGATGAAGAGCCCGAGGCCCTGGCTCTTCTCCTTGGCCTCATCGATCAGGGCCTTGGTGCCACCGGCCTCGACCAGCATCCGTTCCAGTTCAACCAGATCAGCGGCAGTCAGAGGCTGGTTTCCGTCGTCGCCCCACAGCACGTAGTCGACGAAGCCCTTGTTCTCGGCGTTCGGCATGCCGACCACCTCGACCTCGAAGTTCTTCGCCGGGTTCAGCGTCCAGCCAGCCTCTTTCAGCAACAGGTCGATGAAGGCCTTGCGCGTCTCGGCTTCGGAGTAGTCGTGCGTGTCGGGCTGCGCGCTGTTCGCCTTCTTGGCGGTGGCGACTTCTTCGCGCAGCTTCTGCAGCTCGGCGTCCAGCGCCGCCTTGCTGGCCAGCACGTCAGCCAGTTTCTGATCCTTCTCCTGCAACTGCGCAGCCAGCTTCTGCAGTTGCTCAGCCGTTTGCGGCATGGCAGGCGCAGCGGGCTTGGGCAGCAGCTCGGTCTTGAAGCTCAAGCCCGGCTCGGGGCGTGCACCGCGGCCGTAGGTGCGGGCCAGCCAATAGCCGAAATGGAACAACTCCCGCGTGGCCGCCAGCGCGTCGGTCGCGGCCACCTTCTTGGTGCTGTGCACCGCCTGGTTGCCCAGGTCCTTGATCAGCCGGGCCTTGGTGAACAGCGCGTCGCCCACGCCCGTGCGGAAGCTGGGTTCGTAGATCAGGGCGTTCAGGTTGTCCTGGTACCGCCCGGCAAAGCTGAATGACTGTATCGCGCGATACGCGTCATCCGCACACGCTACTTGACTGACTCAAGTCAGTCTGATGCCGTCGATGGGCCTGTGGACCTGAGCGTCTGCTCCTGGTCTACTGCTGACTGACCGAACTGCCGGCTCCCCAGAATGGGGTATCAAGTCGTCAACGAGCCGAGCGCATTTTCCTTAGTTGATGTCCCAGGACGTGGTGTAGGTCCACAGGTGCGCGGCAAGCCGCGGAGGGTGGAGCCCGGAGGGCCGACTGCGCACCGATGGATGCGCCGCGTGTAGGGCATCCCCCTGCAGACTGGAGTGCGAATCGTTTCCAAATGCAAACGTCAGTCCAAGGGCCGAACCTTTGGCGCTAGGGAGGACCTCAGCGAACACGCGCTCCCGGGAGCACCATGTGCCCAACAGACCTTAACCGCTGACCTCATGTTGCAATTTTGCAACAACCGGTGCGTTGAGCCTGCAGTCAGGCGGGCAACCGGGAGGATTGCTCGCAAATTGTCCTGTGTAAGGGGATCGGAGCATCCGAAAAAGGGAGGAGTTTGTCCTGTTTACTATCTGTCCAGGGTCTTGTGCAATGCAGCAGCCTCCATTACTGTCCGACGGCAGCCGATCAGATGAGGGGGGTGGGAATGCAGCAGGGATGGACGCGGGTCCGCGAGGAGCCCATGGGTAGAGGTTCATCCCTTCGCACGAAGGTGACCCCCAACGACGTGTTCCTGAGCTGGCGGACAACCGCCAAGAGGGCCGCAATGGAGTTTTCCTCGCGCGAGGTGTTCATGAAGCATCCTGTGCGTCGTCGCCAGATCGGCTTCTTTGCGATAGGGCCACGCGAGCGTCTCGAATTGCAGGAGTTGCAGAGCCTGGAGCGCGCAGGACTTCGGGTCGTGCATGTGCCCACCAGCGTGGCAGGTCAGGAGTCGCAAGCCGTTGCGAACTACCTCGCATCAAGAATAGCGAGACTTCGAGAGAACACAACGCCAAACCGGTACGCCCGATCCGTAGAGTCCAGGGCAGTAGCCCACGATGCCACCAATGCCGACGCCCTCGAGGTGTTGGTTGACGCTTCCGAAGAAGAGCAGTTGGAAGCGATCAACGACCCTGACAATGCCATTGACGACTTGACCTGATTGCCAGGTCGTCTCATGTTGGATCCGTTTATTCGGGCTCACCGCGCACGCCCGTCGGTCTACAACCTCGCCGGACGTGTTCCTGTCAGCATTCGGGATCAGCTGGTTCGGGCGCAAATTCTCGTCGAAAGATTGCTCAAGAGCTCGGATCTGTCCGCTGGCTCTAGGCTCTTGGTAGTGGGCGCAGGCGCGGCCGGCGCAACAGTTGGCATACTCGCCGCCCGTAACGATATTGACGTAATCGTCATTGACGCCGGTGTCGGGCCCTTCGCGCTCCAAAAGTCCTGCACGACGCGGTGGATCGATCCAGTGCAATACGACTGGCCAGCCCAGCATGCGGATCGCGGCCGCTGGCCCCTATCTGGTCCGCCCCCAGACGTGCCGATGACGTTCGCGGCGGACTTTGCAAACGTCATTGCTGAGAATTGGTCGGATGTCCTCTCCGATGAAACGTTCATGCGTCCCAACTTGGACGTGCGATTCGAGACGACCCTCAAGCGTTACCCCGTTCGCGCGCCCTCATCGCCGGCGGGGCCGCTAACTGCAGAGTTCTCGCATCCGGTCCATGGCGACTACACCGAGAACTTCGATTTGGTTGTACTCGCGCGAGGTGTCGCGCGGGAGAGGGTGACTGTCCCGTTGGACCAAGACAATCCGAAAGCAGGGGTCTTCTCAAGTGTAAAGTTTTGGCAAACCGATCAGTTTCAGTCGCCGACGCTCGGCTTAGCCGCTCCTGATCACCGGGTCCTCGTGTCAGGTGGTGGTGATGGCGCCTTGCAGGACTACATCCGTCTGACGACAGGGACCAAGTCAGCGCTGCAGTTGCTGACGACAATCGTTTCCGCGCTGCCCAGCGGACCGGGTCTGTTGGAGCGCCTGCGATGGGAGCTGGCGGAGGCGGAGGACCAGGCACACCGGATGCAGCTTTGGAGCGCGGATGGTGCAGACGACCATGCGGCGCTCCAGAATCTGCATGACAAGCATCTGGCGCTGATCAAAGGGCTTCAGAGCTCATTCGCCGCCGATTGGCGTGACGTGGTGTCTACCGTCTGCGGTCTAGCGAACGGTCGCAATCCGGAGAGGATCCTGCTAGTGCATCCCTGCACCCACTTCTCCATGGCGTACGGTCTAAATCGGTTCCTCGCCCTCCTGATCCGAGAATGTATTCGCGAGCGCTTCGGCGTGGACACGATCAGCGGTAAGACTAGAGTGCGCTCGGTGCGACCAGATCTTGGCGCCGGACATTCCGCGCCTTGCCAAGCTGGATGCTGGGGGCGACCTCACTTCGTGGAGCTGCTGAGCGGCGCCGGCTGCTTGTCTGCTGGCACGAAGCACCCCAGCGGATTCGACTACCAGGGCGTTGTGATCCGGCACGGAACCGAGCAGCACACTCGCGCTGGTGTGCGTCGACACAGCTTGCCCAAACATCTATGACGTCCCACCAGGTGGAGATTGCTTGGTGCGCCCGTCGAGATCAAACGATGTCCTTACGCGCGGCGAGTGATGGGGCATCCGCACGAAGGTGGCTCGGCCCTTGCTGCCGCCGCTGGTTCTGATGTGACACCCGAGCGTTAGCACATCCAATCCTGCCCGGTCATGAGCCCCAACAATCGTAAGCGTGGCCTCATGGCCGTCTTGACCGCCCGCGGCGATCAGATGTCGACCACGTGTCGCAGCAGCGCGAAGCCCACTCGCCAGGTCGTGCCGTCGCCAGGATCGATGCTGGCGATGCGCTGGTTGATGCGCACGATGGTGCCCAAGACAGTGTTCAGGTGCTTGTCCTCGAAGGCCACTTTCTCCCCGCACCGGAAGTCGTTGCGGCCGGCCCGTGGCGCCGGCGGCTGTGCAGGCTCGTGCGCCGGTCCCGGCGCAGCAGCTGCCGGGGGCTCCACCGCCGTGTAGGGCACCGTCCACGCGCTGCGCGTGGCCTGCTCCTGGATCGTGAGCTGGGTGTCCTTCATCGCCACGACCGTGCCCACGCGCATCTGGCCGTCACGCTAGTCCATGAAGCGCACGGTCTAGCCCATGTGCAGTTCCTTGCGCACCTGCACGATGCGTCGTGGATCGGCCAGCATGCGCTCGATGACGGAGTTCAGCTGAAATAGCTGCAGGTTGCTGGCTTGCTGCAGCAACTCCAGCAGCCGCGCGTCGATGCCTGGCGCGTTCATGCAGCCTTCTTCCTGCTTGCCTGGATGGGCGCCAGACCGATGTTCCAGGGAAGCAACGTAAGCGGTCAATTGACCACGCCCTTGCGCCCACCGGCGCTCGCTGGTCAGGCCGGAT
>LJHT01000089.1 GCA_001295905.1 beta proteobacterium AAP51 | reverse complement strand
CGCCACCACGCTAGGCCGGGCTGCGACGAAAGGACGCTGGTGAGGCCTAACGTTCGAGCTAACCCCGACCGCGAAGGCAGGTGTTGTAAGCCCGGTTCGTGATGATGCTACGAATGGCACGGACCGGGCTTACAACGCCTGCCGTAGCGGGTCGGGGGCTGAGCGAGGGGTTAGGCAGCACTGCGATACACCGTGAGAGGCTTACCGTCATGTTGAGTCACTTCGATGGCAAGCCAGCCTGACCTTTGCAACAAAGACCCCGCGGTGCTGGTGCCGCAGTAGACATGTGGATACCCGAGGCCATGTGCATGCGTGAGCATTGCAGCGAGTAGACCAGCGCCGATGCCTTTGCCTCTGAGTTCTGGCACCACGAATCCGGCTGAGGCCCAGGGTGACAGGTGCGCATGGCTCGGAATTGAATCTGCTTTCAAGGCGCAAGCTCCGACAGGCCTTCCTGCAAGGGATGCGACGAAGCCGATCGGAAGCGTAGTTTCTGAGGTAGCGAAGGCTCGGAGGTCTTGGTCGATATTGCCTTGGCCACCGCTTCCGTACCACGCCGGCCACTCTGAGACGAACCATTGGGCCAGCAGCGGAACAAGCGCGCGATGTCTGGCGAGGGGTTCAACGGTGAGCGCGGGAAACATCTTCTTGGTGCTGCCTAACGTTCGAGTTAACCCTGACCGCGGAGGCGGGACGACTTGCCCGCGCGGCGCATGATGAAGCAGAGGCGCCGCGCGGGCAAGGCGGCCTGCCGTAGCGGGTCAGGGTTGAACGAGGGGTTAGGCGTCACGCGGCGACGCCATGGATGAGAGTTACTTCAGGACCTAGACTGGTTCCGAAGTTGATGAGCCAAGCGAGTTGCGGGTTTGCAGGTGCTCGTGGATCCTCGTTGCCATGCTCACCCAACGTGATTGCCGCGTGTTGCCACAGTAGCTTGCGCAAGAACGCGAGGGAGCGGCGATTCTCCATCGGAGCGGCAGCATAGCGCTTGCGTTGGCTGTCAACGTCTGCGGCAAAGTCAGCGCCGATCGGATTAGTAGCGTGCAGAAAGCCACCGCTTCGCTTGTAGAGATCGATGAGGCGGGCGTGATTGACATCGATGTCTTGTGGATCGTAGCGAATCAACCCGGGTAACACTTCCTTCCCATCCTTGTAGGGAACTGGCAACGCGTGTGGGCTTAGGCTCACCAAGCGCTTCAGAATCTCAGGGGCCTGCCAGTCCTTCTTTGGATCGCCGTGGTCCCGAGGATTGGTAGTCTTTTCGATTCCTCGCAGCGCGGCGTACCTAGCCTCCTCGCGTACAAGGCCGCCAAAGGTTACGTCCTCGATGACGCGGCGTATCTGCAGGTAGACGAATTCCATGTCGAGAGCCGCAAACCCTGTTCGGGGCTTCTTCGCGTTTAAGACTCTCTCGGCGGCAAGGATTCGGATCTTTGCATCCGCCATCAGCGTTCGGTAGACCTCGTGAGGCGGAATCGAGTGATGCATTTCGTGACGCCTAACGTTCGAGTTCACCCGGGCCGCGGAGGCAGGTGTTGTAAGCCCGGCG
>LJHT01000088.1 GCA_001295905.1 beta proteobacterium AAP51 | reverse complement strand
ACGACCACCGGCACAATCGCCAGCGCTCGCAAACCCTCAATGTCTGCGCGGAACTTCAAGGTGCAGCCAAGCCTTCAGCTCTGGCGCGTAGGCGATGCAGCCTAAAAGAGCGAACCGGTGTGCCGTTCACTCCGCCGATGTCGGGTGCAGCGCATGAGCCAGCGCCGACACCACCCGATCCATCTGCTCGTCCGTCAGATCAGGGCTCATCGGCAGGCTCATCACCACCTCGCCCGCCTTCACGCTGTTCGGGCAGCAGTCCGGGCAGCAGAACTCGGCATACGCGGGCTGGTGGTGCATCGGCTTAGGGTAGTGCACCGCGGTCGGCACCCCGAGCGCCTGCAAGCGCTGCTGCAGTTGGCCACGCTCGGGCACGAACACCGTGAACTGCGCCCACACGCAGTCGCGATCTGGCCGCTGTGCCAGCGTGCGCACGGGCAAGCTCGCAGCGGCAATACGCTCCACGTAGAGGCGCCCCAGCTCGAGCCGGCGCTGCACTTCCCACTCGAACCGCTCCAGCTTGCCCAGCACCACGGCGCACTGCAGCGTGTCCATGCGCCCGCCCACGCCCAGCCGCGTGTGCGTGTAGCGCTGGCTCTGCCCGTGCACGCGTATCTCGCGGCAGGCCTTGGCCAGCGCATCGTCATTCGTGAAGATGGCCCCACCGTCGCCGTAGCAGCCCAGCGGCTTGCTCGGGAAGAAGCTCGTGCAGCCCAGGGTGCTGACATTGCAGCTCTTCCTGCCCTTGTAGCTGGCCCCGAAGCTCTGCGCCGCGTCTTCAATCACCGGCAGGCCGTGGCGTGCCGCAATGGCGTTGATCTCGTCCATGTCAGCCACCTGCCCGTACAGGCTCACGGGCATGATGGCCCGGGTGCGGGGCGTGATCTTGGCCTCGATCAGGCTCACGTCGATGTTGCAGGTGTCGGGCTCGATGTCCACGAACACGGGCTTGCCACCCAGCAGCACGATCGTTTCTGCCGTGGCCGCAAAGGTGAAGGGCGTGGTGATGACTTCGTCGCCCGGCTTCAGGTCCAGCGCCATCAGCGAGATCAGCAGCGCCTCGGTGCCGCTGGCCACCGTGATGCAGTGCTTCGCTCCCGTGTACGCAGCCAGGCGCTGCTCGAGCTCGGCCACCTCCGGACCCATGATGTACTGCCCATGGTCCAGCACGCGCTGAATGCGCGCGTTGAGGCTCTCGCGCAGCGCAGCGTACTGGCTCTTCAGGTCGATGAAATCCAGCGGCTTCAGGCTCTCAGGGGCATTCATGGGTCTGTTCTCTGCGGTTCAGGGGGTCAGCAGGCTGAGGTTCTTGCCCTGCAGGCGGTAGCGGTCCCCGGTGTGTTCGCACACCGTCTCGGCCTCACCCTCCAGGGGAAGGGGCAGGCGCTCGCCATAACGGCTCATCCAGCCCGCCTGGCGGCCGGGCACGCCCACCACCAAGGCGAAATCGGGTACGTCGCGGTTCACCACGGCGCCTGCGCCCACGAAGGCGTACCGGCCCACCGTAGTGCCACAGACGATGGTGCAGTTGGCGCCCAGCGTGGCGCCCTGACGAACCAGTGTGCGCCGGTACTCGTCTTTGCGCGTCACCGCCGAGCGTGGGTTGTACACGTTGGTGAACACCATGCTCGGGCCGCAGAACACGTCGTCCTCCAGCGTCACAGCGTCGTACACCGAGACGTTATTCTGGATCTTCACGTTGCTGCCGATGCTGACGTCGTTGCCGACGTAGACGTTCTGCCCGAACGAGCAGCGCTGGCCGATGCGCGCGCCGGCGCTGATGTGCACGAAGTGCCAGACGCGGCAGCCGTCTCCCAGCAGTGCGCCTTCATCGACGATGGCCGAGGGGTGGATGGTGGTGGCCACGGTGCTCAGTACGCCAGCGGCAGGTTCACGCGCTTGCCGTCGCGAGCCGACAAGTACATCGCGATGAGCAACTCCAGGCTCTTGAGGCCCTCGCGCCCGTCGGTCTCGGGCTCGGCCTCGCCCCGGAGCGTCTTGATGACGTTGTCGTAGTACAGCGGATGGCCGAATCCGTAGACTGACGTGGTCTGGTAGCTGGCGTCGGCAATCTGGGAGTCCATCGCGTGCGGCGTATCGAATTGCCAGTGCTGGATCTCGTTGACCGCCAGCCCGCCCACGCGCACCGACCCCTTCTCGCCCAGGATGGTGATCGAGCCTTCCATGTTCTTCGGATAGGTGAGCATGGTGACGTTGATGGAGCCCATCGCGCCGTTGCGCCACTTCAAGGCCGCCACGCCCGTGTCTTCCACCTCGATGTTGCGGGCCAGCGTGCCGGTGTAGGCCATCACGCTCTCCACCGGGCCGCACACCCAGTCCAGCAGGTCCACGTAGTGGCTGGCCTGGTTCATGAAAGCACCGCCATCGAACTCCCAGGTGCCGCGCCAAGCGGCGCTGTCGTAGTAGTTCTGCGGGCGGCTCCAGAACACGTTCACGTTGACCATGTACAGGCGCCCGAACCGCCCCTGGTCCACGGCCTGCTTCAACAGCTGCAGCGTGGTGTTGCGGCGGTTCTGTTTCACCACGAACAAGCGCACGCCAGCCTCGTCGCAGGCGCGCACCATGGCCAGGCCATCGTGCCAGCGCGTGGCCATGGGCTTCTCGGTCATCACGTCGATGCCGGCCTTGGCCACCTCGATGGCCTGCCGCGGGTGCAGCCCGCTGGGCGTGGTGAGCACGACACAGTCTGGCTTGGAACGTGCCAGCAACTCGCTGAGCGATGCGAATCCCTCCGCACCCGTCTTCTCCACCGCGCGGGCCAGCGCCGCCGGGTCCACGTCGCACACCGCCGTGACCTCGGCCCGTTCACCATGCTTGGCGATGGCCTCGAAGTGGTTCTGGGCGATGCGGCCGCAGCCGATGATGGCGAAGCGAACCTTGCGGTCGGTCACGGGGGGGCGGTGGAGTTGCATGAGACTCTCTGGCTCGTTCTAGGTTTGCGCGACACCTGATCTGCCTGCGGACCAACATCCTTGGGCAGCGGTTCACCTGTATTGTCCCTTGCTCACCTTTGAGCCAGCGTGACCCGCCTCACGCTTTGCCGCTGGCCGAACACCAAAAACGCAGGGGGTGTCAACGGTCGCGCAAGCGCAGCAGCCTCAGACACTTGCGCTGCGCCGCCAGGAAAGCCGGGTCTTGCGCAAGTGGATGCTTCAGCACCACCAGCGCTACAAGCCAACCACCGATGCAAACCGGCACTGCCAAGGCGAAGGCAAGCCAACGAGGCCCGGTGGCGGTTGCTGAGCCGGCCATGGCAAGCATCACAGGAAGAACCAGCGACAGCAGCGATACGCCCAAACTCAGACCCAACTGGCGGCGCAAAGCCGAATGATCATTGGGCAGGCAGCGGCCCTTCACGTAGTACATCAGTGGCACGTGGAGGACAAACGCCACCACCAGAGCCACAGCACACGCCATCATGCTTTGAAAGATGACAGCCGCCGCCACGATCATCGCAGCGCGCAAGGGTTGAAAAAAGAGTTCGACCTTGGTTATCAGGTCCACACGCCCGACTGCCAGGACCAAGCTTGCAATCAGGTTGATGGTGGCGGCTGCTGCGCCTGCCAGGCAGAACACCGGCACCAGCGGTGCTGCGGCGTCCCACTGCGACCCGAACATCAATCGCAAAAGCTCCAGCGCAAACAGTGAAACAAAGCCATAGAACGGCCAAGCGATGACGGTCACGTTGCTCACGCTCGCCAGATAGATGGGCTCCAGCGCCTGGTCCTCGCGCGCAGCCTTCGCATAGGCCGGGTATGCCACGTTCCGGATGGCGCTCATCAGGTCGCGGTGGAAGAGGTTCATCAAACCCTGGGCGCGGCTGAGCATCGCCACAGGCTCAAAACCCATGACCTTGCCAACGGCCAGATCGTTGATGTCCATCGAGATGCTGGTCACAACGCCGGCCGCTGAACTCTGCGCTCCGAAGTTCAAGACCACCCGCCATTCCTTGAGCGAGGGCAGCAAGACACGCCTGTCTTCACGCGCCAGCCATGCGCCGATGCCGGTCACCACGTTCAACAGCACCGACCCCAAAGCCAAGGCGAGCACTCCGAACCCCATGAAGGCCATGCCTACACTGACGGCCGAACTGATGCACGTGGCTGCGATGTTTACCACCGCAAGTCGCTTGAAGGCCATTTGACGCCGCAACAACGCCAGCGACACCGTGCAGAAGGGCAACACAAGGAAGTTGAAAGCGCACACCCGCAGCGTCAGCACCATCTGCTCTTCGCCGTAAGCCCTGGCTATCCACGGTGCGCCCGCGAACAAGACGACGAACACCACGAGCCCCAGCGCCAGCAAGATGCCGAAGGCGGTTCGAACATGATCGTCAGTCAGCTCGCGCTCCTGGATCAGGTAGTTCGCGACGCCGAAATCGCGCAAGACCTGCGCGATGCCGATAAAGGCCAAGCTCACAGAGAAGATGCCGATCAGCTCAGGCGTCAGCAATCGGGCGATGGCCATGTTGCTGGCAAGTCCGACCACCAGCAGCAAATACCGCTCCAGCAGAGAGAACGCCAGAGCTCGGCGAACGCCGTTCAAGGCTGCGCCCTCATCCTTGATTCGTCGTTGACCGGGCACGGTCAAAGACGGCAGCAAGATCGCGAGCGGTCTCAGCGCGCGTGTAGCGCTTCAGTTGCTCTGGTTGCCGCAGCGGAAAGAGGCCATCGGCGTTGCCCTGGCAAAGCGCCTCCAGCACAGTGGCAAGGCCAGCGATGTCGCCAGGGTCGACCCGCAAGGCGCCCCCTACGCTGCTCACCACTTTCGCAACTTCGCTGTCTGCAGGCACGACCGCCAGAATCGGGCGACCGCTGCCGAGGTATTCAAAGAGTTTTCCAGGAAGGCTTGCCTTGGCGTAGTAGCCAAGGGGTACTGGAAGGTACAAGGCCTGCGAAGATGTCATCAACGACAGGGCACGCTCGTGCGGCACCGGGCCGAGTTCCTGCACCACATCATCAACACCAAAGGCTTGGGCGGGCCCGGGCTTGAAGCCAGCAGCGCTGACTCGAAGACGCCCGATATGGCGTGACCCAGCCAGCTTCAACTGCGCAATCGCGCGGTAGAGGTCTTCCAACCCGTAGCCGGGACGCCAGACACCGGTGTACGACACATGCACGCCGTCTTCGGCCTGGCCCGGCAATGCAGAGTTGCTGCTGAAGTCATCAGGCTCAAACCCATTGGTGATGCAGTGAACCTGCGCCAGGCCCGCGTCACGGCGAATGACATCCACGAGACTGGGGGTCACTGTCACAACGGCCGCTGCACGCCGCGCAGCCAGCCGTTCAAGTCTCGGATTCAGCAAGGCCTGCAAGCGCGTCTGAACCTCCCACTCGTGGGTCCCGCTCGGGCGCCATGTGTCCCGATAGTCCAGCACGTACGGGCAACCGGTCTTCAGGGATAGGGCTCGAGCGACCAGGAAAGACGTCCAAGGCCAACCTGATGCGCAGATCAGGTCGAAAGGCTGCTTTCGGTGCAGCGCAAGACCGCGCTGCACCGCCAGCGGGTACCACGCAGCGACTTCATCGGGTGCCTGGAAGACGCGTTCGAGTCGCCACTCCAGCGCTGCGGCAACAGCGGTGCGGCGCGACTGCGGCACGCACCAAGCCGCCAATCGGTTCGCAACCGCGGCAGAAGCCATCGGCGCCCGTTCAACTTGCGTGCCCTCACGAATCTCAGACAGCAGGCTGAGATCACACACCCGCTCTTCAGGGTTGGCCACGGTGAGCACAGTGGGCTGCCAGCCATGATCAGGCAGGTGGTTGACAAAGGAGAGGCTGCGTCTCGTCCCTGAGTTCGCGATGGGTGGGTACAGGTAAGCGATGTAGAGAACGCGGCGCATGCGTGCGTGAGCTCTTGTCAATCAGCAGCCAGCAGCCGACCCTGGCTTCACGGAGTCGTACACCCGAAGATGGGCTTCCAGGCTGCGCTTCCAAGAAAATCGCTGGGCCCACTGCCGGGCCTCCGCTGAAAGCTGCGGCCGGGAGTTGCCGAGTGACAGGGCCTGCTGAACGGCCAGGCCCCAGGCGTGCAAGTCGTTCAGCGGGGCGGTGAGGCTGAGCGGGCCTACCAACTCCTGCAAACTGCTCACCGGACTGAAGACAACCGGCGCGCCGGCGGCTTGTGCCTCGATGGCCGGGAATCCGAAGCCTTCATATTCGGTGGGATACAAGACAGCGGCAGCGCCCTGGTACAAGGCCCGCAGCTCTGCGTCTGCCAAGAACGGCGCGAAGTGAACCTTTTCCCTGA
Source organism: beta proteobacterium AAP51 (assembly GCA_001295905.1). Taxonomy (GTDB): domain Bacteria; phylum Pseudomonadota; class Gammaproteobacteria; order Burkholderiales; family Burkholderiaceae_C; genus Rubrivivax. Next base: position 5,998 of record LJHT01000088.1, on the reverse strand, counting down.
CATCGACCGGCAGTCCCTGCCCTGCTGTGTGCCGTGCGTCTGCAGAGAAACCGCACGCCACCAATCTCAGGTCCGGCATGTTCAGAGAACTCAGCACGCGAACCGCCCAGTCAAAACGCTTTCGCGCCAACGGTCCCCCGAGGTACACCAGGTAGGGCGATTCCCCCAAGGACTGCTGGACCACGCTCTGCGGGGCATCTGCTGACGTCTGCAGATACTCGTCGGCTATGCCATGCGGGATGACCGTCACCTTGGACCCAAGCTCAGGCCAACGGGCCAGAATGTCTCTCCGCGAAGACTCGCTGATGGTGATGATGTGGGCGCAACGCCGAAGCGCCGCAGGTTGCCAGCTGTCCCAGTAGCGAAGGGCCTGTGCACTGCCATCATGCTCTTGCCAGGCCAGCGTGTCGTGCAAGGTCACCACGGTGGGCACCGGCTGCCACCTGGGCAAGGTGCCTTCCGTGCAGTGCAGCAGGTCCACGGGCTTGCGCCTCACTCGAAGAGGCAAACCCAGTTGCTCCCACAATTGGAAGCGGTCGCCGCGGAAGCTGAATACATCCACCTCGCCGCGAAACCCAGGCGGTACGTGCAGAGGTTTCGCGGGATCATCGCTGTAAAGACGCCAGTGCAGCGCCGAGTCGGTAGCGGATTGGCGCAGCAGCTCCTGCACATAGCGGCCCATGCCGCGAACATGGTCTGTGTTCAGGCAGCGCGCAACCAGCCCGACCTGCATGTCACGCCCGCGGCGTGGCGCTGCTGGCACCCAGGCTCTTGACCAACGCCGTGAGGGCATGAACCCAAAGCCTCGGCCTCAGCGGGCGGAACCGCAGGTTCTGGGCGAACGAACGCCAAGCAATGGCAGGGTCGCCACGGCGAAGGTGTGCATAGCCGAACTGGAAGACCAAACCGTCCAGCCGTTGCTTCACGCGGGCAGGGTCGATAGCAGCGCCACTAGGGTCGCGCAGCCCAAAGCGCGCCAACGCACGCTCGATGACCACCAATTCATCGTTCACGGGCCGCGCCCGACGCGAGACGGAGCCCTGCACCACTCGGTACAGCACACCCGCTGGCTCCAGGCGGCTGATGGGTGCGGCCTGCGAAAGACGCAGCCAGAAGTCGTAGTCGTCGCCGTTCCACAGTGCTTCGTCAAACTCTCCCACTTGCTTGAGCACACTGGTACGAATCAGCACCGTGCTGGTCAGCAGTTCAGAGTCAAACAGCAAGCGCCCGTAGATCCAACCCGACATGGACGGGTTCACATGCGTGGGCCCCAACGGCTGCAAGCCAGCGGCAGGAACGCGGAACACTCCATCGCCATCAGCCGGCCACACCAGCCAGGTGATGTAGCAGGTACCCACCTCGGGGTTCGCCTGCATGTGCGCCACCTGTGCAGACAGCTTGCCCTGCAGCCAGATGTCGTCTGCGTCGAGGAAAGCCACATAGTCGCCTCGCGCCGCCGCCAGCCCGGCGTTCCGAGCGCGAGGCGGCCCACCATTGACTTGGTCCACGACGCGGATACGGCTGCCGAACCCCTGCAAAACTTGCAATGTGCCGTCGGTGCTGCCGTCGTTGACGACGATGACTTCCTTGTCAGGGTAGTCCTGAGCCAGCGCACTTTCCACCGCTTCGGCAACGTAAGCCTCGCAGTTGAAGACGGGAATGATGATGGAAACCAAAGACGTCATGGCGTGGCCTCAGCGCGCGCGATGCGGCGCGCCGCCGCATCTTCAGGCAGGCAAGCTCTTGCTGAGACGCGAGTCGAAGTACGCGATGGTGCGCTTCAAGCCGTCAGCCAGGGCGGTGGTTGGCTCCCAACCCAGCTTGGCGCGAGCCAGGGTCAGGTCGGGCTGGCGCTGCATCGGGTCGTCGCCCGGCAGCGGGCGAAACACCACCCTTGAACTGGAACCCGTGAGCTCGATCACCTTTTCCGCCAGTTGCAAGATGGTGAACTCTCCCGGGTTGCCCACGTTAACGGGGCCAGTGAAGTCATCACCCGTGTTCATCAGCCGCATCAAGGCTTCGATCAGGTCGTCCACGTAACAGAAAGAGCGGGTTTGCTCACCCTTGCCGTAAACCGTAATGTCCTGCCCCTTGAGGGCCTGAACGATGAAGTTCGAGACCACCCGGCCATCGTTGGGGTGCATGCGCGGGCCGTAGGTGTTGAAGATGCGTGCCACCTTGATGCGCAGCTTGTGCTGACGGTGGTAGTCGAAGAAAAGCGTTTCCGCGCAGCGCTTGCCCTCGTCGTAGCAAGAACGGATGCCGATGGGGTTCACGTGGCCCCAGTAGTCTTCTGTCTGGGGGTGCACCTGCGGGTCTCCATACACCTCGCTGGTGCTGGCCTGCAGAATCTTGGCCTTCACGCGCTTGGCAAGGCCCAGCATGTTGATGGCACCGTGCACGCTGGTCTTGGTGGTCTGCACGGGGTCGTACTGGTAGTGCACAGGTGATGCCGGGCAGGCCAGATTGAAGATCTCGTCCACCTCCACGTAGAGCGGGAAGGTCACGTCGTGCCGCATCAACTCGAAGCGCGGGTTGCCGATGAGATGAAGGATGTTGTCGCGCGAACCGGTGAACAGGTTGTCAACACACAGCACGTCGTGGCCCTGCGCAATCAGCCTTTCGCACAGGTGAGAGCCCAGAAAGCCAGCACCACCGGTCACTAGGATGCGCTTGTTTGAATACTCGTTCGCCATGAAGACTCTCCGCCGCTAAGGCTGTTGTGGGTGGGCACCAGACGACCCTTGGCACCCTTCGCGACCCCCGCGGCCCCTCACGGAGCGATGATAGTGGCCGCCCGCCCAGGGGCTGCTGCAGTACAAGGCCGGCCGCGCAATGCATCACGCTCGCCGAAGCGAGCGTGATGCTCATGGCAACCTGAGGAGACTATCCCGTCAGACCACGCGCAGGAAGTAGAGGTTCGCCCCCTGGCGCGGCAGCATCACGAAGCCTCGAAGCGCTGCGATGTACTTAAAACGCCCGTTGATGCCAGAGCCGTTGGTAGGCGGGCCGGGCGGCGTGGCCGTGTTCGAGGCCATGGGAAGCAGGCTCATGTCCCAGGTAAAGCCGTCGTTGGGCGTGATGACATAGATGCGGTTCGGCACATCTTCCTGCGGCACACCGCTTCGGAACCGCGAGCCCGCGTAGAACAGGAAACGGTCGTTGGCAGCGTCGTAGTCCATACCAGCGTAGCTGGGCTCGTCGGCCTGGAACTGCGTCAGGGCCGCACTGGGGTTGAAGGTGACACGCGTCAGCGTGTTGGTGGCTTCATCAATGACATCAGCATTGACGCCAGTGTTGAAACCCTGTCCATCGCCCCAGTTCAAGCCGAATCTACGGTTACGCAGGGTGTCGAATGCCATGGGCCAGCGCACCGCGCTGTTGGCGCCCGGTGTGGTGAAGGCCTGCGTGGCCTGCGTCCACTTGCCCCCGCTCGTCATCCAGACGTTGCCCGTCACCGGGTCAACACAGGCGCCGAAACGGAAATTGGTGATGTCGTTCCAAGTACCGGCAGGGTCCCAGGTATTGGTAAAGGGATTGAAGGCGTCCATCTTGCGGCCATCAGAAGCACCGTCTGACCAGGGAGCACGCATCCCCACCATGAAGAACCGACCACGCTGAGGCACCCACACGTTGTGGTGGTAGATGTGCCTGCTATTGGGCTTGCCATCCCGGAAGTAGGAAACGTTGGGCACGCGGTCGCTGACTGCAGATGCGGCATTCCGCTCGACGACAGAAGGCGCGTCAGCACCGATGTCGCACATCACCACGCTGTTGTCGCTGCCATCGTTGTGCCCACCCGAGCACAGAGACCACAACTCTGTGCCTCGGACCGCCCAGCCCATCCACGCATTTACCGCTACCCAGCCCGCACTGGTGTTGGGAATCTCAATCCACTGGTTCACTGCTGGCGCCGCCGCAGCCAGCCAGGCTGGCGTTGCCACGTTGGCGGGTGCCACACTCATGACCGGCGAAGTATTGCTCCAGTTGTTGACCAGCATGGTGTTCCAGTTGCTGGCTGAGATCATGCGGTTATAGCCTTCCAGCGCACCAGAGACCCCGTGACGCACAGCATAGGCAATGGCCATCTGCAAGGTGCCCCACTGGCCACGAGCTGCGGCGTTGGCGTCAAACTCCTGAGCGAGTTGGCCCTCGGTCGTGCTGAGGAAGTTGCCGCTGTCTATCGACGCGATGGTGTTGGCGTATATCACCGAGGGGCTGCTAGGCCACTGGCCGGACCCTGTCAGAAAAGCGCTCGCTCCATACGCAGCACCACCGAACTTCAAGGAGTATCGGTTCGCGTTGACGTACCAGAAGTCGCCTGCAGGACCCAAACGGAAGATCACGCTGCGCGCTTTCCAGCGAAAGAACTCGGCAAGCTTGGTCTTAGCGGCGGCAGAAATGGGCATGTCCAGCGCCAGCGAGTAGCCGAAGGCCCCCGTGACGAAGTCTTGTTGCCACACCTTGATGTCGTTCAGCGTGCCGTTGTCGCCAACTTCGCCCGGCAGCACCATGCCGTAAGGGTTGTTCGCCTGCGCCACGTAGGTGGCGTGCAAAGCGTTGATGCTGTTTTCAATGCTGGCCTGGAACTCAGTGCGCGTGGTGGTGTCGTCATCAGGCGTCACCGTCAGTGCCTGAACCAACGTGCGCCACTGCCAGCCCATCGCGCGGGTCTGCCAGGCGCCCACGGCCGTCTGCACCAGCCCTTGCGTCCCGTTGCGGCCCCAAGAGTCACGAGAGTGTCCGAGAAAGTTCGTGCACGCCGCAAACTGTGCCTCTTCCATGAAGTAGAAGCGGCCCGTCAGCAGGTAAGCCAGGTAGCCGACGGAAGGGCTGTGTGAAACATCCCAGATGGGCGGATTGCCGCCCGTCGGGGTCGGGGTCGGCGGCCCGTTCCCGTTATCCCTGAAGCCCTGGCTGTCACCAATGTTGCGGCTGGGCGTCTGGCTGAAGCGCAGCATGCGGTTCGTAGCTTCGTCACGGTAGTGAATGCCATAGCGGCCGGCGCTGTATCCGTTGCGCACGACGGCGGCGTACTCTGTGCCACCGTTCGCGGTGAGGTAGAGCACATCGTGCTCAGGCAGCAACCCGATAGGCTCCTGGTAGCCGCCACTTTGCATGTTGTCATTGCCGTAGATGAAGCTCCCCTGCTGCAGTGGCGTGAAGGTCGCAGGCAAGCGCGTGACTGCAACAGCGTTGCTGGGCACGCTGGCGCGGTAGGAAGGCACCAGTTCGCTGGTTTGCAGGTACAGCACGTCATGGCGCAGGTTGACGCCTGGATCGTTGGCAAGCCAGTAGGACAGCGCCGTGCCACTGATCAGCGGTGTGCGCTGATGGTGCTTCAGGTCAATCGCTGCAGAGAAGCGCTGAGTCCCGCCCAGCGTGAATGTGTAAGTGGCGTTCTTGTTGCTGGGGCCCGCCACGTTCACGTAGCCGTTTTCAACCCATGGCAGCACCTCGACCTGGCCGTTCGTGAACAGCCGCACCTCCAGCCAAGCCACGAGATGGGCATCGCTGCCAACGGGCTTGCGATAGACCCATGACGACATCAACGGGCCGGTGGCCCAGGTCTGGAAGGGCGTGTCCCAGTCGTTGCCTGCCCAGTTCACCGTTCCGAAGCCGCCGCAGGCGACCTGCGCCGTGATGCCCGTGCTCTTCAGCCCGGTAAGGTTCAGCGCAGCACCGCCAGGGCCCGAACTTCCACGCCGCAGATTGACCGCCCGCGAAACACCGGCCTGAAGATCAGCGTTGCCCGAAAGAATGGCGAACTTCAGCGACCCATCGGGCCAGAAGTTCCGCGGGTTGACCTGCAACGCGTCGAGGTTGCTGACGACTGTGCTGCCTGCAGGTATGTCACCTTTGCGGAAGGCGAAACCCAAGGCAAACGGCGCAGCCGCTACGGCTGCCGGCGCACGCAGATAGAAGCGCATGGCTCCTACGGACACCCCAAGCCCGGTGCCCACAGGCGCTGGTGGGGGCGGAGGCGGGGGAGGCGGGG
>LJHT01000087.1 GCA_001295905.1 beta proteobacterium AAP51 | reverse complement strand
GCGGGGGGCTGGGGTGCGGCGGGCGTGCCGGCGGCGGGCTTGGCATCGGCCGCGCCGTCGGGTTTCGGCGGCTGCTGCGCACAGCCGCCCAGCAACGCAAGGGTGATGGCGGCCAGGGCCGCGCGGCGGAGGGAGGTGCTTGTGCGCATGGGACTGCGGGCGCCGGGCGCCAAAGAAGGCTTCGAACCATTGTCGGCCAAAGCCCGCCGCCGCGCCGGCCGTACCGCGTGCAGCCCGCCGCGCCCGAAGGACGCGGCGCGCGGGCTCAGCGGATGGGCTTGAAGCGCACGCGCTTGGGCCGCGCGCCTTCTTCACCCAGGCGCTTCTTCTTGTCGGCTTCGTACTCCTGGTAGTTGCCGTTGTAGAAGAACCATTGGCTGTCGCCTTCGCAGGCCAGGATGTGCGTGCAGATGCGGTCGAGGAACCAGCGGTCGTGGCTGATGACCATGGCGCTGCCGGCGAATTCGAGCAGCGCCTCTTCCAGCGCGCGCAGGGTTTCGACGTCGAGGTCGTTCGACGGTTCGTCCAGCATCAGCACGTTGCCGCCCTTGGCCAGGGTCTTGGCCAGGTGCAGGCGGCCGCGTTCACCGCCGGAGAGGCTGCCCACCATCTTCTGCTGGTCGTTGCCCTTGAAGTTGAAGCGGCCGAGGTAGGCTCGCGAGGGCATCACGAACTTGCCCACCACGATGTTGTCCAGGCCGCCGGAGACGTCTTCCCACACCGTCTTGTCGGCGTCCAGGCTTTCGCGGCTCTGGTCGACGAAGGCGAGTTGCGCGGTCTTGCCGATCTTCACTTCGCCGCTGTCGGGCTTTTCCACCCCCTGCAGCATGCGGAAGAGCGTGGACTTGCCCGCGCCGTTGGGGCCGATGATGCCCACGATGGCGCCAGCCGGCACCTTGAAACTGAGCTTGTCAATGAGCAGGCGATCGCCGAAGCTCTTGCTGACGTTGTCGAACTCGATCACTTCATTGCCCAGGCGCTCGGCCACGGGAATGAAGATCTCGTTGGTCACGTTGCGCTGCTGGTATTCGACGTCGCTCAGTTCCTCGAAGCGCGCCAGGCGGGCCTTGCTCTTCGTCTGTCGGGCCTTGGCGTTGGAGCGAACCCATTTCAGTTCCTCCTTCATCGCCTTCATGCGCGCGTCTTCGGTCTTCTGCTCCTGCTCGAGGCGCTTTTCCTTCTGGTCCAGCCACTCGGAGTAGTTGCCCTTCCAGGGAATGCCGGCGCCGCGGTCGAGTTCGAGTATCCACTCGGCGGCGTTGTCGAGGAAGTAGCGGTCGTGGGTGATGGCCACCACGGTGCCGGGGAAGCGCTGCAGGAAGTGCTCGAGCCACTCCACGCTTTCGGCGTCCAGGTGGTTGGTGGGCTCGTCGAGCAGCAGCATGTCGGGCTTGCTCAGCAGCAGGCGGCACAGCGCCACGCGGCGCTTCTCGCCACCCGACAGCAGGCCGATCTTGGCGTCCCAGGGCGGCAGGCGCAGGGCGTCGGCGGCCAGTTCCAACTGCAGGTCGGTGTTCTCGCTGCCGGCGGCGGCGATGATGGCTTCCAGCTCGGCCTGCTCGGCCGCGAGCTTGTCGAAGTCGGCATTCTCGTCGGCGTACTCGGCGTACACCTCGTCCAGCCGCTTCTTGGCGGCGATGACACCGCCCACGCCTTGTTCCACCACCTCGCGCACGGTCTGCTCGGGCGGCAGCAGCGGTTCCTGCGGCAGGTAGCCGATGTTCAGGCCCGGCATGGGGACGGCTTCGCCTTCGATTTCCTTGTCGATGCCGGCCATGATCTTCAGCAGTGTGCTCTTGCCGCTGCCGTTGACGCCGAGCACGCCGATCTTGGCGCCGGGGAAGAAGGACAGGTTGATGTTCTTCAGGATCTGCCGCTTCGGCGGCACGATCTTGCCGACGCGGTTCATGGTGAAGACGTACTGGGCCATGGCGGGGGAGTCTCGGGTGGGTGGGCGG
>LJHT01000086.1 GCA_001295905.1 beta proteobacterium AAP51 | reverse complement strand
GAGGGGCGGGCGGCGTTGGCGCAGGCGGCGCCGGAGGCGCCGGCGGGGTAGGTGCCGGTGGCGCAGGGGGCGTGGGCGCCGGTGGCGCTGGAGGCGTAGGCGAAACCGGCCCACGCTCAAGCGCTTCAGCAGGCGTACCCCCACCCCCGCACCCCACCACGGGCACCGTGCCAGCCACCGCGGCGGTGTACTGGAGAAAAACCCTGCGCTTACGGTCGACCATCGTTGTTCCTGCTGAAAGTGGCTGCCCAACGAAGTGCGCGGGCCCAAGTTACATATTCTCGTCCGCAAAACGGCCGTTCTTCGTGAAGAACTGAACCCTGATTCAAGGGCTGACAACTCCTCACAACCTTGCCAGCGCGCTGCTGGCACGCACGTCTGACGCCCCTTCTTCGGCAGGCTTCAAGGCACCTGCGCCCGTGAAATGCATCAAAGGGTAAGCATCACCCGCGGTGGACAATCATCACAAGCCTGCTCCCTAGATTGAACTGATGACCACCGTGACCGAATTGCTCAGCCTGGGCAGCCCCCGCTTCGCCGATGCCGCCCTGCTAGCTGTGGAAGCGGCCGAAGGCGCCGAAGCCGCCTGGAAGGCGGCGTTGACTCAAGCGCCCAACGCCGAGGCCGCGGTAGCCGGCGCCCAAGGACACTTCGCCGTGGGCCTGCGGCGCGACGATGGCCATGCCGTGCTGGCCGTGGACCGCTTCGCCGCTCAAACCTTGTGTTACGCCGAGCAAGGCGGGCGCCTGCTGTTTGCCGAACGCGCCGACACCCTGGCAGGCCCCAACCCGCAGTTGGACCTGCAGGCGCTGTACGACTACCTGTACTTCCACGCCATCCCCTCGCCGCGCACCATTTTTAAGGGCGTGCGCCGCCTCACCGCCGGGCACTGCGCCTACAGCGATGCTGCCGGCGTGCACCTGCAGCGCTACTGGGCGCCCCGCTTCGAGGAAGCCCCCACCAGCTTCGAAGCCGCGCGTGATCGCTTCCGCACCCTGCTGCGCGAAGCCGTGAAGGCCCAGCTGGACGGCAGCACGCCCGCCTGCTTCCTGAGCGGCGGCACCGACAGTTCCACCGTGGCCGGCCTGCTGGCCGAGGTGACGGGCAGCAAGCCGGTGTCCTACTCCATCGGCTTCGAGGCCGAGGGCTATGACGAAATGGAGTACGCGCGCATCGCCGCCCGCCACTTCGGCACCGACCACCGCGAGCACTACATCACCCCCGCCGACCTGGTGCGCCTGATACCCAAAGTGGCCCAGCACCACGACCAGCCCTTCGGCAATTCATCGGCCCTGCCCACCTACTTCTGCGCGCTGAAGGCCCATGAAGACGGCGTGACGCGCCTGCTGGCTGGCGACGGCGGCGACGAACTCTTCGGCGGCAACACTCGCTATGCCAAGCAGCGCGTGTTTTCGCACTACGACAGCGTGCCCGCCGGCCTGCGCAACGGCCTGCTGAACCCTCTGACCGACAGCGGCGCCATCGACAAGCTGCCACTGCTGCGCAAGGGCGCCAGCTACGTGCGCCAGGCGCGCGTGCCCATGCCCGACCGCCTTCAAACCTACAACCTGCTGCACCGCCTGGGCCAGGCTGAGGTGCTGACGCCGGCCTTCCTGGCGCAGGTGAACACCGAAGACCCACAGGCCCAGCAGCGCGCCGTGTGGGCCGAAAGCGAAGGCGCCAGCTTCGTGAACCGCATGCTGGCCTACGACTGGCGCTACACCCTGGCCGAGAACGACCTGCCCAAGGTGCGCGGTGGCACGCAGCTGGCCGGGGTGCAGGTGGCCTACCCCTTCCTGCACCAGGCCATCGTCGACTTCTCGGCCACCCTGCCCACCTCGTTCAAGCTGAAGGGGCTGAAGCTGCGCTGGTTCTTCAAGGAAGCGCTGCGTGGCTTCCTGCCCGACGCCATCATCACCAAGAAGAAACACGGCTTTGGCCTGCCCTTCGGCGTGTGGGCCACGCGCGACGCCGCTCTGAAGGCCCTGGCGCGCGACAGCGTGCATGGCCTGGGTGAACGCGGCATCGTGCAGCAGGCCTTCACGAACCAGCTGGTGGAAGAGCTGCTGCCCCAGCACCCGGGCTACTACGGCGAGATGGTGTGGATCCTGATGATGCTGGAGCAGTGGTTCCGCCACCACCAGCCCGATTACCGGCTCGGCCGCTGAACCGGGGCAGCGCCTTCAGTGGCGCAGGTTCAGCGCCAGCCGTGTGCCATAGCGCCAGCGCTGGCGGTCCCAGGGCGTGAAGCGGCGCAGCTCGTACATCGGCGCGCCCTGGCCGTTGGCGCCGGGGCAGGTGCTCACGGCGGCTTCGAAGCCCAGGCTCTGGGCCAGCGCCACATCGCGCGGCAGGTAGTCTTGCCCGGGCTTGCCGTTCGGGTAGGCAAACAAGGTCACGTCGCGCTGCAGCCATTGCTGCAGCTGGGAACGGCTGGTGACCAATTCGTCGCGTGCGGTCGCCTCGTCCAGCCCGGCCAGGATAGGGTGGTTCACGGTGTGCGCGCCCAGCACCATGCCGCCCGCGGCCATGGCTTGCACCTGCGCCGTGGTCATCATCAGGTCGTTCGGCAGGTTCACGTCGGCACGCTGGGCCAGGGCGCCCACCACTTCGCTGCGGCGGGCCGGGGGCAGGTACTTGGCCGCGTTCAGCACGCGGTGCAACGCCTGGCGGCGCTGTTCCAGCGTGTTCAGCTCCAGCATCTGCAGGCCTTCCAGGCCCAGGCCATCCACATTCAACTGGTCTTGAGAGCAACGGCGCATGGTTTCCACCACAGTGTCGTTCCACATGCGGCCGCCGTTGATGAAGCCGGTGGCAATGAAGAAGGTGCCTGAAAGGCCGTGCGCCTGCAGCACGGGCATGGCGTGGTCGTGGTTGTCGGCGTAGCCGTCATCGAACGTGATGCACAGCGCGCGCGCGGGCAGCCGCCCCGCACGCAGGGCGCGCACTGCCTCATCCAGCGGCAGCACCTGGAACCAGGTTTTCAGCCAGCGGCAGACTTCATCGAAACGCTGTCGGTCGGGTTCGTCGGGGAACAGCGGGTCGGGCTGGGCGTGTACGCGGTGGAAGATGGCGATGGAGAGCTTGCCGCCCGGGCCGGCGGGGGCCAGGGTCGACAGGGCGGCGCGCAGCAGGGGGTTAAACATGGCGGCCGGGTGGAGGCTGTTGCCGCGCTGCACCCTGGGGCACATTCGTCTGCACTGGCCTGGGGGCATAGACGGCGCCTTGCGGGCGAGCCTTTGCTTCTTCAGCCTCGCGGATGGCTGCGCGTACCAAGCGCTGCGCCACGGTAGCCATGATCATCACGTTGTAGGGCAGGTCGTAGTACGAGAGACTGAGGAACGCACCCGCCGATGCGTACGAGATCATGCTGACCTGAATCATCGGCCCGAGGTCGGCTGCCCACTTGTGCTCAGGGTGGGCCCGGCCCATCTTGATAAGGTCCCGCGCCGCCAGCCAGGTTGAAGCGCCTATGGCCATCCACAGGCCCAGGCCAATGAAGCCATGTTCGCCCATCACTTGAAAGTAGATGCTGTGGGCCGCGTGGAAACGGTCAGGCTCAGGCCCGTAGATCGCAAAGATCGCGCTCGTCCAGATCATGAATCCGCCGCCAAAGATGCGGTCTGTCGCCACATTCCAAGCCATGCCCCAGGCGTTGAGCCGGCCCAGGGCGGAGTCATCCTCTTCATAGGTCTTGATGGTCTCCATGCGATCCCACCAGGTCTCCGGCATCATCGGCAAAGCAATCAGACCGATGGCCAGGATCACGGCGCCAGACAGCAACTTGCGATTGCCCTTGACCCAGAAGAAGGCCCCCATGCAGATCAGGCCCACCAGCGCACCGCGGCTCTGGGTACCTAGCGCAGTGGCCACGCACAGCAGCATTGCGCCAGTGCATGCGTTGATTGCCCAACGCTGGGTGAGTTGCATCTGCAAGTAGCGGATCAGCGGTGTGACCGTGAGCACCGCTAGGGCCAGTTCGTTGTTGCCTCCGATGAAACCCCCGGGACCCCAGACTCGATAGCTGCCCCCAGTTGCGATGGTGAAAATGCCGCCCTTCACGCCGAAGTAACCAACGGCAGCGACGTTCACCCAGATAAAGACTTGAAGCCGATGCTTGGTGGTCAGCAACGCGAGCGTCACGAAGATCATCAGGTAGATCTTCATGGAACGCTCCCACAAGCCAAAGCTCTCTTCGTAGAGCATCGAGAACGGCAATGTGATGCAGATCCATACCGTGAAAGCGAGGAGCCATTTGGGACCTGCGCCCACCAGAGGGTTCTGCCGCTCACGAGTGAAAAGCAGACCGAGCATCGTGGAAGCGGCAAAGCCTGTAGCGACGGGCCAGTAGGCAGCGGCGTAACCAAACTCGGCGTGAGGACTCATCAAGCTGACCAGGGTCCAGCCCATGATTCCTATCCAGGGCGATTTGAGAGCCCATAGGCCGAAGACGACCAGCAGCGCGAGGATGATCAAGTCACGCATGCTTGTGTCGTTCCTTGACTTTGGCGAACAGCTCGCACTGTCCCACGGAGGTCTGCTGCCAGCCGAAACCTTCAGCGTACCGGCGCACCTTGAGCCTGTCTACCTGGGCCGCAAGCAGTAAGCGCAACCCCTGCGCCAAGGCCTTGCCACTGCGGTGCGCCACCAGCACCCCGCCGCTTTCTGGCTGAACCACTTCGGGCGTACCCCAGATGTCGGTGGCCACGACCGGTGTGCCGCAAGCCATGGATTCAAGCAGAACGTTCGCCCACCCTTCGCGGCTGGAAGCCAGGACCAGCACATCTGCAGCGCTGTACCACCCAGCCAGGGTGGCGTTGGGTACGGCCCCAACAAGTCGGACCTGTTCGGACACACCCAGTCGCTGCGCATGCGCAACCAGCGATGCACGCTCCGGCCCCTCTCCGACGATGAGCAGGCTTGCACGCGGGTGAGTGGACCGCAAGTCGGCAAGGGCCTCGATCACCAGGTGATGACCCTTGCGCTCGATGAGATGCCCCACCGAGATGAGAACTGGTTCGCCGCTGACACCGAGTTCGCTCCGTGCTGCCGATGGCTCTTGCGGAAAGAAGCGCTGCAAGTCGACGCCGTTGCGCAGCACCGTCAATCGCTCTTCTTCGATCTGCCACTCACGCAGGGGCTCCAGCAACGCGGCGCAGACACCAATCGACGCGGAAGCCCTGCGCGCAGCCCAGCGAATCATCGCGGCCGGCGCCGCATAGGCTGGAATGAGATTGAGGTCAGTACCGCGTGCGGTCACCACAAAGGGCTTACCGAACCATCTGGAAAGCAGCGCAGCAGCAACGCCATCGGGATAGTAGTAGTGGGCGTCGATGAGGTCGAAATCGAAACCTTCGTCCAGCACGCGCTGCACAGCGGCTCTCGCCCCCAGTGCCAACAACAGCGGTGCGGCGGTCATGCCCACCTTGGGGATGACGATGTACCTGGGGTGCTGCACATCAATGCCGTTCCAAGCCTCGCGGGCGGGCGTACGTGCCATTGCAGCGTACTCGCCATGCTTGGGGTCGGTCGACCAGAACCAGGGCACTGGAGCAACGACGCGGGTCTCAACGTTCGGCTGGCGCAGCAACTCTCGCAGACGCGTCTCGACGAAGATGCCGTGTGTCGGGCGCGCGCTGCTGGGGTACAGCGTTGAGAACAGCAGTGTGCGCATGATGCGCTTCACGCGCGACCGTGCGGCTGTGCGGGCGCCAGCGCACGACGGCAGATGTCTTCGAACACCTGTGCCACCTGCCGATGACCAAAACGGGCCTCAACCAAGGCGCGCGCTGCCCGCGAAAGGCTCTGGCGCTGCTCATCACTGGCCAGCAGTTCAAGCAGGGCCCTGGCCATCGCGGCAGGTTCGTCGCGCTGCAGGAAGTGTGTACCCGGCTCGGCATCCAGGCCTTCCATGCCGATGCTGGTCGACACCACCGGGCAGCCCATGGCCATGGCCTCGAAGGCCTTGATACGCGTACCACCGCCTACCAGCAGGGGGATGACGAAGGCATGAGCCGCGTGGGCGAACGGCCGCACATCGTCCACAAAGCCCGTGAACTCAACATTGCTCACCTCGCGCGCTGCAGCCTGCAGCGAGGCAGGCGGGTTTCGGCCCACCACCACGAACCGCGCCTCGGGCCGAGCGGCCAGCACCAGCGGCCACACCTGGTTCAGGAAGAACTGCACACCGTCGATGTTGGCGCGCCAATCCATGGAGCCCGTGAACACCACGGTGGGCGGTTGCTCGGCGTTCACAGGCGGCGGGGCTTGCCAGGCAAAGAAGTCGAGGTCAACACCCGTGGGGATGGCTTCGGCCTTGGTCACGCCATAGTGGCTGCGGAAGGCTTGCGCATCGCGCTCAGAGACTGCAATCACGCGCTCGAAGCGGCGCAGGGCCTGGCCTTCGAAACGCTGCATCTTGCGGTGCTGTGAGCTCCACAACCAGCGCCGCACACGGTTGGGCGCCTGCTGCGCATGTCGCGCGAAGATTTCAGCCTCCACGTTGTGCGTGAAGCACACGGCCGGTACGCCTGGGCCGGCGGGCTGCAGCACCGCCGAGTGCACAAAGTCGAAGACGATGAGGTCGATGTCTTGCCGCCCAGCCAGCGCGCGAACGGCCGCCAGCCCGGCCACGGTGCGGTCAGCCACCACGTTGACGGGCAGTTCGCTCAGCAGCTGCATCGCACGCGCCCACTGCGGGCGCTGCGGCGTGGGCTGCCAGGCCACGAACTCGTCGCACACGCCGTTCAGTTCATCCCGCCAGCGGGCTTGCTGCTCGGGGGTGGCTGGCGACAGCAGCACGATCTCGAAGCTGCCGCCCTTCAGGCCGCGCAGGATGTTGGTGCTGCGGATCTTCCCGCCCGCGTCGTTGGGAAACAGGAAAACCGGCGAGACGAAGGCCAGGCGCGGCCGACGGCTGTTCACCAGCAAATGCCTTCGTAGGCCGCACCGGCCGCCTGGCGCAGTTCGGCATAGCCGGAAAGGTCGACGATGCGCCGGCCGGCGGCGTGCTTGACGATCAGGCGGCGCGCGTCGGCATCGGCATGGCCCACGACAATGACTTCAGCGTCCTTCAGCAGCGCTTCGGCGTCCTCGAAAAGCAGCCGGTCGAGGTGGGGAATCTCGCGCTCGATGAATTCCTTGTTCTTGCCCAGCAGGCGGCTGAGCTTCACGAAGCTGTCGAAGATGCCGATCTCGAAGCCCTTGCCCAGCAGCTTCTCTACCAGAGCCACCAGCGGCGAATCGCGCATGTCGTCGGTGCCCGGCTTGAAAGCCAGGCCGAAGAAGGCGATGCGCTTGCGTCCATCTCGGGCGATGAGATCGTAGGCACGCTTGATGTGCGCTTCATTGCTGTCGATCAGGCCCCCCAAGGCCGGAATCAGCACGTCGTGTTCACGCGCCAGCGTGATGAAGCCCTTCACTTCCTTGGGCAGGCAGCTGCCGCCGAAGGCGAAACCGGGGCGCATGTAGGCTGCAGAGATGTTGAGCTGCGTGTCCTGGCAGAAGATCTTCAGCACTTCGCGCGCATCCATGCCGTAGGCCTTCAGCACCGAGCCGGCCTCGTTCGCAAAGACGATCTTCAAGGCATGGAAGACGTTGCACAGGTACTTCACCGATTCGGCCACCTGGCAGCTGGTGCGTACGAAAGCACCGGGCAGGCCTGCGTACATCTGCTCCATCGCGGCGTAGCCAGCGTCGTCGAGGCTGCCCACCACCGTTTGCGGGGGCTGGTGGAAGTCCTTCACCGAGGAGCCTTCGCGCAGGAACTCGGGGTTGAACACCAGAGACAGGCCCTCGCCTATGCGGCGGCCCGAGGCCTCCAGCAAGATGGGCAGGATGCGCGCTTCCGTGGTGCCTGGCGGCACAGTGCTGCGCAGTACCAACACATGGGGCCCGCTTTTCTTGCGCAACGCCAGCCCGATGCTGCGCACCACGGCGTCTACCGCAGACAGGTTGGGTGTGTAGTTGGGGTTGGAAGGGGTCGCCACCGAGATGAGCGAGACCTCGGTGTTCAACACCGCGTCTTCCAGGTCGGCCGTGGCGCGCAGCTTCCCGGCCTGCACCGCAGCACCGATCAGCTCGTTGATGCCTTCTTCAACCACCGGCGACTGGCCGTCGTTGATCATCTGCACCTTGAGGGGGTTGGTGTCGACACCAATCACCTCATGGCCCAGTTCAGGCAAGCAGGCGCAGGAAACGGCGCCGACATAGCCGAGGCCAAACACGGAAATCTTCAAGGCTGCAACTTTCGGTGGGTGTTGGGCGTGCGTCAGCTCAGGCCGCCAGCCCCAGGCTGGCAGCGCCGGGCTGGCGCGCAGCACCTGTCTCGCGCTTCAGGAAGGCATCAAACATCAGCAGCGTCCACAGCGGTGTGCTGTGGTCGTACTGGCCGCTTTCGTGCTGCTCTACCAACTGGCGCAGCACGTCAGCGTTGAACATACCGCTGGCCAGCATGCGTTCGCCGAGCAGGGCGTCGCGCACGCGCTGCTTCAAGGGGCCGCGGAACCAGCGCGCCAGGGGGACGGCAAAACCCATCTTCGGGCGGTAGAGCACGTCGTTCGGCAGGTGCGGCTCCATCGCCTTCTTGAAGAAGTACTTGCCCTCGGTGCCCTTCAGCTTCAGCGATGAAGGCAGCGTGGCCACCCACTGCACCAGTTCGTGGTCCATCAGCGGTTCGCGCACTTCCAGGCTGTGCGCCATGCTGGCGCGGTCGACCTTGGTGTTGATGTCGCCCACCAGGTAGGTGTGGGTGTCGATGTACTGGATGAGGGCCAGCGGGTCGTCGGTGTTGGCGCGGCGGGCGTGGCGCTCGAACACGTCCAGCGCGCTGTAGCCGCCCAGCTGGGCCTTGAACTGCGCGCTGTACAGGCGGCTGCGCAGCGGCTGGCGGATGAGGCTCATGCTGTGGAAATAGGCCTCTACGGAGTTGCGCGCCATGCCTTCGAAGGTGGTCTTGGCGCGGAAGACGCGCGGCGCCCAGTCGGCCTTGGGATACAGGCGCCCCAGCAGGCCGAATACCGGCCTGCGCACCCCTGCCGGCAGGCTGGCGCGCATGCGCTCTTCCATCATGTGCAGCTTGTAGCGCCGGTAGCCGCCGAAGGTTTCGTCGCCGCCGTCTCCAGAAAGTGCCACCGTCACGTGCTTGCGTGCCAGCTGGCACACACGATAGGTGGGGATGGCCGAGCTGTCGGCATAGGGCTCGTCGTACAGGTGGGCCAGGGTATCGATGAGGTCGAAGTCGTCGCTGCTCACCGTTTCCACGCGGTGGTTGGTGCGGTAGCGCTGGGCCACCATGGCGGCGAACTCGCTCTCGTTGTAGGCGGGGTCGTCGAAGGCGATGGAGCAAGTGTTCACCGGCCCGGAAGACAAGCCCGCCATGGCCTGCACCACGGCGCTGGAATCCACGCCGCCCGAGAGGAAGGCGCCCAGCGGCACCTCGGCAATCATGCGCAGCTTCACGCTTTCGTTCAGGCGGCGCACCAGCTCTTCACCGGCCTCTTGCACGCCCATGGGGCTGCCCAGGGTGAAGTTCACGTCCCAGTATTCACGCGGCTCGCCCACCGGTTCACCGCGGCGCACCACCAGCGTGTGCGCCGGTGGCAGCTTCTTCGCCTGCTTGAAGATGGTGCGCGGCTCGGCCACGTAGCCCAGCGCGAAATACTCTTCCAGCGCCAGCGGGTCGATGTCGCGGCGCAGCGCGGCGCCGCCAGCGGGCGCGCTGTAAGCCATCAGCGATTTCAGCTCGCTGCCAAAGAGCAGCGTGCCGTCGTCCAGCAAGGCGTAGAAGAAGGGCTTCACACCCAGGCGGTCGCGCGCGATGAAGAAGCTCTGGCGGTTGCGGTCCCACAGCGCGAAGGCGAACATGCCGCGGAAGCGCGAGACGCAGGCGTCGCCCCACTCTTCCCAGGCGTGCACGATGACTTCGGTGTCGCTCTTGGTGCGGAAGTGGTGACCCAGGGCCTGCAGCTCGGGGATCAGCTCTTGGTAGTTGTAGATCTCGCCGTTGAAGACGACCACCACCGAGTGGTCTTCGTTGAACAGCGGCTGCTGGCCGGTGGCGATGTCGATGATGCTCAGGCGCCGGTGGCCGAAGCCCAGGCCGGGCTCGATGTGCAGGCTGCCTTCGTCAGGGCCGCGGTGGTGCTGGCTGTCGTTCATGCGACGCAGCACGCCGTCGTCGATGGAGCGGGTGCCGCGGGTGTCGAAGATGCCGGTGATGCCGCACATGTTTGCTGGTCCGTGCCTTGGGTTTCTGCAGTCGTTCCGCCGGCGGGCCACGCCTGTGCCACCAAAACCCGGGTTAACGCGCGATTCTGACCCACCTGACCTCAGGTCCATCTACATACGTTCGGGTGCGGAAGTGGTGGCATGAAAAAGTACACGCTAGGGTATCGGCGCGCTGCTGAAGCCCGCGAAAAGCGCCCCTGGCCCCGTACACTCGCGCCGTTTGGCGGTTTGGCTCGCGCCAGCTAGCGCCAACCGGCCTTGGACCTTGCCAGGGCCGGCTAGCCTCACAGCCGTCCTGCGCCGCCGTTGAAAACTGCCCGAACCTTCTTGAAGTTTGCTGTGGTTGGCGGCGCTGCTACAGCGCTGCACTACCTCATCACGCTGGTGATCACCGCCTTGGGCTGGGCGCCTGTGGTTGTGGCCTCGACCATCGGCTTCGTGCTCAGCGCGGTTTGCAACTTTGCACTCAATGCCCGGTTCACGTTCGCCGCAAAGACAGGAGACGTTGGTCAAGGGTTGAGATTCGCCTGCACTGTCGCGACAGGCTGCCTCATCAACGGCGCGCTGTTGTACGGGGGTATCCATGCCGGCATGCCCGCAATCCTTGCCCAGCTGGTGGCCACGGCTGTCGTACTGGCCTGGAACTTCACCATCAGCTCACGGTGGGTCTTCAGACCCCAAAACTAAAAGTGTCGCCGCTTCCAGCCACCATGCAACACCTCTCGAATCCGGCGACTCATGGGATGGCCATGCAAATCGTCGACCCTGCTCAGTTCGCAGCAACCTTGCGTAGCAGCAGCGTGCCCCTCGTCAACTTCGTCGTGCCTTGCTACAACGAGCAGGAGGTGTTGAGCGAAACCGCGGCTCGCTTATGCCGAATGCTCGACGACCTGAAAGCGGGGGGGAAACTCGCGCAAGGCAGCTCCGTCTATTTCGTGGATGACGGCAGCCGTGACCGAACCTGGGGTCTCATTGAAGAACTGTCTGCACAGCGGGCAGATTGCTGCGGGCTGAAGCTGAGCCGCAATCGGGGTCACCAGAACGCACTGCTGTGTGGCCTGATGTCGATCGACGGCGACGCCTTGGTCAGCCTGGATGCAGATCTGCAAGACGACCTCGGCATCATCCCTTCGATGATTGACAGCTTTGTCGCCGGCAACGAAATCGTCTACGCGGTCCGGCGCCGGCGCGACACCGACAGCTTTTTCAAGCGGTGGTCTGCCGAGAGCTACTACCGGTTGCTGGCCCTGATGGGCGTGCAGATCATCTTCAATCATGCCGACTATCGCCTGATGGGCCGCCGTTCGCTGGAAGCTCTTCGGCAGTACCAGGAAACCCATCTGTTCCTGCGAGGAATGATCCCGCAGTTGGGCTTCAGGTCCAGCACGGTGGAGTTCGACCGTGCCGAGCGGTTCGCTGGGGAGTCGAAGTACCCCTTGAACAAGATGTTTGCGCTGGCGTGGCGCGGCGTCACTTCCTTCTCTGCGGCGCCGCTTCGCGCCATCACGGGCCTGGGCGCAATCGTTTCATTCGCGAGTGTCGGCATGGCCTTGTGGGCCTTGTTCATCAGGCTGTTCACCGATGTAGCGCTGCCTGGCTGGGCGTCGACCGTGATCCCGATGTACTTTCTCGGGGGCTTGCAGTTGTTGAGTCTGGGCGTGATTGGCGAGTATCTGGCCAAGGTCTACGAAGCGGGCAAACAGCGGCCCAGGTACCACGTCGAGGCGATTGCCGGACAGTGGCAACGTTGATGGAAGCCGAAATGCAGACTTCCCCGCGTCGACTGTGGCTCGAAGCAACTGTCGCATGCCTCGCCGTAGGGGCGGCTTACACCTGGCTGCTGTCGGCCATCATGGTCGACGATGTACTCCGCTACATCACTGAACTGGGCGACAACCGGTTCGACTGGGACCTGGGGCACCTGTGGATGCAGCCTTTAGCGCTGCTCGTGTACCGCGCCACTGCCGGTGCGCTGGGCATCGTCGGGACGTTGGAAGCCGTCAACGTGGCCTCCGTGGCCCTGGGATGTGCTGTCTTCTATGAAACCTTGCGCCGGTTGGGCCACGGTATGGCCCGCAGTGCGCTGGCGATGGCGCTGGTGGCTGTCAGCTTCAACCTTCTTTCCTTGGGGCCCACTGCGCACATCAAGTTGATGGTCTTCCCTGCGTTGGCTATGGCGTTCAGACATGCGGTGATCTGGGAACGCAAGGCCGAGGATGGAGATTGGTCGGTCAGTGATGCGGTGTGGTCAGGGGTGTGGCTAGGTATCGCATCGAACCTGCTGGTCAGCGTGCTGCCAGCAGGTGTCTTCATGGCCGCCCTGATGTGGTTCTATGCGGTTCGACAGGGCCAGTCGCCCGCTTCCGGTTTCAAGGTCATGCTTCCTTTCGGGCTGGCATTGACGCTCTCGGGATTGGCAGGCGTGTTGCTGGCCTATGCCGTGGCACACGGATCAAACACCACCGAGGCTGAAACCGTCAGACAGTTCGTGTTCGGCGGTTTGAAGGAGAAGCAGGACTTGCATGTGGGCGTTGCCAGCCTGAGCGAAATGCCCCTGCGCTTTGCCTTCAGCCTGATCAACAACTTTGCCTACCTGCCCTCTCTGGGACCCCTGGGAAGGGCATGGATGTGGGACATGCTGCCAAGCGTGCAGCCTGTTTTCTGGAGCCTGCTCGGCCAAGCTGCACTTGCCGCAGCATCAGGGCTGTGTATCGCCTGGATCGTTGGTGTCGGCGTCTTGAAGTCGATGCAGAGGCGACCGGGTTTCCTGATACCTATCGCCTACATTCTGGGCGCTACCAGTTTCTCTTTCTATTACAACCTCAACGATCCCGAACACTGGTTCCACTTCACGCTGCCTATCGTCTTCATTGCTTTGCATATGAGATGGCGCGTGATGGACAAAGTTGTCCTCGGACTCTGGTTGCCTTTGCTGCTGGTCGTCAACATGGCAGGCTACGGCGTGCCCAAGGCTGTCTTTGCGCTAGAGGCCAGAGAGTCTCAAATGCGCGAGGCTATCGGTTCGTCGGGCCTCTATGTCGGTTTCGCGGCCTATCCCGGCGAACCAGATTCGAGCTTGTTCAGGCTGGGGGGCATCCGGCGCTTCAACATCGACTTGGTCCAGATGAACGAGACCAAGGCGGACAACACCCTGTTACTGCAGCGACTCGGCACAGAGATCGACGCCGCCCATGCCAGAGGCGGGCGGGTCCTGGTCTTCCGCGCTCTCGACCCCTTCGATTGGCGTGGCCCAGTCATGCAGGTCGCGCTAGCCGGGCTGACCAGGGACGAGATTCGACGTTTTCTCGAAAGCCGGTACGAAGTCACTGGCCCTGAAGACGTAGGTGGTTTTCCAGCGTGGAAGCTGGGCCCGCGCGCAAGGCCGTGACAACGGCGTGCCGGGCGCCCTGAGCTACGGCTGCGACGCCGAGGCACCATCACGCAAAGCTACTGCAAAACTCTTCCGTAGAGAGCGGTGTAGGCATCAACCATCGACTTCAGGCTGAATCGTCGCTCGATGTCGAGCCGAGCCTCTTGCCCCATCGCCATCGCCAGATTCCTGTTGGTGGCGAGTTTGAGCAGAGCTTCCGTCATTTCAGAAACCTGCCCGGGCGACACCACCCAGCCGGTCCGCCCAGTTTCCACGAGTTCCGCACTGGCCCCCACGCGCGTGGCCAGTACGGGCAACCCACAGGCCATAGCTTCGAGGATGGTGTTTGAAATGCCCTCGGCCA
The DNA here is from genome assembly GCA_001295905.1 of beta proteobacterium AAP51. Taxonomy (GTDB): domain Bacteria; phylum Pseudomonadota; class Gammaproteobacteria; order Burkholderiales; family Burkholderiaceae_C; genus Rubrivivax. The sequence continues at coordinate 25,957 of LJHT01000086.1, read as the reverse complement.
AAGACGGAAGCACGAAGCAATCCAGCCCGCGCATGACATCCGGCACGTCGTCACGCGCGCCCGGCAGCCAGGCCAGGTGGGCCACACCAGCCTGCTGAAGAATGGCCTGGCACTCGGCGCGCAAAGGCCCATCGCCCACCATCACCAGGCGCAAGGTGTCGCGCAGCGCGGGTTGCTGCTGCAGCGCATTCACGAAGGCCTGCGCCAGCAGCGGCTGGGCCTTCACGGTCTGCATGCGGCCCACGGTGCCCGCCAGCCACAGCGCAGGGTCGGTGAAGGGGCAGCCTGGGATGGGCTGGCGCTGCGTGGCGGGGCTGAAGCGGTGGTGGTCCACGCCGTTGTAGATGGCCGTGAGCTGGCTCTCAGGCACGCCGATCTTCGTGCGCAGGTAACCCGCCAGCTCGCCGCCCAGCGCAATGTGCTGGTGCACGAAGTGACGGTACACGCGGCGCATCCAGATGTGGCGGCGGTTGGTGCCGTCCACGTCGTCGGCATCGCGCCCATGCTCGCCATGCACGCGGCCAGGCACGCCAGCGGCCCAGGCCGGTACTTGGGCTTCCAGCGCGCCCAGGTTGCGCGTGTGCACGATGGCGGGTTTCAGATCGCGGAACAGGCGGTACAGCTTGGGGAACTGCCACAAGCCCTGCCCCGGTGGTTTGTGCAGCGCAAGCAGCTGCACATCGGTGCGCTGGATGCGCGATGCGAAACCCGCGTCGATGTCCGTCAGGGCGACGATGGCGTGCCGCCAGCGCTCGGCCGGCAGGCGGTTGATCAGGTTGACGACGCCGTTTTCCAGGCCGCCCATCGAGAAGCGGTAGACCACGTGCGCGACCAGCGGCCGCGGGTCTGCTGCCGAAAGCACGGCCGGCTCAAGCACGGCCGCTTCAAAGACGCCAGAGTCGGTAGCCGGCTTCCTGCAGCGCCTTCGCGTCGAAGGCGGCCTTCACGTCGATGAAGGCGCCACCCTTCACCAGCTTCTTGCCCAGGTCTTCAACGCTCAGGCCCATGTACTCGCGGTGCGACACCGCCGCCACGATGGCGTCGGCCCGCGGCAGCCCTTCCCAGGGCAGCAGGCGCACGCCGTACTCGTGCATGGCCTCTTCAGCGTCGGCTTGCGGGTCGCTCACGAACACTTCCACGCCGTAGCTCTGCAGCTCGTGGATGATGTCGATGACCTTGCTGTTGCGCAGATCGCCGCAGTTTTCCTTGAAGGTGAGGCCCAGCACGTTCACCCGCGCGCCCTTGATGTAGCTGCCGCTAGCTATCATGTTCTTGATGGTCTGCTCGGCCACGAACTTGGCCATGCCGTCGTTGATGCGGCGGCCGGCCAGAATCACCTGCGGGTGGTAGCCCAGCATGTCGGCCTTGTGCGTAAGGTAGTAAGGGTCCACGCCAATGCAGTGGCCGCCCACCAGGCCGGGCTTGAACTTCAGGAAGTTCCACTTCGTGCCGGCGGCTTCCAGTACCTCGCTGGTGTCGATGCCGATCTTGTCGAAGATGATGGCCAGCTCGTTCATCAGCGCGATGTTCAGGTCGCGCTGGGTGTTCTCGATGACCTTGGCGGCCTCGGCCGCCTTGATGCTGCTGGCACGGTGCACGCCGGGCACGATGATCTTTTCGTAGACCTGGGCCACCTTCTCCAGCGTCTCGGGCGTGTCGCCGCTGACGATCTTCAAGATCTTGGTCAGCGTGTGCTCCTTGTCACCGGGGTTGATTCGCTCGGGGCTGTAGCCGACGAAGAAGTCTTGCTTCCACTTCAGGCCCGATTCCTTCTCCAGCACCGGAATGCACACCTCTTCGGTGGCGCCGGGGTAGACGGTGCTTTCGTACACGACGATGGCGCCCTTCTTCATGTGGCGGCCCACGCTGGTGCTGCTGCCGATGAGGGGGCGAAAGTCGGGCGCGTGGGCTTCGTCCACCGGGGTGGGCACCGCCACGATGATGACGTCGGCCTCGGCCAGCATCTTGGGGTCGTCGGTGTAGACGGCGTGGGTGGCGGCTTGCACCTCGGCGTCGGTCAGTTCGCGGCTGGGGTCGGTGCCGCGTTGGCAGGCCTGCACCTTGGCGGTGGCAATGTCGAAGCCGATGGTGCGCATCTGCTTGCCGAATTCAACCACGAGAGGCAGGCCGACATAACCCAGGCCGATGACTGCGAGCGTGTTCATGGGGTGGTGCAAAGGAAGTTGATATTGATGTGCGCGCGGCTGTGCTTCAGCGCTGCGCGCGCACGCTGCCCAGCCATGCCGAGAGCGGGCCGAGTTGCGTGCTGATGAATTGGTCCAGGGCGGCCTGGGCTTCGGGGCCGCTGCCAGCAACATAGAAGGTCAGGCCAGCAGCATCGTCGCCTTGGCCGCTCAGCTGGCCGGCCACACCCAGCAAGGCGGCGACGTGGTTGCTGGTGGTGAAGCGGCCGTTCACCCAGTACAGCTGGCGTACATGCAGGGTTTGGCCGGCCGAGATGCCTGACACCGAGCCGCTGCGCAACTCGGCGGTGCGCAAGGGCTGGGGCAGCCCGTTCACGGGCACGGTGGTGGTGCCGCGGGCGGTCTGGCGCCAAGCCCTGTCGTCGGAGGTGACCAGCACGTTCTGTGAGTTCACGAGCTTGCGGCCGAAGGTCTGCTGGCGGTAATAGGCCACGTGAACGGTGATGGCTGCATCACCTTGCCCATAGACCCGGGCAACCTGCGCGCGGGGGTTCTCATAGACCGGCTGGTGCAAGGGCTCGGCACCGGGCACTGCGTTGGTGCCGGGCAGGTCGGGCAGTTGCAGCACGGGCACTGGGGTGTCGCCAGACTGCATCTGATGCGCCACCAGGGGCGGCGCGCTCAGCGCCAGCACCAAGGCGGCCGCTACCCACCACTGAAGCGCAGCGGGGCGCTGTACCGCCGTGGCCTGTTCTGCCGCTGAGACAGGGGGCAAGGACAGCTCGGGTTCAGCCCAACGCGCTCCCACCAGGAACATGATGCCGATGACGATGCCGAAGAACACCCAGCCATAGATGAGGTGGTCGACACCCACCGCAAGCTTGTTGCCCGAGTAGTGGCCCAGCAGCACGATCATCACCGCGCGGCCCCAGTTGGCCACGATGGGCATCAGCAAGGAGAACACCACGAAGGCCAGGCGGCGGCGCGTGGAGTTGTAGTTCAGGTAGGCGAACAGCGTGCCCACCATGAAGCTGGCAATGAGGTAGCGCACGCCGCTGCAGGCTTCCACCACGCTCCAGCTGCCCGTGGGAATGACGAACTGCAGGCCTTCGCGGTACACCGGAATGCCAATGGCGCGCACGGTGGCCACAGTGACGTCGGCCGTCCAGTCCATCATGGCCGGCATCACGAATTCACCGATGGGCACCATGAAGAACAGGAAGCCCAGCGGGAAGGCCATCACCCGCGCCACCTGCCAGCCCAGCAAGGCGGGTACGGCCAGCACCAGCAAGGCCGTCACGGCCAGCTGCGTGAGCGCGTTCACGCCCGCGATGTCGCCCACCAGCCAGGCCAGGCCGCACAGCAACGTGGGCAGCAGCATCCACGGCAGCGGCTTGGGGTTCAGGCGCGCCAGCCGCTCGCGCTGGCGCCACACCAACCACAGGCTGATGGGCGGCACCAGGAAGGCGTGGGCGAAGGTGCCCGAACGCTCCCAGATGCTCACCATGGCCAGGAAGGTTTCGCGGTACTGCCACAGCAGCAGCAGCAGCACGCCGCCCAGCACGGCCAGGGGCAGCCGCCAGTGCGCGGGCGGCGCGGCGGGGGGTGACAGCACAGCACTCACGCGCGGGCTCCGGCAGGGTGGGTGGCCAGGGCTGGCGCGGATGCGCTGGCCTGCGCCTTCAGGGTGTGCTGCAGGTGGCGCTCCAGTGTTTGCAGGTGCGCGGCCCAGGAATAGCCCTGCACCACGCAACGCCGGCCGGCTTCGCCCAGCGCCGCGGCGCGGGGCGCATCAGCCAGCAGCGCCAGCAGTTCGCGCACGTAGTCAGGCGCCTCGCGCGCAGGCACCACGTCTTGCCCGGGCACCACGCGCATGGCACTCACGCAGGTTTCGGCGGCCACCACGGGCCGGCCCATGGCCATGGCTTCGAGGATCTTGTTCTGTATGCCGCGCGCCAGCCGCAGCGGGGCCACCACGGCAGCTGCGTGCTGCAGGTAGGGGCGCACGTCGGGGACGGTACCCGTCACCACCACGGCTTCACCGGCCAGCGCGCGCACGGCCGCCGTGGGGCTGCGGCCCACGATGTACAGGCGCAGGTGCGGGTGCACCGCACGCAGCTGCGGCAGCACTTCGGCAGCGAACCAGGCCACCGCGTCCACATTGGGCCAGTAGTCCATCGCACCGGTGAACACCAGCGGCAGTTCCGCAGCAGCAAACGGCGTGGCGCGGTCTGCGGCAGGGGCGAAGTAGTCGGCGTCCACGCCGTTGTCCATGCCTTCGACGCTGGCTGCTGCCTCAGGGGCCAGGCTGCGGAAGAGCGCGGCTTCCTTGTCGGTGGCGAAAAAGCTGCGCTGGGCCTGCGCGGCCACGCGGCGCTCGCAGGCCAGCAGCAGGCGGCCTTCGCGCGCGTAAAGCCAGGACATGGGCCAGCTGTGCTTGGGCGCGTAGTCGGCCCACTTGGCGGAATCGACGTCGACGAAGTCCACCAGCATGGGCACCGCCGGGTGGGCCTGCGCATACTGCGCCATCGACGAAGAGAACACGACGGTGGCGTCGATGCGCTCGCGCGCCACGGTCTGTGCCACCCAGCGCGCCAGGCTCGGGCTGCGGTAGTACACCTCGGTGAGCGCCTCGCCCGTGGCCAGGCCGCGCAGGCTGGCCAGCTTGGCGGTGCGCGGCTGCAGGGTCTCGGCATGCACGCTGGCGCACCAGCCCTGCACGGTGGGCAGGTGCTGCAGGTCGTCGGGATCGTCGACGAAGGTGCCCAGGTGCACCTGGTGGCGCTGGGCCAGGTGGCGCAGCAGGTGGTAGCTGCGCACCTTGTCGCCCTTGTTGGGCGGGTAAGGCAGGCGGTGCGCCAGGAAAAGCAGCTTGGCCATCGCCCTCAACCCAGGCTGCGCACGACGAAGGGCCCGAGCCAGTTCGCAAAACCCAGCGGCAGCCGCCGCCAAGTTTCGATCATCAGCTTGTACTTCTTGTTGGCCGGGTTGTTCTGCGGCACCGCCTCGCGCTTGTACAGGCGGTACTCGTAGTGCAGCGGCTGCGGCTCGAAGCCCCAGTTCTTCTTGAAACTGTAGGGGCCGGTACCCACCTTGCTGCGGCCATAGTCGAAGGTCTTCAGGCCGCGGCCGCAGGCGCGGCGCATCAGCTCCCAATACTTGAAGTCGTTGGCGGCCAGCTCGCGGGCGGCGAAGTCGTCGCCGGCGTAATAGGGCAGCACTTCGTCGCGGAAGTAGAAGCTGAGCACGCTGCTGAGCAGCTGGCCTTCGGGGCCGGTGACGGTGAGCACTTCGCAGTCTTCGCCGAAGTGCCTGCGCAAGGCCTCGAAGTAGCGGCGGCTCAGCGCCGGGGTGCCGTGGCGGTGCACGTTGTCGGCATACAGCGCGAAGAAGCGGTCGACGCCGGGGTCGAGCTCGCTCTTCAGGTTGTTCTTGATGCCCTTGCGCACCATCGCGCGCTGCTTGCGCGGAATGGCCAGCATGTTGGCCTCTTCCTCGGGCAGGATGTCCTTGCGGAAGGTGACATACAGCTCTTGCCGCGGCCAGCCTTCGTGCTGGCGCTGCAGCTGGCGCAGCTCGAGGTGGTCCACCTGCAGCTGCTGCGCCAGCTTCTGCGCTTCGGCTTCCAGCGCGGCGGCGGTGGTTTCGTCTTCGGCCACCACGCCGCCATACACCGCAAACGGCAGGCTGGTGAGTGAATTGCCGAAGAGCAGGCTCTTCATGTGCGCCAGCGGCAGCACGCCCGTCACGCGCCCGGCTTCTTGGGCGAAGAGGAAGTGCGTGTCGTGGTGGAACACCTCGCGCAGGATGGCCTGCCAGGCACTGCGGTGGAAGAAGGTGGCCTGTGGGTGGGCCATCACGAAGGTGTCCCACAGCGCGGCGCTGCGGGCGTCCTGCGGGGCCAGGCGCTCGATGGTGGGCATGGGCCAGCTCAGGCCTGCGCGGCAGCGCCGGCCAGGAAGATGCGGTCCATGCGGCCCCAGCGGAAGTCTTGCAGCAGCTGGCGCAGCTTGGCTTCGTTGCGTTCCAGGTTCACGTAGTGACGGAAGCGCGTCTTGGCGTCGATGCCGGGAATGCGCGGCTGCCCGGGGTCCACCTCCCAGGGGTGGAAATAGAAGATGGCGGCTTCTCGGTCCTGGCGGTTCACGCGCTGCAGCATCCAGCGCGACAGGGCGTAAGGCATCAGCCGGAACCAGCCGCCGCCCGTGGAAGGCAGGTTGCGCTGACCCATGCGCACGGTGGTGATGGGCACTTCCAGCAGGCCGGCGCCTACGCGGTAGGCGAAGCGCGGTGAATCAGGCATGCCGTAGTGGTCGTGCTTGATGGGGTAGATGCTGCTGCTGTAGCGGTAGCCGGCGCGGGCCAGCTGGTCGAAGGCCCAGAGGTTGCCGGTGCCGATGCTGAAGCTGGGCGCGCGGTAGCCCAGCACGGGCTGGCCCGACAGGTCTTCCAGCAGCTTCTTCGAGCGTGTGATGTCTTCGCGGAAGGCGGCTTCGCTCAGGTCGCTGGCGCGCTCGTGGCCGTAGCCGTGGCTGGCCAGCTCATGCCCGCCTTCGACGATGCGGCGCACCAGCTGTGGGTAGCGCTCGGCCACCCAGCCCAGGGTGAAGAAGGTGGCCTGCACCTGGCGCTCGGCCAGCATGGCCAGGATGCAATCGACGTTGCGCTCGACACGGCATTCGCGCGTGTTCCACTCGTCGCGCCGGATGTAGGGCGCCAAGGCAGAGACCTGGAAGTAGTCTTCCACGTCGATGGTGAGGGCGTTGGTGATGGTGGGTGCGAGCATGGCAGCTGCGCATTGTGGCTGGCGTTCAGGCCGGCCCGGGTGGTGATATGCCACGCCCGCCCCCTGCGAGGTGGGGGCGCGGCGGGCTCAAGTTCGGGGGGTGGCGCCAGCCCGCGCGGCCGCGGCTAAGGCTTCTTCTTCACCGCCTCGACCAGCTTCGTCAGCATGGCCAGGGTCTGCACGTTGATGCGCTCCAGCCGCAGCAGGCTGCGCTCCAGGCGCTGCAGTTGGTCGCCGCGCTGGTCGGCCGTCAGCGAAGCCAGCTGCTTGCTCATGGCCTCGGCTTCGTCGCCGCTCAGCTGCACGGCGCTGAGGTCCACGTCCAGCAGGGCGCCGGCCATGCCGCCGGGCATTTCCGCCGCGCCAGCACCGGCCATGGCCACTTGTTGGGCACGGGCGGGCACCTGGTTTTCTTGCTCGAACTCGCGCACCACCTCGTTCACATCGGCCTCGGTGATATGGGGGCGGGCGTTCAGGAAGCCGGCCAGCATCAGGCGGTCGCACACGGCGTTGATGCGGCGCGGTATGCCGCCCGTGGCAGCGTGGATCACGCCGAAGGCGCTGGGTTCGAAGCTGGGCTTGCCCTTGGCGCCGGCGCACTTCAGGCGGTGTTCGATGTAGCCCTTGGTTTCTTCGGCGTCCAGCGGGCCGATGTGGCAGGTGGCCGCCACGCGCTGGCGGAACTGCTCCATCTCGGGCTGCTGCAAGATCTCGCGGAACTCGGGCTGGCCCACCAGGAAGCTTTGCAGCAACGCCTGGTTGCCGAACTGGAAGTTGCTGAGCATGCGCAGCTCTTCCACCGCGCGCGGCGTGAGGTTCTGCGCTTCGTCCACGATGAGCAGGCAGCGCTTGCCCTTGCTCGTCTGGCTGATGAGAAAGGCTTCCAGCGTGATGAGCAGCTCGCTCTTGGGCACGTCCTTCACGCGGAAGCCGAAGGCCGCGCCCACCATGCGCAGGGTGTCTTCGGCACCCAGCTGCGTGGTGACCAGGTGCCCGGTGATGACGTTGCTGCCGTTCAGCCCCTCGATCAGGCTGCGCAGCACCATCGTCTTGCCAGCGCCGATTTCACCGGTGATGACGATGAAACCTTCGTTGCGCGAGACGCCGTACTCCAGGTACGCCTTGGCGCGGCGGTGCTGCTTGCTCGCGAAGTAGAAGCTGGGGTCGGGGTTCAGCTGGAAGGGCTTGGCGGTGAGCCCGTAGAACGCTTCGTACATGGCTCAGAACCGAAGGCCCAGCGAGGCGCTGACAGCCGTCTCGCGGTAGGGGTTGGTGGCGCTGTTGAACACGCTGTAGCGCGCGTTGATGGCAGCGGTGGCAAGACGCCCGAGGCGTTCGCTGAGCGTCAGGCCCAGCGATTTCAAGTCGGTGCCGGTTTGGTTGGCCGTGGGCTTGGTCATCAGGCGTGAACCCAGCAGGCTGAACGTGGCGGTCGGCGTCAGCCGATAGGCCACTGTACCCGTGTAGCCGCGCTGGCGGGGGTTGGCATCGCTGGGCGCCGGCAGGCCGGCTTCCAGCAACTGCTGGGTGCGGCTGGCAAAGGCCTGGCCTGACAGCGTCAGCCGCTTGGCGCTGTAGGTGAAGCCGATGTCGTTGCGCTCTTGCACCGTGGGGCCGCGGTTGATGGCGCCGCCGGCGATGCTGGCCTGGGGGTCCAGGCCCAGCCCGGCCAGGAAGTCCAGCACCAGCTGCTGGCGCAGCGCGGGGTCGGGCTCCTGCGAGGCGAACTGCTCGAAGAACAAGTCGTACAGCGTGAGCGGCTGCCCTAGGGCGCCCGGGTTGGCAGACAGGGTGACATCACGCACGCTGCCGAAGCGCAGGCTGGAAAGCGGCAGCCGGTAGGACAGGTTGATGCTGTGCGAACGCCCAAAGAAGCGCCGGTCGGTGTTGAAGCTGGCCAAGGTGCGCGGGCTGGGCTGCCAACGCAGGCTGGCGCCCCAGTTGCTGAAGCTTTCGCTCTGCGACAGGCCGATGTCGGTGGTTTCGCGCCCGGCACGCACGCTGAGCGAGACGTCGACGTCGGGCCTGATCTCCACGGAAGCAGTGGCGCGGTCGTTCTTGGCGTCGCCCCGGGTGCGGTAGTCGGTGGTGATGGTGCTGGCGCTCAGACCCCAGCCGATGATGGCGTTGGGGTTGGTGGAGCTCAAGGTCAAGGTGCCGCCGGTGCTGAGGCTGTCGCCCTCGATCGACTTGCGCGTGTTGGCAGCGGTGGCATTCAGCCGCAGATCCACCAGCGCCAGGCCGGCCAGGTTGCCCCGCAACGAGGGCGTGATGCTGAGGTTGCCCACTTCCTCCTGGTTCGGGTTCTCGGTGGGCTGCTCGGCCACCGATTGCTGCCCGAAAGCGGAGAGCGACTGTTTGGCGATGGAGGCCGACACATCGACGAAGGCCAGGTTCTCGACCAGTTGGCCCGTGAGCGCGGCGGTCAGCTGGTTGCTGGCATCGAAGCTGGGGTCGGTGCGCGAGCGGTAGGTCAAGCCCAGGCCGTAAGACACCGCGCCTTGCAGCCGGCCCGTGCGGCTGGTGTACCGGAAACCAGGCCGCAGTTGTGTGGTGAGCTCGCTCTGTGAACGCCCAAGCCCGGCGCGCTCGACATCGATGTAGGTCAGCTCGGTGTCGAAGGTGGGCAGCAGGTCGCGGCTGCTGCCTTGCTGGGCCAGCGCAGACGCGGGCAGCGCCAAGGCCAGTACCAGGAAGCCCGGCGCAGCGGCGCGTTGGCGGCGGCGCAATGCCGCGGGCAGCCCGTTCATGCCCGGCAACCCGGCTCAGCGCGGCGGCGCGGCCGCATCACCTGCGGCCGGCGCGCCTTCGCTAGCGCCTGCGCCTGCCCCTGCGGCAGCACCGTAACCGTAGCCATACCCGTAGCCATAGCCGTAACCGTAGCCATAGCCGTAGTTGCTGCCGTACTCGCCTGCCGCATTGCTGCGGGCCTTGTTCAGCACCATCAGCTTCAGGGGGCAGGCTTCGATGGCGGCCAGCGCCTGCTTCACCGTGCCTTGCAGGGTGCGGTCGGCATGCACCACCACGACGATCTGGCCCATGTGGGTGGCCAGCACGCGAGATTCGGTGGTCAGCAGCAGCGGCGGCGAATCGAAGATGATGATGCGGTCGGGGTAACGCGTGGCCATGTCCTGCAGCAAGCTGGACATGGCGTCGCTGGCCAGCAGTTCGGTGGCGCGAGGATGCGGTGAACCGCTGGGCAGGATGGTGAGCTTGTCGACGTTGGTGCGCAGCAGCACGCCGGCCATGTCGGCCTTGCCTTCCAGCAGGTCCAGCAGGCCAGGGCCGGGCGGCAGGCCCAGCATGCGCAGGATGGAAGGGCGGGCCACGTCGGCATCCACCAGCATCACGGTGTGGTCGAGCTCGGCGGCAATGCTCATGGCCAGGTTCACCGAAGTGAAGCTCTTGCCTTCACCGGGCAAGGCGCTGGTCACCATGATGAGGTTGCCGTGCGTCACCGTGGCCGCACCCTTGCCCATGGCATTGGCAATCAGCGGCCGCTTGATCACGCGGTACTGGTCGGCCATGTGCGACCGCGGCGATATGGGCGTCACGATGCCCGAACTGCCGAGCATGGCCAGGTCGATTTCCACCTGGCGCGATTGAGGTTGCGCGTCTTCCTCGGCAAGGTACCTGGCATTGGGTGCGGGATCGGGCTGGGGCTCGGGCTCGACAAAACCCGCAGGCGGCATGGGTTCAAAATGGCGCGCCGCAGGCGCCGCCACCGGCAACGGCCGCTCGGGTTCAGGGATGCTGATGCCCGCCTGGCGCAGTTGCTCCAGACGCTGCGCCGCTTGTTCGATAAGGCTGCTCATGGCACTAGAGACCGTAACGGCCCGTGAGGGTCATCGCGATGAGCCCGGCGATGAAAAGACCGACCAGCCCGCCCGATGCCGCTACGAAGCGCATCAGGCTGGCTCGCTGGTACCGGCGGTCCACGTCGGTGGTGAGGGCGGTCACCACGCCCAGCAAAGGCATGCCTGTGGCCTGGCGCAGTTGTTCGGGGTCAGAGAAGGTGGGGCGCAGCTGGCTCAGCACGAAAGCCAGCGCGGCGCCCGCGCCCAGGGCCGCCACCAGCACCAGCGGCAGCAGCAACAGGCGGTTGGGCGAAACCGGCTTGGGGGCCACGCGCGGGGGGTCGATGAGGCGGAACTCGGCCACACCCGAGGCCACGTCGAGCTCGCCCGACATCACCGCCGACTGGCGGCGCGCCACCAGGTCTTCGTAGTTCTTCTTCGTGATAGCGTAGTCGCGGTTCAGCTGGGCAGCCTCGGCCTCGATTTGCGGCGCAAGCTTCAGCGATTCACGCGCGGCAGCGTAACGGCCCGCGTATTCGGCGACGCGCGCACGCAGGGCAGCTACCTGCACCTCAGAACCCGCCAGCATGCGCCCGAGTTCTTGCGCGGCCAGGCTGGCGCCCGTGCCGGTGGGCGAGGCGGTTTGCGTGAGCATGGCGGTCTTGCGCAATTCGGCCACCTCGCGCTTCTTCTGGTCTTCCAGGTCCTTGATGAGGCGGCGCGCGCTTTGCACGTCAGGGTGCTGGTCGGTGTAACGCTGCAGCAGGCCGTCGAGGTTGCGCTTCTGGGCGTCGAGCCGCGAATCGATCTCGGGAGTGGAAACAGCCAGGGCCGATTCCTGCAGCAGGCTTTGCGTGACCGAACTGCCCGAACCCTGGCCCCGCTCGGCCGCGAGTTGCTGTTTGGCGGCATCACGCGCGTTTTCTGCTTCGCGCAGCTGCAGCTTGGCCGCCTCTAGTTGCGCGCTGATCTCGACCAGCCGGGCCGCGGCGTCCTTACCATCGGCAGTTTGCATGTCGAGGTTGCGAAGCCGGAACTCCTTCAGGCGGGCTTCGGCGTCTTCGAGCTTGGCTTCGAAGGTCTTGATCTGCTCGGCCAGGAAGGTCTTGGCCGAATCGGTGTCCTTGCGGCTGGCACCCAAGCCCGACTCGACGAAGATGGACACCAGGGACTGGATGACGCGCTTGGCCTTCTCTGGCTCCTGGTCCTTGTAGGCCATCGAATAGAGGTTCACGCCACCGGCGGTGCGGATCTCGATGTTCTTCATCAGGCGCTCGATCAGCGCGTCCTGGTCGGCCTTGCTGGTGGCACGCAAGTCCAGGTCGGCCATGCGGATGAGCTTTTCGATGTTCGGGCGGCTGATCAGGGTGCGGCTGAGCATGCCGATCTGCTGCTCGACGTTGGGCTGCACGGTCAGGCCCGTCATCAACGGCTTCAGGATGGAGTCGGTATCGACGTAGACGCGGGCCGAGGCTTCGAACTGGTCGGGGATGCGCCAGACCACCACCACGCCGATGGCAGCAATGACCCAGGCCACCACCACGCTGGGCCAGCGGAACTTCCACATGCCACGCAGGGTGGCCAGCAGTTGTTTGACAGGTTCTTGCATGCGGGTGCGCGCGGTAAGGGCCGGCAGGCAGGCTTAGAACAGGCCTTGCGGGATGATGAGGATGTCGCCCGGCCGCATTTCGACGTTGGCCGACAGGTCGCCGCGCTTGAGCAGGTCTTTCAGCCGCACCGAGTACTGCTTGTTGCCTTCGGAGGTGCGCTGGATGATGGCGCGGTTGCCGTCGGCGAAATCCGTCAGGCCGCCCACGGCGATCATCAGGTCGAGCACGGTCATCTTCTGCTTGAAGGGCAGGAACTGCGGCCGGGCCGCTTCGCCCACCACGCGGATCTGCTCGCTGTAGGGGCCCACGAAACCCGACACCAGCACCGTGACGATGGGGTCGCGAACGTAGGTGGAAAGGCGCTTTTCGATGTCGCGCGCCAGCTCGGTGGGGGTCTTGCCCTGGGCCGGCAGCTCTTCGACCAACGGAGCGGACATCTTGCCGTCGGGACGCACGGGCACCGACATCGAAAGGTCGGGGTTGCGCCAGACGACGATGTTCAGAATGTCACCGGCGCCGATGACGTAGGTGTACTCGCTGCTCGCGGCTGTGGCCGGCGCGGGCGGGATGTCAGACGGAACCAGGTTCGCGCAGCCGCCGGCACCGAGCAGCAGCACAGAGGCGGCCACCAGCGCCACCCGACGAGAACTTGCATCCATGAGCTTGAGCATTTGAACCCTATCCTCAACTGCGGGGCCGCCAGGGGCGGACGCCTACGCTTCGTACAGCCGCAGATGATGGCATAGCGCTGCCAGCAAGCCAGCCCCTCGGAAGGGGCCCAGCGAGCGCAGGCAGCACATTGTCACGATCTGTGTTGCAGCACCAAAGAAAAAAGCGGCCCGAAGGCCGCCTTTTCACTTGCGCGGAGTGCGCTTGTCGCTCAGGCCTTGCGGCGGCGCGAAGCGAAGCCCAGACCCGCCAGGCTCAGACCCACCAGGGCCAGCGTGGCCGGCTCGGGGATGCCGGTGACCGACTCGACGTACAGCACGAGGTCATTGAAGTCCTTGTCGCTGTTGCCATACAGCGTGTCTTCCCAGGCAAGGATGAAGCTGGAAGAACCCCAGATACCGTTGTTCTGGCCGGGCAGGCGAATGGTGTCGCCATCACCCTGGTAAGCCACCATCTGATCGCTGCCACCGGCGTTGAGCGCGGATTGCGAGTAGAAGAAGCTCTGCGGGTTGCCGCTACCGGTGCCCAGGTAGTAGCCGAACTCACCACCCATCAGCGTGCCGGCAGCAAAATTCTGGAAGCCAGTGACGTTGCTGCCTGCGTCCAGATAAGTCACGCTACCGCCGCCGAGGTTGTTGATCGACAACTGGGCCTTGAATGCGCTGGTGGCAGCACCGCCAAACAGCTGGACCTTGGCGTTCGGGTTGGTCAGGCTGTACACACCGAAGGTGTTGGTCAGCGCGCCGCCCGTGATCTCGATGATGAACGTGGCAGCGGTGGTACCGCTGGCCTCAACACGCCAACGCTCGTCGGCCGCATATTGATTGGCGTTCACATCAGGAGCGGCCGCAGCCGCTTGGGCCGGGGTAGCACCCGCAGCCGTGTACAGGCCGTTGATGATGCTCTGCAGGGACTGCTCGCTACCGGGCAGAACGACGGTGGCGCTGGCAGCACCCACCGCAGCAGCCAGACCAGCGGCAACAGCCAGCTTCTTGAAAAGGTTCATGGTTTCTCTCCTTGTCGCATTCAGACGATGACGGCAAGCCGCCGCTGAGAACAACTTAGCAACTGCTATGCCAGCCTTTTGAATCAACCACTTAGCCGAATCGGCAGCCGCCGCTGTAAAGCCTGCCGACACACCCGCCGCCGTCGCCCAACGGGCCCCGGGACACGCCAGAGGGGCCGCTGATCAGAAACAGCGTGCACGAGTTGTCACTCCCGCCCCCTGCGTCGGCACCGAGCGTAGCGCTTGCAGGCGGGCTGGATATCCTGCGCGCTGCTTACACCGGTAGCCGGAAAGCGGGTGGGGTAACGACCCCTGGCCCGCCGTCCGGCCCGCCTTCCCTCATGACGGGGATGGCCTATTGGTAGCAAGTTTTTACACTCAGGCCCCAGGCGAAAGCCGGTTGCCCGCAACCCCTGCGGCTTCCGGCAGGGTTCGCCGGGGCATCGCCACACAGGCGCAGCGACGAACCCGCACAGACCTGGGCCCATGATCAAGATCTTCAGCCACTACGTTCACCGAAGCACGCTGCGGGGCATCGCCTTCGATGCCAGCGTGGTGTTCCTCATGGTGATGGTGGCCTTGATGCTGCAGCCGGGCAGCAGCTTCAACACCAGCATGCCGCTGGCCGGCACCCACGCCCTTTCCCTCAGCGCCTGCCTTTTCCTGGTGAACAGCGCCTCGGGGCTGTACGAACGTTCACCCACCACGTCTTTCGGGCACTCGTGCATGCGGGCTTTCTGCGCGCTGCTGGTGCTGCTGCCGCTCAGCTACGCCATCTTCGCCTTCCTGCCGGGCGACCTGGGCAAGAACCCGGCACTGCAGGTCTCGGCCATGGCCGGCATGACGGCGGTGGTGCTGCGCCGCGTCTACCTGGCCCACTGGCAGGCGGTGCAACCGGCGCGCACGCGCATCCTCATATTCGGCGCGGGCTCGGCCGCCGAGGTGGTGGGCCAGACCCTGGGGGCTTCAGACCCGAACGCGCATGTCGTGGGCTACATCCCGGGGCCCAACGAGAAAGACACGGCCATCGCCCGCCCCAAGCTGCTGGAGATGCGCGGCAGCCTGCTGGAAACCGCGCGCAGCCTGGAGATCGACGAAATCGTCGTCGCGCTGACGGAGCGGCGGGCCGGCAGCATGCCGCTGCGCCAGTTGCTCGACTGCAAGCTCAGCGGCATCAAGGTCTACGACCTCAACACCCACTTCGAGAAGACCCTGGGCCAGATCCGCGTTGATTTCCTCAACGCCAGCTGGCTGATCTTCGGCGACGGCTTCAACCAGGGCGAGTTGCGCACCTTCATCAAGCGCGTGTTCGATATCGCCTGCGCTTCGCTGCTGTTGCTGGTGTCGGCGCCCATCATGCTGGTGGCTGCGGTGGCCATCCGCCTGGACAGCCCCGGCCCGCTGCTGTACCGCCAGGAACGCGTGGGCCTGGATGGCCGTACGTTCAAGGTGATCAAGTTCCGCAGCATGCGCACCGATGCCGAGAAAGACGGCAAGCCGCGCTGGGCCAGCAACAACGACGACCGCGTCACGCGGGTGGGCCACGTCATACGCCGCCTGCGAGTGGACGAGCTGCCGCAGATCTTCAATGTGCTCAAGGGCGAGATGAGCCTCGTCGGGCCGCGGCCGGAGCGCCCCTTCTTCGTGGACCAGCTGACGCAGGAGATTCCCTTCTTCGCCGTGCGGCACAGCGTGAAGCCGGGTGTCACGGGCTGGGCCCAGGTGCGCTACCAGTACGGCGCCACGGTGGAAGATTCGCAAGAGAAGCTGCAGTACGACCTGTACTACGTGAAGAACCACACCCTGTTTCTCGACCTGGTGGTGCTCTTCGAAACCGTGGGCGTGGTGCTGACCGGCAAGGGCGCACGTTGAACACCGCCTCGGCCAGCAAGGGGCCTGCAGGCCCGGGGCGCGGCCGAGCCCAGCGCCAAGGCCGATGACCTCCGACGCGGCCGACCTGCGGCTGTACGGCTACAGCGCCGCGGCGCTGGCCTACCTGGCACTGCTGGTTCACGTTCTGCGGTCGAACCACTTCGCCCTGGCCAATGGCCGCCGGCCCTGGATGTTCGCCGCTGCGTTGCTGGCCAGCGCGGCCTGGGCAGCCAGCAGCGCGCTCGACACCCGCGTACAGCACGTGGGCTGGCTGGTCACGGCGGCGCTGCTGGACTGGCTGCGCTACGCGCTGTGGCTGGCGTTCCTGCTGCAGCTGATATGGCCGATGTGGCGCGACCGCAGCAGCCGGGCAGGCGGCCTGCTGGTGCCTGCCACGGCCGCCGCGCTGGTGGTGACCGCCGTGCTGCTGCTCGTGCAGGTGGGGCGCGGCCAACTCGACGAATACACCTCGCGCTCGTTGCTGACGGCGCAGCTGGGCCTGGCGGTGCTGGGGCTCATCCTGCTGGAGCAGTTTCTGCGCAACATCGACGGCGGCTCGCGCTGGGGCGCCAAGCCGGTTTGCCTGGGGCTGGCCTGCGTCTTCGGCTTCGATTTCTACGTCTACTCCGAAGGCTTGCTGCTCGGCCGCATCGACCTGGACGTGCTGGCGGTGCGCAGCACGGCCCACCTGCTGGCGGTGCCCTTTCTCTTCGTAGCCTCGCGCCGCAGCGTGGACTGGATCGCCCGCCTGCAGGTCTCGCGCACGGCGGCCTTCTACTCGGCCACCCTGATGCTGACCGGCGGCTACCTGCTGTTCATGTCGGCCGTGGGTTACTACGTGCGCTACGTGGGCGGCGAATGGGGCCGCACGCTGCAGCTTTCCCTGCTGGCCATCGGGGTGGTCGGCCTGGCCGTGCTGCTGTTTTCCGGCTCGGCGCGCGCCTGGCTGCGGGTGTTCGTCGGCAAGCACTTCTTCAGCTACCGCTACGACTACCGCGAAGAGTGGCTGCGCTTCACCGCCAAGCTGTCGGCGCGCACCGCACCCCAGGAGGTGGGCGAACGCATCGTGCGGGGCCTGGCCGACATGCTCGAGTGCCCGGCCGGCGCGCTGTGGGTGCGCGATGGCGACGCAGAAAGCTACCGGCAGTCTTCGCGCTGGAACATGCCAGCCGAAGCGGCGCGCGAGCCGGCCGCTTCCAGCTTCTGCCGCTTCCTGCAGGAGCGCGCCTGGGTGGTGGACCTGCAAGAATTTCGCGACGCCCCGCGCCAGTACGGTGAACTCGCCGTGCCCACCTGGCTGCTGCAAACGCCGCAGGCCTGGCTGGTGGTGCCCCTGCACGCCGGCGACGACCTGCTGGGCTTCGTGGTGCTTTCGCTGCCGCGCACGCCCTTGCGGCTGGACTGGGAGGTGCGCGACCTGCTGAAAACCGCCAGCCAGCAGGCTGCCGGCTTCCTGGCCCAGATGCAGGCCACCGAGGCGCTGCTCGAGGCGCGCAAGTTCGACGCCTTCAACCGCATGTCGGCCTTCGTCGTGCACGACCTCAAGAACATCGTCGCGCAGCTGTCGTTGATGCTGAAGAATGCGGAACGGCTGCACGACAACCGCGAGTTCCAGCAGGACATGCTGTTGACGATCGAAAGCTCGCTCGAGAAGATGCGGCGCCTCATGCTGCAGCTGCGCGAGGGTGCGGCGCCGGCGGGCGGCGTGCGGGGCGTGGAGTTGTTGCCCATCGTGAAGAAGCTGCAGCACACCGTGCAGGCCCAGGGGCGCGAGCTGGTGCTCGAACGCATGGAGCGCGTGGCCACGCGGGGCCACCCCGACCGGCTGGAGCGTGTGCTCGGCCACCTGGTGCAGAACGCGCTGGACGCCACCCCGAATGAGGGGAAGGTGTGGGTTTCGGTTTACCGGCAAAGTGGGCAGGTGCGCGTGGAGGTGGGCGACACCGGCGCCGGCATGACCGAAGAATTCATCCAGACCCGCCTGTTCAGGCCCTTCAGCACCACCAAACAAAGCGGCATGGGCATAGGCACTTACGAAAGTTTTCAGTACGTTCGTGAACTCGGCGGCCAGATCGAGGTAAAGAGCCAGCCCGGTTCCGGTACCGTCATCTCCATCCTGATGCCCACCTTCGAATTGCAGACGAGCTCCGACCTCCTAGTCGGCAACGCCAACGATTCAGCCACTGGTTTCGACCGAACTTGAGCACCCCGAACCCTCTCCTGCTGATCGTCGAAGACGATCTGGCGCTGCAGAAACAACTCAAGTGGTCGCTCGACCGGTTCGAGTCGATCGGCGCTGCCGACCGCGAAAATGCCCTGCTGCAGTTCCGGCGCCACCGCCCGCCCGTGGTCACCATGGACCTGGGCCTGCCGCCCGACCCCGATTCCGTTTCCGAAGGCTTCAAGCTGCTGGGCCAGCTGCTGGAAATCGACCCGGCGGTGAAGGTGATCGTGCTGACGGGGCAGAACGACCAGAACAACGCGCTGCGCGCGATCAGCCTCGGCGCCTACGACTTCCTGGCCAAGCCGGTAGACCCCGACGTGCTGGCCCTCACCGTCGACCGCGCTTCGCGCATGGCCGAACTGCAGGCGGAAAACCAGCGCCTGCAGGCGCTGCGCCAGGTGGACGCCGTGGCCGGCATGATTTCCCGCGACCCCGAGATGCTGCGCATTTCGCGCACCGTCGAACGGGTGGCCAGCAGCGACGCCACGGTGCTGCTGCTGGGAGAAAGCGGCACCGGCAAGGAAGTGCTGGCCCAGGGTTTGCACGCAGCTTCGAAGCGCACCGGCCGCTTCATTGCGATCAACTGCGCGGCCATTCCGGAAAACCTTCTGGAAAGTGAGCTCTTCGGCTACGAGAAGGGCGCCTTCACCGGCGCCACCAAGTCGACGCCCGGCAAGTTCGAAACCGCCCACAACGGCACCCTGATGCTGGACGAGATCGGCGACCTGCCGATGTCGCTGCAGGCCAAGCTGCTGCGCTTTCTGCAGGAGCGCGTGGTCGAACGCCTGGGCGCGCGGCAAGAGGTGCCGGTGGACGTGCGCGTGGTGGGTGCCACGCACCAGGACCTCACCGCGCTGATCAAGGAAGGCCGCTTCCGGGAAGACCTGTATTACCGGTTGGCCGAGATCGTCATCAAGATTCCGCCCCTGCGCGCGCGCAACGGCGACTCGGTGCTGCTGGCGCACGCCTTCCTGCGGCGCTTCGCGCAAGAGCAGCGGCGCCCGGCCCTGCGCTTCACGGAAGATGCCGTGCTGGCTATCGAGAAATACACCTGGCCCGGCAATGTGCGCGAACTGCTCAACGCCATGAAGCGTGCCGCCATCATGGCCGACGGTGACAACGTCACCGCCCAGGACCTGGCCCTGACGACCCCGGAACTGCCTGAAGGCGGCGCCGAAGGCAGCCTGGACGCCGACCTCGACCTGCGCACCGTGCGAGAGGCTGCCGAGCGGCGCGCCATCATCACCGCGCTGGCCCGCTCGGACGGCAACATCGTTCGCGCCTCGGAGATACTGGGCGTGAGCCGGCCCACGCTCTACGACTTGATGAAGCGGCTCGCGATCCGATAGACCGCGCATTTCTGGCATCGGAATACAGGACATGCTTCCATGAACGCACTTCGTCTGCGAACCGCCGGTACGGCCCTGGTGTTGGCCGTTCTACTCAGCGGCTGCGGCAAGGACACCCCCGCCAGCCTGATCGCCAGCGGCAACGGCCACCTGGCCAAGGGCGAGATGCGCGCCGCCGTCATCCAGTACAAGGCCGCGCTGCAGCTCGAGCCCAACAGCAGCGAAGCGCGCTACCTGCTGGGCACCGCCTTGCTGGCCGACGGCGACCCCGTGGCCGCCGCCACCGAGCTGACCAAGGCCATCGACCTGAACCACGACAACAACCTCGTGGTGCCCCCACTGGCGCGTGCGCTGCTGCTGGCCGGGCAGTACCGCAAGATCACCTCGATGTACGGCCAGCTGGCGCTGACCGACAAGGCTGCCGCGGCCGACCTGAAGACCAGCGTGGCCAATGCCTGGGCCGAACAGGGCGACCGGGCGCAGACCGAATCCAACCTGGAAGACGCGCTGAAGCTCGACCCCAACCACGGTGCGGCGCTGATCCTTCGCGCCCGCATCGTGGCCGGCACGGGCAAGTTCGACGAAGCCCTGGCCATCGTCGAGCGCGTGGTGGCAGCCGACCCGAAGCGGCACGACGCACTGCACCTCAAGGGCGAACTGCTGCTGCTCATCAAGCAAGACCCCGATGCAGCGGTGGCCGCGTTCAAGCAGGCGCTGGCCGTGCAGAAGGCCTACCTGCCCGCGCACCGCGCCATCCTGGGCGTGCTGTTCCGCAAGGGCGACATCGCCGGGGTCGAACAGCAGGTTGCAGCGCTGCGGGCGGTGCTGCCCAACCATGCACAGACGCGCTTTGCAGAGGCCCAGCTGGCCTTCGCCAAGGGCGAAATTGCCCGCGCCCGCGACATCACGCTGCAGTTGCTGCGGCTGGCCCCTGAACACAGCGGCACGCTGTACCTGGCCGGGGCCATCGAGCAGCAGGGCGGCTCACTGCTGTTGGCGGAAACCCACCTGAGCAAGGCGCTTCAAAACAACCCGCGGCTGCTCTCGGCGCGCCGCATGCTGGCGACCGTGTACCTGCGCATGGGGCAACCGGCCAAGGCCTTGACCGCGCTGCAGCCCCTGCTCGACCCGGCCTTGGGCGATGCCGTCTCGGCCGCCCTGGCCGGCGACGCTCACCTGCAGATGGGCAACAGCGCTGCCGCAGAGAAGCAGTTCGTCGCGGCCTCCACCATGGCCCCCGACAACCCACGCTTCCGCACCGCGGTGGCGATGGCGCAGCTGGCACGCGGCAACGCCGACAGTGCCTTCACCGAACTGGAGACCGTGGCCGCCGCTGACAAGGACGGCTTCGCCGACCTGGCCCTGATCAGCGCGCGCATGAAGCGCAACGAGTTCGACGCCGCCCTCACGGCAGCCGATGCGCTGATCGCCAAGCAGCCCGGCAATGCCCGCGGCTACCTCGTGCGCGGCCGCATCCACATCGCACGCAAGAACCTGCCGGCAGCCCGGGCCGATTTCGAAAAGGCGCTGGCCACGGACGGCAAGTTCTTCCCCGCCGCCACGGCCCTGGCCTCTCTGGACCTGGCCGATGGCAAGCCCAAGGAAGCCCGCGCACGCTTCGAGCAGCAGCTCGCGGCAGACCCCCGCAACCACGAGGCCAGCCTGGCCATCGCCGAGCTGGTGCTGCGAACCGGCGGCAGCGCCGAAGAGGTGACCAAGATCCTCGATGAGGCCATCAAGCGCTCGCCGGGCGAGCCCACGCTGCGCGTGGCGCTGGTCAACAACCACTTGCGCTCGAAGGACATCAAGCTCGCGCTCGACGCCGCGCAGCAGGGCAACGCGGCACTGCCGCGCCAGTTCGACCTGGTCGAGGTGCTGGGCGCGGCCCAGCTGGCCAGCGGCGACCACGAACAGGCGCTGAACACCTTCCGGCAGCTGGTGGGCCTGAACCCGCAGTCGCCGGTGCCGCACCTGCGGCTGGTGGATGTGCACCTGGCCCTGCGAGACCGCGCCGCTGCCGAGCGCAGCCTGCGCACGGCGCTGCAGCTTCAGCCCAAGCTCGACATCGCCCAGCGCCGGCTGATGCAGCTGACGCTGGCCGACAACCGGCCGGCCGACGCGCTGGCCGTGGCGCGGGCCATGCAGAAGCAGGACCCCACCGATGACGCGGGCTACCTGTACGAAAGCGACATCCAGCTCAAGCTGAAAGACACCAAGGCCTCGCAGCAGGCGCTGCGCAACGGCCTGAAGGCGGCGGGCACGTCGGCGCTGGCCCAGCGCCTGCACATGCACCTGGTGGCGGCCGGTGCGGCCGACGAAGCGGCCCGCTTCGCTGCGCAGTGGGAACGCGACAACCCCAAGGACTTCACCTTCGACGCCTACATGGCCGGCGTGGCCTTGTCCACCAACAACCTGGCCCTGGCCGAGACGCGGTTCCGTCGCGTGCTGAAGGCCCAGCCCGAGCACTCGGCAGCCATGAACAACCTGGCGTGGATCCTGGTGCAGCGCGGCGACAGCGGCGCGCTGGCCCTGGCCGAGGCGGCCAATGCCCGCGTGCCCAACCGGCCCGCCTTCATGGACACGCTGGCGGCCGCCCTGGCGGCCAACGGCCAGGTGGCACGGGCCCTGGAGGTGCAGAAACAGGCCGTTGAGCGGGCGCCCGAGGCTTCCTTGCTGCGCCTGCATCTGGCCAAGATCGCCATTCAGGCAGGCGACAAGGCCTTTGCCAAGGCCGAACTGGAAAAGCTCGCGCGGCTGGGTTCGCGCGTGCCCGAGCTGCCTGAAGTGAACCGCCTGCTGCAAACCCTTTGAGGAAAGCTTCCGTGTCCCACATCCTGAACGCGGCCCTGGTACTGGGCGTGTGCGTGGCCCTGGTGGCCTGCAGCGCCGAGAACGAAGCGACGATGGTGACCTCGGCCAAGAGCTTCATCGCCAAGAACGACTACGGCGCGGCTTCCATCCAGCTGAAGAACGCCCTGCGCGAGAACCCCGAATCGGGCGAAGCGCGCTACCTGCTGGGCAAGGTGCTGCTGGCCCAGGGTGATGGCACGGCGGCCATCGTGGAGCTGCGCAAGGCGCAAGACGCGAAGTTCAGCGACGACCTCGTGCTGCCGGAACTGGCGCGCGCGCTGCTGGCCATGGGCGAAGAAGCGCGGCTCGTCACGCAGTTTGCCGACGTGAAGCTGCAGGACGCCAAGGCCGTGGCCGACCTGTCCACCTCGCTGGCCATCGCCTACGCGATGCGGTCCGAGAAGGACAAGGCCCGCGAGTCTGCCGACGTCGCGCTGCAGGCCGTGCCGATGTACGCGCCGGCCGTGATGGTGCAGGCCCGCCTGAAAGCCGGCGAAGGCGATGTCGACGGCGCGCTCTTCCTGCTGAACGAAGTGCTCGAGCGTGAGCCCGGCAACGACCGCGCCGTGGTCCTGAAGTCCGACTTCCTGACTTTCGGCAAGCGCGACATCGAAGCTGCCGTGGCCACGCTGCGCACGGGCCTGAAGAGCCAGCCCGACTCCCGCACGCTGCGCTCGGCCCTGGTGCAGGGCCTGCTGACCCTGCAGAAGAACGACGAAGCCCGCACCGAGTTCGCCCTGCTCAAGAAGGCCGCGCCCAACCACCCCGAAACGCTGTACTTCGAAGCGCAGTTCGCCTTCAACGACCAGGACTTCAAGAAAGCGCGCGAGATCACCGAGCAGGTGCTCAAGAGCTTCCCTAACAACGTGCGCGTGCTGGAGCTGGCCGGCGCGACCGAGTTCCGCCTGCGCAACTACCTGCAGGCCGAGGCGCTGCTGAGCAAGGCGCTGAAGCTGGTGCCGCAGCAGGGGCTGTCGCGCCTTCTGCTGGCGCAGACCTACCTGCGCACCGGTGAACCCGCCAAGACGCTGGACGTGCTGAAGCCCGTGCTCGAAGGCCCCAAGCCGGATGGCACCACGCTCTCGCTGGCCGGGGAGGCCTACCTGCAGATGGGCGACGCCCAGCGCTCCGAACAGGCCTTCCAGGCCGCGCTGAAGGCCGCGCCCGACGACGTGCGCGTGCGCACCTCGGCAGCGCTGGGCCAGCTGGCGCGCGGCAACAGCAGCGGCGCCATCGTCGAGCTGGAAGCCGTGGCCGCCGGTGACGCCGGCCCGCGCGCCGACCTGGCGCTGGTGAGCGCGCGCCTGCGCCAGAACGACTTCGCCGGTGCGCTGAAGGCCATCGACGGGCTGCAGAAGAAGCTGCCCGACCAGGCGCTGCCCTGGCAGCTGCGCGGCCGCGTGCAGACGCTGCAAAACGACGTGGCCGGCGCCACCAAGAGCTTCGAGGCGGCACTCGCCAAGGAGCCTGCCTACTTCCCTGCCGTGGCCAGCCTAGCAGCGCTGGATGTGGCAGCCAACAAGCCCGAGGAAGCGCGCAAGCGTTTCAACGCCTTCCTGCAGGCCCAGCCCAAGAGCTGGCAGGCGCGCATGGCGCTGGCCGAGCTGGAGGCGCGCGTAGGCGCGCCGGCGGCCACCGTCACGGCCGCCTTGCGCGAAGCCGTCAAAGCCGGCCCCACCGAGGCGCGCCCGCAGGTGGCGCTGATCGGCCACCTGCTCAACACCAACGACACCAAGGCCGCGCTGCTGGCGGCGCAGGAAGCCAGCGCCGCGCTGCCCAACAGCACCGAGGTGCTGGAAATGCTGGGCCGCGCCGAACTGGCCGCAGGCGACCACCAGCGCGCGCTGACCAGCTTCCGCAAGCTGGCGGGCCTGCAGCCGCGCAGCGCCACGCCAGAGCTGCGCCTGGCCGAAACCTATGCGGTGATGAAAGACACCGAAGCCGCCGGCCGTTCCTTGCGCCGCGCCGCCGAACTGCAGCCCGACAACCTGAACATCGGCCGCGCGCAGGCACGCCTGGCGCTGGCCGATGGGCGGCCTGAAGACGCGCTGAAGTTCGCGCGCGACCTGCAGAAGCGCAAGCCGCAGGACGCCACGGGCTTTCTTTCCGAAGGCGAGATCGAGGTTCAGCGCAAGAACTGGGACGCCGCTGCCGCCGCCTTCCGCACGGCGCAGAGACTGGCCCCGAACGCGGAAACGGCCGTGAAGCTGCACACCTCGCTGATGGCCGCCAACAAGGCGGCCGAGGCCGAGCGCCTGGCCGCCGACTGGGCCAAGGCCAACCCGAAGGACGTGAGCTTCAACTACTTCCTGGGTGACGTGGCGCTGGCGCAGAACGACCTGCCCCGCGCCGAAGCCCGCTACCGCGCCGTGCTGGCCGTGCAGCCCGACAACGCGCTGGCACTGAACAACGTGGCCTGGCTGCTAGCCAAGCAGGGCAAGCCCGGCGCGCTGGCCATGGCGCAGAAGGCCAACCAGCTGCTGCCCGACCGCGCGCCGCTGGTGGACACGCTCTCGCACGCGCTGGAGGTCGAGAACAAGCTGCCCGAGGCCATCGAGGCGCAGAAGCGCGCCATCACGCTGGAACCCAAGGACCCCTCGCTGACGCTGCGCCTGGCCAAGCTCTACATCAAGGCCGGCGACAAGACCCGCGCACGCGCCGAGCTCGACACGCTGGCGCGCCTGGGCGACCAGTTCGCCAACCAGGCCGAAGTGACCCAGCTGCTGAGCACGCTTTGAGGCCCTGCACCCGCCGCCGGGGCACCCTGCTGGCACTGGCGGGGCTGGCCCTGGGTGGCGGTGCTGCCAGCGGCCGGGCCGGCGCCCAGACGGCCGCGCTCACGCTGCCCGAGCTGGTGGCGCGCAGCAAGCCGGCGGTGCTGCCCGTGGGCACTTTCAACCCGACCGACAGCCCGCGCTTCGGTTTTCGCGGCACCGGTTTTGTCATCGCCGAGGCGGGCGGGCTGGGCAACCTGCTGGCCACCAACTTCCACGTGCTGCCCGACGGCGCCGGCAGCGCGGGCGGGCCGCAGATGGCCGTGTTGTCAGGGCCCGGTGGCCCGGGCGCGGAAACCCAGCGCCGCCTGGCGCGCGTGGTGGCCACCGAGCGCCTGCACGACCTGGCCCTGCTGCAGCTGGAAGGCCAGCCGTTGCCCGGCCTGGTGCTGGAAAGCGCCGGCCAGGTGCGCGAAGGCCAGGCGGTGGCGCTGATGGGGTTTCCGATCGGCGGCGCGCTGGGGTTCTCGGTGGTCACGCACCGCGGCATCGTTTCCAGCATCACCTCGGCCGCCCTGCCCGCGCCCACGGCGCGGCAACTCGACCCGCGCGCCTTGAGCCGCCTGCGGGAAGGCAACTTCGAACTGCTGCAATTGGACGCCACCGCCTACCCCGGCAACAGCGGCGGCCCGGTGCTGGACACCGACACCGGCCGCGTGGTGGGCGTGGTGAACATGGTGCTGGTGAAGGCCGGGCGCGAAAGCGCGCTGAGCAGCCCCACGGGCATCACCTATGCCGTGCCGGTGGGCCTGCTGCACGCCTTGATGGCGCGGCGCTGAGGCGGGCGGGCTCAGCCCTCACGCGTGAAATCGCGTTCAGGCCTTCGCCAGCCGTGCAAGGCCTTCCGGCCTTGCACGCGCGGGCTCAGCCCTCACG